>WFSL01000014.1 GCA_015486015.1 Aquificota bacterium | reverse complement strand
GGTGTAGAGATGGTGATGCCTGGGGACAATGTGAACATGGAGGTAGAGTTGATATATCCGGTGGCGTTAGAGTCTGGGTTAAGGTTTGCGGTGAGGGAGGGGGGCAGGACAGTTGGAGCGGGAGTGGTGACAGAGGTGATTGAGGACTGAGCATGGGGCAGAAAATCAGAATAAAGCTTAAGGCCTATGACCATAAGGTCTTGGACAGGTCCGCAGAGGAGATTTTGAAGACGGCGGTGAGGACTGGGGCTCGGGTGGTCGGCCCTGTGCCACTGCCCACCGATATCAGCAGGTATACCGTTTTGAGGTCTCCCCACATAGACAAGCGGTCTCGGGAGCAATTTGAGATCCGGGTCCATAAGAGGCTGTTGGAGTTGCTCGATCCCACTCCTGATACAATAGATGCCCTGATGAAGCTGGACTTAGCAGCAGGGGTGGATGTGGAGATAAAGCTGATGTGATGGAGTAGGGGGGAGAGGTGGAAGGGATCTTAGGGAGAAAGCTGGGTATGACCCAGATATTTACAGAAGATGGAAGTGTCCTTCCCGTTACCGTGATAGAGGCTGGTCCCTGTGTGATAGTGGCCAAGAGGACCTTAGAGAAGGATGGATACACCTCCGTTCAGTTGGGTTTTTTAGAGCAAAGGCCCAAAGCAGTGACCAAGCCTATACTTGGCCATTTTCAGAAGAGGGATTTGCCCCCTTTTAAGGTGCTCCGGGAGTTTGAGGTATCCCCCCAGGAGCTTGGTGAGTTGAGGGAAGGCCAGGAGGTGACGGTTTCCATATTCAGGCCTGGGGAGAAGGTGAAAGTTACAGGTAGGAGCAAGGGTAAGGGGTTCCAAGGTGTCATGAAACGCCATGGCTTTAAAGGAGCCAGGGACTCTCATGGGGCCCGGTATCATAGAACCCCAGGCTCTATTGGACAGTGTACCTTCCCGGCCAGGGTCTTTAAGGGTTTGGGGATGCCGGGTCATATGGGTAACAGGAAGGTGACAGTGAGGGGCTTGGAGGTGATAGAGGTGCTGCCAGAGAGGAACCTGCTCCTGATCAAGGGTAGCGTGCCAGGGCCTCGGAAGGGCGTATTGGTGATCAGGAAGGAAGGCAGGTGAGTCATGGCTACGGTGGATATTGTCAACCGGCATAGAGAGAAGGTGGAAGAAAGGGTTTTGGAGGGGGATTTTCTTGAGGAGCCATTGAGGGCTCACCTCCTTTACGAAGTGGTGAAGATGCAGATGGCATGCAAAAGGCGAGGTACTGCCTTTACCAAGGGAAGGGGGGAGGTGAGGGGTGGAGGCCGGAAGCCTTGGCGTCAGAAGGGCACTGGCAGGGCACGCCAGGGTTCCATAAGGGCACCTCACTGGACAGGTGGAGGGGTGGTGTTTGGCCCTAAGCCCAGGGATTTTGGCTACAGGATACCTAAGAAGGCTCGAAAGATAGCATTGAAGTCAGCCCTTTCCGCCAAGTACAGGGATAATGAGATGATATTTGTAGAGTCCATTGACCTATCCGATCACAAGACCAAATCTGCTTTGGCCTTCTTGAGGGACCTTAACCTGGATGGGAGAAAGGTGCTCATAGTGGTGGATGAGATAGACTTTAACCTCGACAAATCTACCAGGAATCTGCCGAATGTGAAGGTCTTGAAGGTAGAGGGGCTCAATGTGTATGACCTTTTGGACCATGAGGTGGTGGTGTGCACTAAGGGGGCCTTGGAGAAGATTGAGGAGGCAATGGCATGAGGTTTAGAAGGGATCCCTATAACATCGTGCTGCGCCCTGTGGTTACAGAGAAGAGCATGGAAGGGAAGGAGCAGATGAATAAGGTGGTCTTTGAAGTGCATCCCAAAGCCAACAAGCAGGAGATCAAGACTGCCATTGAGAGGCTCTTTGAGGTGAAGGTTTTGAAGGTGAACACAGTAAGCATGAGGGGGAAAAAGAGGCGGATGGGACGGATTGAAGGGAAGAAGAAGGACTGGAAAAAGGCCATTGTTACCTTGGCCCCAGGCCACCGTATAGAGCTCTTCGAGGTGTAGGGGGACTGGCATGGGCATTAGGACGCTGAAACCCACCTCCCCTGGGGTACGTTTTATGAGCGTTTCAGACTTTTCTGAGATTACCAAGGGGGAGCCAGAGAAGCGCCTGACACGCCCCTTGAAGAAAACAGGGGCTAGGAATAATCAAGGAAGGATCACGGTACGTTTTCGGGGAGGTGGTCATAAGAGGCGCTATAGAATAATAGACTTCAAGAGGGATAAGATTGGGGTGCCTGCCAAGGTGGCGGCTGTAGAGTATGACCCTAACAGATCTGCAAGGATAGCTTTACTTTGTTATGTTGATGGTGAGAAGCGGTACATACTGGCCCCCTTGGGCCTTCAGGTGGGGGATACGGTAATGGCAGGGGCCGGTGCAGAGATCAGACCTGGCAATGCTTTACCCTTGAGAGAGATCCCCTTAGGTACGTTCATACACAATCTCGAGTTACTTCCGGGGAAAGGGGGGCAGTTGGTGAGGAGTGCAGGGGTGTATGCCCAGCTCATGGCTAAGGAGGGTGAGTATGCCCATGTGAGGCTCCCCTCCGGGGAGATCCGCCTCTTTCCCCAGGATTGCATGGCTACAGTGGGTCAGGTGGGCAATGTGGATCATGAAAACGTTGATCTGGGTAAGGCTGGTCGATCTCGCTGGCTTGGGAAGAGGCCGCACGTGAGGGGCACTGCCATGAATCCAGTAGATCACCCTCATGGAGGTGGAGAGGGTAGGACAAAAGGGCGTCACCCGGTGAGCCCATGGGGGTGGCCTACCAAGGGTTACAGAACCAGGAAGAATAAGACTTCGGACAGGTGGATTGTGAAGAGGAGAAAGTGAGATGGCGAGATCCTTAAAGAAGGGCCCTTTTGTGGACGCCAAGTTAATGAAGAAGGTGCAACGGCTCAATGAGTCAGGTGAAAAAAGGGTGATCAAAACCTGGTCTCGTAGGTCTACTATTGTGCCCGAATTTGTGGGGCATACCTTTGCAGTACACAATGGGAGAAAGTTTGTGCCGGTTTATGTGACGGAGCAGATGATAGGACATAAACTTGGGGAGTTTGCTCCTACTCGAACCTATCGAGGGCATGGGGCCGATAAGAAGGCCAAAAAGAGCAGGGTGAGATGAGGGCTCAGAGATGGCGGTGAAGGCGGTAGCTCGGTATGTGAGGATTTCCCCGAGGAAGGCCAGGGTAGTGGCAGACCTCATTCGGGGTAAGGACTTGGAGGATACCTTGAGGATCCTTACACTTTCCCCAAAGCGGGGGGCTAAGGTGATGGAGAAGGTGGTGAGGTCCGCTGTGGCGAATGCAGAGGTGAGTCCGGAGATTGAAGACGTTGATGCCTTGTATGTGAAGGAGATATATGTAAATGGCGGACCTACATGGAAGAGAATAAGGCCCAGGGCTATGGGAAGGGCGTATCTGGTGAGAAAGAGGACAAGCCATATAACAGTGGTCTTGGATGAAAGGAGATAAAAGGAATGAGGAGGTGGTGATTTGGGTCAAAAGGTTCATCCCATAGGCTTCAGGCTTGGTATTGTGAAGGATTGGGAGTCCAAGTGGTTTAGTAAGAAGCACTATTCCAGGTTCCTGCACGAGGATCTCAAGATAAAGGGATACATAAAAGAGAAGCTCTATCACGCTGGAATATCAAGAATCGTGATAGAACGGGCAGCGAACAAAGCAAAGATAGACATATACGCAGCTCGTCCAGGTATCGTGATAGGGAGGAAAGGTGCAGAGGTAGAGAAGTTGAGGGATGAACTGGCCCAGCTCACAGATCGCCAGCTTATGCTTAATATCCATGAGGTCCCCATCCCAGAGTTGGATGCGCAGTTGGTGGCAGAAAATGTGGCTATGCAGCTTGAGAGGAGAGTTTCCTTTCGGAGGGCTATGAAGAGGGCTGTTAATACTGCCTTAAAATTTGGGGCCAAGGGGATAAAGATTGGGTGTGCGGGTAGGCTTGGGGGGGCTGAGATGGCCAGAAGGGAGTGGTATCGACAGGGGAGGGTGCCCCTTCATACCCTCAGGGCCGACATAGAGTACGGCTTTGCGGAGTCCCTTACCAAGTATGGGGTGATTGGGGTGAAGGTGTGGATATTTAAAGGTGAGATAATGGATGAGAGTGGAGGTGTAGAGTCCTATGCTGGCTCCCAAGAGGGTTAGATTTAGGAGGCATCAGCGAGGTAGGATGAAAGGTAAGGCCAACAGGGGTTCTACATTGGCCTTTGGTGATTATGGGTTACAGGCCCTGGAACCTGCTTGGGTCACTGCCCAGCAGATTGAGGCGGCCAGAGTGGCCATAACCCGTCATGTGAGGAGGGGGGGGAAGGTTTGGATCCGCATCTTCCCCGACAAGCCTGTTACCAAGAAGCCTGCAGAGACCAGGATGGGGAAGGGTAAGGGCAGTCCGGAGTACTGGGTGGCTGTTGTGAAGCCTGGGAGAGTCCTTTATGAGCTTTCGGGTGTAGCTCCAGATGTGGCTAAGGAGGCTCTTAGGCTGGCTTCTATGAAGCTGCCTGTAAAGACCCGATATCTTTCTAAGGAATCAGGGGGTCAGCTGTGATGAAGGCAGTGGAGCTGAGGGATATGAGTGATGAGGAGCTTAGGCAGAAGGAGGAGGAGATAAAGAAGGAGCTTTTGGCTATGCGGTTTCACAAGGCCTTTGGTCGCTTAGATAGCCCTGCCCATTATCGGAACCTGAAGAGGGATCTGGCCCGTGTAAAGACCGTACTTAGGGAGAGGGAGTTGAAAAAGGCTATGGGGGATGGGGATGGCTCGTAAAGTGCTGGAAGGGTTTGTGGTGAGTGATAGGATGGACAAGACGGTGCTGGTAGAGATTAAGGGCGTCTTTCGCCATCCTGTTTTTGGAAAGACTGTTAGGAAGACCAAGAGGTATATGGCCCATGATGAAGAGAACGCTTGTAGGGTGGGGGATAGGGTAAGGATTATGGAGTCCCGCCCATTGAGCCGCCACAAGAGATGGCGAGTGTTGGAGATATTGGAGAGGGAGGAGATGGTGGCCCATGATACAGCCTCAAACAATGGTGGAAGTGGCCGATAACACGGGCGCTAAGAAGGCTCAATGTATAAGGGTACTGGGTGGGAGCGCCCAGAAGTATGCCAAATTGGGTGATATGGTGGTGGTGGCTGTTAAGGATGCCACTCCTGAGGGAAACGTGAAGAAGGGGGAGGTCCACAGGGCAGTAGTAGTGAGGACTACCAAGGAGCAGCGGAGGCCTGATGGAACGTATATCCGGTTTGATAGGAATTCAGTGGTTTTGGTGAGGCCTTCGGGTGAGCCCATAGGCACTCGCATTTTTGGTCCTGTGGCTCGAGAGTTGAGGAGGAAGGGTTTCATGAGGATCATCTCCCTGGCCCCTGAGGTATTGTAAGGAGGATATTATGGCGAAGATAAGGAAGGATGACCTTGTATTGGTGATTGCGGGTAAGGACAAGGGGAGAAGGGGAAAGGTGATCCGTGTACTTCCTGCCCGAAACAGGGTGGTGGTAGAAAAAGTAAACATGGTGAAGCGTCATCAACGTCCCACTCAGACGGTGCAAGGGGGAATCCTCGAGAGGGAGTCCCCCATCCATATCTCGAATGTGGCCCTCATATGTCCCAAGTGCGGTGAACCTACCAGGGTGGGTTTCAGGTTTCTCCAAGACGGGAGAAAAGTGCGCTCCTGTAAGAAGTGTGGCGAAACCATGGATAGGGAGTGATAGCCCATGGTGCCTCGGCTGAAGGAGAAGTACATAAGGGAGGTTGTGCCAGCCCTCATGAGAGAGTTTGGGTATAGGAACATCATGGAGGTCCCAAGGATAGAGAAAGTGGTTTTGAACATGGGGTTGGGAGAGGCGGTTCAGGAGCCCAAGGTGATAGACAGGGCCATGGAGGATCTTGCCCTCATAGCGGGTCAGCGCCCCTATGTGAGGAGGGCCAAGAAGTCTATTGCTGCCTTTAAGCTGAGGAAGGGGATGCCCATAGGCGTGGCCGTTACGCTCAGAAGGGAGCGGATGTGGGAATTCATGGATAGGCTCATGAACCTTGCCTTGCCCAGAGTTAGAGACTTTCGAGGAGTGAGTGATGCCTCATTTGATGGTCGTGGTAACTATACGCTGGGTCTTAAGGAACAAATTATCTTCCATGAGATAGACTATGACAAGGTAGATAAGGTGAGGGGTCTCTCCGTTACGGTGGTGACGACAGCGAAATCGGATGAGGAGGCCAGATCCTTGCTGGATAGGTTGGGGATGCCCTTTGTAAAGAGGAGGTGATCGTGGCAAGAAAAGCGCAGATGGAAAAGCAAAAGAGGCTGCCCAAGTTTAAGGTGAGGTATAGAAATCGGTGTCCCTTGTGTGGGAGATCCAGGGGGTACCTTAGGCGCTTCGATCTATGCCGCATCTGCTTCAGGAAGTTGGCCTTAGAGGGTAGAATTCCAGGGGTGAGAAAGGCCAGTTGGTAGGGAGGCTGAGATGGTGATGACTGATCCCATTGGGGATATGCTTGCCAGGATAAGGAATGCACTCATGGTAAAGAAAAAGGAGGTGGAGGTCCCTGCCTCTGGCATAAAGAAGGAGATTGCACGCATCTTGAAGGATGAGGGGTTTATTGAGGATTTCTGGGTGAAGCAGCACCCCATTCAGGAGACCCTCGTGCTCGTGTTGAAATACCGGAGGGATGCATTGGGCCGCATCCAGGAAGGGGTGATCAGGGGCATGAAGAGGGTGAGCAAGCCTGGAAGAAGGGTTTATATGAAGAGGAAGCAGATGCCCAGGGTGATGGGGGGTTTTGGTGTTTCGGTGGTCTCTACCTCTAAGGGGCTCATGACCGATAAGGAGTGTAGAAGGCAGGGTATCGGTGGTGAGGTGCTTTTTGAGGTATGGTGAGGAGGTGAGGTGTGTCCAGGATTGGTAGATTGCCTATTCCCATTCCGCCTGGCGTGGAGGTTGCCATAGATGGTTCAAGGGTGAGGGTTAAGGGCCCGAAGGGTGAGTTGGAGAGGCACTTTTCCCCTCGCATGAAGATTGTAATGGATGGAGGGAACTTGAGGGTGGAGAGACCTACTGATTCCAAGCGAGATAAGTCTCTACATGGCCTTACCCGTTCCCTTATAAACAATATGGTGCTGGGGGTAAGTCAGGGTTTCCAAAAGGTATTGGACATTGTTGGTGTTGGGTATAGGGCAGAGGTGAAGGGGAGGATGCTTCATCTCTCCTTGGGTTTTTCTCACCCTGTAGAGTACCCCATTCCAGATGGAATAGAAGTGGAGTGTCCAGTAGTCACCAGAATTGTGGTGAGGGGGATGGACAAGGAACTGGTTGGGAAGGTGGCGTCTGAGATCAGGGCCTTCAGGCCACCTGAACCTTATAAGGGTAAGGGTATCCGTTATGAAGGGGAGGAAGTGAGAAGGAAGGCGGGTAAGGCAGGTAGAGCAACGTAAAGGAGGAGGGGTTGGCTAAGCTTAAGAGGGAAGAGGCAAGGCGGAGAAGGCATAAGCGGGTAAGGAAGAAGGTCTTCGGGACCTCCGAGCGTCCCAGGATGGTAGTGTTCAGGAGTTTGAAGCACATATACGTCCAGCTGGTGGACGATGCTCGGGGTGTAACTCTTCTTTCTGCCTCGAGCCTTGATCCGGAGTTCCCTCAAGGTTTGAAGGGCTCAAATACGGAAGGGGCAAAGGCTGTTGGGCGATTGTTGGCCAAAAGGGCCCTGGCAGAGGGTATTTCCTCGGTGGTGTTCGATAGGGGCGGGTACCTCTATCACGGTCGGGTGAAGGCCTTGGCCGAGGGAGCAAGGGAGGGGGGACTCCGATTTTGAAGATGGGGGGAGCGGTTTTGGTGGAGAAAGTGAGTCCTGAAGGTTTGGATCTTACCGATAGGGTAGTCTTTATCAACAGAGTGGCCAAAGTGGTTAAAGGAGGAAAGAACTTTAAGTTTACCGCATTGGTTGTCGTAGGTGATGGGAACGGGGTGGTGGGTTACGGGCTGGGTAAGGCCAGAGAAGTGCCGGATGCTATAAGGAAGGCCATTGAGCATGCAAAGAAGCATTTGATAAGAGTGAGCGTCTCCAAGTCCACCATTCCGCATCCCGTTATGGCGAAGTACTGCGCGAGTGTGGTGCTCTTAAAGCCAGCTGCCCTTGGAACAGGGGTTATTGCCGGTGGACCTGTGAGAGCGGTGATGGAGTCCATAGGCATAAAGGACGTGCTCACAAAGTCCTTGGGATCCAATAACCCGGTAAATGTGGTGAAGGCCACTTTCAAGGCCTTGAGTATGTTGAGGGATCTGGGTGAAGAGGCCAGGCTTCGTGATAAAAAGGTGAGGGAGATCATTTATTGATCATGGAGGAGGCAGATGGCAAAGAGGTTGGAGATTACCTTAAGAAGAGGTTTGGCGGGTAAAAATAGGAGGCACATTGCCACAGTCAAGGCCCTGGGTTTGAGGAGGCCTAGGCAAGTGGTGATGCACGAAGATAGCCCTATGATCAGAGGGATGGTGCGGAAGGTGGGTCACCTGTTGAGCGTGAGAGAACTGGACTGAGGGGGAAAGGATGAGATTGCATCATTTGAGGCCTGTCCCAGAGGCTATGAAGAAACCTAAAAGGGTGGGCAGAGGGCCTGGTTCTGGCCGTGGCAAGACCTCTTGTCGGGGTCAAAAGGGTCAAAGGTCAAGGTCAGGCGGTGGTGTAGCCCCATGGTTTGAAGGGGGCCAAACCCCTATTCATAGAAGGCTCCCCAAGAGGGGTTTTAAACCCCTGGTTTCTAAGGAATATGCAATCGTTAATTTAGAGGTCTTGGAGAGGAAATTTGGTGCAGGGGAGGAAGTCACCCCTGAGACTCTGAGGGAGAGGGGTTTAGTGAAAGGGAAAGGTCAGGATGTGAAGATTCTTGCCAAAGGAGGATTGACCAAACCCTTTAAGGTAAAGGCTCATGCCTTTAGCAGGAAGGCAGTGGAGAAGATAGAGGCTGCTGGGGGAAAGGCGGAGGTGTTGAGCTCATGAGGGACATGGAAGGTCTCCTCAAGATCCCTGAGCTTAAGAGACGTATCATTTTTACCTTGTTGATGCTTGCAGTTTTTCGCCTGGGGGCCCATGTGCCTGTGCCTGGCGTCAATGGAGTTGCCCTTGCAGAGTTCTTCGCAAGGATGCAGGGTACCATTTTGGGTTTTTTTGATCTCTTTTCAGGGGGTGCCTTTAGGAAGCTCACCATCTTTGCCCTGGGAATCATGCCTTACATCAGTGCTGCTATTATCTTAGAGCTCCTCACTGTGGTTATCCCCCATTTGGAGGCTCTTCAGAAGCAGGGTGAGCAAGGGAGGAGGAAGATCATTCAGTATACCAGATATGGCACGGTCTTCATTTCAGCTATTCAGGCACTGGGTATAGCAATAGGCATTCAGTCCATGAGAAGTCCTTCTGGGTTGCCTTTGGTGCTGGTCCCAGGGTTCAGGTTTGTCTTTATAGCGGTGGTTACTATGGTAGCTGGGACTTGCTTCCTTATGTGGTTAGGCGAGCAGATCAACGAGCGCGGAGTAGGGAATGGGATCTCGCTTATCATATTTGCTGGTATTGTGGCCCGGTTACCTAACGCTATGTCTAATACCTTTCGCCTTGTAAGGACTGGGGAGCTTTCTGCATTTGCCCTTATTATGGTAGGAGTTATGGCCTTTTTAGTGATAGCCTTCATAGTCTATGTGGAGATGGGCCAGAGAAGAATCCCTATTCAGTATGCCAAGAGAGTGGTGGGTCGGAAGGTATATGGGGGCCAGTCTACGTATCTTCCCCTAAAGGTGAATACCCCAGGTGTGATTCCCCCGATATTTGCCTCTTCCGTTATTATGTTTCCCGCTTCTATAGCTCAATTCATCCACAATCCTATAGCGAAGCAGGTAGCGGCCTTCATGTCCCCTGGAACAGTGGGATACGTGATACCCTATGTGGCAATGATTATCTTCTTTTCCTTTTTCTATACCGCTATTATCTTTAATCCCGATGATGTGGCTGACAACCTCAAGAAGCATGGGGGTTATATCCCTGGGATAAGGCCTGGGAGACCCACTGCAGAGTATATCGACAAAATCCTCTCCAGGCTCACATTCGTAGGTTCCCTCTATCTTTCTCTTGTGTGCGTGTTGCCTACCTTTCTCATAAGGTATTTTCATGTGCCCTTCTATTTTGGGGGTACTGCGCTCCTAATTGTCGTGGGTGTGGCCTTGGACACTATGGTGCAGATAGAGTCTCACTTAATTATGAGGCACTATGAGGGATTTATGAGGAAAGCCGCTGTGCGATAAAGGGGGTGAGGTATGAATATCATTATGCTGGGCCCTCCAGGGGCAGGCAAAGGTACGCAGGCAAAGATGATGGTGGACAAACTGGGAATCCCTCAGATCTCCACAGGTGATATGTTACGTGAAGCAGTGAGGGAGGGAACGGATTTGGGGAGAAAGGCCAAGGAGTATATGGATGCGGGGAAGTTGGTGCCAGATGAGGTGGTAATTGGAATTGTGAAGGAGCGCCTTGGCCAGCCCGACTGCGACAAAGGCTTTATCCTCGATGGCTTTCCCAGGACCATCCCACAAGCGGAGGCCTTGGACAAGGTGCTGGAGGAGCTGGGCAGGGGTGTGGAATATGTGATAAATGTAGCTGTTCCCAATGAGGAGCTCATCACCAGGCTTACTGGCAGGAGGACCTGTAAACAGTGTGGTGCCATGTACCATGTGGTCTTCAATCCCCCGAGGAAGGAGGGGGTATGCGATAAGTGTGGTGGGGAACTCTACCAGAGAGACGATGATAAAGAAGAAACTATACGCCAGAGGTTAAGGGTCTATGAAGAGCAGACTGCTCCCCTCATCGAGTATTACAGGGGAAAGGGTGTTTTATTCGATATAGATGGCACTGGTTCCATAGGCGAGATATTTGAGAAGATTGCGAAAGTGCTTGGGGCATGATCATTCTGAAGACACGGGAAGAGATAGAGAAAATCCGGATAAGCGGAAGGATAGTGGCAGAGGTGCTGCAGGTCCTCCGGGGCTTGGTGAGGCCTGGTCTTACTACATGGGCCTTGAACAGGAAGGCGGAAGAGATCATTAAGAAGCGAAAGGCCAGAGCGGCCTTTAAGGGGTATAAGCCTTCCTTTGGTTCCAGACCGTACCCTGCCGCCTTGTGTGTTTCTATAAATGATGAGGTAGTCCACGGTCTCCCTTCACCGAGGAGGAGTCTCAGAGAGGGGGACATAGTAAGCATGGACGTGGGTGTAGAGTATCGGGGTTACTTTGGAGACGGTGCCACCACGGTGCCTGTAGGGGATGTGAACGGGAGAGTGGAAGAATTGCTGCAAGTGACGGAAGAGTCCCTTTATAAGGGCATTGAAGCGGCCATTGTGGGGAATAGGGTGGGGGATATCTCCCACGCTGTCCAGGCTTACGTAGAGTCCAGAGGCTTTTCTGTGGTGAAGGAGTTTGTGGGGCATGGCGTAGGGAAGAGGCTGCACGAAGATCCTCCTGTCCCTAATTATGGCTTTCCTGGGAAGGGCCCGGTTTTGCAGGAAGGGATGACCATTGCTATTGAGCCCATGGTGACCATGGGCAAGGGAGACGTGGAGATAAAAGGGGACGGGTGGACAGCTGTTACTGTTGATGGCTCATGGGCCGCTCACTTTGAACATACCATTGCCATCCTGGGTGATGGTCCTGAGATTCTTACGGAGCTTTGAAGTCTATGGCGCCTCGTGGGAAGAAGGGAGAGACCCTTGAGCTTATGGGTACGGTGATAGAACCATTGCCCAACGCTATGTTTAGGGTGGAGTTGGATAATGGTTTGAGGATATTGGCCCATGTGTCTGGTAAGATGCGGATGCATTTTATTCGCATCCTCCCTGGCGATAGGGTGAAGGTGGAGATGTCGTCCTATGACCCTACGAGGGGCAGGATCATTTATAGGTATTGATTGGAAAGGAGGCTGGTTATGAAGGTTAGGCCCTCTGTGAAAAAGAGGTGTGCCAAATGCAAGGTGATAAAGAGGAGAGGTGTGGTGCGGGTAATTTGCAAGGACCCTCGCCACAAACAACGACAAGGGTAGGGGGTGCGGTTTGGCAAGGGTAGCAGGCGTTGACCTTCCCAAAAATAAAAGGGTAGAGGTAGCCCTCACTTACATATATGGGATAGGGTTCTCCAGTGCCAGGAGGATCTTGGACAAGACTGGCGTGGATCCTGATAAGAGGGTGAAGGACCTTTCCCATGATGAGGTGAGCAGGATTAGGGAGGTGATAGATCACGAATATAAGGTAGAAGGCGAGTTGAGGAAAGAGGTGGCCATGAATATTAAGCGCCTTGTGGATGTGGGGTGCTACCGGGGGTTGAGACATATCCAGGGCTTGCCTGTCCGAGGGCAACGCACAAGGACCAACGCCAGGAGCAGGAAGGGTCCTAAAAAGACGGTGGCGGGCAGGGGCAAGAAGAGGGGCGCCAAGAAATAATGATGGGGAGGTTTTGTGGATAATGGCCAAGAGGCAGAGGAGAGGCAAGAAGAAGGAAAAAAAGGTAGTGCCCAGTGGGGTGGCACATATTCAGTCTACCTTCAACAACACCATTGTGACCCTTACGGATCCCCAGGGTAATACCGTAGCATGGGCCAGTGCAGGTAGTGTGGGCTTTAAGGGTACCAGAAAGAGCACACCCTATGCTGCCCAGATAGCCGCAGAAACCGCTGCTAAGAGGGCAGTGGACAACTGCGGCATGAGATGGGTTGAGGTTTACGTGAAGGGGCCGGGGCCTGGTAGGGAGGCGGCTATTCGGTCTCTTCAGAATGCTGGGCTGAATGTCACCCTTATAAAGGACGTGACCCCATTACCCCATGATGGGTGCAGGCCAAGGAAGAAGAGAAGGGTATAAGAAGCGAGGGGGTAGAAGTTGGCAAGGTATACAGGTCCTGTTTGCAGACAGTGTAGGAGGGAAGGGCTGAAGCTTTTCCTCAAGGGTACCAAGTGTTTGACGGACAAGTGCCCTTTGGAGCATAGAAACTATCCCCCTGGCCAGCATGGTCAGAGGAGGGTGAAGGTTACGGAATATGGTCTCCGTTTAAGGGAGAAGCAGAAGCTTAGAAGGATATACGGTGTGTTGGAGCGTCAGTTCAGGAACTACTTTTATAGGGCCACCAGGATGCCGGGTCTAACGGGTGAGAACTTAGTGAAACTCTTGGAGCGGAGGCTGGACAATGTGGTGTACAGGATGGGTTTCGCCTCCAGCAGGAGGGAGGCGCGTCAGATGGTGCGTCACGGGCACTTTATGGTGAATGGGAGGAAGGTTAATATCCCAAGCTATTTAGTAAGGCCTGGGGATGTGATAGAGGTAAGGGAGAAGAGCAGGGGGATGGTGAGGATCCAAGAATCCTTAGAGTTGGCAGAGCACAGAGGGACCTACCCTTGGTTGGAGGTGGACGTCGAGGGGAAGAAGGGTGTATTTAAAACTATTCCCCAGCTCGATGAGGTGGCTATTCCTGTAGATGTTTCCCTTATAGTGGAGCTTTACTCCAAGTAAGTGGGGGGTATGGATGTTTCGAACATGGTCCATGATGATAAGGCCCCAAAGGGTGGAGTTTGAACCCGAGAGTCTCACCTCCCGTTATGGGAGGCTTATAGTGGAGCCCTTAGAGAAGGGCTTCGGCATCACCCTGGGGAACAGCCTTAGGAGGGTGTTGATGTCCAGTGTCCCTGGGGCTGCCGTGACCACGGTGAGGATAGAGGGTGTACCCCATGAATTCTCGGTGATACCAGGGGTCAGAGAAGACGTGACAGAGATTATTCTCAACATAAAGGAACTTCAATTGAGGAGTTATAGTGATGAACCTGTGACCATGCGTCTCGATGCGCAGGGTCCTGGAGAGGTCACTGCCTCCCAAATAGAGACGGGCCACAAGGTGGATATCCTTAATCCTGATATGGTGATAGCCACTTTGGATAGTGAGAAGAGCCGGCTCATCATGGAGATGAAGGTGGAGAAGGGAAAAGGGTACTTACCTGTAGAGAAGCGCCATGGGGAGGATCTGCCCGTGGGGACCATATTGGTGGACGCCATCTTTTCTCCAGTTTTAAAGGTGAACTTTACTGTGGAGAATGCCAGGGTAGGGAGAGAGACCGATTATGATAGACTCATTTTGGAGATATGGACCAATGGAGCCATTCAACCCCAGGAGAGTGTTGCCATAGCGGCCAAGATCCTGAGGGATCACGTTAATATCTTTGCCAATTTTGAGCAGGGGCTGGATGATCTGGAGTGTGGAGAGGAGGTTGAGGAAAAGGAGGAGTTGGTTGAGAAGTTGAGCAAGCCCATAGACGAGTTAGAGCTATCTGTGCGTTCTCATAATTGCCTAAAAAAGATGGGCATAAATACCATTGGTGATTTGGTTGGTCGCTCGGAGGCTGATCTCCTTAAGGTACGCAACTTCGGAAAAAAATCCCTCGAAGAGGTGAGGCATGTGCTTAACGAGCTGCATCTCACCTTAGGGATGAAGGTACCGAGGGAAGGGGGAGAGGAGATAGGGTAATGAGGCATGGCAGAAGGGTGCCCAAATTGGGCAGAACGGCGGCTCATAGAAAGGCCCTCTTGAGGAACCTGGTGACGGATCTTCTGCGCCATGAGCGTATAAAGACTACCCTTCCA
Organism: Aquificota bacterium; assembly: GCA_015486015.1. GTDB lineage: Bacteria > Thermosulfidibacterota > Thermosulfidibacteria > Thermosulfidibacterales > B14-G1 > WFSI01. Next base: position 161,219 of record WFSL01000014.1, on the reverse strand, counting down.
AAGGCCAAAGCTGTTAAACCCTTAGCTGAAAAGATGGTCACTTTGGCCAAGAGGGGGGACCTCCATGCCAGGAGGCAAGCACTGGCAGTTATTAGGGACAAGGGGATTGTCCATAAGCTGTTTGCGGAATTGGTGGAGAGGTACGCTGGCAGGACAGGGGGATACGTTAGGATCCTGAAGCTGGGCTACAGGCGTGGGGATAATGCATCTATGGCCCTGGTGGAGATGGTAGATGCCCCTATGAAGGAGGCCTCCTCTGAAGGGGAATAGCCTTCATCCTTATGGATGTTCTTGTCATTGGTGGTGGTCTCGCTGGCTGTGAGGCTGCCTGGCAGGTTGCTAGGCAGGGTTGCAGGGTGAGACTTCTGGAGATGAGGCCTTTTTCTTTTACCCCTGCTCATAAGACCTCTCTCCTGGCGGAGTTGGTGTGTTCTAACTCATTGAGGTCTAAACACTTGGATACAGCATCTGGGCTCTTGAAGGCGGAGATGATGCTGTGGGGGTCCCTCTTGTTGGGGGTGGCCCATAAGGTGGAGGTGCCTGCCGGGGGTGCCTTGGCTGTTGATAGGATGGCCTTTGCCAGGGAGGTTACTAAAAGGATTGAAAGTCACCCGTCAATCGAGCTTGTACGGAAGGAGGTGAAGGATCTGCCCCATTTTCGGCCCTTGGTTGTGGCCACAGGTCCTCTCACCTCTTTAGCCCTTTCCCAAGCCCTTGCGGGTCTTTTTGGTGGGGAACATCTTTATTTTTATGATGCCATATCCCCTATTGTGATGGGTGATTCCATAGATTATGGTCGGGCCTTCTTTGCCTCCAGATATGGCAAGGGTGGGGAGGACTATTTGAACTGTCCTTTGACAGAAGAAGAATATGATATGTTTTATCGGGCCATTGTTGATGCTGAAAGGGTGCCCCTGAGACCCTTTGAAGATCCCAAGTTTTTCTCAGGGTGTATGCCTATAGAGGAGATCGCTGATCTGGGTAAGGCCTCCCTTCTGTATGGGCCCATGAAGCCTGTAGGCCTCAGGGACCCTGTTACTGGGAATAGGCCATATGCAGTGGTTCAATTGAGGAGGGAGACTAAGGAAGGCACTTTGTGGAACATGGTAGGCTTTCAGACCCGTCTTAAATGGCCGGAGCAAAAGAGGGTGTTTCGCCTTGTCCCTGCCCTTAGAAATGCGGAATTTGCCCGTTTTGGCTCGGTCCATAGGAACACGTATATCAACAGTCCAGTGTTTCTCAGTATGAGTATGGCCCTTAAGGGTGATAGGGGTCTCTTTTTTGCCGGGCAGCTCACCGGGGTAGAGGGGTACATGGAGTCTGCTGCCACAGGGATGCTTGCTGGCCTGAATGCAGCGAGATACGTGAAAGGCGATCCCCCTGTGGTCCCCCCAGCTACTACTATGATGGGCGCCTTGGTGAGGTACGTGGTCTCATGTGATCCAGCGGCCTTTCAGCCCATGAACGCCAATTTTGGCCTCTTGCCACCCCTTACGAAGCCTCCAAAGGGGAAGAGGGATAGGAGGCTGGCGTATAGTGAGAGGGCCCTGAAGGATATGGCCATGTGGTTAAGGGAGGTTGTGTATGCCCCTTTGAAGGATAGCAATATGGGGAGAGGGGAATGAGCCTTGGTGCGGCTCTGGTTTAAAAAGAGGCCCTTCAGTAAGGTGAAAGACTCTAAGCAGAGGGTACCCAGGGGGCTGTGGGTCAAGTGTGAAAACTGTAAAGAGATGGTTTACAAGGAGGAAGTGGAGAGGAACCTCAAGGTTTGTCCTAAATGTAACTACCATTTTCGTATCTCGGCTAAGGAAAGGATAGAACTTTTGGTGGATAAAGGGAGTTTCAAGGAGAGAGATGCATCCATTTCTCCCAAGGATCCGTTAAAGTTTAAGGATTCTAAGAGGTATATGGACCGTCTCAAGGAGGCCCAGCGTAAGACAGGTATGAAGGATGCAGTGATCTGTGGGACTGCATCCATAGGGGGCTATCCTGTGGAGCTGGTGGTGTTTGAGTTTGGTTTCTTAGGGGGGAGTATGGGTTCGGTGGTGGGGGAGAAGGTGACTAGGGCTGTGGAAAGGGCCTGTGAGAGTGGTACACCTTTGATAATTGTCTCTTCATCTGGGGGAGCCAGGATGCAGGAGTCTATCCTTTCGCTTGTGCAGATGGGCAAGACTTGCGCTGCCCTTGCGCGCCTCTCCGAAGCAAAGGTGCCGTATATCTCCGTGCTCACCGATCCCACAACAGGGGGGGTATCGGCGAGCTTTGCCTTGTTGGGAGATGTGGTCATATCTGAGCCCAAGGCCCTTATTGGGTTTGCAGGTCCCAGGGTGATTGAGCAGACTATAAGGCAGCAGCTTCCCCAGGGGTTTCAGCGAGCGGAGTTTCTCATGGAGCACGGTTTTGTGGACATGGTGGTAGACAGGAAGGTTTTGAGGGAAACCCTTCGTAGGCTCCTTTCCCTCTTTGAGAATGGGAGGAGGGCATGGGCTTTGTGAGGAGGGATGGGCGTTCCCCTGACAAGATGAGGAGGGTGAGGCTGGTTAGGGGATACATAAAGCATGCAGAGGGCTCTGCCTTGATAGAGGTGGGGGATACCAGGGTGGTGTGCACAGCATCGGTGGAGGATAAGGTTCCTCCCTTTCTCAAAGGGCAAGGGAAGGGATGGATAACTGCGGAGTACTCCATGCTTCCCAGGTCTACTCATACCAGGACTGTGAGGGAAGTGACCAGGGGGAGGCCCTCTGGAAGGAGTTTGGAGATACAACGATTCATAGGTCGAAGTCTCCGGGCAGTGGTAGACCTTGAGGCCTTGGGGGAAAAGACTATATGGATCGATTGTGATGTGCTCCAGGCAGATGGTGGAACGAGGACAGCCTCCATAACAGGGGCTTTTATAGCACTTTACGATGCGCTGGGGTATTTAAGAAAGACCGGTTCTATAAGGTCTGATCCTGTAAAGGACTTTCTCGCTGCTGTAAGTGTGGGCATATACAGGGGGGTGCCTATATTGGATCTCGATTATGAGGAGGATGCCGAGGCAGAGGTGGATATGAACGTGGTGATGACAGGCAGGGGCGCATTTGTAGAGATTCAGGGGACAGCTGAGCACTCTCCCTTTGACAGGGAGGCCCTGGATAGTATGCTGGGGTTGGCGTGCAAAGGCGTTAGGGAGTTGGTGGCATTTCAGCGTCGTGTGATAGGGGAGAAATGAGCAAGAGAACCTTTGAACTTGGATTCAGGGACAGGGAGGCCTGGTACTCCTTCTTTGGAGGGAGGGAGAGCCACCTCGGTGTGGTGGAGGAAACCTTTGGGGTGCGTATTAGGGCAAGGGGTGAAGTGGTCCAGATCGAGGGGCCAGAGGACGCCGTAGAGAAGGTGGAGATCCTTTTTCATCAGCTCCTTGATCTTGCCAATCAGGGGTTTACGTTGGGTAAGAAGGACTTGGAGTTTACTATAAGGATGGTTATGAATAGGGAAGGGGAGCGGGTAAGGGAGGTGTTCTCTCAGGGTGTTTACATCCCCTCTAAGAAGAAGCTCATCACGCCCAAAAGCCTTCAGCAAAAGGTATATCTCGAGGCCATTGCCAAATATGATATGGTATTTGCCATAGGGCCTGCCGGTACGGGGAAGACATATTTAGCAATGGCCATGGCCGTCTCCTATCTCTTAAGGAGGGAGGTGGATAGGATCATACTTGTGCGTCCAGCCGTAGAGGCTGGAGAGAGGCTGGGTTTTCTACCAGGGGACATACTGGAAAAGGTGAATCCGTATCTCAGGCCGCTTTACGATGCCCTATATGACATGGTGGACTGGAATAAGGCGGAGCATTTCCTTCAAAAGGGAATTATAGAGGTTGCCCCTCTTGCCTTCATGAGGGGGAGGACCCTGAACAACTCATTCGTGATCCTGGATGAGGCCCAGAATACCACTTCTGAGCAGATGAAGATGTTTCTCACTCGTTTAGGCTTCAATTCCAAGGCAGTTGTCACAGGTGACATCACCCAGATCGACCTGCCCAAAGAGAAGACTTCGGGGTTGGTGGAGGCCGAGGCCGTCTTGGAGGGGGTGAACAAGGTGAAGTTTATCTATTTCACGGAGAAGGATGTGGTGAGGCATCCCCTGGTCCAGTGCATAATAAGAGCCTATGAAGAATACGAGAGGAAAAAGCGTTCCAAGGAAGACAGGGACCACAGAGAGGTCCTGGAGCCTGCTTGAGATAAGTAGGGTCTTCCCATCCAGGCTGGATATCTTTTTCTTCATTTTGGCATCTCTGGTGGTGGTCCTCTTGGTGCTGCCATGGCCCATCGCTGGTGTGCCTGCTTACAAAGTAGGGGAGGTCTCCCGGGTGGAGGTCCGCTCGCCCGTGGAGTTTGAGGTTGTGGACAGGGGCGCAACCCTTTCCCTTCTGAGAAAAGCAAGGGAAAGGGTGAAGCCTGTCTTTGATCTGGATTCCAGATGGGTCTCTAAGACCTCTGACAAGATAGCCACCCTTTTCTCAGAATTACGAGTTTCATTTGATGAGAGCAGTGTCCAGCAAGACAGAGAGAAGTTCAAGGGGATTCTTGGAGTAGACCTACCAGAGGATGTGGTGAGGACCTTTAGGCGTTACAGATACGCCCCCTGGGTGGAAGATGCCATCACTTCCCTCCTCTTCAGGATGGGCGAGTACTGGATTCTTCCCGCCGAGATCCCAGTGGACATAGGGACCATGAGTGGGGGTTTTGTAGTGAGGGACATTCAGCTTTCCAAGGAGTTTGTTAGTCACCGGATGGAGCGTATCTATTCCCTCTCTGAGGCAGGTATCCTCATAAGGCGTCTGGTGGAGGAGAAACTACCTTACAGGATGGCCTCTCTTAGAAGGTCTGTGATCCTTCTTCTTACCCGATTGGTGAAGCCCAACTTCTTCTATAATCGAGGTGCCACCCAAGAGAGGGCTAAACAGGCCCAGGAGAGGGTACAGCCGGTACACATAAAAGTGAAGAAGGGGGAGTTGATTGTGGGGAGGGGAGAAAGGGTGACACCCAAGGCTGCCCTCCTCTTAGAGGCTGTGCGTAAGAGAGTCAAAAGGGGGATCCTCCTTCCTGTGGTGGGCCACCTTTTGGGGGTCTTGATTTTGCTTTATGTAGCTACCCTCTGCTGGTTTAGGGTGTACAAGGGGAGGGTAGAGGTGTCCACATCCTACCGTATCTTTCTCCTTTTAGTAGTGGGTTTCGTGGCCCTTGCCCGCCTCTTCCTCATCTTTCAGGAGAAACTGCCCCTTTTCTTTCCCTTGATGGGGAATGTCAACACTCTCCTGGCAACCCCCTGGCCCTTCCCCGGGGTCTTTGCCGCTTTTCTTTTCCACTTTCTCCCTACCCTTGTCCTGGTATTGACCCTTGCGGGGTGCATGTGCTTCCTCCCTGGCTTGGATCCCTTGTTTTTGGCCACTTTTTTAGTGGTTTCCGTGGTGGGGGCCTATGCCATCAGGAAGGGGAGGGGAGAGAAAGCGGTATTCATGGGCATAGGCTTTGCATTTCTGGCCTCCCTTTTCCTTGAAGGGGCCTTTGTGTTGATGAGGGGGAGTGGCTTGGGGTTCTCTCTTCTCCTGGAGCTCGCAGCCTTGAGCTTGTCTGCCCTTTTCTCTCTCTTTTTGGTCTTGGCTGCTGTTCCTATCACAGAATTGATCTTCGGGGTGGTGACGGACATAAAGCTTCTCTCCTTCATCAACCTGAGCCACCCGTTGATGAGGGAGCTTTTGGAAAAGGCCCCTGGGACTTATAATCACTCTGTGGATGTTGCCACCTTGGCGGAGGCAGCAGCCAGGGCCGTAGATGCGAATCCGGTGTTGGCAAAGGCTGGGGGCTACTACCATGACATAGGGAAGCTCAAAAACCCAGAGTATTTCATTGAAAACACCAATGGGGTGAGCAGACACGACAAGCTGACACCTTCTATGAGCCGGTTAGTCCTTGTCTCCCATGTAAAGGACGGCGTAGAGTTGGCCTCAGAATACAGACTTCCAAAGGCCATAAGGGACATCATTCAACAGCACCATGGCACCAGCCTCATTTATTATTTTTACCAGAAGGCGAAGGAGGCTAGCAAGGACACAGGGGTGGAGGAGGAGGAATACCGTTATCCGGGACCCAAGCCACGGACCAAGGAGGCGGCTATGGTGATGATGGCCGATTCTGTAGAGGCGGCATCCAGAAGTTTAGATGACCCTTCTCCTTCGAGGATAAGGCATCTGGTGAGGGAGATTGTCACTAATATCTTTCTCGATGGGCAATTAGAGGAATGCGAGTTGACCCTCCGGGATATTTACAGGATTATGGATGTGTTTAGTCGCATTCTTACTGCTATCTATCACAAAAGGGTAGAGTATCCTGAAAGGGAGGAAAAGAGTGGGGGTCTACATCTTGGATCAGCAGGGGCTTAAAGTCCCTAAGCGCCTTATGGGCAGGGCAGCCAGGGCAACCCTTAGATACATGGGCAAGGATCCTAATAGGCTTTCCCTCACTGTTGTTTTGGTGGATGATGAAACTATCAGGGGCTATAATTTAAGATTTAGAGGTGAGGATGCCGTTACTGATGTGCTGGCTTTCCCAGGGGATGGCGATTACTTAGGAGATATACTTGTATCCGTACAAAGGGCCAAGGAACAGGCGCCTGTATATGGCTCTACGTTGGATGGGGAGCTAGTCCTTTTGGTGGTTCATGGGGTGCTTCACCTATTGGGGTATCGGGACGACAACCCTTCCGAAGCAAGGAATATGGAAGAGCTGCAAATGAAGATCGTGAAAGGTTTAGATCTAACTTGAAGTGGCCCTATCACATCAGTCCATGGAACATTTCTAAGCTGCTGTTGATCTTTTCTCGTTTTTTTACAATCTCCTGGTGAATTCTCTTCTCCTTCTCCACCACATGGGCCGGGGCCTTCTTAAGGAAGGACTCATTGGCGAGCTTTCGCTCCACTCGCTCTAACTCCCTGGTGACCTTTGCCAGTTCCTTCTCCAGCCGGGCCACCTCCTTCCCTATATCTACTAAGCCACTTAAGGGGACATAGACCTCTATCCCTTTTACTATGGCCAGGGCAGAATGCAGTGGCCTCTGAAGATCTTCATTCACCTTAAACTCTTCCAAGAAGGCCAAGGCCTTGATCCGGGGCGCCTCTCTCACCAACACGGCTAAGGGGTTACCGGAGGCCTTGGCCAAGGCCTTTATTCTCTTTGTGAGAGGCAACCCTGCCTCGGCTTTGATGTTTCGTACAGCAGTGATTACGTCCATCACTAAAGCGAACTCCTCTTCTAAGGCTTGGTCTGTCCAGGCTTCCTCTGGCTTTGGGAATGGTGCAACCACAATAGAGTCACCGCTAACAGGTAGATGCTGCCAGATCTCCTCGGTTACAAACGGCATAACGGGATGGGCCAGTCTTAGAATGGTATCTAAGCAGGTGACGAGGACCCTCTGAGCGCCCAATCGCTCCTCTGTCGTGCCTCTATAGAGGGACTCCTTAGAGAATTCCACATACCAGTCGCAGAACTCGTGCCAGGTGAACTGGTAGATAACCCCGGCATACCTGTCAAACTCGTAGGCCTTTAAGGCCTTGTTGGCTTGGGCTACAGCATGAGTAAGCCGACTCAGGATCCAGCGGTGAACAGGGGTAAGGGCCTCGAGGTCCAGCTCTCCAGGTGTGTAACCATCCAGATTCATGAGAACAAACCGGGAGGCGTTCCAGATCTTATTCACAAAGTGGCGGTATCCCTCGATGCGCTTCTCTGACATCCTGATGTCTCGTCCTTGGGCGGCAAAGGCCGCCAGGGTGAAGCGGAAGGCATCGGTGCCGTATCTCTCCATCATTCTCAGAGGGTCTATCACGTTTCCCTTAGTCTTGCTCATCTTCTGGCCCTCTTCGTCTCGTATGAGGGCGTGAATATAAACGTGCTGGAAGGGGACATCTCCCATGAACTTTAGGCCCATCATCATCATCCGGGCTACCCAGAAAAAGAGGATGTCGAATCCTGTCACTAAGCAACTGGTGGGGTAGAAGCGCTCGAGGGTCTTGGTCATCTCAGGCCAGCCCATGGTCCCAAAGGGCCACAGGGCTGATGAAAACCAGGTGTCCAGTACATCGGGGTCCCTTTCGATGTCTCCACTGCCGCAGTGGAGACATCGGGTGATCTCTTCTCGAGAGACACTGATCTCGCCACAGGTCTTACAGTGCCAGGCGGGGATCTGATGGCCCCACCAGATCTGACGGGAGATGCACCAATCCCGAATGTTATACATCCATTCGTAATACACTTTTGTCCAGTTTTCGGGGATGATGCGGGTCTTTCCCTCTTCCACGGCCTTTATGGCTTGCTCGGCCAAGGGCCGAGCCCTCACGAACCATTGGGTAGAGATGTAGGGCTCAATGGCAGTGTGACACCGGTAGCAGTGACCCACTGAATGGACATAGGGCTCAAATTTCCGCAAGAGGCCCTTCTCTTCCAATGCCTTGACAATGGCCTTCCGGCATTCGAATCGGTCCATGCCCGCGTACTTGCCTGCCCTTTCATTCATGCTACCGTCTGGATTCATCACATTCACCGCCTCCAAGCCATGAGCCTTGCCAATCTCGAAGTCATTGGGATCATGGGCAGGGGTGATCTTTAGTGCACCGGTACCGAATTCCATGTCCACATAGGCATCGCTGATGATCGGAATAGGCCTCTCTACCACAGGCAAAATCACCCTCTTACCCACTATCCCTCTGTACCTGGGGTCCTTGGGATTGACTGCTACGGCAGTGTCCCCTAAGAGGGTCTCTGGTCGAGTGGTGGCTACCACCACCTCTCCGGTGCCTTCTTCTAATGGGTAAGCAATATACCACAAACCGCCTTCTTCGTCTTCGTACTCTACCTCCAGGTCTGAGAGGGCCGTGCGGCAGCGGGGACACCAGTTGACCATGTAGTCCCCACGGTAGATGAGTCCCTCCTCATAGAGGCGGACGAAGACCTCCCTCACTGCTTGGGAAAAGCCTTCATCCATAGTGAATCTGGTTCTTTCCCAGTCGCAGCTGGCCCCCAAGCGTTTGAGCTGCTCTATAATGTAGTTGCCGAATTTGTCTTTCCACGCCCATACCCGCTTCAAAAACTCATCACGGCCTAGATCGTGGCGCGTAAGTCCTTCCCTGGCCAGTTCTTTTTCCACCACGTTTTGGGTAGCGATCCCCGCATGGTCGGTACCGGGCATCCATAACACATTGTATCCCTCCATGCGCTTCCAGCGACAGAGGATATCTTGGAGGGTGCAGTTCAATGCGTGGCCCATGTGCAAAGAGCCTGTAATGTTGGGGGGAGGTATTACTATGGAGTAAGTGGGCTTAGAATCGTCGTTCTCATTAGCATGAAAGTAACCCTTTTCCAGCCAATGGCTATACCACTTCTCCTCGACTCCCTTAGGTTCGTAGCTCTTTGGCAGCTCCCTTTCTCTCATCTCCACTTTCTCCTGTAAAGAATCGGTTCAACGTTAATTAGCCCCTGATAGGTGATAAATCAAGAAAGCAAGGCTATAATATCAGCATAGCATCGCCGTAAGAGTAAAAGCGGTAGCCCTCTGATACTGCCTCTTGGTAGGCTTGCATGATAAGTTCTCTGCCACCAAAGGCACAAACCAGCATGAGGAGGGTGGATCGGGGAAGGTGGAAGTTCGTCAGGAGTGCATCTACCATTCTAAACCTGTATCCTGGATATATGAAGAGTCCTGTCCACCCCTTGGGTTTTATTATTTCCCTTTCATCGTTGGCCGAACTCTCCAGTGCCCTGGCCACTGTGGTTCCAACTGCGAGGACCCTTTTACCAGTCCCCTTCGCCTCCCTGATAGCTCTGATGGTATCAAGGGGTATCTCGTAATATTCTTCCTCCATGCGGTGATCTTCTACCTTTTGGACCTTCACAGGCCTGAAAGTGCCTGGTCCAACATGGAGTGTGAGGGCCGCTATCTTTACCCCTCTCTCCTTCAGGGTCTGGAGCACGGAATGGGTGAAGTGGAGGCCGGCAGTGGGTGCCGCTACAGCCCCGTTTTTGGCAGCGTAGACTGTCTGGTACCTCTCCCTGTCAAGGGGGGAGGGTGGGCGCCTGATGTAAGGTGGAAGTGGGACTTGCCCTTGTTGCTCCATTAGGGCCTTTACGCCTCCAGGGCCCACAAAGCGTATTACCTTTTCACCTGATGGGAAAGTCCTTTCTACCTTTCCTCTCCAGTTGCCCGGCGGGAAGTAGATCTCCTCTCCTTCCCTTAGGCGTTTCCCTGGCTTTGCCAAGCATATCCACAAATCTTCTTCTTCTTCCCTTACTAGGAGGACCTCTATTTTCCCACCGGTGGCCCTCCTGCCTATGAGCCTTGCAGGTATCACCTTTGTATTGTTTACCACCATAAGAGTCCCTTCTTCTATCAAGCTGGGAAGATCCCTAAAGGTGCAGTGCATGATAATACCCCCCTCTCTCTTTATCACCATAAGGCGAGAGGCATCCCTCTGTGGGAGGGGGACCTGGGCTATCTGTTCAGGGGGGAGCCAGTATTCGAAGAGCTCGACCTTCACCTACTTCATGAGTCCTGCGATAAACTCTCTCAGCTTTGGAGCCAGCTCATCTCTATGTAAGGAGTAATAGATTACTGCTTTTAGATAGCCCAGCTTTTCTCCACAGTCCAGGTAGGTACCCGGAAAGAGATAGCCATAAACAGGGCCATCCAGCAGGAGTCTGGAGAGGGCATCAGTGAGGTGGATCTCCCTGGTTGGGCCCATCTTGGTCTCCTCAATGTATTCAAAAATCTCTGGGGGGAGAATGTATCGACCGATTATGGCCCAATTGGAAGGGGCCACGTCCACGCTGGGCTTCTCTACCATGTTGTTGATCTCCACTACCCCATCTCCCATCTCCTTGCCTCCCACGATGCCATAACGGATCACCTGCTCCTTGGGCACCTCTCGGAGGGCGATAACAGGGCGATTGTAGCGATCATATATCTCCAGCATCCTGGCCAAGGTAGGCTTTTGGGGATCGTAGATCACATCGTCTCCCAACAGCACGGCGAAGGGCTCGTCTCCTACGGCGTCCCTTGCACATAAGATGGCGTGTCCCAGGCCCAGGGGCTCTTTCTGGCGAACATAGAGCATATTTGACATAAGGGCGATACGCCTTACCTCTTTCAAAAGCCCCTCTTTTCCCTTACGCTTCAGCACAGACTCAAGTTCAAAGGAGATGTCAAAATGGTCTTCAATAGCCCTTTTTGCCCTACCTGTCACCATGATGATAGATTTGATCCCTGAGTCAAGGCACTCCTCTACCACATACTGAATGATGGGTTTGTCCACTAAGGGCAACATCTCTTTGGGCATGGCCTTGGTAGCTGGTAGGAATCTGGTGCCCCAACCAGCTACGGGAAAGACCGCCTTTTTCACCTTCATGGGTTCCCTCCTTTCTCTTCCCGCCCTAAGGGGAATCGCCTTCTGCCTATTTGGAGATAGAAGGCTTCTCCTTCCTGTATCAGGTGTCTCATCAACTGCCAATAGGCAGAGAGGGTGAATAGCGCCTCAAATTTCCCTCCCTTAATGGAACAGTACACCTTATTGTCTGAGGCTATCCTTATGGTAAATGGGTCAAGGAACTCTTCCGTACCGTCGTTGAGGATGATTCGGAGGCGGGTTTCACCTTCATGTTCCTCTTCCCTGATGGCTTCTACGTAGAAGGGAGTCCCTGCCATGTCAACTCCCACTTGATGATCCCCATTCCTCACCCATACACCTTCATGGTCCCTATCCATTAGCGTAAGCAGGTACCGTTTCACCCGGGGATGAACCACCTCCTTACCTTGCCAATACATCCGCCCTTTTTCGTCTATCTTGAACCGGTCCATCCTTATAATCCAATCTCATCCAAATGCATGTTTTCTCTATTACCTTCAAGCTTCATGGTGAGAGTACCTCTCTAAGCCTAAGTAACCCCTTTAGCATGTCTGGGAGTCGCTCCAAGGGGATCATGTTTGGGCCATCGTATAAGGCCTTTTCAGGGTTTGGGTGCACGTCTATATAGAGGGCGTGGCAACCTGCAGCTATGGCTGCTCTGGCCAAGGACTCGACAAACTCCAACTCACTGGAAGAGTCGCCTGACACTGCATCCTGAAGCCGGGCTGCATGGGTGGCGTCGAATGCTACTGGATAGCCCAGAGAGGCCATGATGGATAGGGATCTGAAATCCACCACTATGTCATTGTATCCAAAGGTAGTGCCTTGCTCTGTGAGGAGGATCTTGCTGTTTCCTGTGCTTGCGATCTTTTCCACCACGTATCTCATTTCCCAAGGGGACATGAACTGGCTCTTCTTTACATTGAGGGGCTTCCCTGTTTCACCTGCCTCCAACAGCAAGTCCGTCTGCTTGCAGAGAAATGGAGGAATCTGAATAACGTCCAATACCTTGGCCGCCGCTTCTACCTCACTCTCCCTGTGGACATCGGAGAGGATGGGGAGGCCGTATTTGGATTTGACTTTCTGTAACATCTCTAAGCCCATCAGGAGACCTGGCCCCCTAAAGGAACGGAGAGATGTGCGATCGACCTTGTCATAAGAAGCCTTAAAGACTACAGGAATCTGCAGCTCCTCCCTAATCTCCAGGACGGCCTCTGCCACTTGGTATAAGAGGGATTCCCCCTCTATCACACATGGCCCCACAATAAGAGCCAAGGGCTCGCCTGGGCCTATGATCACGTTGCCTATCTTAACCTTTCTCATTCTCTCTCCTCTTCCAAGACTCTTCTATCAACTTTACGAAAAGTGGATGGGGTTTCAAGGGCTTTGACTTAAACTCTGGGTGGAACTGGACGCCCACAAACCAGGGATGATCCTTTATTTCCACGATCTCTACCAGATCCCTCTTCGGATACACCCCTGCAACCACCATGCCCTTTTCTTTCAAGGGGTCTCTGTATTCATTGTTGAACTCGTAACGATGACGATGGCGTTCCACTATCTCTTCCATCTTGTATGCCTCAAAGGAACGTGTGTCCTTCCTTAAAAGGCAGGGGTAAGCCCCAAGTCTCATGGTGCCTCCCATGTTCACTATCCCTTCTTGCTCGGGTGAGAGATGGATTACGGGGTGGGGAGTGGATGCGTCGAATTCTGTACTCGCGGCGTTCTTCAATCCGCAAGCGTTCCTGGCAAACTCTACAACAGCGCACTGCATGCCTAAGCATATCCCTAAGAACGGTATCCCCTCACCGCGGGCATAGGATATGGCTTCTATTTTTCCATTTATTCCTCGGGAGCCAAACCCCCCTGGCACAATAACTCCGTTTAAGCCTTTTAGAAGGGAAGGCCCTTCCTTTTCCACTTCCTCGGCATCTATCCACCTGATTTTTACACGGAGTCTGTGGTAGGCACCCCCGTGGTACAGCGCTTCCACCAAGCTCTTGTAAGAGTCCCGAAGGTTTGCGTATTTACCAACGATCCCGATCTCTACCTCTCCTAAAGGATCCTTCAATCTGGATACTACCTCTCTCCATGGGGAGAGGTCTGCTTCCCTCTTGGGTAGCTCAAGCTTCTCTGTAATGATGTCCCCCAGGCCCTCCTTGTTGAAAATGAGGGGGATCTCGTAGATCACGTCCACGTCTTTCGCAGTGACTACTGCCTTCTCTTCCACATTGCAGAATAATGAAATCTTTGCCTTGATTTCCTGGGGAAGGAACCTGTTGGTACGGCAGAGGATCACATCAGGCTGGATGCCTATGGCCCTTAGCTCCTTTACACTATGCTGGGTGGGCTTTGTCTTCAACTCACCGGCTGTTTCTATGTAGGGGACGAGTGTAAGGTGTACGTAAAGCACATTCCCCCGGCCCTCTTCCAGTCCAAACTGCCTGATGGCCTCCAGGAAGGGAAGGCCCTCGATGTCCCCCACTGTGCCCCCTACCTCTACTATCACTACATCCACGTCCTTTGCTACTTTTCTGATAGAATTTTTGATCTCGTTGGTTATGTGGGGGATCACCTGGACCGTTCCGCCCAAGAAGTCTCCCCTCCTCTCCTTGTTGATGACAGAATAGTAGATGCATCCTGTAGTTACATTGTTGTCTTTGGTGAGTTTCACGTGGGTGAAGCGCTCATAGTGTCCCAGATCCAGATCTGTCTCTGCCCCGTCCTCCGTCACATAGACTTCTCCATGTTGAAAGGGGTTCATAGTCCCTGGGTCTACATTTATATATGGGTCAAACTTTAGGAAGGTAACCCTGAATCCCCTAGCCTCCAAGAGTGCCCCAATAGAGGCAGAAGCAATGCCTTTTCCCAATGAGGAAAGGACACCTCCAGTCACGAATATGTACTTGATTCCCACTCTCCCCCTCCATACACGCTTTTTGGGAACCATACACAACTACCGAGGGTTTCATCAACTAAGGTAAAAAGGGATTTTTGGTTTCCTGGATGGGGGATTTGTTATTAAATCTTTATCAGATATCTTGACAATAATTTGCTAAAGATTATAATTGTTTTTAGAAATAGATCAAAGGAGGTGTAAGATGGCCATAGTGAGAAGGGATCCGTTCAGAGAACTAAGCCTTCTTAGGAGCCAGATGGACAGGATATTTGAGGACCTTGTAGGCAGGGGAGAGAGGGAGGAATGGGGAAAGGTTTCGTGGTTTCCACCTGTAGATATCTATGAGACAGAGGCTGAGATAGTCTTGAAGGCTGAGGTACCGGGGGTGGATCAAGAAGACATTAAGATCAAGGTAGAAGATGATACCCTGATCCTGAAGGGGGAGAAGCGCGTGGAGAAGAAGGAGACCAAGTCAGAGAACTTCCTCAGGGCGGAGAGGGCATACGGTAGCTTCCAGAGGAGCTTTACTCTTCCCCAGACGGTGGATAAGGAGGGGATCAAGGCAAACCTCAAGAAGGGTGTGCTTACCCTCATCCTCCCCAAAAAGGAAGAGGTTAAACCTCGGCAGATTTCTATCCAGGTTGAAGAGTAGTTCTACCCCTTTAACGGCCAGGTCCTGCCTGGCCCCTTTTTTACATAGATGGGTGGCGAAATTGCTTAACTTAGGTTATTGTTTGCCTTGCCATCCTTTGTGAGGGGGTTTTTATGGACTTGAGCTCCCATGCGTTGAGAATATTAGAGAGGCGGTATCTGCTAAGGGACTCAAAGGGCGTCATTATTGAATCTCCCCAAGACCTCTTTAGAAGGGTGGCAAGGGCCGTGGCCCAAGCAGAGATTGCCTTTGGGAAGGGGGAGGATGAGGCACGGTACTGGGAGAGTGAGTTCTATTCAATGATGGCTCAACTTCGGTTTTTGCCCAACAGCCCATGCCTCATGAACGCTGGCACGGAGCTGGGTCAGTTGGCTGCCTGTTTTGTCCTCCCTGTAGAGGACTCTATGAATTCGATATTCCAAGCCCTCAAAGAGGCTGCCATCATCCACAAGAGTGGTGGAGGGACGGGCTTCTCTTTTTCAAGGCTCCGTCCCAAAGGGGATGTGGTACAGTCTACTGCAGGGGTTTCCAGTGGCCCCCTCTCATTCATAAAGGTCTTTGACGCAGCTACAGAGGAGATTAAGCAAGGTGGCAAGCGCAGAGGGGCCAATATGGCTGTTTTATCTGTAAGCCATCCCGATATCCTCGACTTTATCAGGGCCAAGGAGAGGCCAGGGCACCTCTCCAACTTCAACCTTTCTGTGGCCATCAGTAACTCTTTTATGAAGGCTTTGGAGGAGGGGAAGGACTGGCCTTTGATAAACCCAAGGGATGGCCAGGTGACTAAGACTGTGCCTGCACAGGAAATATTCGTCTTGGCCTCTCGTATGGCGTGGAAGGGGGGAGACCCTGGGTTCCTTTTCCTGGATCAGGTTAACCGGTACAATCCTACCCCTACCTTGGGAGAAATAGAGGGCACCAACCCTTGCGGCGAGCAGCCCTTGTTGCCTCACGAGAGCTGTGTTTTGGGTTCCATAAACCTTGCCACTATGGTCAAGGATGGTTCTGTTAACTGGGAGCTTTTGCAGGAGACGGTGACCAAGGGGGTGAGGTTTCTCGATAACGTAGTGGAGGTGAACCGTTATCCCCTTCCTCTCATAAAAGAGAGGACCCTCCTCACCAGGAAGATAGGCCTGGGGATCATGGGTTTTGCCGATCTTCTTATAAAACTCGGCATACCCTATGCCAGTTCCCAGGCCAAGGAGCTTGCAATGAGACTCATGGCCTTCATTCAGTACCATTCGAAGTGGGCTTCTGTCTCCTTAGCCGAAGAGAGGGGCCCCTTTCCCCTGTACAGGGAGAGTGTCTACGCTCAAGGCCCACTATTGGAATTTCTCCATGCACATCGAGCGCCTCATCTGGATTGGGAGGCCTTAGTGAGGGAGATGGAGAAGAAGGGGATAAGGAACGCCTCTACCACTACCTTAGCCCCTACAGGGACTATCAGCCTTATAGCCGGCGTATCCAGCGGTGTTGAACCTCTCTTTGCCTTAGCTTACCGGCGGCGCATGATGGAAGAAACCGTCGAATATGTCCATCCTATTGTCGAGGGGGTACTCAGAGGGCTGAGTGCGGAGGATCGCAACAGGGTGCTTGAAGAAGGTAAGGTCCAGCACTTAGATATAGACCCTCAGGTCAAAAAGGTCTTGGCTACAGCCTATGAGATTCCACCTCGTGACCATGTAGAGATGCAGGCAGCCTTTCAAGTGTTCACCGACAATGCGGTTTCCAAGACAGTGAATCTTCCTCACGACGCCACAATCCAAGATGTGGAAGATATCTATCTCTTGGCCTATCAACTGGGCTGCAAGGGCATTACCGTGTTCAGGGATAGGAGTAGGGATCAAGTGATCACCGTAGGCAGGGAAGAGGAGAGATTCAAACCCCGCCCCCGTGCGCAGGTGACTAAGGGGACTACATGGAGGGTTCGAACAGGCTGTGGTAATCTCTATGTCACCGTAAATGAGGACCGCTACGGGTTATGCGAGGTCTTCTCTCAAATGGGGAAGGGGGGTGGTTGCGCCGCTTCCCAGTTGGAGGCCATTAGCCGCCTCATCTCCTTGGCCTTAAGGTCAGGTGTCGCTGTTGAGGCTTTGCTGAAACAGCTTCAAGGAATCCGATGCCCTATGCCATCCTGGGACGAAGGGGAACAGATTCTATCTTGTTCAGACGCCATAGCCAAGGTGATTGTGAGGCACCTGAAACTCACGCATGGATGGCAGAAAAAAGAACCCTATGGTCATGGAGGCTTATGCCCAGAGTGTGGCCATCCACTCATCCCAGCGGAGGGATGTATCAGCTGCCCCTTCTGTGGGTACTTTCCTTGTTGAGTATATTCTCTAAGGCATCCAATGCTTCCTCAGGTGTGGAAAGGCCTCTTTCGCTTATCATCTTCAGTGTCCTCAATCCCAGAAAGGTGTAAAAGTCCCTTACATCTTTGTGTTCTTCTGTGGCTTTGAGGTGAGCCTTTACAGTGCCCACATCCCCTCGAACCATGGGGCCTGTGAGGGCCTCAGGTATACCCAGGGCCTTTACATTTTTGATGGTCCCCTCTGCCAGTATGGCAATGCCAGATTGTCCCACCTCAGGTGGTATACCTGCCATCTCCATGGCCTTGAGGGCCTCGTAGAGGAGGGTAATGAGATAGTTGGATGCCATACATGCTGCAAGGTGGTATAGGGGCTTCTGGGAGGCCTTGATCTCTATAGCTACCCCTCCTATGTCCTCCACAGCCTTCCTTCCCCATGATAGTCCCGCTTCATCGCCTTCCAGTGTGAAGTAGGAATGTGGCAGGTTTTCCATAGCCTCCCTTAGGCTGGCAAAGCTTTGAAGGGGATGCATTGAGAGTTTAGGCCCCTCACCCAGGATTTTGGAGGTATGGAGGCCGCTGGTGTGGACGAGAAGGGAGGAGGGATGGAGTTTTCGGAGCTGGCTGGCTACAGCTTCTATGGCATCGTCGTTTACGGTGATGAGGCATACGGATGAAGGGGGGAGCCTATCAATAGAGGTGCCGACGATCATGCCTCCCTGAAGCAAAGACTTTGCTCTTTCTAAGGCCTTTGGGTCTCTATCCACCATCCCTTCGAGGAGATACCCCCTTTTTTCGAGGGCTAAGGATAAGGCCGTGCCAACGCGGCCCAGACCAACGATGGAGAAGCGCTTCATGGGTTTCCAGAAAAGAGTTTAATCCTCAGAGGAAGCACATCGTGAAACCGTCCGAAGTAGCTTCTACAAGGGATGTCCACTTCGCACGTCCCTACCAGATTAGGGTTATCTACCACCACCCTTATGTAGCCCCTCCTTTTGGGGAAAAGGTGCCATCCGTTGGGTCCCCGGTAAAAGTTTGGCTGGGGGTCCAAGTGGACAGTGGCCCCCTGACAGTCTGCAGTGGAAGGTATCTCAAACACGGTGGCTGTAAGTCTGCGGTGGTTCCAGATAAGGACCCAGTGGACGCTTCTACCAGGAGGGGCGATTATGGTTTCTCTCCTCACTTCCACATAGTCGCAGAATTCCTTCCCTTGAAGGATCTTTAATGCCCAGGTGGGTGAGGCAGAGGAGCCTATTAAAAGCATTATCACCCAGGTGATTGCCAAACTTTTCATCGCTCCCCCAAGTTGACCTATAATAAATCGATCTAAAGGATATACGGGGGGGATCGGTTCTGCAAGGAATGATCCCTTTAGTTGACACCTCATCAATGCGGTAATATTTAATTTTTATCATGGGGAGGGGGATAGATATGGATTTCTCGTTTAATACTATAGAGGAGGCGATAGAGGAGATACGGTCTGGAAGAATGGTGATCATGGTGGATGATGAGGACCGTGAGAACGAAGGGGACCTGGTGCTGGCTGCAGAGAAGGTGACCCCTCAGGCCATAAACTTCATGGCCAAGTATGGGAGAGGGCTCATCTGCTTAGCGCTTACCCCTGAAAGGGTGGATGAGTTGCAGCTTCCCCTTATGGCTCCTCAGGACAATGGCACCCCGTTTGGAACGGCCTTTACGGTCTCCATAGATGCCAGGGAGGGTGTGACTACTGGGATATCGGCTGCGGATAGGGCGCATACCATAAGGGTGGCCATAAGCCCGGAGACCAAGCCCCAGGATCTGGTGAGGCCTGGCCACATCTTTCCCCTAAGGGCAAGGAAGGGGGGAGTGTTGAGGAGGGCAGGGCATACAGAGGGGTCGGTGGACCTGGCCCGTTTAGCAGGTCTTACTCCGGCAGGTGTGATATGTGAGATCATGAACGATGACGGCACCATGGCAAGGGTCCCTCAGCTCATGGAGTTTGCAGAGAGACACCACCTTAAGATCATTACTATAGCTGACCTGATTCATTATAGGCTTCAGAAGGAGTTTCTTGTGTATAGGGTGGCCGAGGCCGAGTTGCCTACAGACTTTGGCGACTTTAAGATCATAGCCTATGACAATCACATAGACAATTTTACCCATGTGGCCCTTGTTAAGGGTGACTTGGGAGGAGGTGAGCCTGTCCTCGTAAGGATGCATTCCCAGTGCCTCACGGGGGACGTGTTTCGCTCTAAACGTTGTGACTGCGGCAGGCAACTCTGTACCTCCTTAGAGATGATAGCCAAGGAGGGAAGGGGGGTGTTGGTCTATCTCTCCCAGGAGGGTAGGGGGATTGGGCTGGATAATAAGATAAGGGCCTATCATCTTCAGGACAGAGGGCTGGATACCGTAGAGGCTAACGAGGAGTTGGGTTTTCCGCCCGACCTGAGAGATTACGGCATCGGCGCTCAGATATTAGTGGACCTGGGGGTGAGAAAGATCAGACTCCTTACCAATAATCCCAGGAAGATAATAGGATTGAAGGGATATGGTCTGGAGGTGGTGGAGAGGGTCCCCATAGAGGTGCCTCCCGATGAAACCAACAGGGGCTATCTATCTACCAAAAAGGAGAAGTTGGGCCATTATCTCTGTCACATCTGAGTGAGGGGTGTAGAGATGAAAATCTGGGAGGGGGAACTCAAGGGCGAAGGACTGAAGTTTGCTTTGGTGGTGAGTAGGTTTAACCACTTTATCACCTCAAAGCTGCAAGAGGGTGCATTGGATCAATTGCTCCGTCATGGTGTGAAGGAGGAAGATATACATGTTGTAGTGGTCCCTGGGGCCTTTGAGGTGCCCCTGGTGGCGAAAAGGCTGGCTACCTCGGGTGGGTACCATGGGATTATCTGTCTTGCGGCGGTGATCCGTGGTGCAACGCCCCATTTTGAATATGTGAGTTCAGAGGTGGCCAAGGGGATAGCGCAGGTAGGTCTGGAAACGGGGATGCCGGTGGTGTACGGTGTACTTACTGCGGACACCATAGAGCAGGCCATTGAGCGAGCGGGTACCAAGATGGGTAACAGGGGAGGAGATGCTGCGCTGGCTGCCTTAGAGATGGCCAATCTTTTAAGTAAGCTTCCCATGTGAGATGAAGTCCGGAGACAGGAGCAGAGCCCGAGAGTTGGCTCTGGCCCTCCTCTTTCAAGATGAATATCGGGATGATTCCCCTATAGAGGAGGCCCTTGCCTTGTTAGGCGGTGTGAAGCCACCTGTGAAGGAGAGGGCGCTGAGGATAAGGGAAGGTGTGAGAAAGAAGGGGGAAGAGATAGAGGGTATCATTGTCAGATACAGCAAGTGGAGGAAAGAGCGGATTGACATTGTGGATAAGGTTATTCTTAAGATTGCCCTGTACGAGATGTTGTATGACCCAGATGTCCCCCCCGCCGTGGCTATTGATGAGGCTGTTGAGCTGGCCAAGCGGTTTTCCTCGGCAGCGGCCTATAGGTTTGTCAATGGTCTGCTCGATAGGGTGAGGAGGGAGAGGTTGGCTTGCTCAAGATCGCCCTGATAGGTAGGCCTAATGTGGGGAAGTCCAGCCTTTTCAATCTTCTTGTGGGTAAGAGGAGGGCCGTTACCGCTCCTATGCCGGGTGTTACCATAGACAGGGTGACGGAGATGATGGTGTGGAAAGACAAAAGGGCTGTGCTCATAGACACTGGAGGAGTTGGCCTCGATACTACTCCCATGGCAGAAAAGGTGAGGCGTCAGGTGGAGCAGGCGATAGAGGAGGCGGATGTGTGCATATTTATGGTGGATGTGAGGGAGGGGCCTCGGCACCTTGACAGGGAGATCCATTCTCTCCTCATTAGGAAGGGCAAGGCCTTTGTATTGGCGGTGAATAAGGTGGACAACATCACATGGGAGAGGGAAGTTATGGCCTTTTACGAGTTGGGTGTGGGCGAAATCTATCCCATCTCCGTTACCCAGAAAAAGGGCATCCATAGCCTCATGGACGCAGTGTTTTCCAAGGTGGGGGAGACGGAGATAGAGGAGGCATTGGGGGAGGCGATCCCACTGGCCATTGTTGGCCGCCCCAACGTAGGGAAATCCAGTCTCCTGAACAGGCTATTGGGGGAAGAGAGGGTGGTAGTGCACGAAAGCCCTGGAACTACCAGGGATGCTATAGAGGTCCCATTCTCCTTTCGGCATCACAGGTTTCTTCTCATAGACACTGCAGGACTCAGACGCAAGGCCAGGGTAAAAGGGGCACTGGAGGCTTACTCCATCACCAGGACCGTGGAGAGTATAAGGAGGGCCCATATATGCCTCCTGCTAATAGATGCCAAGGAGGGTCCTACCGCCCAGGATCAGAGGATCGCCGGGCTTATAGTCCGCGAGGGGAAGGTATGCCTCCTTACTGTAAGCAAGGCGGATCTCCTCACTCCTGAGCGCCAAAGGCGGTTGGATGCCCTCCTCGAGGTAAAGTTTCACTTCCTGCCTCCATTCGTGCCTGTGTACACTTCTGCACTTACGGGGAAAGGGATGGTCAGGCTTCTGGAGGAGGCGGCGTCGTTGGATAAAAGGTACACCTCTCATATCTCCACAAGTACCCTCAACGCTGTGCTTCGGGAGGCCTTATCCCATCATTCCCCTGTCATTGATGGGAGGCGAATCAAGGTATACTACTGCACCCAAGTATCTACAGCCCCTCCACACTTCCTTCTCTTCTCCAATGTGTCAAGGGGCATTCCCCCTTCATACACAAGGTATCTGGAGGGGTTCTTTATCCAACGCTTAGGTCTGAATGGTGTTCCCATCAAGCTTACCTTCAGGGAGAGGAGGTGAGGTTTGCGTATCCCTAAGGAAGAAACCACTCATGTTTTTGGCCTTATATGTGGGGTAACGCTGGCCACTGTTTTTATTTATACCCTTTTGTTCTATTCTTATATGATTAATGCCCCTCTTTGTAAGGGAAACGCGTCGGCGCTGGTGACCTTGAAAAAGGGGGAACCCGTAAGGGACTTCTTAAAAGAGCTGGGGAAGAGGGGAATCCATGTAAATCCTTATCTATTCCTGCTGTATATCAAGTTGACAGGCCACTCAAAGGATCTCAGGGCAGGGGAGTATATGGTCTCTACGAGCCAGTCCGTCAGGGGTTTGGCCAAGGAGCTTGTTGAGGGGAGGGTTTATCTCAGGAGTGTCACCGTGTGGGAGGGGATGAGTATGTTTGATATTGCCGACTTGCTGGTACAGCAGGGCCTCCTTGCACATCGGGATGAGTTTCTGAGCGCCGCATCAGATCCTGTATTGCTTAGAAAGTTGAAGGTGCCTGGATGTACCGCTGAGGGGTTCCTGTTTCCAGAGACTTACAGATTCCCCAAAGGATTCCCAGCTTCTCGCATAGTTGAAAAGATGGTGTATACATTCTGGCAGAGGGTTGGAAATGATATAATAAAAGAGTGCCATCAGAGAGGGCTTACGCTCCTCCAGGCTGTCATTTTGGCTTCTATCATTCAGAAGGAGACATCCATAAGGGAGGAGATGCCCCTCATATCGGCGGTCTATCACAATCGGTTGAAGAGGGGGATGAGGCTGCAAGCAGACCCCACTGTAATCTATGCCGTGAGACTCCAAAACGGAGGGTATAAGACTACCCTGGGGAAGAGGGAGCTACGCATTCGATCTCCCTATAATACTTACCTTCATAAAGGTCTACCTCCTGGCCCCATTTGCAATCCTGGTCTGGATGCCATAAGGGCAGCGATTTATCCGGCCCATGTGAAGTATCTCTACTTTGTAGCCAGGGGAGATGGGACGCACGTCTTCTCGCGCACATTGGCGGCACACAACAAGGCGGTTGCCCACTACATTGAAGTGCTGCGAAAGCGCAGGGTTCTTCTTATGCAGCCTCCAGCACCTTGAGCTGAGCTTTCACCCTCTCTAACTGCCTGGAGATGGCCTCCCTCTCCTCAAGGGGGACCTCGCCCACTAATCTCTGGGAGAGTTCTTCGTATTCCCTCCTCACGGCATCTCTGTCAATCTCAGATGGTCTCTTAGCCATCTCTGTGAGGATGAGCACCCTATAAGGCCCCACCTCAGCGTATCCCCAGCCAATGGCAAGCGAGTCCCTTTTCCCACCGGCCTCATAAACCAGGCGCCCTGGCTTCACTGTCGTGAGGAATGGGGTATGCCCAGGGAGCACTCCAAATTCCCCTTTCCCGCCGGGAACCGTGACCATCTCCACCTCCTGGGAGACAGCCAGTCGTTCAGGAGTAACGATGTCAAGTTTCAGGGGTCGCTCCGCCATTCCTTATGCCCCCTTCAACTCCTTGGCCTTCTCCACTGCCTCCTCTATGGTGCCTACCATGTAGAAGGCTGCCTCTGGCAAGTCGTCGTACTCACCATCTACGAGGGCCCTGAAGCTTCTCACGGTGTCTTCTAAGGGGACGTACCGTCCAGGTCTTCCTGTGAACTGCTCTGCAACGAAGAAGGGCTGTGAGAGGAAACGTTGGATCCTCCTGGCCCTGTTCACTATCACCTTGTCCTCTTCTGAGAGCTCTTCCATACCAAGTATGGCTATAATCTCCTGTAACTCTTTGTACCTTTGGAGGATCTGCTGGACCCTCCTGGCTACCGTATAGTGTTCCTCTCCCACGATCTTGGGGTCCAGGATTCTGGAGGTGGAATCTAAGGGATCAACAGCGGGGTATATCCCAAGCTCGGCGATCTGCCTGGAGAGCACCGTGGTAGCATCTAAGTGGGCGAAGGTGGTGGCAGGAGCAGGATCAGTGAGGTCATCGGCTGGAACATAAACTGCCTGTGCGGCGGTAATGGAGCCCTTCTTGGTGGAAGTGATCCTCTCTTGGAGTTGGGCAATATCCGTAGCCAAGGTAGGCTGGTACCCCACAGCGGAGGGCATACGTCCTAAGAGGGCTGAGACCTCAGAACCTGCCTGGGAGAATCGGAAGATGTTGTCTATAAACACCAGCACATCTTGCCCCTCTACATCCCTAAAGTACTCAGCAATGGTGAGGCCTGTGTGAGAGACTCGAAATCGGCACCCAGGGGGCTCCGTCATCTGGCCATAGACCAGGGCGGTTTTGTCCAGGACCCCTGCATGCTTGGTCTCCAAATATAAGTCGTTTCCCTCTCTGGTCCTCTCTCCAGCGCCAATAAAGACAGAGACACCACCATGCTCAATGGCGATGTTTCTGATGAGCTCCATGATAATCACTGTCTTTCCAACGCCGGCGCCACCAAACATGCCTGTCTTTCCACCCTTGCAATAAGGCTCTAACAGGTCAATTACCTTGATTCCCGTCTCCAAGATCTCTGTGGTGGTGGACTGTTCCTCAAAGGAGGGGGCAGG
The DNA here is from genome assembly GCA_015486015.1 of Aquificota bacterium. GTDB lineage: Bacteria > Thermosulfidibacterota > Thermosulfidibacteria > Thermosulfidibacterales > B14-G1 > WFSI01. The sequence goes on along the minus strand of WFSL01000014.1, from coordinate 136,587 downwards.
TCGAAGTATAGGCCAGTACTCCTCGGCTTCCACGGGGCCAAGCCTATCCACAGGCTTGCCCAGCACGTTCAGCACCCTACCTAGGACCCCACGGCCCACAGGTGTCTTGATGGGCCCGCCAAGATCGGTCACCTTCATCCCTCTCACCAAGCCCTCTGTTGGGCCCATGGCCACGCATCTAACGCGGTTGTTTCCCAAGTGTTGCTCTACCTCCAGTGTCAAATCGAATTCTATACCCTGGGTTTCGTCCCTCTCCTTCAGCTCGAGGGCATTATAGAGGGCGGGAAGGTTGCCGGGCTCAAACTCTACATCTACCACATTTCCCATAATTTGAACCACTTGTCCAACGTTCTTTTCCATATTTGCTCCTCCCAAGATCATCCTTTCAATGCCTCTGCCCCCGCCACCACCTCCAATATCTCCTTGGTGATGGAGGCTTGTCTGGCCTTGTTATACTGCAGGGTTAGATCTCTGATGAGTTCTTCTGCGTTCTTTGTTGCATTGTCCATGGCGGTCATTCTGGCACCCTGCTCACTGGCGTATGACTCCAAGAAGACCCTGTAAACTTGGGTCTTAAAGTGCAGTGGCAAGAGGTCGTTCAGGATTTCCTGGGGAGAAGGCTCATAAATAAAGTCCACTGTAGGTTCCCCCTCTCTCACCTCCATGGGCTCAATGGGCAGTAGTCTATCTACAATGACGTCTTGCCTTATAGCAGACTTGAATTCGTTGTATATCACATACACAGCGTCGTACTTTCCCTGCACAAACTCAGAGGTGATCAGTTCAGCTGTCGTGGCGGCCTGTTCGTATTCCACCCTCTTGAGGAAGAAGTCCGTAAATGACCTTACTACCTTGTACTGGGGTCTGCGCTTGAAATGGTCCCTCGCTTTTCTCCCTATGGTGAGTATAAAAACCTCCCTTCCCCCTTCCTCCTTCTCTAAAATGAACTCCTCTGCCTTTCTAAGAATGTTGGCATTAAAGGCACCACACAGCCCCCTGTCCGATGTGACCACTACGAGGAGCACTCTCCCTTCCTCCTTCTGGGTCAAGAGGGGGTGCATTTCGGGATTGGCCCTCAGAGCGAGTGAAGATGCCATTTCATGCATCTTGTAAGCATAGGGCCTCATAAGCAGGATGTCGTTTTGGGCGCGGCGCAACTTTGCAGCTGCAACGAGCTTCATGGTGTTAGTGATCTTCTGTGTGCTCTGGATGCTGGCGATCTTTCGCCTCATATCCCTGAGATTGGCGCTCATGGCCTTCCCCCTTATACCACGAACATCTTCTTGAACTCTTCCGTGGCCTTTTTCATTTTCTCTTCGAGCTCTGGTGTAATCTCCTTTTTCTCCCTTATCTCTGTGAGGATGTCCTGATGTGTGCTCTTCAGATATTCAATGTATTCCTTTTCAAACCTGCGGCATGCATCTACTGGGAGGTCGTCCAAATAGCCATTTACCCCTACGAAGATGGTGGCGACCTGTTCCTCTACAGGCTGTGGAAGATACTGGTCCTGCTTGAGGATTTCCACCATCCTTTCGCCTCTGATGAGGAGCTTCCTGGTGGACTCGTCCAGTTCACTGGCAAACTGGGCAAATGCCTCCATCTCCCTGTACTGAGCCAAATCCAGCCTCAGCATCCCTGCCACTTGCTTCATGGCCTTAATTTGGGCGGCACCACCCACACGGGAGACGGAGAGCCCCACCGATATGGCTGGACGGACACCCGAATAGAACAGATCTGTAACCAGGTATATCTGTCCATCTGTAATGGAAATGACATTAGTAGGGATGTATGCAGAAACATCCCCTGCCTGGGTCTCGATAATGGGGAGGGCCGTGAGTGAACCTCCCCCCAGCTCATCACTCATTTTTGCTGCCCTTTCTAAGAGGCGGGAGTGGAGGTAAAAGATATCTCCGGGATACGCTTCGCGCCCCGGTGGACGCCTCAGCAGGAGGGACATCTCCCTGTAAGCTTGGGCTTGTTTCGTGAGATCGTCATATACAATGAGGGCATGCTTACCTTGGTCCCTGAACCACTCCCCCATGGCGCACCCAGCATAAGGTGCCAAGTAAAGCAATGGGGCCGGTTCACTGGCAGTGGCGGCTACCACAGTGGTGTAGTCCATGGCACCATACTGGCGCAGCTTCTCCACAATCTGGGCCACCAGGGAGCGCTTCTGCCCAATGGCCACGTAAATGCAGTAGACATCGGTATTTTTCTGGTTGATGATGGCGTCAATAGCAATAGCCGTCTTCCCCGTCTGCCTGTCACCGATAATGAGCTCCCTTTGGCCTCTACCGATAGGGATCATAGAGTCCACGGCCTTCAGCCCGGTTTGAAGTGGCTCGCTAACGGGCTGCCGGTCAACTACCCCAGGGGCAAGCCTTTCCACAGGGGCGAACTCAGTGGCCTCTATGGGGCCTAAGCCATCTATGGGTTGTCCAAGGGGATTCACTACCCTCCCTATGAGGGACTCCCCTACAGGCACCTGGACGATCCTCTTGGTTCTCTTAACCCGATCCCCCTCCTTGATGTACACATCTTCGCCCAGAATCACAATGCCAACGCTGTCTTCCTCCAAGTTGAAAGCCATACCATAGACGCCATGGGGGAACTCTACCAGTTCTGAGTACATCACGTTGTCCAGGCCATAGACACGGGCAATCTTGTCACCTACATAAGTGACAATCCCCTCTTCAGCCAGCTCTACCCCCCTTTCGAACTCCTCAATCCGCTGCTTCAAGATACTGCTGATTTCCTCAGCCCTTATCTGCATCTCTGTCACCCCTCTATAAGCTTCTCTTTAATCTGCTCTAAGTTCCCTTTTACGCTACCATCGAAGACCACACCTCTTATCAGGGTCACCACCCCTCCAATGATGGTGGGGTCTTCTTCCACCTCTAACACCACCTTTTTCCCCACAACCTCCTGGAAGCTCTTGCTCAAAAGTTCCAGGTCCCGATGGGTGAGGGGCATTGCCGTGCGCACTATCCCCCTCACCTGGTTCAGCGCCTCATCTGCAAGTTTTCTGAACTCTTCAACAATCAAATTCAGCAGGGGTATCCGTCCCTTTTCTATGAGTACTAAAAGGAAGTTTCTCAAACGGGGTGAAAGTCCCAGGTCGTCCACCAAGGCCTTCCCCATCTCAAGGCGATCACCCCTCGGAACTACAGGCTGAGATAGGTAGCGGAAGAGCCTGGGGTTATCCCTTAAGATCTGTGCGACCTTTTTCAGCTCTTCGTAGGCCCTCTCGAAATCTTCCTTGTGCTCCTTCAAGCTGTCTATAAGGGCTTTTGCATACCGGGTAGCGAGTGCTTTACTCATCAGTGTACCCCTTTAATCTTGGTGACATATTCGCCCAAGAGCCTTTCCTGGTCCTCGTCTGTAAAGTGCTCCCTTAATAGGGTCTCGGCCATGCTTACTGAGAGTTCTGCTGCCCTTCTTTGAAGCTCTAATCGGGCTTTCTTGACCTCTAAGACTGCCGCTGCCTCAGCCTCTTCTCGAATCCTTTTCACCATGCCCTCTGTCTCTTCCCTGATACGCCTTGCTTGCTCTTCCCTATCCCTCTTTGCTTGAGAGAAGATCTCCTTTAATTCGGTCTCAGCCCTTTTTAGTTTCTCTGTATTTTCCTGAGCTGCACGTTCTGCAGTCTCTTTGGCCTCTTTGGCCTCTTTTATGGCTGCTTCTATGGAATCCACTCTGTTTTTGAAGTAGTTCTTTACTGGCCGGCCTGCGAACTTGTATAGGAGAAAGACAAAGACAACAAAATTGATGACCCGAAACATCTCCATCAGTATGCTTACGTGATGTACCTCTTCCCCTTCTCCAGCCACAACCACCCCTGCAAAGAGCAATACAAACACCATGGAAGGAAACATCCGTTTAAGCGTCCATCTCAAGGCCCCCATTTCATCCTCTCCCCTTTATCCAATGGCCTCTCTAAGAGCCGCTCCGCTATGCTGATAGAAAGAACCTGTGCAAACCTCTCTAAGGCCCCAGAGGCCTCTTCCTTCTCTCGTTCAATGTTTTCCTTAAGCTTTGTGAGTTGCTCTTCGGCCTCTTCCTTTGCCCTTGCCAATATCCCTCGCTGTTCTTCAATGGCCTGAAGCCTCCCCTCGTTCACCATTTGGAGGGCCTGCTGACGAGCTTCTGCCATCTTTCTTTCATATTCGGCCATCAGCTCTTCTGCCTTCTCGGTGAGGAGACGGGCCTCGTTCAGTGTGCCCTCTACCTTCTCTTTACGTTCATCCAGAATCCTTAAGATGGGTTTAAATATAATAGCATTAAGCAGAATTATCAGTACAATGAAGTTAAGCATCTGAATAAGCAAAGTGTGATTTAGGCTTATCATAGCCTACCTCCTATCTGTTACCTGGTTCAAGCAACACCCTCTAACCCTTTCGCCCGAGGCATTTAGCCCGAACCTTACATCCCTCCAACCCCATCCACCCGAGCCATCAGAGACCCTGGGTCAGATGTTATTTATTTCTCAAGCTCGGCAGGTGAGTAGCAGAAAGGAAGGCCAATGTCAAGGCACATACCCATATTTCCCTGGGGGTGAGGAGACAGCGTTCGGTTTTGGAGGATATCCCGTTATATGGTACCCTCTTCCATGGGGATTACCTTCTCTTCTCTCCCCACTTCCTCCATCTGGCAATGGCCAGTAAAGTGAGCTCCCTCTTCTACGGCAAGCTTTGGGGTGGTAATATCGCCTACCACCCTTCCTGAAGAGAGTATTTCCACCTTCCCGCTGGCGGTGATATTCCCGATTACCTTTCCAGCCACTTGGATAGAGCCTACCTTCACTTCTGCCTTAATCTCTGCTTCCCGGCCAACCACAAGGTACCCTTCAGAAATGATTTCACCTTCTATCTTTCCGTCTAACTTCACCACCCCATCAAAGAGGAGGGTACCCTTGAACTCGGTTCCCTTCCCCAAGAAGGCTTGGAGTTCGCCACGCGGTTCTTCCCTTTTTCGCATCCCTACTCCTTTCTGTAGCCCTAATTTATGCTGTTTATTAAAACACTTGATGCTCATGTGTCAACTCTGTAAGTTTCCAGGGGTTTCTTCGTCATCGCTGGCGTCCAGGAGTAGCTTGAGGAAGCTATAAAGCCTTGGGGCCTTCTGAAGCAATTCATCTCTCGTGTGCTCGTGGGACGTGGAAGCGGGCCTCTTTTGCCAACGGAACCAGGCCTCGAAGGCTTGGGCAAACTGCTCTCTCGGGCTGAGGGCAGCATGGTCGTCTAAAGGGTCTCCGCAGTCAATATACTCGGATATATGGTACCTCTTAAATCCAAGATGCCAGTCTAATGCATGACCCACCTCGTGTAGGAACATATTGAAGGCCCCGTCCTCGGTGTCTACATCCTTGGCGAAGAGCACAATAGCGTTCAGCTCTTCGTTGAAGTGAGAGGTATGGCAAGAGGGTCTCCCGTCAGTGGTTCTGCGGTTTCTGGGCACGGTGCCATCCACCGAGGCATCTGAACGGAAACAGTATATGCGAACATCAGCCAGAAGTTCTCTGAGAGGGGAAGGGAGGCGTTGAATCTGCTTTTCTATCCATGCCTTGGCTGAGCTGCTATAACATTTAACCACTCTCATGAGCCCAATGAAAGGGGTCTGGATATTACCCCCTAAAAAGTAAGGGAAATGATAGCTTCTTTATCCATAAAAGCCCCACTTTCTTATGGGCTATAAGGGTCAGATAGTGGGGGTAATCCCTAAGAAAGTATAGGATGCTGGCCAGGGCGCCTATTACAAAGACTGCGATGATTATACCCCTCAAGGCTGGGTGTTCCCCCAAGGTCTCGTAAGCCCTAACCCAATCAAATCGATGATCTTCTTCTACCTTCTTGAGCAGGTCCATAGTCGCACCCTCCTTCTGTTCTTGAGGTACAATTAATCCCTTGGGTTTTTTGTGTCAATTCCGGTCTGTGTTGCACGGAATATGGTGGTATGTTAAAAATTTAAAGTGATCCCTTGAAGAAAGGGATTGGTGTGGTGTGACTACTCAACAAGTTGAATGGTAATTTAAAAGGTGCATTGGTTTTTTGTCTCTCGTGAGAGATTCTAATGAACCTTAACGCATACCGGATTTTTGATAGCCACTTTCATATTATTGATAGACGCTTCCCCTTAGTGCTTAACCAGGGCTATTTGCCTCCGGATTTCACTTGTCAGGACTACCTCAAGGCAGTAAAGGACTTAAATGTGGTTGGGGGTGCCGTAGTTTCCGGCTCTTTCCAGGCCTTTGACTATGCCTATATGTTGGATGCTCTCCAGCGGTTGGGGCCTGGCTTTGTGGGAGTAGTGAACCTCAGGGCTACGGCTTCTGCTAAGGAGATCCTTATGCTTCATAGAGTGGGGGTGCGGGGGGTGCGTTTCAACCTTTATCGGGGTGGATCTGAGACCTTGGAGCACCTGGAGACCCTGGCTCACCGGGTCCATGAGCTGGTGGGATGGCATGTGGAACTGTATATGGACTCGCGAGATTTGGAGGTGCTTTATTCCTTGGTAGCTTCGCTGCCTGCCGTAAGTATAGACCACTTGGGGCTCTCCCGGGAGGGCTTTCCTTTTTTGCTCAGGCTAATAGAGAAGGGCGTCAAGGTGAAGGCCACGGGTTTTGGGCGGGTACACTTAGATGTGCCATGGGCCCTGAGATCCATTTACCAGTTGAGCCCTGGGGCACTCATGTTTGGCACCGACTTGCCTTCTACTCGGGCCCTTAGGCCTTTTTCATTGAGAGATGCAGAGTTGGTGGTGGAAACCTTAGGGGAAGAAGGGGCCAGGAGGGTCTTTTATAGCAATGCGATGAAGTTTTATTCCCCCCTTGCTGGCCATGAAGGGTAGACTTGTAATTTAGGGTTCTTAGATTCAAAGGGAGGTTTAGAGATGGGCAAAAGGTCGGATGAACTTTACAGAGAGGCGTGCAGGTATCTACCGGCAGGGGTGAATAGCCCCGTTCGGGCGTTCAAGGCTGTGGGAGGTACGCCATTCTTTGTGGCCAAAGGGCAAGGTTCCAGGCTTTGGGATGTAGATGGGAATGAGTACATAGACTATGTAGCCTCCTGGGGGCCTTTAATCCTGGGTCATGCCCATCCCGAGGTGGTAGAGTTCGTCTCCCAAGTAGCAGCCAGGGGCACCAGCTTTGGTGCCCCTACCGAATTGGAGGTGGAGCTGGCCAAGAGGGTAGTGGAGGCGGTACCTTCTGTAGAGATGGTTCGCTTTGTCAACTCGGGTACCGAGGCCACCATGAGTGCCCTGCGTCTGGCCAGGGGCTATACGGGTAGAGATAAGGTGATCAAGTTTGAAGGTTGTTACCACGGCCACGTGGACTATTTGCTGGCGAAGGCAGGCTCTGGCGTTCTCACATTTTCCCTACCCGGTACACCGGGGGTGCCTAAGGACTTTACTCAACATACCCTCTTGGCCACCTTTAATGATTTGGACTCGGTGAAGCGCTTCTGTGAGGGAGTGGGTGAAGAGATAGCGGCTGTCATCGTGGAGCCTGTCATGGGAAACGCTGGGGTCATTCCACCTGTTCCAGGATTCTTGGAAGGGTTGAGGGCCATTACTAAGGAATGCGGGGCCCTGCTTATCTTTGACGAGGTGATAACCGGCTTCAGGGTCTCCTATGGAGGGGCTCAAGAGCTCTATGGGGTTACCCCTGATCTCACTTGCCTGGGCAAGGTTATTGGTGGGGGACTACCCGTGGGGGCCTACGGAGGAAAGAGGGAGATCATGGAGCAGGTTGCACCCCTGGGGCCAGTTTATCAGGCGGGTACTCTCTCTGGTAATCCCCTGGCTATGGCTGCGGGCCTTAAAACCTTGGAGATCTTGGCCCGCCCTGGCACCTATGAGCGACTGGAGGAAAGGGCGTCTGAGCTGGAGGCTGGGATCATGGAGGTCTTATTTAGAAGGGGTATACCCGGTGTGGTGAATCGAGTGGGCTCTATGATGTCCCTTTTTTTCACGGAAGAAGAGAGGGTGGAGAGCTACGCCCAGGCCCTCACCAGTGACACCCAGCGATACTCCAAGTATTTCTGGCGCATGTTGAATGGTGGGGTAAATCTGGCCCCTTCTCAGTTCGAGGCAGCCTTTGTATCTACGGCACATACCCGGGAGGATATTGCCTTCACCTTGGAGGTAGGGGAGGGGGCAATGGCCTTTTAGGCTATGGAAAACGTGGTTTGCCATTTTTTTTTGCTTTGAGCATTGACTGAGCATGCTCCTCTTGTTAAATAGGTGCCGGTTTGAGATTTTGGGAACAATTGGGATGCTTATTAAAGGAGAGTCGGGATGGTTAAAGCGTATAATCTCTTTGAGCGCTTTGGGAATGACGCTGGTTATCGCCACCATGATAGGCTTTGGAATAGGTTACTATTTGGATACCAAGTTTGGCACCAGGCCATGGCTGACATTGATCTTCTTTTTGGTAGGGGCGGTTTCGGGTTTCTATGCGGTGTTTAAGGAAGTGTTCAAAGAGGTAAAGAGGGAGTCTAAGGGTGAGGGTCGTTAAAAAGATGGAGATGAGAGGATGGATCCTGTTGGCTTTTATGCTGGTGGTGACCTTCTTGTGGTATAGCTTCCCTATTACATTGGGGGTCTTTGTAGGGGGTATCATTGCCCTGGGGGATATCTGGCTTATGCGAACCCTTTTTCCCAGGCTAATTCGAAAAGCGAAAGGCGTTGTGCTCTTTGTGGTGCAGTTGGCAAAGTATCTTTTTATGGCTATGTTTCTTGGTTTGTTGTTTTTCTTTAAGGTTGTGAATCCACTGGCCACACTGGTGGGTCTCTCCTTATTGGTGGTGGTACCCCTTACAGGTTTGTTTCATCTGGGGAGGGAGATGGGGGAGGTTTAGCTATGTACGAGCCCTATGTCTTTAACCTTCTGCCTGGACGTTACAAGTTTGTTTTTATGGCTTGGGTAGTGATGGCCATTTTGCTGATACTGGCCTTGCTGGCCAGGCGGAGCTTGTCGTTGGTACCCAGGGGATGGCAGAATGTCATGGAATCTTATGTAGAAGGGATGCTCAATTTTATGAGTGACCTTATGGGAGGGAAGGATGCCCGCCCATACCTTCCTCTTATCGGCACTCTCTTTCTCTTTATCCTCTTTGGAAACTGGATCGGCTTAGTACCGGGTTTTGTTGCTTCCGATTCCAACTGGAATATCACTATTGGTCCTGCCATTGTGGTATTCTTTTATTATCACTATGTTGGGATGCGCAAGTATGGGGTATTTAAGTATCTCAGGCGTATTGGCGGTCCGGTATGGTGGCTTTCGCCTATGATTTTTGTGCTCGAGAGCATTGGCCATTTCGCCAGGGTGCTTTCTCTGTCAATTCGACTATTTGGTAACATCTTTGGTGAAGAGAGCCTCTTTATGGTGCTCTTCTCCTTAGTGCCATTGTTAGTACCTGTGCCTGTGATGTTTCTCTCTATATTCTTTGGCTTTATTCAGGCTTTAGTCTTCACATTGCTTTCTATTGTGTATATCGCTTTGGCGATTGAGGAGGAGCATTGAGCAGGTTGTGAGACAAAATCTATTTTAAGGAGGGAGAAGCGGATGTCAAAGAAGATGCTTTGTGGGTTGATGGCTCCTGTTCTTGTGCTAATGGTGGTCTCTCCTGCCATGGCGGCGGAGGCCGGCTTGGAGCTGAAGATGGCAGCCCTGGGCATGCTTAAGTACGCCGCCATTGCTGCCGGTTTTGGTCTGGGCTTCGCTGCTGGCCTTTGTGGCATAGGTCAGGGTATGAGTATTAAGGCTGCCATGGAAGGTATTGCCAGGAACCCTGAGGCCTCTGGTAAAATCACCGTGGGTATGATTATCGGCCTGGCTATGATCGAGGCCCTCACCATCTATATGCTGGTTGTGGCCCTCATTATCCTCTTTACTGATCCCTTCAAGGCGGTGCACATTTTGATAGGATAATTTTTTAAAAAAGCCTTTCTTTGATACGGGGGGATGTTGACATCCCCCCTTTATTCCTCTACTTTTGTGAAAGTTACCACATAACGGGGGTTTTCATGAGGAGATTCAAGATACCAGAAGTAACCGTTGGTAGACTTTCCCTCTACTTGCGCTGCTTAAATGAACTGGAGGAAGAGGGAATCGAGGTGGTCTCCTCGGCGGAGTTGGGGAGACGTTGTGGGGTAAATCCTGCCCAGATCAGGAAGGATTTGGCATATTTCGGGGAGTTTGGTACCAGAGGTGTAGGTTATTATGTGAAAGAGCTAATGCAAGATATCAAGAGGGTTATGGGCCTTAACAGGACCTGGGAAGTGGCTTTGGTAGGTGTGGGAAACCTCGGTACTGCCCTTCTGCGGTACAAGGGGTTTCAACGGCATGGTTTTAAACTTTCTGTGGCCTTTGATATCCATACTGAGGGTAAGGAGGTGCCAGAGGGCTGTGTGCTTTATCCTGCTTCTGAGATGGAGCGGGTAGTGAAGGAGAAGGGCATTAAGATGGCCATTGTTGCTGTTCACTACTCTCAGGCCCAGGAGGTGGCTGAAAGGCTGGCCAGGGCTGGGGTTAAGGGGATCCTGAACTTTGCCCCTATGCGTATCCGCCCCCCCAAGAAGGTGGTGGTGAAGAATGTGGATATGGGTACCGAGCTGGAGATCCTTGCCTTTTATCTCACCATGAGGGGTGCGAAGTAACCCTCCTTTAACGCATAGGGATTCCTTGACACCCTAAAAGACCGGTGTTATCTATCACCCTGCGAAGGCGGATAGCTCAGTGGGAGAGCACCGGCCTTACAAGCCGGGGGTCGCAGGTTCGAGTCCTGTTCCGCCTACCAAATTCAGGTGGGGTCGTAGCTCAGCCCGGTTAGAGCGCCGGCCTGTCACGTCGGAGGTCGTGGGTTCAAGTCCCATCGGCCCCGCCACTGGAAATAGGGTTGAGAAGAAGTGTTTCTATTTTTTCCTTTGCAAAGATAAACTTGCATCTGCAAGTGCTTTTCAAGAGGCCAGAGGGTTATCATGAGATAGAGACCATCTTTTACAGGCTCCCATTGAGGGATAGGCTTACGCTCTTTCTGGGATCGGGGGGTGGGATCCACATCACCTGTGATCACCCAGGGGTGCCCAGGGGAATGACCAATACCGTTTCGAAGGCCTATGAGGCCCTTTGTAATCGTCTGGGGGAGAGACCTGGAATGGAGGTGGTTATTGATAAGAGGGTACCCGTCGGTGGAGGTTTTGGTGGAGGTTCGGCCAATGCGGCTGCCTTTTTGCTGGCTGCTAATGAACTGCTTGGGCTGGATCTCTCTACGGATGCCCTTTTAAGAATAGGTGAGGAGGTGGGGGCGGATGTAGGTTTCTTCATCCTCAACAAGAGAGCAGCAGTGGGAAGAGGCAGGGGCGATCTCTTGTGGCCTATCAAACCGAACCTTCGAGGTTTCATCCTCTTGGTGATTCCTCCTTTTGGCATATCCACGGCCTGGGCTTATTCGAGCCTCGCCTTTCCCTTGACACCCCCATGCACCGACATTAATATGCTTGCGCATTTAGTGGAAGATGGGGTGGTAGAGCGGCTTGCTTCGAGGGCGTTCAACCACTTGGAAGGTCCTGTTTTGAGGCATTATCCTTCCCTGCGGGAAGTGAAGGGGGTATTGTTAGAAAGAGGGGCGACCATGGCCATGATGAGTGGTAGTGGTGCTGCTCTTTTTGGCATCTTTAACGAGAGGAGAAGGGCTGAAGAGGCAGCTTACTGGATGGCGAAAGGGGGGTGGAAGGGTATATTATTGTCCTTGGGGAATGGGGTGTAGCCAAGGAGGCAAGGCAGCGGACTTTGGATCCGCTATTCGGAGGTTCGAGTCCTCCCACCCCAGCCAATTCCTTCGTGCAAAGGTGAAAGGCTTGGGGGTTTCATGGGATTGTACACACAGTCATTAGGGGATAGCTTTCTAACAGATGGTTGAAAGGGGGGGAGTAGATGCCCTGGACCATGAAAGTCTTTTCCGGCAGTGCTAATCCGCAACTGGCGCAGGAGGTGTGTGACTGCTTGGGAATCCCCATGGGCTTAGCCAAGGTTACCCGCTTCAGTGATGGGGAGGCAAACATTCAGATCCTGGAGAGCGTGAGGGGGAGTGATGTCTTTCTCATCCAGCCCACCTGTCCCCCGGTGGATGAGCACCTTGTGGAGCTATTGGTGATGATTGATGCGCTAAGGAGGGCTTCTGCAGGGCGTATTACAGCGGTAATGCCTTACTATGGATATGCGCGGCAGGATAGAAAGGTGCAGCCCAGAGTACCCATAACCGCCAAGCTCGTTGCCGATCTGGTGACAGCAGCAGGGGCCGACAGGGTACTCACTATGGATCTGCACTCGGGTCAGATACAGGGTTTTTTCAACATCCCTGTAGACAACCTCTTGGCTATGCCCATCTTCTTAGACTACATGGAGTCCAGGGGGGTCGAGAACCTCGTGGTTGTATCCCCCGATGCAGGTGGGGTTGAGAGGGCCAGGGCCTTTGCCAAGTCCTTTCATCTCCCCTTGGCTATCATTGATAAGAGAAGGGTCGCCGACAATGTGGCTGAGGTGATGCACGTTATTGGTGAGGTGAAGGGTAAAAGGGCCTTTATTTTGGATGACATGATAGATACAGCGGGCACCCTGGTAAGATCCGTTGAGGCCCTTCTGGAAGAGGGAGTGGTAGAGTGCCTTGCCGCCGCTACCCATCCTGTCTTCTCTGGCCCGGCAAGGGATAGGATTGAGTCATCGGCCCTGGAAGAGGTGGTGGTGACCAACACTATCCCACTGAAAGAAACCTTTTCGAAGGTGAAGGTACTGTCGGTGGCACCCCTTATTGCAGAGGCCATAAGGCGTATACACCTGGGTGAGTCTGTCAGTTCACTGTTCATTATGAGAGGAGGCAAGTAGAGGCCATGAGGGAAGGTTTGGTGTTTGAGGGTACCAGGAGAGAGGCTACAGGTAAGGGGGTGGCGAGGAAGCTGAGGAAGAGAGGCCTGCTGCCGGGTGTGGTCTATGGACCCGATCTTCCACCAATTCCCCTTTCCTTAGAGGCGAAGGGGGCAGTCCTCAATACCTTGAAGGGTCATTGGAGCGAGGCCAAGCTCTACGATCTGAACCTTGAAGGCAAGACCTTGAAGGTGATCATCAAGGACGTACAGGAAGAGCCGGTGGGCCTGAACATTCTACATGTGGACTTTTATGCTGTCACGTTTGGAAGGGAGATGACCCTCAGGATTCCACTCAGGTTTACGGGGGAACCTGTAGGGGTCAAGAAGGGTGGTGTGGTGGAGTACTTGATGGACGAGATCGAGGTGGAGTGCCTCCCAAAGGATATTCCCGAGGAGCTGGTCATTGGCATCGACGATTTGGATGTAGGTGATACCCTGTTTGTGAGAGACATCTCCTTGCCTGGGGGGGTTATCTTGAAGGAGGACCCATCGCAGCCTGTGGTTACGGTGATGGCCACTGCTGCTGAGAAGGCGGAGGTTACTGAGGAGCTCGGGAAGGAAGAGGTTGAGGAGGAGGATTGAGGTCATCTTCTATGGTGAAGCTGGTTGTGGGCTTAGGGAACCCAGGAGCCAGGTATGCGTTTACAAGGCACAATGTGGGCTTCATGGTAGTGGATGTACTTGCGCAGCGATGGAATGTCAGAATCAGTGAGGGGGGATGTGGCTCCCTGTTCGCCAGGATAGGAGATGGTGTTTATCTGATAAAGCCTCAAACATATGTGAATGAGTCGGGGAAGGCGGTAGTAGATTGGATGTCTCGAGGGTTTTCTCCCCAGGAGATGCTGGTGGTGCACGACGATATAGATCTTCCTTTTGGAGTGGTGAGGGTGAAGCACCGCGGAGGAACTGGGGGGCACAGGGGACTTCAATCCATTATAGAGGAAATAGGTTCGGAGGGTTTTCCAAGGGTGAGGGTAGGGGTGGGGAGGCCAGCAGGGAGGGAGCACGACCATCAGGCGATAGTGGATTTTCTCCTCTCGCCCTTTGGGCCAGAAGAGGAAGGAGCCCTTATAGATGCCCTCCGCTTAGCGGCTGATGCCGTAGAGATGGTCTTGAGAAAAGGCGTGAATTATGCCATAAACCTCATCAATAGGAGAAATAGCGTTTCGGGAGGGGGTGATAGTGAAGGCAAGCTAAAAGAGGATGAAGTAGATATTGTAAAAAATTTTTAGTTGGAGGTGGGAGATGGTACAATATGTAGTGTTTGCTCCATTGCTGGGGATTGCAGGGCTTGTTATGGCGGGGTTGCTTTACCTGTATATAATAAAACAACCCGTTGGCACAGAGCTCATGAAGGAAATAGCGGATATGATCCATGTAGGGGCTATGACCTTCCTGAAGAGGGAGTATAAGATAGTTGCTATCATCGTGTTGATTGTGGGCATCCTTTTGGCCATATTTATTAGCTTTTGGACAGGTGTGGCTTTTCTGTTTGGTGCAGTATGTTCTGGACTTGCGGGTTTCTTTGGCATGAGCGCTACTACCATGGGTAACGTCCGCACTGCTGCCGCTGCTAATGATTATGGGCAAGACAAGGCCTTGGTGGTCTCCTTCTTCAGCGGTTCTGTTATGGGTCTATCAGTTGCCAGCTTGGGGCTATTTGGCTTGGGTGTACTCTTTCTTCTATTTGCCCAGCATGATCCTCATGTCCTTACAGGCTTTGCCATGGGTGCCTCCTTCATGGCCCTCTTTGCCAGGGTAGGGGGAGGTATCTATACGAAGGGGGCTGATGTGGGGGCCGACCTTGTGGGTAAAATTGAGGCGGGCATTCCAGAAGACGATCCCAGGAATCCAGGTGTTATTGCGGACAACGTAGGTGACTGTGTGGGTGACGTGGCTGGAATGGGTGCTGACCTCTTTGAGTCTTACGTGGAATCAGTGGTGGCCTGTATCGCTATTGCTGCCACCATGAGTCTCTCCCCTCAGATGGCCTACCATTGGATGGTCTATCCCGTACTCATCATCATGGTGGGTCTCATTGCTTCTATGATAGCGGTGTTCTCTATGGTGGTTTTCAAAAACATGAACCCCCAAGCTGCCTTAAGGTATGCCACCTTCGTGGCAGCTATACTCCTCATCGTTGTGGCTTATCCCCTCACAAAATCGTTGGGTCTGCCTGTGGGGGTTTTTTGGGCCTTGCTGATTGGTACCTTAGTGGGAATAGCCATAGGGCTCATCACTGAGTATTACACCTCTGCCAAACCCATCGTTACCATAGCGGAGTCTTCCCAGACGGGGGCGGCCACCAATATCATTACGGGGTTTGCTGTGGGAATGGAGAGCGTGGCCCTTCCCCTTTTCCTCATCGCTATAGGTGTGTTTCTTGCTTATAAGGCAGCTGGGATGTATGGGATTGCCTTAACTGCTGTGGGCATGCTGGGTACCATTGGTGTTACTATGAGTGTTGACGCCTATGGCCCCGGGGCTGACAATGCGGGTGGTATATCTGAGATGGCAGGTCTTGGGCCTGAGACCAGGCGCATCACAGACAGCCTCGATGCCCTGGGCAACACCACGGCGGCTATTGGCAAAGGATTTGCTATCGGCTCTGCTGCCATGACAGCCTTGGCCCTCTTTTCAGCTTACGGTGCAACGGTGGGATTGAAGGCCATTGATGTTACCAAGGCCAGTGTGGTGGCTGGGCTGTTCATAGGTGGTCTCATCCCCTTCTTGTTGGGTTCCATGACCATGAGGGGCGTAGGGAAAACCGCTTTTGCCATGGTCCAGGAGATACGCCGGCAGTTCAGGGAGATACCAGGGCTGTTAGAGGGCAAGGCCAAGTGCGATCCATCTAAATGTGTGGATATTGCCACAGTTAACGCCCTCAGGGAGATGGTAGTGCCTGGTATTGTGGCTGTCATAGCTCCACCCATAGTGGGTTTCATCTTTGGCCCTGAGGCCTTGGGAGGGATGCTGGCGGGTGCTACCCTTTCGGGTGTGCTCTTAGGTGTGATGATGGCCAATGCCGGGGGTGCCTGGGACAATGCCAAGAAGCACATTGAGAAGGGGCACCTTGGTGGTAAGGGCTCTGATACCCATAAGGCGGCAGTGGTGGGGGATACAGTTGGCGATCCGTTTAAGGATACTACTGGTCCCTCTATGAATATCCTGATTAAGCTTATGTCTATTGTCTCTCTCACGTTGGCGCCACTTTTCACCAAGGTGGTGAAGTGAGAAAGGTCGGGGTCCCATGGGACCCCGACCTTAGCCTTCATGTGTGAGAGGGGTTTGATGTATCTTTTTGTATTTCGCCCCCTGAGGAGAGAGGATGCTCTCAAATAGGGTCAAGTGGGTGGCTATTGTTTCGCCCCACACCAGTCCTTTGCGCCTCTGGCAGGCTTGAAGTACCTTTCTTTTTATCTCTTCTTTTGGAAACTTAAAGCGGGCCAGGGTGAGGTGGGGTTTGAAGGACTTGTCTTCTGGAGGGAGGCCCTGGGATATGAGTCTCTTCTCTAAATTCCTTTGGAGGTGGCTCAGTTCCTTTCGCCCTTTCTCCACACCTACCCAAAGGACCCTGGGACGGGAAAGACTGGGAAAGGCGCCCAGCCCTTTCAGCGATATGGGGAAGGCAGAGGCTGTCTCGGCTGCACCCTTCATAGTGCCGATGATACCTTCTATTCTATCCTCTTCAATATTCCCTAAGAACCTTAAGGTAAGATGGAGGTTTTCGGGAGGTACCCAGCGTCCTTGGATTCCCTCCCTCTGGAGTTCTTCCATGAGTCGATAGAGACCTTCTCTGATTTCGGGGGGCAGCTCGATGGCGATGAAGGTCCTCATTTTGCATTCCCCTTGATCAGGGCCCTTCTCACGTGGTCTAAGGCAGATTTTACGGTTAGGGTCTTTACCCCAAGGCGATCAGTGTGAAATCTATACTCCACCACCTTTGTGTGCCCCTTGATAGCGTAGCCCACATATACCAGGCCCACGGGCCTATCTGAGGATCCCCCTGCGGGACCGGCAATGCCAGTTGTTGCTATCCCAATATCCGTTCCTGTCCTCTCTACCAACCCCCTCACCATATGCAATGCTGTCTCTTCGCTTACAGCGGTGTAGCGCTCCAGAATCTCTTGGGGCACCCCAAGGACCTTATGTTTCATCTCGCTGGTGTATGTGACAAAGCCGGCCAAGAAGTAGTCAGAACTGCCGGGGGCATTGGTGATGGTATGGGCTAGCATCCCCCCTGTGCAAGATTCTGCAGTAGATATGGTAAGCCCCTGCTCCCTGAGGAGATTCCCTATCACTGCCTCCAAGGTATCCCCGTCTTGACCGTAAATATGCTGTTGAAGCAGTTTTCTAACTTCGTCCTCCAGTTTATCCACAGTGCTGGAGTCTCCCTGGATCTTCACATGGACTTCCCCATATTCCCTGACCATGAGACCCAAATGGCGTGGGTACCTCTTCATCAAGTCCCTGAGGAGTGCATTTACTTCGGATTCTTTTAGGCCAAATGTCTTTAATACCCTTATCCTGCGGGCAGTGGGAAGAGACAAGCGTCGGAGGAGGAATGGGATCACCTCCCCTTCCATCATGACCTTCATCTCTCTGGGAATACCCGGCATGGCTATAATCCATCCGTCGTTTTGGTGTACCCCGAACCCCCAAGCGGTCCCTGCCCTGTTTGGGAAGAGGACGGCCCCCTTGGGGAACATGGCTTGTCTCTTGTGGTCCTCCCTTAGGATAGTGCCCCGCACCTGAATCCTTTCTCTGATCCACTTCCAGGCCTCTGGATTGAACTCTAAGGGGAGACCACAAAACCCGGCGATGGCTTCTCTGGTGACGTCGTCTTCTGTAGGGCCCAGCCCCCCTGTCACTACAACTACCCTGGCCCTTCCCATGGCAAAGACCAGGGCCTGGGAAATATCTTCTCTAACATCCCCCACTGTGAGGTCCAAAACGGGCTCTATACCCAAGCCCAATAGTACCCCTTCTAAATAAGGGGTGTTTGTGTCTTGGATGATGCCTTGCAGAAGCTCATCCCCCACTGTCACAACCGCTCCAGTCATCTCTTTGCCTCACCAATGGAGGGGATCAGATTCTCCCCTCACAATGAATTTGAGCCTCTGTACCCCATGAATCTCCTTGATGATTCTGGCGACGGCAGGGGGCACCAGCGATTCCCAATCCCCTCCCTCTAACATTCTCTTTCTGATCTCTGTGGCGGAATAGAGCTCTCTCTTGATCATCTTCAGCGGCCTAACCTCTATCCCTGCTTCTTTCAATAGGATGTGGGGAAGGGCGTTACCTGTAAAGGCTACAGTAAAAGGGGGGAAAAGGGACTTAAGGTGGGCGGCCCAAGCGGCATTGTTTTCAATATTGGGGTAAGCAGTGATGTAGATGCGGGCCATATCTATGCCTGCTTCAGCCAATGCCTCGTGGATCATCCAGATCCGCTCTCCCGCTGTGAATGGGCTCTTCTCCAAGTAGTTAAAGGTGGCAGACCCTACGGCCACGATGAGCTGGGGAAATTCTGTCAGGATCTTCTGCACCACCTGAAGGTGGCCCAAGTGAAAGGGCTGGAACCTTCCCATAAGTAGTGCACGGTCCATTTTACCAGTCCTTGGGCTTGGCCAGGATCTCTCGTATCTTCATGTTGAAAAACCTGTTAGATGGCTGTGGATAAATCACCACAGCAGTATCCGCCCCC
This sequence comes from Aquificota bacterium, assembly GCA_015486015.1. Taxonomy (GTDB): domain Bacteria; phylum Thermosulfidibacterota; class Thermosulfidibacteria; order Thermosulfidibacterales; family B14-G1; genus WFSI01. Next base: position 117,959 of record WFSL01000014.1, on the reverse strand, counting down.
TTCTTGGTACCCGCCACCGCAATAATGTCCTCTATGGGCACCAGCCCGGCATCGGCTACCATGGCTGCCATCTCTACACAGACCTTCACCCCCTGCCCCAGTATCCTCAGGGTATTGGCCACCAATTCCTGCTGAGAGTAGCCCATCTGGTCTCTGATGGCAGCACCAAGATTCCTGAGAACCATGGTACCGGTGTACACTGTGAGGCCTTCTTTCTCTATGCTCTGACGCATCTCAAGCTTCATCTCCTGTACCCCAGGCTCCTTAAATCCCGTATTGTGGGTTACCACTATCACCTTCACGCTACTGTCCTTGAAGATCCTGGCTGCTACCCGTGCAGTGTCTCCCTGGGTTGACGCCACCACCACATATTTGATCCCAAGCTCTACAGCTGCTTCTCTGGCAATGGTTAAGGTCTCTTCAGTATGTTGGGCTCCCCCTACGGGAAAGCTCACCCGTCTCATCCTTTGCACCTCCCTCTTCCCAACTGATCATCACAATGTTTTTGCCCAAATCCTTTCCCCTGTAAAGGGCCTTATCTGCCCTCAGTAACACTTGGTCTATGGTGGTGTCTGGATCCTCCGGGTTGAACCACGAAACACCAAAGGTGGCGGTTACGGTGATAGGGACACCCATGTCGGTAGCCTCTAAGGTTTTCCTGAGCCTTTCTGCTGCTTTTCGTGCAGCCTCTCCGTTGGTATGGGGGAGAAGGAGCACGAATTCTTCACCCCCATACCTCCCAGGGGCATCCACCTTTCGGCAGCTCTTCCTCAGGATGGAGCCTATGCTCTTGAGTACCATATCCCCCGCTTGGTGGCCCCAGGTATCGTTTACAAGTTTAAAGTCGTCAATGTCGAGCATCACTATGGAAAAGGGATAATCGTACCTCTTGGCCCTGTTTAGTTCGTTCTCGGCAAGCTCCATCCAGGTCCTCCTGTTGAAGATGCCCGTTAATCCATCAATGGTGGCCAGTGTTTCAAGCCTTTTCTCTAAGGTTAGCCTGGTCAAAGCAGTGCTGGCAATATCGGCCAGTATCTCTAAGGAGAGCAAATCATCATGGGTCACATCGGCCTTGCTCAGTTTTCTGTCGGCGCCCACCACGGCCCTGGCGTGTCTCTCACCTTCCACTCTTAAGGGCACCAGCAGAAAAGATTTAGAGCGAAGGGCCTCCATCTCGTTGTAGGGTGAGGGAAGCCGATATTTGGGTGGGATATAGTCGCCTGAGGTAAATATGAAGGAGCGTTTCTCCTTGCAAGCTATCCCGATAGCTCCTCCCTCTTCAGAGCATGGGATTGCCATCTCTTCCAGCCTCTTCACCTCTTCCTCATCCTTCGCCTTTATGCCTCGGGCCTCCACCACCGTCAAACCCTTCTCCCCCTTCTTTAAGACATTCACCCTGTCGAATCCTAATGCCACATGGGCAGCATGGGCGAGTTTATAGTAAACCTCTTCCTCCTTAGTAGACTTTCCTATTAACGCGCCAAACTGGCTTATCTTGATCATCTTCTCCTTGGTGAGCTTCAGCTCGTGACGGGAGATCTCTTCTCTTCTTGCGAGTTCGGCTTCTGAGGAGGCGATGTGATTGAAGAGCCTCTTTTCCTTTTCCATCCTGGCCACCATGATCCCAGCAAAGACTACAAAGGCAAGGGCGGTACCCAAAGTGATATAGAGATACAAGACCACCCTGTAGATGGGAGAAACGGTGAGACCTGTGAGGGCCTCTACGATGAACCACCCTAAGGGTGCTCCCAGAGCAAGAAGCAGCCCCCAGAATGGAAAAACATAGAAGGTTTTTTTCTCTTTTAGCCATCTGTTCAGCATTAATTGGACCTCTATTGGGAAATCTCATTATATATACTATAATTTATGAAGATAATGCACAATAAACAACCTACTTTTTATGTAGCCCCACTTCCTCCGTTGGGCTTATGCCACGCTTGAGGCACTGCGTTTTTATCTCTGGCGTCTCTATTCTCCCTTTGGTACAAGTCATTCCTGATGTGGGAGGGAGTATGGCTGGGTTGCTGGCCATTGGGATAGGTTCCTTTCTTGTTGCTTTTTCTGGCGCGGCTTCGCCGGGGCCTGTGCTCACCATTACCTTGGCCGAGTCTGCCAAAAGGGGACTTAAGGTAGGACCTCTCATTGTTTTGGGCCATGCCGTTCTGGAGGTGCCTGTTGTTATTGCTGTGGTTATGGGTCTTGGGGGCCTGTTGAAGGGACCCATTACAGAGCGGGTATTGGGATTAGGAGGAGGCATGGTGCTCTTCTGGTTGGCATGGCGGACCCACAGGGAGTCTACACAGCCCCTTGAGACAGAACAGGAGTTGGATATTACTGATGGGTGGGTGGATCTGCCTGTAAAGGGGGTACTCACCAGCCTTTCTAATCCCTACTGGTTTCTCTGGTGGGCTACCATAGGCCTGGCCTATCTCACCATTGCCCTTGAAAGGGGGTGGGTAGGCGTGGCCTTCTTTTATGTGGGCCATATCCTGGCAGATCTGGCCTGGTATTCTTTTGTCTCGGTTCTAATAGCTTCAGGTAGGAGGTTTCTGGGAACCAAGGGGTATGTCTGGCTCCTCAAGGGGTGTGCCCTGGTGCTCCTCTTGTTTGGGTGTTACTTCATGTATATGGGTATGCGGGGTAGGGCGTGACAGATGGCGATAGAAGCGGTTTCTTTTGACTTTTGGGAAACCCTCTTTGGGTTCCTCAGCCTAGAGGAGTTAGAAGAGGTGCGGCGCATAAGGATAGGGGGGTTTTCACGGGTACTCAGGCGCCCGCCAAAGGAGGTGGAGGAAGCCTTCGGCCAAGTGATGGAGGAGATGAACAGGGAGAGGGAGTCTACAGGTTTAGAGGTGCCCTTGAACGAGATTATCCTCCGCACGGTAAGGAAGTTGCATATCAGTGATCCTCCTCTGCGGCGCTTGGAGGAGATCTATGTGAATGCCGTCTTTGAAAGACTCCCTGGACCCCTTCCAGGGGCCTTAGAGACCATCCAGGGGTTAGTAAGAAATGGTGTATCCCTCGCTATTATATCTAACACTATCCATGGTCAGATAGAACGGGCCCTCTTAAAGCATTACCGTTTGTGCGACGCCTTCAGGGTGCTCCTCTTTTCTTCCGAGGTAAGATATAGAAAACCCAGGCCTGAAATATTCCGGATGGCTCTTTACCATTTGGGTGTGCCGCCTGATAGGGCCCTGCATGTTGGGGACACACCCGATGCGGATGTGACAGGTGCGCTAAGGATGGGTATGAGAAGCGTGCATTACAACCCTATGGGGGCCCCTTACCCTCCAGGGCTTCCCAGGCCCCATCATACCATTCGCCACCTGAAAGAGGTCCTAAGGCTGGTGTTTTCTGATTTTTCATCAAGCAAGGGTTGGTGCTGTTGATTGCCCTTCTGGAGCAAGGTGTCAGGTCTCAACATTTGACAAACTGCTTTGGGGTGGTGGGGAGGCTTATGGAGAACGAAGCAATTCCTCAGACCCCTCGGATCACAACAAGGGATGTCAAATGTTGAGACCTGACACCTAAGGGGATTTAGCCTGTCTCCTTGCCCCCTGCCACACCGCCAGAGAGAACAAAGGTAAGGACCTCTGAGCCCTCAGCTTCGATGGGGGATACCCTATCCTTAGGCACCACTACCATGTTCCCGGCAAAGTTGTAAGACTGAGGTAGATAAACCGCCACCTGGTCGTGAAGGCCCCATTCCTGTAAGGTGTCCTTGGTGATGAAACCAACCACCTTTACAGTCCCATCAGGGGAAAGGGAGACCAGCACAGGGTAGTCAAAGGTCTTCTTCTCTCCCACCAAGGCATTGGTGATGTCCTTGATGCTCGAGTAGAGTAACTTCACTAAAGGGATATGTTCAAAAATGCGCTCAACTAATGTGAAAAAGCGGCGGGTGATGAAATTGGACGCCAGGAAACCCATCAGGGTGATGAAGGTCAAAATCACCACCAGCCCCATACCAGGGATGGGTAATCCCAGCATCCTATCCAGCTTCACAAAAGCAACATAAAAGAGATATATGGTAACCACAGCAGGGATAAAGAAGAGCAGTCCCCTCACAAAGTATTTGGATAGCAACTTAAGCATGGTGTACCTCCTATGGTTTTTGTTCCATAATGTCTTATCCCTCTTTCAGCATTTTGGTAAGGTCCTCTTCGCCCAGTGCGTCTACCAAGTGCTCAATCAGGAGATTCAGTCCCTCTTCTTTAGAGGAATGTGGCATAAACAGCCTCGCCAGATCCCGCAGAAGGATGCTGCCGGGAGGTCTGGCCAGGATGTAACCCTTCTCTGTCTCTAACACCAGGCCATTATCCTCCAAGACACCAAGGATGGCTCTTGTGGCATCAAGTCCCACACCGTTTACCAGCTCCTTTTCGGGCATAGGCCCTTTTCCCTCTAAGAAGCCTTGGGCAAGCCTGGAAAGGAGGAGTGCAGAGGCCCAGAAGCCCGCAATACAGGGTCCATTATATGCCCCTTCACCAGAGTAGTGTACCATGAAGGAGATTTCGGCTCCCAACAGGGTGATGACCCAGCACAGGTATATCCAGATGAGAAAGACTGGGAATATTACCAGGGGGCCATACAATACTGAAAAGGCCTTAATAGAAAAGGCGTGGGTGACAAAGATGTCAAACCCGTGCTTTGCCAGCTCCCACAGCACTGCTGCCACTAACCCTCCACCCATCGCAGCCAATATATTCACCCTGCATGGGGGTACGATGAGGTAAAAAAACGAAAAGGCTAACCAAGAGATCACTATGGGAAGAAGGATGAAAAACAGGCGTGAGAATATCCCAAGATACGGGATGAAGGCCAACTTGGTGGAGAGGTAAAAGGAGGCTCCCAAGAGTAAGGGTACCCAAAAGAGTATATTGGAAAAGACAAAAAGCTTATTGATGAAGGTCCTGCTTCTCTTCACCCTCCATATTTGGCTCAGGCTCTGCTCCGCGGCTGTGAAGAGGGAGAACGCTAAGGAGAAGAGGGCCACCAGCCCTCCAAGACCCAGTGTCTTTGCCTTGGATGAGAAGCCAGTTATGTATTCAACCACCGCAGAGGCTGATCCGGGGACCAGAAACTGGAGGAGGTAGTTCAGAAGCTTCTCCTTTACTCCAGCTAAGGTGGCAAATGAGGTGAGAAGGGAGAAGGTGACGGCGATCAGGGGAACCAGGGAGAGGATTGTCACATAGGAGAGAGCTGAGGCGTCCACCATGCATCTATCCTTGATAAACTTCTTTATCACATCTCTAATCCATGTCCACGCCTTCTTTTTTCTCACATTCACACTCCTCGAAAAGCATGCACAAAGACCAAATTGGCATTTAGATGGTATCTTTTTGAATAAGGGTGTTCAACCTTGTCTTCTTGACACTATTTTGGAGAGGTTGTATAAATAAAGCGATCCCAACAGGGGCGGTTAGCTCAGGCGGGAGAGCGCTACCTTCGCACGGTAGAGGTCGCCGGTTCAAGTCCGGCACCGTCCATTGGGTGGGCGATTAGCTCAGGGGGAGAGCGCTCCCCTCACACGGGAGAGGTCGCAGGTTCAAATCCTGCATCGCCCACCATTTTATGTTTATGGAGCCTATGGAGAAGCCCATCAAAATCGTGCCTCTTGGTGGTTTAGGGGAAATAGGTAAAAACTGTCTGGTCTTGGAATACGACCAGCAACTCTTGGTGATTGATGCTGGGATCATCTTCCCAGAGGAGAGCGTCTATGGAGTAGACCTGGTAGCCCCTGATTTCTCCTACATCTTAGAGCGTAAGGATCAAGTAGCTGGGGTAATCCTCACCCATGGTCATGAAGACCACATAGGGGCCCTTCCCATTCTCTTGAACACAATTAATGCTCCCACTTACGGGACCACGCTCACCTTGGGTCTGGCCCGCCACAAGCTGGAGGAGGCTGGGGTAAGGGGCTTTCATTTTTTCCCTGTGGAACCGGGGGATACCCTTCATAGAGGTCCTTTCTCCGTTAGATTCGTCCATGTATGCCACTCTATCCCTGACGGGGTGGGCCTTATCATAGAAACGCCTGTGGGCACCGTGGTCCACACGGGAGATTTCAAAATAGATCAAACCCCTGTAGATGGTCTTCCTACTCAGCTGGAGCTTTTTGCTCTCTATGGCAAGGAGGCCCTTCTCCTCCTCTCCGATTCCACCAATGTGGATAAAGAGGGCTACTCCTTGTCAGAGAAGGAGGTAGGAGAGAAATTAGAAGTCATCTTCTTCAAGGCTCAGGGACGCATCTTTGTGGTTACTTTTGCCTCCCATATTCATAGGATCCAGCAGGTCCTTCGTCTCTCGCAGCGCTTCGGCAGAAAGGTGATCTTGGCGGGCAAGAAACTGGAGGAGAATATCCAGATAGCAGAGAGATTAGGTTACCTGGATATACCCCCTGGCTTAGTCATTCCCCTCTCACGGATGAGGGAATTTCCCGACCAGGAACTAACTTTTCTCACCACCGGAAGTCAGGGAGAGCCTATGTCTGTGCTTTACCGAGTGGCCCAGGGAGAGCACAAACAGCTCAAGATCAAAGCAGGAGACACCGTTATCGTTTCCAGCCGGCCCATCCCAGGAAACGAGAGGGCCATTGCTCGGATCCTCAATCAGCTCTTCATGGCAGGGGCCCAGGTCTTTTACCAAGAGATAGCCCCTGTTCATGCTTCAGGCCATGCTTATAGGGAAGAATTGAAGCTTATGATAAATTTAGTGAAACCTCGCTTTTTCATGCCCCTCCACGGCGAATTCCTCCACCTCATCTTTCATTCCCAACTGGCTCAAGGCTTAGGCATCCCTCGGGAAAGGATCATATTGGCTCAGGATGGAGATATTATAGAACTCACCCCTTTGGGGTTCTCCCTTGTGGACCACTTAGAAACAGAAGATCTCATGATCTCTGGTAAAGGGATAGGTGACATAGGGCCCCAGATCCTTAGGGAGAGGATGCGTATGTCCCATTTCGGCGCCGTGGTGGTCCTCTTGGTGGTAGATCCAGAGGGCAACCGACTTCTGGAAAGGCCTGTAATTGTGGCCCGCGGCCTCTCAGAGGAAGGAGAGGTCATAGAAAGGGAACTCCAAGAGTTAGTGGAGGGGTACTTGGCCACAGAACCGCAGCTTATGGAGGACGAAAACACCCTCAAAGAGGCCGTCCAAAGGGTCCTCAAACACCACCTGGGTAAGAGCCTGGACCGCCGCCCCCTTATTATACCCCTGGTAGTTCGAGGCAAATAGGACTTACAGATACCCCTTGGCCGAGAAGTACTCCCCCATTCTATCAAAGGCCTTGTTGATATCCTCTGCATTGGTACAGAAGGACATCCTTATGTGGCCCTCCCCTGTGGGGCCGAAGGCCACCCCTGGAACTACAGACACCTTGGCCTTGAATAGAAGATCCTTGCATAGGGACAGAGAGTCTCTTCCCTCTTCCACAATGATCTTGGGGAACATGTTGTAAGAACCCTTTGGCCTCTGATACGAGAATACAGGATTCAACTCATCTAACCTTTGACACATCAAATTTCTCAAATGTAGGTATTTTTCTCTAAATTCAGTTACACAATCCTGGGGGCCTTTTAGGGCAGCAAGGGCTGCATACTGAGATACCACAGGGGTGCAGATCGTCATAGGAATATGGGCCTTCCTGATCTGTTCTATCATCTCTTCGGTGGCCACTACATAGCCTACCCTCCACCCTGTCATCACGTATGTCTTGGTGAAGGTGAAACAGCTTATTGTTCTTTTCTTTAGCTCCGGGATGGATGCAAGGCTGAAGTGTTCTGCCCCATCGAATGTGAAATATTCGTAGGCCTCATCCGTAATGATCGCTAAGTTGTGCTCCTCAGCTATCTCTGCCAGGCCCAAGAGTTCCTCTTTACTGAAAACCGAGCCTGTGGGGTTGCAAGGAGAACAGAAGAGGATGGCCTTGGTTTTAGGAGTTACGGCCCTTCTGAAGGCATCCAAGTCCGGCCTGAATCCTTCTTCTTCAATGGTGGGAACAAAGACAGGCACTGCCGAGGCCAACTGCACCTGAATCGTATGGGTGGAGTAGTTGGGAGAAGGGAGCAGTACCTCATCGCCTGGATCCACCACTGCCATCACGGCAGCAGTGAGCCCTTCAATGGCCCCATTGGTTACAATGATTTCTGCGGGTGTCGCATCTATATTGTTGTCTCTCTTTAGCTTTTCAACTATGGCCTCCCTCAATTCCAATAGGCCAGGCACAGGAGAATAGGCACTTACCTTGTTGTCCTTTATGGCCTTTATGGCTGCTTCATTGATGAACTCCGGCGTATTACCCTCTGGCCTTGCCCAGGAGAGAAAGGCCACATCAGACATGGTGGCCGACAGTCTTGTCATCTCATGAATGGCGGAAACAGGGATATCACCCACCCGCCTTGAAACTAAATCCCCCAGCTTTTCCATGGCTCCCCCCTTTTTGCTTATTTGACAGCCGGGGAATTTCATACGCCATCAGTTCATCAATGGCAAGTGCTCAAAAGCACAAAAGGGATGGAGGACAATCCCCCATCCCTGAAACACCAGAATTATAAAGCTTTACACTACCCCCCTATTTTTCAACTCCTGGAGTTTCCCTTTCCCTATTCCCAGAAGGGTGTTGAAGATGAACAGGTTGTCTGCACCCACAGGCCTACAAATCCACTTCACTCTCCAAGGCGACCCAGACATCTTCCATGGTAGATTGGCGATCACCAATTCTCCGTATATGGGGTCCTTGAATTTTTCAAAGAGCCCCCTTATCCACCAATTATTATTTTCATCTGAAATATTCTCCAAGGGTGAGCAGATCTTACCAGGCACCACCACGCCGCCTTTACCTGTACTTTTCGCCTCGTCATTGGCAGCCATACATTTGTCGTATATCTCCTGATACTCGTGGGCCAGAGTCCATTTCTCAATCTCTTTGTAAGCCTTCTTCATGTTCTCAAACTTTAAGCGCTCAAAGATAGTGGGATACTGTTCCCTAAGATCGGGCCTTTCTATCACCTCAGTGAGCAGACTCCAGTTCACATCGGAGAAACCAGATAAGAAGCAGAAACCGTCCTTGCACTTAAAGTAGGTGTAACAAAAGACACCTGCATCCAGGTTACCCACCCTTTCCACTGTTTCGCCTTTACCATGAAAGTAGTTCAAGCTGTAGTTAATCATCCTGCCCAGAGCCTCAGCGGGAGAGACGTCTATCATCTGGCCCTTCCCTGTCCGGTGCCTGTAATGGAGGGCGGTGAGGATGGCAAATGCGGCGTAAGCGCCACCATTGTACCAACCCTGCCAATTCCCCTGCTTGGTGGGCACTTCCCACTCTTGGGGGTTGTTGGGGTCTTCCACATATTCACCAGAGACATAAGTTACACCGGACATGGCCTGATCTACCACATCAGCATCCGCCTTGTTGCAGGCAGCCTTTGGCCCGTATTGGCCATAGGTATAAATGGCACAATAAATGAGGTCAGGTTTGAGTTCTCTGAGCTGACGATAGCCGATGCCCCATTCATCCATCTGTCCGGCCTTGAAGCTTTCAATGAGTACGTCTATCCGATTATCCACCAGCCTCTTAAGTATCTCCCTCCCTTCTTCTGTCTCTAAGTTTAGAGTAATGTGGTACTTGTTGCGCCCCTCGTTTAGATAACCCAGGCCCTCTCCCATATGGGTGATGCCAAAGGGTGTATACTTACGGGCAGGGTCCCCTCCAGGGGGTTCCACCCTGATCACGTTGGCACCACATTCCGCCAGTATGGAGGAGGCAAAGCAGGCACCTATGTTGGCGTAGCTCAAATCTAAGACCCAGAGATCGTCCAGGGCCTCAGGTTTCTCCCTGTTGAACCTGGGATCGTCTTTCTCTCTAATCCACTCACCCCAGGGTATAGATTTATCAACGGCCATCTCCAACCTCCTTTATGGGAAAATAATTCCAGATTTACCGTCCCACTCATCAGGTGGCGTTCTGCTTATGAAGTCTGTCCACTTGCCAATAACTCCCTTGTCTTCTAATTCCTTGATCTGATCCTGAGTGAGGCCCAGGTACTTGGTGAGCACATACTCGTTGTCGAAACCAACGGGCTTGCCCATCCACTTTATCCTACCAGGGGTCTCAGACAACTTAGGTGCCACACCTTCTTCTACCCCATCCCCAAGAATAGGGTCGTCAATGTGCCACTTGAAACCCCTTATCTCGAAGTGCTCATCGTAGTAATGGTCACGTCCATTGTAGACCTTTTCTGCAGCGAAACCGTACTTTTGGGCCTGTCTGTCTATCACCTGCCAGGTGTTGTTTGCCACCCAGTCTCTTACTATGGAGAGGAGCTCCTCTGCATGGCCCTCCTTTGTTCTCTCCAGGTTGGTGACAAAGCGGGGATCATCGGCCAGCTCAGGCTTACCCATAGCCTCACAGAGACCCTTAAACTGCTCATCGGTGGTGGCGGCCACTGCCACCAATTCCCCATCCATACTCCTGAAGATGTCGGAAGGGCATATGGCCACATCCCTGTTACCGTACCGGTCTCTATCCTTGCCAGTGAGGTGGCAGTAAAGCCAGGTCCAATCCATGGCCCTCATGATGTTCTCTGCTTGAGACATCTCCATATACTGGCCCTTGCCAGTCCTGTCCCTGTAGTGGAGGGCCACCAGAATACCCACAGCAGACATAAGACCCCCATAGTAGTCGCAGAGCCAGATCCCACTCTTCATGGGGAGCCTGCCTGGAAATCCCGATATCCAAGCCTCCCCAGATTCCGACTGGGCAATAGCATCGTATGAGGGCCTCACCAAATATGGACCCCACTGGCCAAAACCGTTATTGGCAATGTAGATGAGGCCAGGGTTTATCTCAACTAAATCTCTGTACCCAATGCCCCACCTATCCAGGGTACCTCCACGCAGGTTCTCCACCACCACATCCGACTGGGCCACCAATCTCTTGAAGAGCTCCTTCCCCTCTTCTTTGTGGCAGTCAATAGCCACGTGTAGCTTGTTTCTGGCGCACTTGAGCCAACCCAATGCCTGCTTCTTCCAGAACCACCCCCAGGGGGTGAGGGAACGCATGGTGTCTCCCATGCCAGGCAGCTCCACCTTAAAAACGGTGGCTCCAAACTCCGTGAGGTAAGCAGGGGTAGAAGGACCGAGGATCAGGGTACAGAACTCCACGATCTTGATGTCGCTCAGGGCCTCAGGTTTGGAAAAGACCTCTTCCAGAGAAAAGAGTTCCCCAGCCCATTCAAAGTAGTCACTTTTAGCCATCTCGTCCCTCCTTATATGATGCCTTTAGATTTCAAATCCTCCAACTTGCTCGGACCGTATCCCAGGAATTTCTCAAATATAAGCACATTGTCTGCTCCCACAGGCCTGCACAACCATTTTACCCTGGCCGGGGTCTCCGTCATTCTGTTGAAGGCCGGATTGGCAATGGTGAGCTCTCCATAGTCCGGGTCCTTGAACTTGGCAAAGGCACAGCGGATCCACCAGTTTTCCTCACCCAAGGCGTCCAATGGTCTGTTGACTTTGGCTGTAGCCACCACACCCACGGCATCGGGGGCCAGGTTGAACTTCATTACCCTATCTGTAAGCTCCTGAGAAGTGAGATTCTTGGACCACTCCTCAACAATCTGATGGATCTTGGGCTGGTTCTCAGGATTGAGCCTGTCAAATATGGTGGGGAACATATCCTTTACTTCGGGCTTTCCCATGATGTTGCACAAATGGGCCCAGTTCACATCGGAAAAGCCAGAGATGAAGTTTGTGCCATCTTTGGTCTTTACAAAGGTATATGGGAAGACGGCCGAGTCGTAGGGCCCTATCCTGGGCCTCAGCTCCTTGGCCTGATGGTACCACTGAAGGTGATAGTCGCAATACTTGAGCAAACCTTCAGGGGGAGCCACGTCTATGAACTGACCCTTGCCACTCTCCATGCGCCAGATGAGGGCCACCAAGGCACCGTATGCAGCCCAAACGCCACCAGCATACCAACCCATCCAGTTACCCTCTTTGGTGGGGACTTTGCACTCATCGGGTATCTCGGGCTGGTCTGGCTCACCTGTTATAGCCATAATGCCTCCCCGGGCCTGGTCGGCAATGTCGTAATCGGGCTTGGTCTTGTTTTTCTCGGCCTCTGGGCCGAACTGGCCATAAGTGTGAATGGCACAGTAAATGAGGCCAGGATTTACCTGAGAGAGTTGGCGATAGCCTATACCCATTTCGTCAGCCACACCCGGTTTGAAGGTCTCAATGATCACATCGGCGTAACGGGCCAGATCCTTATAGATCTCCCTCCCCTCCTCTGTATCCAGATTAAGGGTGATGTGGTACTTATTGCGCCCCTCGTTTAGATAACCCAGGCCTGTGTCCTTATGGAGCATGCCAAAGGGGGTGAATTTCCTGGCCACATCCCCTCCAGGGGGCTCTATCCTTATCACGAAAGCGCCCAGTTCAGCCAAGAGAGAAGCTCCAAAGCAACCACCCATATGGGCCCTACTCACATCCAGCACCACCACATCTTCCAAGGCCTCGGGTTTCTTATGGGCGTACCTGGGGTCATCCTGTTCTCTAATCCACTCCTCCCAAGATTTGTCCTTCTCAATGCTCATCTTTTCACCTCCCCAAATCTACGGATAAAAGAGTCCCTTCTTGCCGTCCCAATCATCGGGGGGTTTGGCCCCAACCCTGTCATCCCACTTACCTATGATGCCTTTTTCTACTAACTCCTGATACCTTTCCTGGGAGAGGCCAGCTATCCTGAAGAACACATGTTCATTGTCGAACCCCACTGGCCTGGAGGTCCACTTCATCCTACCCGGGGTTTCGGACATCTTGGGAACAGGGCCCACCTCGGCTACCTCGCCATAGAGGGGATCTTCAAACTTACAAACGGCTCCCCTCATATTCCAATGCTCGCTCTCGTACTGGTCTTTAGCGTTGAGGACCGGGGTAGCGGCAAAACCGTACTGGGCGCCCAACTCGTCTATTTCGGCCATATTCTTACCTTTAGTCCAATCAGCTACGAGCTCTAAAATGGCCTTGGCATTCTCGTCCTTGAGGCGTTCCAAGGGATCTTTAAACCGCGGATCATTAGCAAGCTCGGGCCTCCCCATAGCCTGGCAGAGACCAGAGAATTCCTCCTCGGAAAAGGCGGCAATGGCTATGAGACCGTCCTTGCACTTGAAAAGGTCTGAGGGGCATATAGCCAGGTCACGATTTCCCGCTTGGGGCCTGTTCTCACCAGTAAAGTGGGCATACAGCCAACTCCAGTCCAACCACCGCATAAGGTTTTCACCCTGGGAAAACTCAATGAACTGACCTTTACCCGTCTTCTTGGCGTAGTAAAGGGCCGCCAGTAAGGCAATAGACGAAGTACAAGCCCCGGTGAAGTCTCCAATCCACACCCCAGCCTTCATGGGGGGCCTGCCCGGAAATCCCGAGATGGACATGAGCCCGCTTACCGACTGAGCAATGGCATCATAGCTGGGGCGCCCTTGAGCATAGGGACCCCACTGGCCAAAGCCGTTGTTGGCCAAATAGACGATTTGGGGATTCACCTCTTTCAGGTCCCTGTAACCCACACCCCACTTGTCTAAGGTGCCGGCCCTCATGTTTTCCACCACCAGGTCGGATTTCTTGGCCAGATCGAGGAAGATCTCTCTGCCCTCGGGCTTCCTTAAGTCCAGGCCCACGTGGAATTTATTGTGATTCTGCTCCTCAAAGGCGGGGGAAAGGTTTTTCCAGAAAAATCCGTAAGGCGTAACATACCTCATGGTATCCCCCATGCCTGGTAGCTCCACCTTGATCACCTCCGCTCCAAAATCCGTAAGCCAGTCAGGAACAGCTGGACCAAAAATAAGGGTACACACCTCCAGCACCCGTACCCCTTTTAGGGCCTCAGGTTTTAAGAACGCCTTTTTGGGGTCTAAAACCTCAGCCGCCCATTGGAAAAAATCGCTGTCCATTCCACACCCCCATAGCCATTTTGGATAAAACCTTATTTCTTGTATAGAAGAAGGACCAGGGGATGTCAAGAAGAATTTTTGCCTTGATTAACGTTTTTTATTGTGATCCAAGTCAAGACCTCAAGGCCAGGGTGATTGAAGGTGCCCATCTCGTTTGCTATGAGGGGTCCAATGCCTCCTTGTGCACAGGGTGGTGGAGGTGGTAATAGAAAGTTCCTTTAGTGGAGGTGAGGACGATGGCATTGGTGGTGCAGAAGTATGGGGGGACTTCTGTAGGTACTGTGGAGAAGATAAAGAATGTGGCCAAAAGGGTGGCCAAGGTCAGGGAGGCTGGCAACGATGTGGTAGTGGTGATATCTGCTATGGCTGGTGAGACTGATAGGCTCATTGAGCTGGCCAAACGTGTTACTGAGATGCCCGATGAGAGGGAGATGGACCTTTTGCTCTCTTCTGGGGAAAGGGTCTCTTCTGCCCTCTTAGCTATAGCCTTGAAGGCCATGGGATATCCTGCCCGTTCCTTCACTGGGAGACAGGCGGGTTTTATCACTAATGGGGTACACACCAAGGCCCGCATAAAGAAGATAGAGGCCCAACAGGTGAGGGATGCTCTGAGCAGAGGGGAGATTGCTGTGGTGGCTGGCTTCCAAGGTGTAGATGAACTCTCGCACGACGTAACCACCTTGGGGCGAGGGGGATCTGACACTACGGCAGTGGCCTTGGCAGCGGCGTTGAAGGCGGATGTGTGTGAGATATACACAGATGTGGAGGGGGTCTATACAGCAGACCCCAGGATCGTGCCCAATGCCAGGAAGTTGGACAGGATCTGCTTTGAGGAGATGATGGAGATGGCCAGTGCTGGGGCAAAAGTGCTCCAAGTGAGGTCTGTAGAGATGGGCATGAAGTATGGTATTCCCATTCATGTGAGATCTACCTTTACGGAAAAGGAGGGGACTATGGTGGTGCCGTTTGAGGAGGATATGGAGGCCGTATTGGTTTCTGGGGTGACCTATGACAGGAACCAGGCGAAGATCACAGTGATGGGGGTACCTGATAGGCCAGGCGTTGCTAAGGCCCTTTTTACCCCCATAGCCGAGGCTGCCATTAACGTGGACATGATTATTCAGAACGTGAGCCAGGATGGGCTAACGGATATATCGTTTACGATAGCCCAAACGGATATGCCCAAGGCCATAGAGGTGGTAAAAGAGGTGGCCCCCGCCTTGGGTGCCAAGGGCTTCACGAGCAATGCGGACATTGCCAAGGTCTCTGTGGTGGGGGTGGGCATGAGGTCCCACCCTGGGGTGGCAGCTAAGATGTTTGCGACGCTGGCTCAAGAGGGGATCAATATCCTCATGATCTCTACCTCTGAGATCAAGGTGAGCTGTGTTATTGATGCCAAGTACACGGAGCTCGCTGTTAGGGCTTTGCATGATGCATTCATAGGAGGTGAGGGTGAAAAAGGTCAGTAAGGTCAAGCTCTACGATACCACCTTAAGGGATGGGACCCAGGCCGAAGAGATCAGTTTTTCCAGCACCGATAAGCTCATGATCGCAGAAAAACTGGATGACCTGGGGATCCACTACATCGAGGGTGGGTGGCCAGGCTCCAATCCCAAAGATATGGAGTTCTTTGAGCTGTGCAAGAGACTCAACCTGAAGCACGCCAAGATAGCGGCCTTCGGATCTACCAGAAGGGCTGGCATTAAGGCCCAGGCTGACCCGAATATCAGGATGCTTTTGAGGGCAAATGTTCCTGTAGTCACCATCTTTGGTAAATCGTGGGATCTTCACGTCAAGGATGCCTTGAGGTGTGGGCTCGAAGAAAACCTGGAGATGATCTATGATTCTGTTGATTACCTTAAGAGTAGGGTGTCTGAGGTGATATACGATGCCGAACACTTCTTTGATGGCTATAAGCGCAATCCAGAATATGCCTTGAAGACTATAAAGGCTGCCCAGGAGGCGGGGGCCGACTGCATTGTACTGTGTGACACCAATGGTGGATGCCTCCCGTTTGAGGTCTGGGAGATTGTGAACCAGGTTAGGGAGCAGATCTCTGTGCCCTTGGGCATTCATACCCATAACGACTCCGAGACAGCAGTGGCCAATACGGTGGTGGCGGTGTTCTGTGGTGCCGAGCATGTACAGGGGACCATAAACGGCTTTGGTGAACGGTGTGGCAATGCTAACCTGTGCTCCATCATCCCCAACCTCCAGCTCAAGATGGGGATAGAGTGTATAAGTCCTGAGCAGCTCAGGGAGCTTACAAAGGTTTCTCGTTTCGTTTACGAGGTGGCAAACCTCAAGCCATGGCCTCACCAGCCCTATGTGGGGAAGAGTGCCTTCGCCCATAAAGGGGGTGTGCATGTTTCGGCGGTGATGCGTAATCCAGAGACCTATGAACACATCCGGCCGGAGCAAGTGGGGAATCGCCAGCGGGTGTTGGTCTCAGATTTATCTGGCAAGAGCAGTGTGGTGTACAAGGCGCAGGAGTTTGGACTGGATCTTGACTCTAAGGATCCTGTAGTTCAGCATGTGGTGGAAGAGCTAAAGAAATTAGAGCATCAAGGGTACCAGTTTGAGGGGGCGGAGGGCTCCTTTGAGATACTCGTGAAGAAGGCTATGAAGCAATTTAAGCCCTACTTTGCCCTTAAGGGCTTCAGGGTCATTGTGGACAAGAGGAGTAGGGAGGACGAGCCTATAAGTGAGGCGATGGTGAGGGTGAGTGTCCCACCTGAAAGGGAGGGCCACCAGTTCATGGCTGCTGAGGGGAATGGCCCTGTCAATGCCCTGGACAGGGCTTTAAGGAAGGCCTTAGAGGAGTTTTATCCCAGCCTGGCTACAGTGCATCTCAGCGATTATAAGGTGAGGATCCTGGATGAAACCGCTGGCACTGCAGCTAAGGTCAGGGTGATCATAGAGTCTACAGATGGGAAGCGGAGATGGGGTACCGTTGGGGTACATGAAAACGTGATTGAGGCCTCTTGGCAGGCCTTGGTAGACTCCATCGAGTATAAGTTAATGAAGGATGAAGAAGATAACGGGGTTTGAATTAAAAGAACTTGGGTTCTTCCCCCTTGAGGAGGCGTGCAATGTTTTCCCTGTGCCTCCAAGTGATAAGCAGGGCTATCATGGCTGTGAAGAGCACAAGTATGGGGTTCCTCTTCAGCAGGCAGATCAGTGGCACCATGCCCCAGGCGGCGCTGATGGAGGCAAGAGAGACATAGCGCCATTGCCAAATCACCGCAGCAAAGACCATTGCCACCAGTAGCACCGCCGATGGTGAGAGGGCCAAGTATACCCCTAAACCGGTGGCCACGCCCTTTCCCCCCTTGAAACGCAGGAAGGGGGAGTAGCAGTGCCCAATAATGGCGAAGAGACCTATCAAGGCCATATAATCGGGGCCGTTGAGCCAGCCTTGTGCTAAAAGCACGGGGAGATATCCCTTGGCGGCGTCCAGGATAAGGGTGAGGAGCCCTGCCGCTTTTCCCGCTGCCCTGGCCACATTGGTGGCACCTACGTTACCACTTCCCACTTCCCGGGGGTCTTCTCTGCCAAGGAGCTTGGCAAAGAGCAGACCAAATGGGACAGAGCCCATGAAGAATGCTACCAAGGCTAACAGGACCACCTTAACCGCTGTCAAGTAATGAGCCATCTATCCACTTCCTCTGGGGGCAAGGGGTGGGCTTTCAGCTTTCCGTTAAGGTGGCCAGTGCAGATGAAGGTGATGGGTTTGACGCCCCTGCAGTATCTGGCCATTATAGAGGCGGCCATTTCCATCTTCCGTTTTCCCACTTCGCCTATCAGAAGTCCGATTGGGCCTGGAATACCCTCCGGTCTCAATAATACATCCCTTGAGGTGGCCAGGGATTGTAGAGTGGCGTTTTCCCCTTCGCTCCTCCCTACCACCAGCTTTGTCTGGGTGGAGAGCCTGAGGTGGCGGCCTACTCTTAAGAGCTCCAGATCTCTGATGTTGGGGGCCATACCTGGTGCGAGGTGTTCTAAGAGGTCCTTGAGCTTTTTTGAGAAGGCAGGATCTGTGAGGAGGCACCCTCCGGCAGGGGATGGCATCTTCCTCCACCCATACCTCTTTGCCAGTTCCATCTGTCTCTTTCTCCCCCTTCCACTAATGGCCTCAAGTTTACACCTGTTTATCCATCCTTTCAGCTCTGGAATAGTAGGGGGCAAGAGCTGTGCGGAGAGGGGACGCAGGATTAGCCCTTCCAATCCGGCCTCCTTCTCGATGAGGTGCAGTGTTGCTGCTCGCTGAGACATGGGCCTCTGGCCCACCACCTCACCGGTGATCACAAAGGAGGCGCCCACTTCCTCCATGATCTCCTTTGTCTTCTTAAGGAAGAGGATCTTGCAGTCTATACATGGGTTCATGTGCCTTCCAAATCCATGGGGTGGGCCTGTCAATAGGGGAATAAACTCCGTGATTAGCTCCACCACCCTGTGGATCTTCACGCCGTAGAGCTCGAGCATCTCTGTGAGAAACCCGGGATTCTTCCTCCCTGTGAAGGGGGTCACCATGTGCAGTGGGAGTACCTCTACCCCTTGCTCTTCCATCATTTTCACAGCCAGAATGCTATCCAGACCACCTGAGAAAAGGGCCACAGCCTTCACAGGGTGTCTAATCTCCGCTGTGCACGCTCTTTTTCCGTGATGCCAAGGTGGGCCCGCCTCAGTGCTTCCCTAAGCATCTCAATGGTGGTGTCATAGACCTCCCTATCTACAGGATAGGGATGGCCATCCTTTCCACCATGGGCAAATGCGAAGCGGGCCGGATCTCTGAAACTCACAGGGGTCCCGTAGATCACTTCGGCTGTCAAACACAGGGCCCTGAGGGTCTTTGGGCCTAACCCGGGAGTCTCTAAGAGCTCCTGAAAGTGCTTTGGTGCCCGTTCGTACGCCTCCTTCAAGCCATTTTTGATGCGCTCGAGGCGGATATCCTTCAGGAGGATGGCGTGCCTTGGGGGCATCTTTAACTCCTGTAACTTCTTCATCTCCTTCACAAGGGCCTGAGGATGGTATTCCTCTATCAGAGAGACCACCCCTTCTCTGGCTTGGGCACTCTCCATGGCCACCATATTTAGGGCCTTCCCCTTTGCCATGGCACACACTGCCTTATGTGGCTCCTCCACAAAAGAGGAGAGACCTTCACTGAGCCAGTGGTAGCGCCTTGCATAGCGATTGGCGGTATTCATTCCCTGTTGGACAACGGCCCAGTATCCTTCAGGGGTGAAGATGATTGAGTGGTGGTACAACTGGTAGCCATCTTGTAAGGCGGTATTGTCCACCTTGGCGCTCATCCGGCTGGCATAAATCAAGGGATGAGGGTTAAACCCTACCCTTTCCGCTGCCTCTCTTAGCTCCTGAGGGGTTTCACGTGAGGCTCTCCCCTTGCCGCCTGCTATAAAAAGGCCTAAGTGTGGGCCTATATCCCTTAAGGCCTCCTTCGTAGCCCCTGTCACAGTGGTGGTGATGCCACTGGAGTGCCAGTCAAAGCCGAGGAGGCAGCCAAATGCCTGAAACCAGAAAGGGTCAGCGAAGCGGCGGATCACCTCTTGAGCTCCATAGTCGGTGACCAGGAGCGCGAGTATCTCCTTGGCTAGCTTTGCCATCCGGTTGAAGAGCCATGGGGGTGCTTTACCACTATGCAAGGGTAGATGTGCTGTACCTATTGGTCTCATTCCCTCTCCTTCCTAATTTATAAATGATAAGGCCTTTTGGTTCGGATTGGCAATATCGGACTAATGGTACTTGGTCCATTGATGGCTCCAGAGGGCTGTGATAGTAAATAAATATGGGCAAAGGGATCCGATTTGGTACCGATGGATGGCGTGGCATCATCGCTGAAGACTTCACCTTTTCCAACCTCCAGATGGTGGCCAAGGCCTCTGCTCTCTATATGGTTCGCCACTGGGAAGCCAGAAGGAGGGGGGTAATCATAGGGTATGATACTCGGTTTCTCTCCCCAGAGGGGGCGGCCCTTGTGGCGGCCACCTTTGCCCGGGAGGGAGTACCCGTATCCCTTTCATCAAGCTTCGTTCCTACCCCTGTGCTCTCCTTTTCTATAAGGGCGCAGGGAAAGGGCGGTGGGATCATGATAACTGCCAGCCATAATCCATACATCTTTAATGGGCTCAAGATCAAAACCCCCTTAGGCGGATCTGCCCCTCCTGAAACCACCAAAGAGGTAGAGTCCCTGCTCGAATGCCCGGTGTCTTCAATCCAGCCTGTAGAGGTACCAAAGGAGGACCTCATTTCACCTTATTTGCTCAGGATAGGAGATATGCTGGATCTTAGGGGCATCGGGGGGCTACCTTATAAGTTGGTTTCAGACCCTATCCATGGGGCTGTGGGAGACCTCTTTCGGCGCCTCCTCTCCCCTTATGGGCTGCAGGTGGAGGTGATAGCAGGGAAGAGGGATCCCCTCTTTGGTGGAAGGGACCCTGAACCCATCGAGAGAAACATCCAACCACTCGTAAGGAGGGTAAGGGCTTTTAATGGGGGTGCCATTGGGATTGCCAACGACGGAGATGGAGACCGCCTGGGCATGGTGGATGAGCAGGGGAGGTTTGTCTCTTCCCACAGCCTGTTTGCCCTTGTTTTGGAGCACCTTTATAGGAATAGGGGGATGAGGGGGGAGATAGTCAAGACCTTCTCCACCACATCCATGATCGACAAAATGGGAGAGGATTTGGGCCTTACGGTTCATGAGACCCCTATCGGTTTTAAGCATATTTTGCCCCTCATGACAGAGCGGGACATCTTGGTGGGGGGGGAAGAGAGTGGTGGCATTGGAGTAAAGGGACATATTCCAGAGCGGGATGGCATCTACTCTGCCCTCCTGATCATGGAGAAGATGGCTTGGGAGGGGAGGGGTTTGGCCTTTATGGTTGATGCCCTTCAAAGGCGTTACGGCCCCCATATTTACATGAGGAGGGATCTCCCCTTCCCTCAAGAAAGGGGGAGAGCTGTTGTGGAGCACATTGTACGTCATCCCCCGGAGAGTGTGAATCGGAAGAGGGTGGTGGATGTGAAAGCGATCGATGGGGTGAAGCTCGTCTTTGCGGAAGGGGATTGGCTTCTCCTCAGGGCATCGGGCACAGAGCCCATCTTCCGCCTCTACTGTGAGTCTTCGTCCCTGAGGGAGGTGGTAGAGCTCTTGGACCATGGGGAAGGGCTTGTCCGTAAAATTGGGTCCCGAAGAGACCGTTGATACCCTGAAAAGGTGGAACCTGAAGGTGATCCAGGGCGCTAAGGGGTACCGTTTTTCTATAGACTCTATCCTTTTGGCCAATCTGGTTCATCCACCTACCAAGGGCAGGATCCTGGACCTGGGGGCGGGTTGTGGTGTCATAGGCCTCATCCTTGCCAAAATGCATCCTGGTATCAGCGTCACTGGGGTAGAGATACAGCCCCAGTTGGTGTCCAGGGCCAGGAGGAACGCTGCGCTCAATGGATTGGAGGATCGGGTGGAGGTAGTCCAGGGCTCTTACTCTAACATAGGGGAGATCTTGCCAGAGGCCAGTTTCCACTATGTGGTAACCAACCCCCCTTATCGCAAAGTGGGAACGGGTAGGCTCAATCCTATGGAAGAGAAAGCCATAGCCCGCCACGAGATTTACGGTGGATTAGAGGCATTGATGAGGGCTGTTGCCCATGTACTTGTGCCAAAAGGGAAAGTAGGTATCATATTTGCAGCCACCAGGACAGTGGATCTCATTTCCCTGTGCAGGAACTACGGCATAGAGCCAAAGCGCATCAGATTTATCCACCCCCTTGCCCACCATGAGGCCCAGGGGATCTTTTTAGAGGGAATTAGGGGGGGAAGGGAAGGTGAGGTGAGGGTGTATCCCCCCTTGGTGATTTATACGGCACCGGGGATTTATACCCCTATAGTTGCCCGGATGCTGGGTGAGATGCCTGAAGAGGGCTAAATCATGGAGCAGCCTTGGCTCATAAAGGTCCCCGATCCCAACGTGGTGAGGAAACTTGTGAGGGAACTGGGCATTCCCCTCCCCATTGCCAAGGTCCTGGTGAACAGGGGCATCATCGAGCCCAGGAGGGCCAAGGAATTTTTGGAACTCCCCCCTTCCATGATTCCCTCGCCATGGGAAATGAGAGATATGGAAGAGGCAGTAGAGATGGTAGAAGGGGCATTGCAAGGGGGAAAGACTATTGGGATATATGGTGACTATGATGCAGATGGCGTAACGGCCACGGCCCTCATGGTGAGTTATCTTAGGGGGCGGGGGGGGAAGATAATCTATTATATTCCCCATAGGATAAAGAGTGGATACGGTCTGAGAAAATCCTCCATAGAGGCCTTGGCCAGGATGGGTGTCCAACTCCTTATCACTGTGGACTGTGGCGTATCTAACCACCAGGAGGTACTGCATGCCCGGGCTCAGGGGATGGGAGTGATCATTACGGATCACCACGAGCCTCCCTCCCTCCTGCCCAGGGCGCATGCGATACTTCACCCTAAGGTAGGGGGATATCCCTTTCCCCACCTTGCCGGAGTAGGTGTAGCCCTCAAGTTGGTAGAGGCTTTAGCCATGAGGGAAAAGGGCGATGAGGGGAGACACGGCGTGTGGCACCGCTATCTGGATATAGTGGCCTTAGGTACCATAGGAGATATGGCCCCCTTGATGGAGGAGAATCGGTTTTATGCACGCTTTGGTCTAAGGAAGATGAGCCATTCCCCAAGGCCAGGCTTAAGTGCGCTTATGGAGGTTTCTGGGTGCCGAAACAAGAGGCTAACACCATGGGATGTCTCTTTCCTCTTGGCCCCAAGGGTTAATGCAGCGGGGCGCATGGGTGAAGCCGGAAGGGCCCTTGATCTACTCCTGACTTCGGAGGAAGGGGAAGGTTTAGCCTTGGCCCAGGAACTCCATCGGGAGAACCAGATGCGCCAAAGGGTGGAAGAGGAGGTACTGGGTGAGGCAATGGCCATACTGGAGAAGGAAGAGCCTGGACCCTTTGTTGTGCTTGGCAAGAAGGGATGGCACCCTGGGGTCATTGGTATTGTGGCCTCTCGGATAGCGGAGAGGCTCCAGAGGCCCGCAGCCTTAGTAACCTTCGATGAGGAGGGCATGGGGCGGGGATCGGCCAGAAGCTATGGTGGTGTGGATATCTATACCCTACTTGTAAGGTGTATGGATCATCTAAGTGGGTTAGGAGGTCATAGGGCTGCTGCTGGCTTCAATGTGGAAGAGAGGCGCTTCCCGGTATTTAGAGAAATCCTTTGGCAAGAGACACTGAGGATGATGCCCCATCCTCTCCCCCCTAAGCCCTTAGAGGTGGAGGGTGAGGTGGAGATGGAGGAGCTGAATGCCGCTCTTCTCAAAGGCCTTATTTCTTTAGCCCCGTTTGGTGAGGGTCACCCCGAGCCCCTTTTTCTGTTGAGGGGGGTGAAGCCTTATCATGTAAGGGTGGTAGGTAATGGTCACCTCAAGTTTACCGCTGTTAAGCATAATATAGGTGTGGATGCTATCGCATTTGGCTACGGCTGTCAGACGGGGCTCCTGGCGGGTCCGGTGGATCTGGCTTTCACCCCTGAGCTAAACATGTGGAATGGGGAGAAGAGCCTGCAGCTCAAGGTGAAGGCCATAAGGAGAAGTGGTGAGGCATGAGCACAGAGGAGAGAGACACCCTCCTCGTTGCCCTTTTCTTTGAGAGAGCTGGAAATGTGATCTCAGGAGAAGAGATGTCCCGTAGGCTTGGGATTAGCAGGGTGGCTCTCCACAAGAGGATCGAGTACCTCCGTGCCCAGGGTTTGCCCATCCTCTCCTTGCCAAGGAGGGGATACACCATAAAGGAGATCCCTGATCTCCTTATCCCACCCGTCTACTTGGCGCTATCGAAGATAGGGAGATTGGGAAGGCCCTACCACTATTTTGAATGGGTGGACTCTACCAACCGTGTGGCCATGGAACTGGCCCGCAGTGGTGCCCCTCATGGAACCCTGGTGGTGGCAGAGACCCAGACAAGGGGTAGGGGAAGGCTGGGAAGGACCTGGTTCTCTCCAAAAGGTCAAAATCTCTATTTTACCCTTATCCTTAGGCCCGATATTCCCGTTTTAGAGGTGCCTCAGCTCACCTTCCTTGTCTCTGTTGCCATCACTGAGGTGGTAAGGGAAAGGCTTCATTTGGATGCCCTTATAAAATGGCCCAATGATGTATATATTAAAAAAAAGAAGGTGGCGGGTATACTGATGGAGATGGAGAGTAGAGATAAGCGGCTACTCTTTCTATTGGTAGGTGTAGGTCTTAACGTAAATACACCCTTAGGGGGATTTCCACCCGAGATCTCCAATAGGGCCACATCCCTCATGGCAGAGGGGGGGAAGAGATACCTGCGTCCTCAACTTCTGGCATGGCTTATGGAGGCGATAGAGAAGTGGTACGATCGGTTTATGGGGGGATGCAGGGAAGAGGTTTTGAGATACTGGAGGGAACATAACTTCACCCTCGGCAGCCCAGTCCAGTTTGAGGGAGGGAGGAAAGGATGGGCTATAGGGGTGACACCACAGGGGGCCCTCTTGATAAGGGCAGTAGGGGGTTCCATCATCTCAAAAGAGGCAGGGGACGTGGAAGTGGTGAAATGAAGCCGCAGCGTCCTTACGGAGTGAAACGGAATCTTTTGCCCTTTTTGGTGATCTCCCTTATTGTGCACCTTGTTTTGCTGTCAGTGATGAACTGGACCATAGGTAAGGCCCCATTATATCCATGGGCAAAGCCCCTAAAGACTGTTCACGCGAAAAAGAGAAAGGTAGCGCAGAACAAGAAAAGCCCTGTGTATGTGAAGATACTCGATATCCCAAGGCCTGAAAAAGAGGAGCAGCCCAAGAAGTCTCATATTATTGCCCAGTACTCGATGAGGAGGAAGGGACCTAAGGGGAAGCAGAGGATATCTTCGCTTTCGGGAGAATCCAGTGTACTCAACTACCAGCCCGGTCTTCCCATTACCCCTCCAAAACCCCACATTTCCCTTGTTCCGGGTAAGGCCCCGGTAGAAGTCCCTAAGTTTGCGAAGAACAAAGGCAAGCAGGGGGGGTCTCCTGTGCATCCAGGGAAAGAGGGCCAGAAGAGGCTGCCTCAATTTGGAAGGCGGCCGGCTATCGGTAGGAAGGGGGCAACATCCAAGGAGAAGCTGGCGAAGGTGGTGCCAGAAAGGGGCCCCAGTACCGAAATCGTCCCACCTATGCCCAAAAGGAGGATCCCTTTATTTGATCCATCGCTCATACGTGAGCATTCCAAGGAGATCGCGCCCCAGTTAGGGGAAGGGGAATCTTCAGAGATTTCCTTGGACACTACCAAGTCCAAGTATATCTCTTATTTCAAACATATTCGGGACAAGCTCTACTTGGTGTGGCGCTATCCCCTTGCTGCTCGTGTAAACGGTGTCCAGGGTGTGGCCCGCATCCTCTTTGTCATTGATAAATCAGGTACCTTAAGGGAGGTGAGGCTTCTCCAGTCTTCTGGGTTTGTTGTCTTGGACAATGAGGCCCTGAGGGCCATCAGGGCAGCTGCTCCCTTTGGTCCCTTCCCTTCAGATTGGCAGGAGAGGGAGCTTCGCATCAGGGCCCGCTTCATATATAGGCTTTTTGGTCGTTCACCATTCGGTTAAAGGTCATCAGGGGTGCCAGAGCTTTACGGCTCTCCTCACCTCCTCCATGGTGACACTGGCCTCGGCCTTAGCCCGTTTGGAACCCTCTATAATCACCTCCATTATCCTTTCAGGATGGGCCTTAAACTTACCCCTGCGCTCATGGATAGGGTCCAATTGCTCCATGAGGTGCCTATAGAGGATTCTCTTACATTCTATACAGCCTATGCTTGCTCTGCGACAACCCTGTATGATCTCTTCTCTCTCATCCTGGGGGGTAAGGGCCTTATGTAGGTCGAAGACGGGGCAGTCTTCAGGTTCACCAGGGTCCGTCTTTCTCATCCGCCGGGTATCTGTGACCATGGGGCGGATCTTTTCCCATACCTCTTCTGGGGAATCTGAGAGGTAGATGGCGTTATTATAGCTTTTGCTCATCTTCCTTCCATCTACCCCTGGGACCTTGGGGCTCTCTGTGAGTTTTGGCTTCGGCTCTGGAAAGACTGGGCCGTAGAGATGGTTGAATCTTCGGGCAATCTCCCTTGTGAGCTCCAAGTGTGGCAACTGGTCCACACCCACAGGCACATAATGGGCCTTATAGATTAGGATGTCAGCGGCCTGTAGCACAGGGTAACCCAGGAACCCATATGTGGCCAAATCCTTGTCCTTCAACTCTTGACGGATCTCCTTGTATGTGGGGTTGCGCTCCAACCAGGATACGGGGGTGATCATAGAGAGGAGTATGTGCAACTCTGCATGCTCCAATACTTTGGACTGTAGGAATAGGACACTCCTCTCTGGGTCAAGCCCTGCAGCCATCCAGTCTAAGGCTATCTCCATGGAGTACTCTGCCACCTGGGAGGGATCGGCATACTCTGTGGTAAGGGCGTGCCAGTCGGCAATAAAATAGAAGCAATGATAACCCTCTTCCTGAAGATCTACCCAGCTTTTTAAGGCACCTAAGTAGTTTCCCAGGTGCAGTTGTCCTGTTGGTCTCATGCCGCTTAGTATCCTTTCCATGCCACCCCCCACTTTGCCCAAGAAGCTCTATTTAAGCTACCATAGCTTAATCGGGCATGAATCTCAATTTTTACTCTCTGTAAATCTCGATGGCCCCTTCTTCCCAAGGCCTTAATAATGTGTGCCCCTGATACCATCCTTTGTGGGTCTCTCTCAGGGAGAGGGATCTCACCATCACCTCCAACTCCCTTTTACCCTTGGGGGTCAAGAACGCAGAAGAGACCTTCATTGGTCCCTTCACCCTCACCACCTCCACGCCTTTTCTGGCAGCTTCCTCAAGAATGGCGCTCTCTATCCTCCTCTCTCCTGATTCAGGGAGGTAGAGGCGCTTTACCCTAAATCTCTTTAGCAGAAAGGTGGAGAGGGATGCCCTGTATGGGACCAGCCTGGTCAGGATCAAGGCATCTATGGCCTTTACATCCCTCCAGAGGAGGGCATTCCGGAGTGATGACCATGAGCCTAAACCTCGAGAGGCACCTGCATCTACCAGCACGTTGCTTCCCTCCTGCAACAGGAGCGACCGCCCCCTTTTGCCCATATCCAGCAGAAGGGCCCCTTTTGGATGGGGCAGAAGGAGAAGGCCGAGAGAGCATAGGGGAAGCATCGTGATCCATCTCCCGAGACGACTACGCAGGAGATAGGTGCATACCAGGAGAAAGGCTAGCAGGGAAAGGCAGAGGGCCTCCTGCTTGGTTGCCCATACAGGGGAGCCGGGCAGGGAAGAAAGGAGGGAGAGTCCCTTCAGCACCAGGAGGAGTATGGCCTTTTCTAATGGGACCACCACCATCTTCAGTGGGGGGATCGGTGAGAACAAGAGGTGGAACATCCCCAGGATTATTAGGAGGCCCACAGGGGGTACAAATACGAGGTTTGCTAAAGGGGTGTAAGGGGAAAAGCGGTGGAAATAAAAAAGCACGAAAGGTAGGGTGAAAAGGGGGATCACAAATGCCATGGCCACATATCCCACCACCATTGCCCGCCAACCCTTTATGGCTTTCATACCTCTTACCACCAATACCACCCCTATCATGGCCGTGAAAGTGAGCTGGAATCCCACGTCCAAGAGATAGAGGGGGTTCCATATTACCATGATGAGGAAGGCGAACAGCAATGCCCCCTCCAAACTCCTCTCCTTGTCGAGGAACCGGGCCACCACGTAGCAGCCAATCATCACAAATGCCCTCACCGCTGAAGGGTGGGCCCCTGTGAGGATGAGGTATATTGAAAGCGCTGCCAGTGAAGGGAGTAGGGCGATGCGAGATGGGAGGAGGGAAGGGGGGAATGGGTAAGACAATGCTGCTGTCTTTAAGATCAGCAGGGAGAGTGAGTAAAATAAAAAGAATGCTACGCCCATGTGAAATCCTGAGACGGCCAATAGATGGCCCACTCCGGTTCCGGTAAAGAGCGAGCGGGTCTCCCAGTCCAGGCCCCTGCGGAAACCCAGCA
The DNA here is from genome assembly GCA_015486015.1 of Aquificota bacterium. Taxonomy (GTDB): domain Bacteria; phylum Thermosulfidibacterota; class Thermosulfidibacteria; order Thermosulfidibacterales; family B14-G1; genus WFSI01. The sequence continues at coordinate 89,919 of WFSL01000014.1, read as the reverse complement.
CTAAGGAAGAGAGGAGGTTACCTTGCTCACCAAGGTCGTCAGAAAATATTTGTATACCCCTTGACCTCATATTTAGGGCCTCCTGACGAAGGAAGGGGAGTGATCGGGCTTTTAGAGGTTCTACTCTATAGGCAAAGAGGGGGAATGCTATTCCTTTTACAGTGTACCATCTCTCCCTCTTGAAACTCCATGGATTTTGCAGGCCCCTGAGGTCCATTACCCTTCCTTTGGCCCATATCAGGTCTCCAGCCTTAGGGGGAACGCCCTTGCCATGGACCTCAAAAAGTACCCCTTTGTCTTCCATCAGGACCTTGTAAAATGTGCTATCCCTTAAGGGAAGAGAGACTACCTTTCCTGTGAGGGATATAATTGTCCCCTTTGGATAAGATCGGCGCCACGAATGTAAATTTCTCCACTGATGATGGATCCTGCAGAGAGAGACCATGCACAGAAAGAGCACTGCAATGAATGTGCCCTTTCCTTTGACTCTATTCTTCCACAAACTTCAGTTTCTTGCTTGGTTTGAATCTAACCACCCTTTGAGGGGGAATGGCCACCTCTTCCCCAGTCTTGAGGTTCCTTCCTTTTCTCCTCTTGGAGTCATACACCTCGAAGGTACCAAACCTTCGAATCACCACATCCTCTCCCTTGCTCAGGGTCTCAATGATAGTCTTTAGCACCGTGTTCACAGCCTTATCCGCCTGAGTCCTCGTGTACCCCATCTCTTCCATCACCCTGGTTATGATGTCAGATTTTATCATGGCCTCCTCCCTTCATTGCTGCCCACCTCCTCAAGTTCGCTGGCCTGCCAATACACAATTAGCGCATCTATCAACTGATCTAATTCCCCATCCAGTATGTCCTCTAACTTGTGAAGAGTCAATCCTATCCTGTGATCTGTCACCCTGTTTTGGGGAAAGTTGTAAGTTCTAATCCTCTCACTCCTGTCTCCTGTGCCTACCTGGGATCTCCGTTCTTTGGAGGCCCTTTCTGCCTGCTCTTGTTCCATTAGATCCTTTAACCTGGCCCTGAGAATCCTCATAGCCTTTTCCCTGTTCTTGTGCTGGGAACGCTCATCCTGACACTGGGCCACAATGCCAGTAGGTAAATGAGTAATCCGCACGGCTGAGTCTGTGACATTCACATGCTGCCCCCCGGGTCCGCTGGACCTGAAAACCTCTATCTTCAGGTCATCGGGATTGATCTTAACATCCACTTCTTGGGCCTCGGGCATAATGGCCACTGTAACTGTGGATGTGTGGATCCTCCCTCCTGACTCTGTTTCTGGTATTCTCTGAACCCGATGGACCCCACGTTCAAATTTGAGGTGTGAATAGGCTCTTTTTCCTTCAATAAGAACTATTGCCTCTTTTATGCCTCCCAGCCCAGTGATATTCATGTTCATGGGGCTGAACTTCCATCCTTGGCGTTCAGCATATCGCTGGTACATGCGCAAGAGTTCTGCAGCGAAGAGGGCTGCCTCTTCCCCACCGGCGCCAGCCCTGATCTCAAGGAATATGTTCCTTTCGTCGTTGGGGTCCTTGGGCAGGAGCAGAAGCCTGAGATTCCTTTCCAGGGAGGCCTGCTTTTCCCCTATCTCCTCCATCTCTTCTCGGGCGAGCCTTCTCAATTCTTCATCCTTTTCCCTCAAGAACTCCTGGGCCTCCCTCTTGCGGCGCTCCAACCCCTTCCACTCCCTGAAGGCCGAAACCAAGGGGACCAGGGATTTATGCTCCTTGGCCAGGGACTGATACCGCTCTTGGTCAGAGAAGAGGCCTGGATGGGAGAGTTGCTCTTCTATCTCCATGAACCTCTTCTCAATGGCCTCAAGCTTATCTGCCATCAGGCGATCCATGCAAACTCCTCTCTCACCTCTTCGGCCTTCCCACAGCCAAGTGGCCCTTCAGGGCATGGGCCTCGAAGGCAGGGGGGACCTGCGTTGTGAAAGATGGTGGGGGCCACATGCCTGCATATGCGCAGCATTTCCTTGGCTACGGCCCTGATCTCCCATTGGGCCCGGCGGCAACAGCGCAAGGAGAAGAAGTGTAGGAGTTCTCGGGCATTCATAGTGACGATGATCTTGGTTTCTGCTGCAGAGGGGAGGAGGTACCGTGCGTCCTCTTTGGGTATGTTTAATCTCAGCAACCTGCCGTAAGCTTCCTTGCACCTTTCCATCACCTGTTGAAAGAGATCCATGGCTTCCCTGTTTTCTGCCACAGAGGGAGGGGTGATGTACTGGAGGTCCTCTTCAGAGACGTATCTTTGGCTCCTTTGGGAATAAGAGGCCAACCGATGGCGCACTAATTGGTGGGTAGTCACCCTGGAGATCCCCTCTATCCCGAAGGTGAAGGAGGCGTGCTCCAATACAGAATGATGCCCAGAGGCCTTTAGTTGCTCTATAAGCCTCTTGGGTGAGGCCCCTTCCTCCCTCAACAATTCTTGTATCCCCTTCGACGAGTAACATAAACGGGCAGCGGTGTAAACTACGCCTTCAGGATGGGGGGTGCATGCCAGGAGCGTCACATTCATAGAATCCTATGCTTCAAGCCCGTATTTTTTCCTGAACTTCTCTGCCCGTCCCGCTACCTCCCTTGACCGCTGCTTTCCCGTATAGAAGGGGTGGCACTGGGAGCATACAGCGACATGCAGGGTGTCACCCTTCACGGTGGAGCGGGTCTTAAAGGTATTGCCGCAAGCACAAACCACTGTCACCTCGTGGTATTCAGGATGAATCCCCTCTTTCATCTTAACCCTCCTCTCTCCCTTTTCTCCTAAGGGATAAGGAACATTGTGTTACAGGAACATACTGAGTAGACCTTATACTTTCAAGGGGTAGGCCACTATTCACCCCCTGCTAACTCTTGAGCAAGACGATAGAGCTCCAAATAGCGCCTCGCAGATGCCCCCCATGAGAAGTCACACTCCATGGCCTGTCTCACCAGACTCTGCCACTTTTCTCTCTCTTTGTAGACCCCATATGCCCTTTGAATAGCATTTATGAAGGCACTTGGCTTAAAGGCATCAAAGAGGAATCCGTTGCCGCTTCCGCTTTCTGGGTCGTATTCTACCACTGTGTCAGCCAGTCCCCCTGTGGCCCGGACTACGGGAATGGTACCGTATCGCAAGGCGATCATCTGACCTAAGCCACAAGGTTCGTAGCGGCTTGGCATGAGAAGAACATCGCATCCTGCATAGATACGTGCTGCCAGGGTATCGCTGTATCCTATGTTTACTGAGACCATGTCCCTGTATAGTTCCTGGAGCTCCATGAGCATGTCGTGATACCTCTTCTCACCAGAACCAAGAATGATAATCTGGATATCCATGGAGACCAGGTCACCAACCACCGCATGGACCAGGTCTACACCCTTTTGCTCCACCAGTCGTCCTACCATCCCCCCTAAGAGGCTGTCTCCCTGTCTCAATCCTTTCTCTTTTCTCAGGAAGTCCTTATTCCTACGCTTTCCCCACAGGTTTTCCTTCTCATAGTTTGCGTATATCTTGGGGTCGGTGGCGGGATTCCATTCGTCGTAGTCTATCCCATTGAGTACCCCAAACAGACGCTCACCCTTTGCCCTCAAAACCCCATCCAGCCCATAGCCAAATCTCTCTGTCTGGATCTCCTTGGCATAGGTGGGACTTACTGTATTCACCACCTGTGAGAATACGATCCCTCCCTTGAGAAGGTTGATGTTCCCATAGTATTCCAAGGCCTCTATGTGAAAGAGGGACCAGTCCAGCCCAATGGAAGGGAGGATCTCCTTAGGGAATACCCCCTGGTAGGCTAAGTTATGGATGGTAAATATAGTGCCCACATGGCCGAATTCTCGGTTGTAGCAGTGTTTCAAGTAGACGGGGATTAATGCCGTCTCCCAATCATTACAATGGATCACGTCAACGTCCATGCCTAAGGCCTGAATACCCTCGATCGTGGCCCTGGAGAAGTGGGCGAACCGAAAGGCGTTGTCTGGATAGTCCCCCTCGGGGGTACCATAAGGATGATCCCTGTCGAAGTAGGGGGGATAGTCCACTAAGTAGACGGGCACACCTTGGACCTCCGTCTCCCATATCCTGGAGACCCGAGGTTCACCATCTATCCAAGTGGAAACCTCCACACCTGTGTCTCTCAGTGTATGGGAGCTCTCCTGCATTATCTGACGATAGAGAGGAAGAAAGACACAGACCTCTTCTCCCAGCCCTTTCAGTGCCTTGGGAAGTGACTCCGTTACATCGGCCAGACCACCCACCTTGGCCAAGGATGCCATCTCTGAGGAGCACAGGACTATCTTCATTTTTCTCTCCTTTGGTTTGATCGCTTAGCTTGGGCCTTTAAGACCCTTGGTACAAACCACGCGCCAGGCTCAGGTCAAGCGAAGCAGCTTTTTCTTGATCCTGCGCCTCTTTACAGGCCCCAGTCTGTCTATGAAGAGTACGCCGTTTAGGTGGTCTATCTCGTGCTGGAATACGACGGCCAGGAGTCCCTGGGCCTCCCAGATCTTCTCCTTTCCGTCCAGGTCCAGCCCTTTTACCTCCACATGGGCATACCTCTTCACTTTTTCGCGAACGTTGGGCACGCTTAAACACCCCTCTTCTTCCACCACTATGCCTTCGGAGGCTGTGATTACGGGGTTGATGAGATACTGGGGCCTCTTTTCTTTGGACTCCCGAGGGGAAAGGTCAAATACAATGAGGCGTATATTTTCCCCAATCTGAGGGGCGGCCAAGCCGATACCAGGGGCCTTGTACATGGTCTCCAACATGTCATCCACCAACTTGACGAGTTTGCCATTAACCTCTTTGATCTCCCTGCTCCTCTTGTAGAGGATGGGATTGGGAAATGTAAGTATCTCCTTTACCATCTATTCCTCCGGTACCTCCTGGGGGGTAGGGGTTTTTAGGGCCTCTGCCTTTTCATCTGACTCCTGAATTTCCCTTCTCAAGTCCTGGATTTCTTGGAGGAAACCCTTTATCACCTCATCCTCCTCCCACCTCTCTCTCCCAAGCCCTAAAAGGTATTCCACCCGTTCCCCCAAGCGTGTGTGTATTTTAGAGATCTTGCGTTCCAAACTGGCCTTCTTGAGGCGCAGCCGGGCAAGCTCCAAGGCCACTTCTCCCCTCTCCTTCACCTTGTTTACCCAATCTTCCAGATCTTTCAGTACATTTTCCTTTCCCATAGCCTTGTACCTCCTCCACCTTGAACAACTATATCCAAGGCATTACAAGGAAGACAATGTCTCGGCTTTATTAATCTATGGCTGGAGGGCCTGAGGATGCAAGGTGTGGTTACCCCTGAATTGGTCAAGGAACACAACCTTACAGAAGAAGAGTACCAAAGGGTACTCAGTATTTTGGGGAGGGAGCCTAACATAACGGAGCTGGGTATCATATCGGTGATGTGGAGCGAACACTGTTCATACAAAAGCTCAAAAATACATCTGAAGAAGTTGCCCACCCAAGCCCCTTGGGTGATACAGGGGCCGGGAGAGAATGCAGGGGTCATTGCCGTGGACGAGAGCTGGGCCGTAGCCTTTAAGATGGAAAGTCACAATCATCCCTCTTACATAGAGCCTTTTCAAGGGGCTGCCACAGGGGTGGGGGGAATCCTCAGGGACATATTCACCATGGGTGCCAGACCTATAGCTTCTATGGATTCTCTCCGTTTCGGCACGCTGGATAAGCCCCGGAACCGCTATATACTTGAGGGTGTGGTCTCTGGAATTGCATGGTACGGGAACTGCATTGGGGTTCCCACTGTAGCCGGGGAGGCCTCTTTTGCCCCCTGTTATGATGGTAATCCATTGGTGAACGTGTTCAGTCTCGGAGTGGTCCGCAGGGATGGGATATTCAAGGCCCAGGCCAAAGGTGTGGGCAATCCGGTTATCTATGTGGGCTCCAAGACAGGCAGAGATGGGATCCATGGCGCTACTATGGCCTCAGAGGAGTTTAGGGAAGACTCCGAAGAGAAGAAGCCCAACGTCCAAGTGGGTGATCCCTTCACGGAAAAGCTCCTTATGGAGGGATGCCTGGAGGCCTTCCAGCATGATTGGATTGTGGGGATTCAGGATATGGGGGCGGCGGGTCTTACATGCTCCACAAGTGAGATGGCTTCTAAGGGGGGAGTAGGAATAGAGATAGACCTGGACAAGGTGCCGCAGAGGGAGGAAGGCATGACGCCTTACGAGATCATGCTCTCTGAGTCCCAGGAAAGGATGCTCATTGTGGCGCGCAAGGGCACTGAGGAAGAGGTGATCCGGGTCTTTAAGAAGTGGGGATTGGATGCTGTGGTCATAGGAAGGGTCACCGACGATGGGCTGGTGAGGGTGTGGCACAGGGGGAATGTAGTAGCGGAGGTCCCTGCATTGTGTCTCACGGAGGATGCCCCAGTCTACGATCGCCCTCAGAGGAGGCCGGTATATCTGAGTGAGGTGCAGAGATTGGACGTAGGGGGCATTCCCCCTGTGGAGGACCTTGGTGATGCCCTCCTAAGGCTCCTGGCAAGCCCCAACATAGCCAGCAAGGAGTGGATCTACCGGCAGTACGACCATATGGTAAGGATCAATACCTTGGTCCTGCCAGGTTCTGACGCAGCCGTCATTCGTATCAAGGGGACGGATAAGGCCATAGCCTTATCCTCTGACTGTAATCCCCGGTACTGCTATCTGGATCCGTACACTGGAGCTCAGCAGGCTGTGGCCGAGGCGGCAAGGAACGTGGCGTGCTCTGGAGCGCTCCCCAGGGCCATCACCAATTGCCTTAACTTTGGGAATCCAGAGAAGCCCGAGGTGATGTGGTCCTTCGCTAAGGTGGTGGAGGGCATAGCTGAGGCCTGCGGGAAGCTTGAGACCCCTGTGACCGGTGGCAATGTGAGCTTCTATAACGAGACCATGGGGAAAGGGATCTATCCCACCCCTACCATAGGGATGGTAGGGGTGATGGAGCAGGTGGGGGACCGGGTGACCCAGTGCTTCAAGAGGGAGGGAGATGCGATTGTGCTGTTGGGAGAGAATGAGGGACATATTGGGGGCACGGAATTTTTGGAGGTGGTCCATGGAAAGGTGGCAGGCATGCCTCCACCGGTTAACTTGGATTATGAGAAGCGGCTACACCGGCTGTTGGTAAACCTTTCCAGGGAGAGACTGATCACCTCCGCTCATGATGTCTCCGATGGGGGGTTGGCTGTGGCATTGGCGGAATGCTGCATCTCTAACGATTCCCCAGTGGGGGCCACCGTTGAGCTCAGAGAGGATATACGTCCAGACTTTCTCCTCTTTGGGGAGGAGCAGGGGAGGGTGGTGCTTTCCGTTAGACCCCATGGCCTCCCGAGTGTCGAGAGGCTGTGTAAGGAGGCAGGCATCCCTTATCAGGTGATCGGTACCGTTGGCGGTGGGAATCTGGAGGTTTCATGGAGCACGGGGCGTATATCGGTCCCATTGAACAGGCTCTTGGAGGCCTGGGGTACGGGGCTTACCAGGTATCTTCAATAGTTAGACTGGGCGGTTTCCCTGTCTTATAGGGGATCGTAAAAACGGGCATTATGGAGGTGAGCTGTGACCTTGAACGTGGTCTTTGAAAACAGGGTATTTCATCCCCATTGCACCTCGATGTGGGGCTTTGCATGCCATATCCCACAGATGAGGCTTCTCTTTGATACTGGCTCCAATGGGGCCGTCCTCTTAGGCAACATGGAGGCCATGGGGATAGAGCCCAGAGAGATTGAGACTGTGGTCCTTTCCCATTTCCACTGGGATCATGCAGGAGGGTTGCTGGATCTCCTCCGGGCCCATGGGTCAAAGGACGTGTATCTCCATTCGGGCTTTTCCCGGACCTTCGCCAGCGAGGCGAGTGGCCTTGGTGCCAGGGTCATAATGGAGGACTCCCCTATAAAGATTACACCGGAGGCAGTGACTACAGGTGCTGTCCCTGGCCCTGTGACAGAGCAGGGCCTGGTAGTAAGGGGCCCAAGGGGCTGGATTCTCCTCACAGGGTGCGCTCACCCTGGGATCGTTAGGATGACAGAAGAGGCTATTCGTGTAGTGGGGGAGCCCGTTCATATGGTCTTGGGTGGTTTTCACCTGCTGGACAGGACCACCTCGCAGGTGACAGCTGTTGCTAAGAGGCTTATGGAGATGGGGGTATCCATGGTGGCACCCTGCCACTGTACAGGGGAAAGGGCTATAGAGACCTTTGCCGATATCTATGGGGATGCATTTGTGAGGGTGGGGGCTGGGACGTCTGTGGAAATTACAGCTACATAGTCCTTTACATCGCCCCTTCCTTGAGAAGCCGTATGTAGGTGATCCGGTCAATCCTGAAGGTCTTGACCCTACCCTCTAAGGGGCAGAGGGCTTTCAGATAATGAACCTTTCCTGTAGAGAAGAGGGAGAGGGGGGAGATGTACCTCCTCCCCCTTATGAACCCCCCATCGTAGAAGATTTCTAAGGACCTTTTATCACGTACTGCAGCGAGTAGGCGTCCCACTCGGCTGTCTCGGCGTCCTAACTCCTCCCATCGGGCCTGATAGTGGAGCATGGAGTCAGGTGGACCAAAGAGTGAGAATAGTTCCCCTACCTTGTCGTCCTCACGCAACCCTATCTTCCTCATCATTCCCATGAAGATAAAGGCAGTATGTTTGGCATCAACCAGGGCCCTATGGCAACCCTTGAAGGGGCTCCTCCATGCGTGGGTGAGGTACTTCAAGCTGTGGTCCATGAGCTCTGGAAAGTGGCGGATGGAGATAGATCGGGTATCCAGCACAGGGTTTGATAGGAGAGGCAATCCCAGCCGCTGGTGATTGATGGAGAGCACCTTCAGGTCGAATGGGGTATTGTGCCCTACGAGGATGGCTCCCTCTACAAATCGGCGAAAGCGCCAAGCCACTATCCTGAATGGAGGGGCATCCTTCACCATGGTGTCATCGATGCCGTGGACCCTCACTACCTTTGGAGGTATGGGAACGGGCGGCTTAACCAAACTCGACATGGTGTCTACCAACCTCCCCCCAACGAGTTTGATACATCCCAGCTCTACAACATAAGAGAGGGGAGAGAGCCCTGTAGTCTCTGTATCAAAGACCACTATAGGCACTTGACCTATAAGCTGGGCCTCCATGGGCCCCCCTTCTATTCTTTATTCCTCTTAAAATTTACCTTACTCCTTATTCAAGGTTCCTGCAAGGATGCGGGTGATAGGGTGTGGGTGCTGGAAGGCTTTCCCTTGAACTGGAGGGGGTGATTACTTTAAAGTGCAAGTTTAAGGGGACAGGAGATGAAGGGGGAGATATCTCAGAAGGTCAGGGAACTGAGAGAGGCCAGGGGTTTCAGTTTAGAAGAACTGGCAGAGAAGGCTGGGATATCGGCATCTCTCCTTAGCCAAATAGAATCAGGCAAGGCAGTACCTTCTGTGGCAACTCTCATCCACCTCTCCAAGGTGCTGGAGGTACCACTGAGGTCTTTTACAGGCTTGGAGACTGGGGAGCGTGTAGAGGTGGTTCGGGCCCACGAAAGGAGGGAGGTGGAGAGACGCCCGCGGTCGGGTCCGAGCAGGGCGGGATACTACTATCAGGCACTGGCATCCAAGAAGGGGATAGATGCCTTCTACATTATCTTTGAAGAAAAGGCTGAAGATGAGCGGGTATTCTTTAAGCATGGAGGCAAGGAGTTTCTTTACGTATTGGAGGGAAGCTTAGAGCTGTGCATAGAGGAGATGTGCATAGTGCTCGGCCCAGGTGATTCGGCCTCGTACGAATCTCAATATCCCCATTCGCTCCGGGGGATTGGGGGAGTGGCCAAGGCTGTGGTGGTGGTCTACGGAGAGTGAGGTTGCTGGAGATTCGCATTCACGGTAGGGGCGGACAAGGTGCAGTGATAGCTTCTCGGCTATTGGCCATGGCCTTTTTCAAGGAGGGGAAGTGGGTCCAGTCCTTCCCCACATTCGGGGCTGAGCGGAGAGGGGCTCCGGTGGCTGCATTCGTTAGGGTGGACGATCAGCCCATCACCTTACGGTGTGGCATTACCCGCCCTGATATCTTGGTGGTATTGGATTCTACGCTCTTGAGAGACATCGATGTAACCCAAGGACTGAAGGAGGGTGGAAAGGCCATCATAAATTCTTTGTCTCCCTTGGATCTGGGGCCTTCCATAGAGACCTTTACTGTTGATGCCTCTACTATCGCCCTGAAGCATGGCTTGGGCACTCCCACTTATCCCATAGTAAACACGGCTATGGTAGGGGCCTTTGCTGGGGCTACAAGGCTCCTCTCACTGGATGCTGTAATAGAGGCTATCCGCGAGTATATAGGGGAGAAGACTCAAGCGAATGCTGCATCGGCAAGGGAGGCGTGGGAGAGACTGGCATGAAAAAGATGTCGCTTGTCGAGCTGGAGCATAGGCTGCAAGGGCATATCTATAAGGATCATCTCCTGTTGGCCATAAAGGGGGCGATATTGAGGTTTAAGCCTTTGGCAGTGATACTCCTGGGCCCCCTTACTCAAGAGGCCCCAGGGAGCATGGCAGAGGCTGAAGTCCTCCTCATCATGGAGAGGGGAGAATGCCCAATGAGCCGGAGAAAGCGGATGGGAAGGGTGGATGAGTTTGGGGTGTTGGATCTTTCTTTTTTGGAGGCCACTCAGCTATTGAAGATGGTGAAGGATGGCCAGGGATATGCGAGGGAAGTGATGAGGGATGGTGTGGTCATATATACCAGAGATGAGGGGACTTGGATGTATATTTGCGAGATGGCCTCCGCGCTGAGTTGCACCCAGCAGAGTAGAGAAGGGGTTCATTAGCAATGGACATCACCCTGCTCAGGACATTCAGCACTACCCGTCGCATAAAGACAGGGGCATGGAGCAGGCTGCAGCCTGTATTTCTCAATGGGGTCTCTCCATGTATGGATGCCTGTCCTGCCTCCATCGATGTGCCTAAGCTCTTTCACCTCTTCCTTGAAGGAAGGGAGAGGGAAGCGGCGCTACTGCTTTTGAAGTACAATCCTTTCCCTTCCATAACTGGGAGGGTGTGCCCCCATCCATGCCAGGACTCTTGCAACAGGGGCGAGATGGATGGGGCGGTAGAGATCCGGGCCATAGAGAGGGTGTTGGGGGACATCATCTTAGAGGAGAAGATATTCCCTCCCAAGGGGGCCTTTCAGGGGCCGAGCGTGGCTGTTGTGGGTTCTGGGCCGGCGGGGCTGAGCGCTGCTTGGTACCTCTCTATGGGTGGTATGGATGTCACAGTATTTGAGAGGGAAAGGGCCCCAGGTGGAGTGCTCTCTTGGGGAATACCTGCATTCCGCTTGGATAGGGAGATTGTAACGGAGAATCTGAGACGGCTCGAAGAGATAGGGGTAGAGATAGTCACAGATTACACTATCTCTCCTGAAGATTTGTCAGAGCTGCACTGCCGATACCAGGGAGTCTTGATAGCCACGGGGTTGGGGCGATCTCGTACCCTCCATGTGAGGGGCGTGGAGCATGCTTGGCAGGGATTGAATCTCCTGAAGGGTTATCACCTCGAGGGTACCCTTCCTCCTGGCGAGAGGGCGGTGGTGATTGGTGGGGGCAATGTTGCTGTGGATGTAGCCAGGGTGCTCGTCCACGAGGGGAGGAAGACCACCTTGGTGTGTGTAGAGCCGAGGGATGAGATGCCGGCTATCCCTCAGGAGATTCAAGAGGCCCAAGAAGAGGGGATCGATCTCTTAGACTCTTATGGCTTGGAAGAGGTGGTCGTCAGAGATGGAATGGTAGCTGGTGTAAGGATAGGCCGGGTGTGCATAGTGGGTGAGGAAGATCGGATGAAACAGGTGGCCTTTGTGGATAATGTGAGGGATGAGGTGCCCTGCGATCTGGTGGTGCTTGCTGTGGGGCAGGAACCAGAGGAAGGGTGGGAGGAGGGTGATGCCACATTCGTTGCCGGGGATCTGCTTATGGGGCCTGGGACTGTAGCGGGTGCCATAGCCTCCGGTAGGGATGTGGCACTTAAGTTGGTTGCCACGCTCCAAGGTAGGTCCTTTGAAGGGGTGAGGGCTACGCTATGGGAGAGGGATCACTATGAGGTCATCACATTCCAAGACCTCAATCCCTCTTACTTTGTGCCCCTTCCTCCGGGTGAGGTGAAAGACCGAGCTGGGGCCATGAGGGAGGCAGAAAGGTGTTTCTCTTGTGGTTACTGCAATGCGTGTGGGAACTGCTGGATATTCTGTCCAGATGTAGCCATTATCATGGAATCAGCACCCCAACTGGACCCTGATCATTGTAAGGGCTGTGGTATCTGCGCCACTGAGTGCCCCAGGGGTGTGATCTATATGAGGGAGAAAGGCTGCTGACTGGATTTGATTGAGGCGTGGCTTACAATCAATACACTGTTAAATTAAGATAGAGGGAAGGACCTCAGTAGTTTGGTTGACTTGAAGGTGCTTCCCCGTATAGGCTTCTATTTGTGGAGGGAGTGGTGGATGTCTTAGAGCTAAGTGCCCAGCAGTTGAGGTGGACCTGCCCTTTGGAGGATGTGGTGGTTGAGGAAGGGGATGGTCTCCCTTTTGTTGGTCAGGAGCGGGCTAAGGATGCTATCATCTTTGGCCTCACCATAAATCATCCTGGATACAACCTCTATGTTGCTGGCCCTGAGGGTTTGGGGAAGACCAGCTATGTACTGGACCTCCTTAAACACTACTGCCGTGAAAAGCCCATACCAGGGGATTGGTGTTATGTGCACAATTTCTCCAATCCTCAGGCCCCTTTGGCCCTTTACCTGCCTCCAGGGGAAGGAAAGCACCTCCAGCGGGAGATGGAAGGGCTTGTGGAAAGCCTTAAGGTGGAGTTTCCCAAGGCCTTTGAAAGCAAGGAATTTGAAGAGAAGCTCCATGAGGTTACCTCTAAGGGGAGAAGGGAAAAGGAAGATGTCATGGCCAAGTTGGCTGCATTTGCTGAGGAGAAAGGCTTCTCTGTGAAGTTCTCCCCTGCAGGGGTAGTGGTTGTCCCTCTCATTGGTGGAAAAGCGGTGCCCGAAGAGGAGATACTGAAGAATGCATATCTGAGGGAGCTTATAGAGAATAGGCGGAAGGAGTTCGAGCCTATCCTCAAGGAGCATTTGAGGAGGCTTCGCCAGATAGACAAGGATATCCAGAAGGGTGCCATGGGTCTGAGGGAGGAGGTGGCCAGATTTGTGGTAGGCCATCACATGGATGACCTCTTGGAGAAGTATCAGGATAGGCCTAAGGTGAGGGAGTACCTTGAAGCGGTGAAGGAGGATCTGGTAAAGAGTGCCGACATTTTTCTCCAGTTCCCTGCAGCCAGGGAGAATCCTTTACTTATGCTTCAATTGGAGAGGAACCTCTCCAAGTATAGTGTAAACGTGATTGTAGACAACGGTGGCCTTACCTGTGCCCCTGTGGTTTATGAGACGCACCCAACCTATGCCAACCTCTTTGGGAGGATTGGGCTTCGGGCAGAGTTGGGGGTGTATGTTGCGGATTTTCGGCAGATTGTACCAGGTTCCATCCATAGGGCTAATGGTGGCTATCTCCTCCTGAAGGTCCCGGAGCTATTCGCCAGCTTTGGGGTATGGAGGGCGCTGAAGCGGGCATTGGTCCATAGGGAGATCTCTATCCAGCCCTTCATGGAGGAGCTGGGCCTCCCTCACCCTGTAACCACCCTGAGGCCTGAGGCGATCCCATTGGATGTAAAGGTGGTGCTTGTGGGTGAACGCTTGCACTATCACCTATTGATGGCGTTGGATCCAGAGTTTGAGGAGCTCTTCAAGGTGAAGGCAGATTTCGACACTGAGGCGGACAACACCCCAGAGGTGAGAAGGGATTACAGCAGGTTCATCCATGGATGGGCCAAGAGCGAAGGGTTGTTGCCCATTAATCCAACAGGGGTGGCGGCCCTTATAGAATACTCCTGTCGTTTGGCACGGGATAGGCGAAAGCTCTCCCTAAGGATGGCAAAGGTGATGGACCTACTAAGGGAATCCAATGAGTGTGCCCTAAAGCAGGGAAAGGGCGAGATAGGTGCCTCGGAAGTGAAGGCTGCGTGGGATGCGAAGATTTACAGGGTAAATATGCTGGAGGAGAAGCTCAGGGAGCTCATTAGCAGGGGTATAATTATTGTGGAGACGTCTGGGAAAGAGGTAGGCCAGTGTAATGGGCTCAGCGTTGTAGATCTTGTAGATTACTCCTTTGGTCGTCCCCAGCGTATTACGGCACGGGCGTTCCCTGGAGAGAAGGGGATTATAAATATCGAGAGGGAAGCAGATCTCTCGGGGAAGGTCTTTAACAAGGCAGTGTTTATCTTGTCTGGGTATTTGGGGAACCAGTACGGAAGGGGGGGACCTCTTTCACTTTCTGCCACCTTGGCCTTCGAACAGTCCTATGGTTTAGTAGAAGGGGACAGCGCCTCGGCGGCTGAGTTGATAGCCCTTCTATCTGCTATTGCCCAGGTTCCTGTGGATCAGCGCCTGGCAGTGACAGGCTCCATTGACCAGCGAGGAGTGGTCCAGTCTGTTGGTGGCATCAACGAAAAGGTGGAGGGTTTTTTCCACTGCTGTGCTGTAAAGGGCCTTACTGGTGATCAAGGGGTGATCATTCCCCGAGCCAATCTGGAACATTTGCACCTATCCCCGGAGGTGGTGAGTGCGGTGGAGGAGGGGAATTTTCATGTCTATGCCGTTTCCCACGTGGATCAGATCATCCCCCTGCTCACCTCTATGGAGGCAGGAGAGATAGGGGAAGACGGCACGTTTCGCCCCAACACATTCCATGCTTTGGTTTACCAGCGTCTCCAAGAGTTTGGGGAGGCCGTGGCAGTAAAGAAACAAGGCAAGGGGGGTTAGGTTCACCTTGTTGGAATTGTCTCATGGGTGAAAGAGGCAAGAAGAGTGGCAAGGCCCCTGTGGTGGCTATAGATGGTCCAGCAGGTTCTGGTAAGAGTACTGTTGCTCGTCTCTTGGCCAAGGCCCTGGGATGGGTCTGTTTAGATACGGGGGCTGTTTACAGGACATTAGGCTGGCTTGCCCGGCAAGAGGGGGTTTCTTTGCAGGATGAGGAGGCCTTAGTGGCTCTTTGTCCACGCCTCCAGGCTATCTCCTTTCGGTGGAGCGATGCAGGTGGCCTTTTGGTCTATCTTGGTGATAGAGACGTGACCTGGGCTATTCGAGGAGAGGAAGCAGGGCGCTGGGCCTCTGAGGTGTCTCGTTACCCCAAGGTGAGGGCAGCGCTCCTAGATTTGCAAAGGTCTTTTGCCAAGGATGCTCCCTTGGTCGTCGAAGGGCGGGATACTGGAACCGTGGTGTTTCCTGAGGCACGGTGGAAGGTTTTCCTTACTGCCTCGTTGGAAGAAAGGGCCAAGAGACGTATGATGGAGATGGGGATGCCTCCTGAGGATGTAAACCTTGAGGAGATAAGAGAGGCTATCAGGGAGCGTGACAATCAGGACTCCAACAGGGCTGTGGCCCCACTTAGGATGGCCCCTGATGCCATAGAGGTAGATACTACAGAGCTCACCCCCCAGGAGGTGGTGGAGCGCATAAAAAAACTGATGGAGGGGTAAGGTGCGTTTACGGGGATGGCTGGTCTTGGCATTGGTGCTGGTAGCAGGGGTAGCTAAGGGAGGTCCTGTGCAATATACACGGTTGATCCCTTATTTGGTGGATATGCCTGGATGGGAGGGGGAGAAGCCAATGGGGATGACTATGGGGGCATCCGATAATGCATATTCCATAGCCTCTCGGCACTATACAAAAGGTAATAAGGTTTTCGATGTAGGTGTGCTTTGTGGTTCTGCTGCAAAGGGCGCCATGGTCCCTATCCAGATGGGTATAAATACAGACACCCCAGAGGTTCACATGGAGACCACCACCTATAGGGGCTTTAAGGCGGGATTCAACTATCAGAAGAAGGAGAAAAGGGGGGCGGCTGTAATTCAGCTCTCCACTTCAAATCCCCCTGCTGCCTTTGTCGTGGAGTTTCAGGGTATGGATCTGAGGGAGGCAAGGGGCCTTTTGGATCATTTCGATATGAAGGGGCTGGCCTTAGCCATACATTAGTCGCCTTGCTCCAGGATAATCACCTGGTTCTTCAGGGCCTTGACGGTGAGGTTGAACAACTCTCTCATTTGGTTATAGAGGCTTACCGGGACGATGGCCTGGTTGAGTGTGAGGCGGCAAGTGCACTGAATCATTCTCCCGTGTCGCTGCCAGAAAATCCTGAGATTACCCACCCTGTTTTGAAAGTTGAACGCCTCTGGGAGAAAAAAGACTTTGTATCCGTGTGGCACCTGGAGGGTAATCTGGGCCTTTTTGGTCATCTTGTAGCCCACGACAAATGGGTATCTGCGGTTTTGGGGTGCTACCAGGGAAGCCAGTCGGGCGTATCCAGGTATGGGGGGATGGAGTATGAGCATGTGGGCTGTCTTGGTAGCATAGAGTCTATCTTTACCTCTTATGGTCACAGAGACCTCTGGATGGTTCAACTCTTGGAAGGGGGACAACTGATAAGAGGTGACTGTGAAACCAGGGGATATACCTGTGGCTAGCTTATCTATGTGCCTCTTTACCGCCTGAGGGGTGGAGGTGATGAGTGTGTAACGCTCGGAGTCTGCATAGACCCCTCTATAGTGAAAGGCGAATTCCCCCTGGAGGTCCCCATTGGGTAACAGAGTGAACCTGCCATTGTAATTCTCAGCGTTTCTGTTGGGGGGGAACATGGGGGTGCTGGCCAGCACTCCCCTTTTGCCCTCTATTACCAGGACTTTCCTCCCTTGATCGTCGGGGGGAAGACCTCCAAAGGGGGTGACCTCTGCTGTGGTATCCATAAAGAGGAGCCGACCATTCACCTTCGCAGCTGCTATCTCATGGTCGAAGGCACTGGGTCGGGGGGTGTCTGGATCCAGGTTGGCCATCTCCTGAGTGGGTATAAGTACAGGGTAGGCCTTTACCCCAATTGCCCTGAGCATGGCAATGAGGAGGGTAGCGTGGTCCTTGCAGTCTCCATAGCGGTTCTTTAAGACTGCAGAGGCCAAGTGGGGTTTGTAGCCATTGATCCCGAATTCCATGCCTACATACCGGATGTGTTGAGCCACAAAGTTGTAGATGCGCTGGATAGCCTCTTCCCTGTTTTTTGTTCCCTTAATAATGGAGTGAACGGTCCTTTTTACCTGCTCGTCAGGCTGGAGGGCATTCCTTGCCAGGGAATAGTACCATTGGGCTACCTGGTCCCAGGAGGATATGGAGGTGATCACTACCTTTTTTGCCAATTGGTCTTGAGGGGGCATGGAGGGCTCCTCCTCAAGGGCAGGCACCTTGGTCTCCTTCCATTTATAAACTACATAGTCCTTTTCATGGGTGATCTGAGGGGCTATATTCATATGGTATGCCTTGATCTTTACCTTGCGACCTACTGGGATCTTGGCCACCATGGAAGACACCTGCACGGGATAGCGTTCTTGGAAGTAGTTTGCAGCCCAGAACTGGCCTTTCATGTAAGGTTTTACCGTTCTTAGCACAAACCCGTAATATATGGTGGCCCCTGGGGTTAGCCCGGGCATGGAGACGGTTTGGTACTTCAGGTCAGAATAGATAGGTGCCTGTGCCTCAAAGGGGGGAGATACGATATTATAGGCCTCCTTGGTAGGCCTCAGAATCTGGCCATTTGGAAGTCGTGTATAGGCGTAAAGGATTTTCAGCTTTTGGTGCTTTGTAGAAAAGGGCAGCACTACCTCTCCCTTTTCCTTCACCCCCTTTTGATTGAGAATTTTGACGGCCCTATCTTCCCTCCAGACTTGGCGCCCATCATTGAAGAAGGTAACCTTCACCCTGTCATAAAGTACCACGCCCCCTTCACTTCCAGCCCATGCCAAGGGGGCCAATACCAGGACAGCCAATGCAATGAGAACCATCCTCCTCATCTGTTCCCACCCCTTAAATTTTTCCTCACTATGACCTTCAGACAAGGTCCAAGTCAAACCCCTGCGTTTCATTTGCATCTCTCGGATTGCTTTGTATTCTAAAAAGGGGGTAGCCCTGAATTGTAAGGTTACCATAGAGCATTTGGGGGTTGGTATGGACGTGAAGGAGAGGTTGGAAATACTGGCTACCATAGGGAGAAGGATAGAGGAGAGGAGAGAGAGGTTTTGCGAGGCCTTGGCCTTGGATATTGGCCAGGCCGTGAAGGTGACCAATGAGGAGATCCGTTTGAGTGTTAGGCACCTCTCCACCATGGAGGTGGACGCACCATTGGTCGAGGGTAGGGAGCCATATGGGGTATTGGGTGCCGTTTTTCCATACGATGGGCCCACGGTGATGTTTGCACGTTGGGGAGGTGCGGCCCTGCTCGGCGGCAACAGGGTGCGTGTGAGCTTCTCCTCCCTCACCCCTCATGTAGCAGAGCTTATGCGTGACGTCTGCTCTCCGTGGGGGGATCTGATAGAGGTGGAATTGGGAAGAGACAACAGGGAATTTGGTGAGGAGTGTGTGGATGACCCGAATGTGAGGGTCTTCTTTGTATCAGGATCCGGCATGGTGGGGAGGATTTATGCAAGGTACATAACATACTTTGACAAGATCATCTATGCGGGCCCAGGCGGAATGCCCCCTGTGCTGGTCTTTCCAGGCGCCAACGTGGAGCAAGCGGCTGCCTTCACTGCAAGGAGGGCATTTCTCAACGGGGGACAGTACTGCACCACCGTAAAGAGGGCTTTAGTACATAAGGACCTCTTTGTCCCCTTTGTAGAGGGGGTATTGGCTGAGGTGGAGAAGATAAATGTGGGGGATCCTTTGGATCCTGAAGTGGACTATGGTCCCATCAAGGTGGAGAGGACACGCACCTCATTCGAGAGGGCACTGGAGTCAATAGACGGTGAGATCCTGTATGGAGGAGAAGGTGAGGGTGAGTGGCTGTATCCCACTGTACTACTCGTCAAAGATGTTCCCGATATTGAGGTGTTTGGCCCCCTTTTGGTTATCAAGGTGGAGGCCTCTGCCTCTGCCATCTTAAAGGAGGCCACGAAAACCAGGTACCCCTTAATCGCCTATGCCTTTGGGGAATGTGCTGGTGGGAAAAGGACCTTGGAACGCCTTTATGGGAGTGTTTATTGGGCCCCCCAATTTCTCTATCTGGATCCTCGTGACCCTTTTGGGGGGAGGCGGGATAGTGGTTGGGTGTTAGAGCGTTTTGGTGCCCGTATCTTTAGGAGGGAGGGACCGTTGGTTTATCCGTTGGAGCTCACCAGACCACCTCTGGTTTAACAACTTGACATGAGAACGGTTGCTCTCTACTTTGCGTATTAGCGACTCGATATGGTGAATTTGCACACTTAGGGGTTTTGGGGCCAAGGAGGTGAAGAAGCAATGAAGGAGATGCTTAAACCGGGACTGGAGTATACCTACCGATATCGGATACCTCGGTCAAAAACGGTCCCTGCCCTCTACCCAGAGGCCCCTGAGTTCAGAGAGATGCCTGAGGTCTTCGCTACAGGGTTTATGATCGGTCTAATAGAGTGGGCGTGTATAAAGGCTGTCAACCCTTACATAGACTGGCCTGAGGAGCAAACTGTTGGCACCTATGTAAACGTAAGCCATACGGCAGCCACACCCCCCGGGTTTGAGGTGACTGTAAAGGTGAGGCTTGTTGAGGTGGAAGGTAGGCGGCTCCTGTTTGAGGTAGAGGCGCACGATGGCGTTGACCAGATAGGTAAGGGTACCCACGAACGGTATGTGATAAACAGGTCGAGGTTCACCAAAAAGCTCCAGCAGAAGATAGAGGCAGTGGGAAGGTGAAAGAGGCGAAAACCTGGCATGCGGGAGGATATTAAGTCCCTCCAGTTATGGAGTGTGATGTGTAAAACAGTATTTATATTTCATTGTCTTGGCCTTTTTATTGAGGATCCTCACGGTTGCCTCGGGGGTGAATGGCCTCGATAAGGGGAAGTGGAGGCAAGCCTCCAACGGGATGCAGTTGGCTGATGATTTGCATCGGGTTCAGGATATGAGCGTCAGGGCCATTGCCCTGGCTATCATTGACAGGGTCCTTGAAAAGGGAGAACACGCCAACCAACTCCTCTCCCTTGAGGCCTCGAAGGGAGGCCTCAAGGGCAGGGACAGGGCCTTCCTATGGGAGCTCACATTGGGGGTACTCAGGTGGCTGGGTCGCTTGGACTGGATACTCTCTTCTCACATAAAGGGCTATCAGCAACTCCCCCCAGAGGTGAAGAATATACTCAGGCTCTCTGCATACCAGCTTGTCTTTATGGATAGGGTCCCCCCTTACTCTGCCGTTGACGAAGGGGTGAAGCTGGCAAAGGAGCAGTGTCCTTCCAAGTACCATGGACTGGTGAATGCGGTACTGAGGAAAGTGGCAGGCGGCCCATATCCAGCGGTGATAGGCCAGAGATCTGCCCTCTCCGCCCTTTCCATTGCCTATGCCCATCCCTTGTGGCTGGTAAAGCGTTGGCGTCTCAGGATGGAGATGCTGGATCTGCTGCAACTTGTGCGCTGCAATAACACACCTGCCCCGTTCTCTGTATGGGTGAATACCCACCTGGTGGACCTTCCCTATCTGCGAAAGGAGTTGAAGGCCATGGGGATAGAGAGTAAGCCTCATCCATTTATGGAGGAGGTGATCATCATTCTTACGCCTGTGGACATCACTCGTCTCCCCTTCTTCAAATCTGGGCTCATCCACCCCCAAGACCCCGCCTCTGCCTTGGTCATCAAGGTGTTGGATCCCAGAGCTGGGGAGAAGGTACTGGATGCCTGCGCTGCACCTGGCATAAAGACGGTACAAGCGGCCTGGGCCATGGAGAATCAGGGAGAGGTCTTGGCCTGTGAGGTAGACCCTTATCGCTTCCGCGTCTTGAAGGAGACTTGCGATAGGAGTGGCTCAACCATAATAAGTGCAATGCTCGGGGATGCGGTGGAGGTGGCAGGGAAGTGGGCACCTTTCCAACGCATTTTATTGGATGCCCCCTGCACAGACTTGGGGACCATCAGGCGCCATCCCGAGATCAAGTGGCGCAGAAGGGAGGAGGATATAAGGGCCTTTGCAAAGAAGCAGCTTCGCTTGCTCAAAAATGCAATAGAGGCACTCAATCCTGGTGGTACCCTGGTATACAGTGTCTGTTCTACTGAGCCTGAGGAGGGAGAGTCCTTGATAGACGCCATCCTTCAGCATTGTCCCCAATTGGAGCCTGTGGACTTCAGAGACCGGCTTCCTGAGGCCCTCCGCCCCTTCTACAGGAGGCCCGGCTTTCTCACCCTCTATCCCCACCATGCCGGTACCGATGGTTTCTTCATCGCCAAGGTGAGGCGCACATAAGATAGGGCTGGTGTTTTTTCCATTTTAACCTTATCCTTTTTTGTGTTTAAGGGGGCATGACATGAGGGATCCATGTATATCTCAACGACTGGTGGCTTCTATAGAGGGGGCCACTACTGGCTGTGGGGTCTACATTTTTAGGGATGCCCGCGATCGCATTCTCTATGTGGGTAAGGCAAAGAATCTGCGGTCCAGGTTGAGGTCTTACCTAAATCCCCATCACCTCACCCCTAAGATCAGGCACATGGTCTCCCAGGCAGTGAGGGTGGATTGGATGGACACATCCTCTGAACTGGAGGCCTTCATCTTAGAGTCTAATCTCATAAAGGCTCATCGTCCCCCTTACAACGTGATGCTTAAAGACGATAAGCGCTACCCCTATCTGCGTTTGGCTTTGTCAGACCCCTATCCCTATCTGGAGTTGGTGAGGCGTCCCGTCAAGGACGGTTCCCTTTACTACGGCCCCTATGTGCCGGCCTGGGCCGTAAGGGAGACCATGAGTCTTTTGAGCAAGATCTTTCCTTTGAGGCGCTGTCGAGGTCCCCTGAAGAAGAGGGATAGGCCCTGCCTCAATTTCCAGATGGGTAGGTGCTTAGGTCCGTGTGCTCAGCCTGTGAGCCAAGATGAATATGCCTCCTTGGTGAAGGGGGTAAGGCAGGTACTGGAGGGTAAAGGGGCTGAGGTGTTGGAAGAGCTCCAAAGGCGCATGGAGACCTTGTCTGAAGGCTTGCATTTTGAGGAGGCAGCCCGGGTCCGAGACCAAATCTTTGCCTTGAGGCGTATCATGGAGCGTCAGAGGGTCCTCCTTCCCAGGGAGACGGACCTGGACCTCGTTGCATGGGAGAGAGAGGGGGCATGGCTCTTCATACTTGTGCTTATGGTGCGCAGGGGGATGCTACTGGGGGAGAAAGGCTTTGCCTTAGAAGATCCTGAGGGGATGAGGGTCTTCTTCCGGGATTATTACAGGCAAATGGAGGTACCGCCGAAGGTGGTGTTGGTGCCTTCCCATCCTGAAAAATTCACCTTTTCCCAATGGCTCACACACCTGAGGGGAAAAAGGGTGAGGATCACCCAGGGGAGAGGAGAGGAGCGCCCCCTCCTTTCCTTAGCCAGGGAAAGGCTGAAGCGTTTCAAGGGGGAATGGGTATCCAAGAGGGGGAATACGATGGCCCTTCTCGAGGGTATGGCCCGCCTGTTGGGGTTGTCTCAGATCCCGGTGCGTATTGAGGGCTACGATATCTCCAATCTCGCTGGCAAAGAGGCGGTGGGTTCCATGGTCACTTTTGTGGAGGGCGAGCCTGCCAAAGATGGATACCGCCACTTCATCATCACGACTGTAGAAGGTATAGACGACTATGCTATGATTAAGGAGGTGTTAAGGCGCCGTCTGGATCACAGAGAGTGGGAGTTACCTCAGCTTATGCTCATTGATGGTGGTCGTGGGCATCTCCAGGTAGCCTTGGAGGTGCTCCAGGAGGGAGGGATTGAGGGCATAGAGGTCAGGGCGCTGGCCAAAGGGAGGGGAATGCATTTCGAACGTCTCTATTCCCCTACATGGGAGAGGCCCCTTGATCTGGAGCCTACCGATCCCGTGACCCACCTGCTCCAGCGGATAAGGGACGAGGCCCACCGCTTTGGGATTACCCACCATAGGAGGGTAAGGAGAAGGAGGACCCTTGCCTCCGTTCTGGAGGGAATACCGGGGGTAGGACCCAAGAGACGTGAGCTTTTGCTTGAGAGGTTTGGGGGCATAGAGGGTTTGAGCTCGGCTTCCATAGAGGAGATCTCATCCGTAGTCCCCACCACACTGGCCCGGAGGATAAAGGCTTTCTTGGAATAAGCCTTGTTTTATTGAAGGTGGCCCATTGGACGGTATAGTCATTCGAGCTGAGGGAGAGAAAGATGTGTCGGATGGCAGCCCTCTCTGCCAGGTATCCCCTTTCTCTTCAGTCCTTCATGACCTATTTCTTCCTTCCCCTCATCCCAGATACCTACAATAAGGACGGGTGGGGTTTTGCCTGTTTTTTGGAGGGGGAGTGCCTCATGTTTAAGGGCAGGGAGCCTGCCCGGGAGAGCACCCTCCTCAGGGTCATCCTCGATAGGGTAGAGCTGAAGAGCAACCAGGCGATCCTGCATGTCCGTAGGGCCACAAAGGGGAGGGTGACAATGGCCAATGCCCATCCCTTTGTGAGGGAACTCTGGGGGATGCCCTGGGTTTTCGTCCATCATGGGGAGGTGGATGTGATCAACAGGCAGCACCCTGGCCCTCAACGCTTCCGGCCTGTGGGGGATACAGACACGGAACACCTCTTCTGCTGGTTGCTCAATCACATGTGGCACCGGTTTCAGGACCGTGCACCCCCTACAGAAGAGCTGATCTCATGGATGGCGGACATCACCTGCAGTGCGAAAACCGGGGAAAGGTGCAATTTTATTTTGGCCAACCCCCATATCGTGTTTGCCTTCTACGGTGGCCACCGGAGCCTCTTTTGGCGAATTGAAGAGGCGCTCAATCCGGTGGTTCAGGTCTCGTCCACACCCCTCTTCCAGGCCGAGACCTGGCAGGAGTTTCGGAAGGGGGAGTTGAAGGTGATAGCAGATGGTGCTATCAAAGTCTCTCTATGAGCCTTTTTTTGAGCGACAGGCCGTTTGGTGTGGAGATAGAGGTGAATCATCTCTGGTATGGACGATTCCTACCCATAGACAGCGGCGTTGTTCCCCCCTATCGCATACCCGATGGCTTAAAGAGGGCATTCGAGGAGTCTGGCCTGCCCATAGGCAACGGAGAGGACACCTGGAGACTTCAGGAGGATCACTCTATCAGGGGGAAGGGGGCTGTGGAGGTGGCGAGCCCCCATCTCTCTGGCACTCGAGGTCTGAGGGACGTAGGTAAGGTCCTTAGGATTATCAAGGATCAGGGCGCCACGGTTGATGGGAGCTGTGGACTCCATGTCCACCATGACGCCTCGGACTTCGGGTGCAAGGAGCTGGTAAACCTACTGAGGCTTATGAGGATATGGGAGCCCTTGATATTTAAGGCCATCCCCAACAACGAAAGGCGGATGGAGAAATCTTGCAGGCCCCTCTCCAATTGGCTCCTGAAGAAGGTTAGAGATTATGCAGGGGCAGGGTGTAGGGACCCCCAATCTCTGAGGGAGCTTTGGTATAGCCAGGAGGAGAACTCCCCCGGCAGGGTGAGATACAACGAAACCCGCTACCATGGCCTCAATCTCCACTCCTACTGGTTTAGGGGTACTGTGGAGTTCCGGTATATGAGGGGGACTTTGGTTGGTGAGATAGCCAAGAGCTGGATCCTCTTCACCCATGCGATTATGGAGGTGGCCAAAGGGAGATCTAATGCGCCAGAGGAGGTATTACTGACTCGCTACTTTGAACAATGGAGAGAGAGTCTAAAATTCTTAGAGGCAGGTTATCCTCAACCGACGCCCCATTAATCCCTATCCATGTTCCCCGTGCCCTTTCAGGAATCTCTCTAAGGCCTCGTTTACCGTTATCAGCCTGCCCTCTTCTTCCCTGGGGAAGACCTCGCTTGGTACCCTATCATTGGCCTTCTCATAGCATAGTAACGCTGGTATGGCCCTGCCAAAGAGATCTCTGTAGTCCCCTCTCACCTTTGAGAAGACGGAGTGCCTGTCAGGGTCGGCGATCGAGAGTGCCTTATGGTACGCCCTGAATGCGTCCCTTAGTTCCTCCACGTCTATCGCCTTGGCATCCAGCCCCTTTCCTGCCAGCATCTCTATCCCCTTGATGGCCCCTTCAATATTGCATGGATACCTCTCATCTGGTGACACGGAGCTGCTGTAATAGAACTCCATCTTTTCATACCACGGCATCGTCTCTGCCACCCTCCTTCGGGATCCTGGCCCTCTTTTCCATCTCCCTCTTAAGCTTCTCTACCAGCCCAGCCTTAAACTCCTTTATCTTTAAGGCCTCTTCCTTTCTACCCGAGAGATAGAGGGCCATACCTTTGTATATCTTTGCGGTCTTGTTTGCAGGGTTCCTTTTGAGCACCCTGTTAAATAGGATCATGGCTTCCCTGTATTTGCCCATCCCCATGAGGGAGTAACCCTTTCCCAGGATGGCGAAGGTGTAGTCCCCTATCTCTTTACTGAGCCTGTCAAAGAGGTCGTATGCCTCCTCAAACCGGCCCATGTCGCTAAGGCATGAGGCCTTCAACTCTAATGCCTTCAGGTTCTTGGAGTCTTCCTTCAGCTCCATATCACAGCAGAATGCGGCCTCTGCCAGATACCCCTTCTTGGCCAGCTCTCCTGCCCCCTCCAGCCAGGGGGTGCTCAGGCCAATGATCCTCTTAATGGCACCAGCGTATGAGCCTTCCAGTACTTTTTGGGCCTCATGGGCCACAGGCATCCCATGCCCAGGAAGCAGGTGATCTATTTCCATCCCCATCAGGACTTTCAACGAGAGGAGATAGTAGTCTGCCCTTCCCCCTGCTATCTCGTCTGGTGTGGCAACGGCATAAGGCATCACAGTGTCCCCTGTGAAGATGGCCTTTGTGGGTGCATGGTAAAAACAGAGACTGTCCATGGTATGGCCTGGGGTGTGAACCACCTTTACTTCGAAACCGCCGAGGTCAATGGTGTCACCGTCCTTTACATCGGTCAATGTGCAGCCAAAATCTGTCACCAGCTTTCTGAAGGACTCTGGCCCCGCATCACTCATGAGGATCTCCAGTTGCTTGGTTTCTGCAATGCTGGGGTACCTGAAGAGCTCTAAGGCGCCCATGGCATGCTCCGGGTGGCCATGAGTGATAAGGATCTTCTTGATGTCCGTGGGCTTGTACCCCAGCTCGAAGAGCTGGATGAAGGCAGTGTAGTCGTTGCCCGGATCTATGATGCTCAAGTAGTCCCCCACCACCACATAGATATTGGACGATATGTCGTAGCCCTCCAGGAACAGGCATTTTTCGAAGAAGGGATGGGACACACCCAAGACAGCAGACAGGGGGTTCCAGTTACCCTCCTTTATCTCTTTTCCTTCTCTCTTCTCCATAAGGTGTTGTCTCCTCGTAGGGATATCATAGAAATGCTCCCCCTCCTATACGGAGAGGGAGCCGGTAATGTCAATCGGGCGGGGTCAGTCAATGGGTGGTATGTAATCCAGCCTGTAAGGATGGACCTTGCCCATGGTCTCGAATGGCCACAGCTTGAAGGCCTTCTCCTCGCCGGGATATATGTCCTGCCCCGCTATCCTCTCCACAATGAGCTCCAGGTACTTCCAGGCGGTGAGCTCATATTTTACTATGGCCTCAGGGGGGACCAGTACGGCATAGCCCGACTCCTTTGTGGTGGTCCACTCAAAGGGCTCGTTGGGCTCTGCCAGTTTCTCCCCACCCCAGTCATAGACGGCCAAGAGCTTTCCCTCCACTTTCTGGCCTGGCTGGGGTTTGTACTTGTCGAATGTCTCGTTGCTCAGGTACCACCAGATGGCCCGGGCACCCGTTTTCACATACCCCCTGACGAGCATAGGATCGAACCCGCACAACACCACTCTATACCTCTCTGGCATCGCTCTCCTCCTTTTCCACCAAGATTGCCCCCATGTCTATAAGGGCTTCACGGAACTCCAGAACCTGTTGCTGGCAGAACTGGGAAAACTCCTCCAGCTCCCACATCTCCATACCGCCCAGCTTCATGATCTTGAAGACATAGGGGAAGACGAACTCTTCTATCTCGGCCCCGTATTCCTCTACCAAGTATTCGCCTCCCCCCTCTTCTCTGGCCAGTTTGATGTAGCTCTCCTTCCAGGCTGTAACCATGCTCTTCAGGTCCTCGAGCTCTCTTTTGACGTCCTCGTCCATGCCCCCTCTTCTCCTACTTTATGGGTTCATAGGCATAGCACTTCTTCACGATCCTGTGCTCAGGGATACACCAGTAGAATGGCCAGTGGATCTTCTTGCACCAACCGATGATATCCGCTGGAGGAAAGTTGGAGTTCTTGATCACAGGTTTGAAGTGCCGACAGTTCCAGCAAATATGATCGGTATCCTTTTCTGGCTCTAATATCATGAGCCGGTACTCGTCTGGGGTCATCTCACTTACGGGTTTTTCCAAAAAGCTCCTATCAATTCCCATGGCATCTCCTCCTTTTTACCAATCCCTGACCTCGCCCTTCTTCTTCTTCTCCAAGAACTCCTGCCACACCTCAGGTGAGAGCTTCTCTATCTCCCACTTGAAGCCAGCAGACCCCGCTATGCCTGTGGAGGGCGGCTGGTTTGGCCATCCCCTTACGGGGTATCCCCTGATGCTGAAGCGCCTGGGGTCAGGCACACCCAGATAGATGTCCCTGGGCAGGCACAGATAGGGTCTGGTCCTGCCCTCCACTCCAGGCCTGTAGCGCACATAACCCTCCAAGGGCTTGTCGGCATAGACGGGGAGGATATCGGGTTTGGTGCCAGGGGGCTGCTCCTCTGGCCCTCTGTACATCCAGCCCTGGATCATGTGGATGTAGTAGACGGTGCCACACTCTGCACAGGCGATGGTCCCCTCCCAGTTCCAGAAGTTGAAGGGATCTAAATAGTTCACGGTGTTGCACACCGTACCGTCTTCCTTCACCTTTTTGCACCAGATGATATCACACATCTCTTCTCTCCCCCTATATGATGGTCTTCTCGTACCATTCCTTGATGGTGCTCAAAGGAATGCCCAGCAACTCGTGGTAGATCTTCACGTTGTCGCCGCCCACAGGCCTGAGATCCCAGAACTTCCGCCTGGGGGTCTTGGACATAAGACCAGCAGAGTAGGTGCTATGGACCACGGCATCTCCGTACCAGGGATCGGCCTGCCACCGGACAGTACCCCTCTGCCTGAAGTGGGGAGACTCGTAAACCTCCTTGTCGTTATAGACAGGCATGGCTAAGAGTCCTGCGTCCTTCAGGATCCTGGTTACCTCAGATCGGCTCTTGTCGGCGGCCCACTTCTCCAGCTCGTGGTAGATCTCCACCTGGGCCTCTGCCTCCACCCTCTGCTTGTGGGTCTTGTACTTTTCATATAGATCGGGCCTCTTGATCACGTTGCACAGCTCCTTGAAGTCGGGGTCGTTGAAGGCACTCACCATCACGTACCTGGCCTCATCTCTGAGCTGTGGGTTCTTATCATTGGGATAGTCGGACTTGCCGCATATAATGATGCCGTGCACACAGAGCTGGGTATCCCAGTTGCCCCAACGCTGGCGGACGATGCCGAACCTGCCGTACAGAGGAACGCCGTACTCCAAGCACCTGGTGGAGGCCTGCACCTGGGAGAATTCGATCTTGGTGCCCAGACCTGTCTTCCTCCTCCAGAGCAGGGCGGCCAGAATGGCCACGGTGATCTGGGTGCCAGAGTACCAGTCGATGTTCCAGTTTGTGCTCTTGGTGGGGTGGCCTCCAAAGTCCTCGTGGAAGCCGGTGATGCTGGCCAGGCCGGCATGGGCCTGTCCCAGGATGTCGTAGGAGCCTCCCCAGATCTTTGGGCCGTATCCGAACCCGCCACCCCACACGGAGATGAACCTGGGGTTGATCTCCTGGAGATACCTGTAGCTCTGCTTCCACCTGTCGAATGTCCCAGGCCTGTAGCACTGGGTGAGCCCATCGGACATCCTCACCAGGGTGTAGAAGGCCTCCTTGATCTCCTCCCTGTGGTAGTCCATGCTAATGTAGTACTCGTTCACGTTGGCGTTGAAACATGCCACCCCGGTACCCGTCATGGGCCTGGTGTCGTGGAGGGGATAGACATACGCCTCGTTGAAGGGAGACGTATGGCGCATGGGGTCTCCCATCCTGGGCATCTCGATCTTGATCACCTCTGCCCCCAGCTCCGCCAGGTTGGTGACAGAGTGGGGAGTGAAGATATACATGGTGGTGCTGAGCCACCTGATGCCCTTGAGGGCTGTGGGCTTCACAAACTCGTTGCCCACATCGAAGACCTTGCGGCAGTACTCCTCATAGGGCATCTTCATCTCATCCATTTCCTCCTGGCTCTTTGGCCCAGGCTGATCCTCTAATGGTATCCTCTCAAACTTCTTATCCAATCCCTTTTTCCCCTGTTTGATCAACATCACACTACCCCCTTCTCCTCAAGTTCTCTCAGTTTCCACTGATCTATGCCCAGATACTTCATATAGATCTCGTAGTTATCCTTGCCCAGGGGCCGCCCCAGCCACTTCACCCTGGCGGGGGTCCTCATCTGGTAGCCATCTGGCGGGTAGGAAAAGAGTATGGTCCCGTAGTGCTCGTCCTCAATGGTGTCAACCCAGGGGCGGTACTTGAAGTGGGGGAACTCCGAAACCTCGTCAATGAAGAGCACGGGTCCTGCTGCCACCTCGTACTCCAAGAGCTTCTGCTCCGCCTCGTACCGGCAGATATTTCTGAGCCACCTGGTGGTGAGGGTATAGGTCTTGGTGAGGGCCTCCAAGGCGTTCCTGGCCCCCATCTCCTTGAGCAGGGGATCCTCACCGATGAGCCTGCCAAACTCTGGATAGTCCCTCTCGATGCACATCCCGATCCTATACCAGAGCCTGTCGGTCTGACCCCCGATCATCATGTACCCATCCCTGCAGGGGTTCCAGGCATACTGGTTCAGGTTGGGGTCCCAGGAACCCGTTCTGGCCTTTATGCTGGCGTTGAAGCCGTACCAGGTGATGTCGAAGTCCAGGATGTCCATGAGGGCCTCGGCGGAGGTGACCTCAATGAACTGGCCCTCTCCGCTGAACTCGTCCCTCCAGTACAGGGCCGCCAGGACACTCACTGCCACCTGCTCGCCTGCGGTGAAGTCGGCAAACCAGGGTCCAGACCTGGTGGGGTTACCACCCATCTCCCTGGGGAGCAGGTCAGGTGGGAATCCCGTATTGTGGACCCAGGAGCAGGCCACCATCCCGAAGGGGTCCAGCATGGGCTGACCAAACTTGGAGACCTCATCCTTCCAGGGTCCCCACTGGCCTACCTCGCCCGTCCAGGCATAGACCAGCCTGGGATTGATCTTGGACAGATACCTGTAGCTCAACCCCCTCTCATCCATGTACCCAGGGGGATAGTACTCCACAATGACATCTGCACTGGCCGCCAGGCCCTTGAACATCTCCTGGCCTTCCTCAGTATCCAGATTGAGGGTGATGGAGTACTTGTTGCGGCACTCATGGATGAAGGCCAAGCCGCAGGGCTCCCCCGTATAGGTATCCTTCAGCATGTACTCCTCCCTGCCGAAGGGGGTGAGCTTCCTCAAGGGATCGCCCCCCGGGGGCTCCACCTTGATCACCTCGGCCCCCAGCTCCGCCAGCAGGGAACAGGCAAAGGGGCCGCTCTCCTTCCATGTGCCCACCTCCAAAACCCTGTACCCCTGCAGGGCCTCGGGTTTCAGGTGGGCATAGTCCTTACGCAGGTTGTCCTCGCACCACTTTCCAAACTCCTCGGCATGTCTAGGCTTATAAAGATTTTCCATCACCCAGTCCGGCGAAGGGGCAGGTGTGACAGGCCAGGGTCTCACGTCAGGATGGTTGAGATCCAAGGTGTCTTCCCTGGAGTTGATCTCGATCTCCTTCACCTCCTGCACCTTCCTCGGCCTATGCCTGTATTCTGCCTCGGGTGGGAGTGTAAGCTTTATTTCTTCTGCCATTTCTCTAACCTCCCTCATCAAAGTAGTATTGCCCAACACCTACACGCAGTTCCCCAAAAAACCTTTCTCTTATCCCAACCATCTATCACCCCCTTTCATGGCTGATCTCGAGGATAACTCCCCTCTGGTGAGATCAAAACTAAAAGACTTTATGCTTTTTGTCAATAGGGTTGGCCAGAGGAACGGTAAAATATTTGTAATTGAAGTAAAACCAGGTTAATAGTTCCAGGATGGGCGTCTTCTGTGCTGCCTCAAAGATTCTGTATTAGAAGGCATCTACACACCAAGAGGTGAGGAAATGGGGGCCTCACCCTCCCCGTCCACCTATCCTTCATTTGTGTTTCATAAATAAACCATCAAAATCATTGATTTTAAGAAGAGGTCCATTTTTCAATGGGCCCCTCTACCATCTTTATTTTAACAATGTTATATAATCATCGCTCAAGCAGTAACCCTTTCCGATTAAAGGGGTTGATGCCCCCATGGGGAAGGTGCCCATGGGGATGGTGAGGTGCTCCTTGGGTTGGCTCAGGCCTTACTCCCTGCCGGCGAGGGCTATGGCCGCCATCCTCCGGGCCTGTTGGGCCTCCTGGAAGTTGGGGATCACCTCTAAGGCCCTGTCGAAGAGTTCTATGGCCTCTTTGAATTTGCCCATCTGATAGCAGGCCAGCCCTTTAGTGAAACAGGCACCTGGGTGGTTGGGGGCCTTCTCCAGGACACGATCAAAGAAGGCCACAGCCTCTTCCAGATCACCCAGATCAGCAGAGAGGATTCCAGCGTTTATTAAGGCCATGTCTTCCCTTCCTTGAAGCTGGAGCTGAAGCTCGAAATAGGTCCTCTTGAGGTGTTCCCTGACGTTTCCCCATACTGGGAAGAGGTGGCCTGGGAGCATGGCTTGGATTTCCAGATGGATGAGCATGCGGATGGACTCTGTGAGTTCTTGTAGGTCTCCACCCTGGGGATCGGGGGCCGTCAGGAGGATCTCTTCTCCCATCATGGGGAAGGCCGTGTCCCCGGAGAAGAGCACCCCCTTTGCGGGGTCATAGAGGCTGATGGAGCCTGGTGTATGGCCTGGGGTGTAGAGCACTCTAAGGGTTCTGTCTGAGAGGGGAATATCCTCGTTGCCCTCAAGCCCCTGGATCTCTGTTATACCCATCTCCTTGAGGCCTTCCCCTAAGGTTATATCGCTGGGAAGGCGGCATTCGAGTTCGGCCTTGTGGATGATGATCTTTGGGGTCCAGCGGCTGAGGATTTCACCCAAGCCCCCCAAGTGGTCTAAGTGGGCGTGGGTGAAGATGACCTGCTCCACCTCTATCCCTTTATAGTGGTCCATCAGCTCGCCCACCAGTCCCCCGAAGTTTCCCAGGTCTATGAGGGTGCGCCCCCCTTCTAAGATGTAGATGTTGGAGCTCAGCCGCCCGTTGCCGTAGTAGAGGAGATCTATCCCACTTAGGGAGGGGTGATACCTCCCCAGGGAATGGAAGGTCTCCTGGTAGTCTATCTTCCTTTCATCCATTGCTGCCTCCTTTTAGTGCCTTTCTGGCAAATATGAGATACCCCGTGTGTGCCACCATCCTGTCCTGGGGTCTGAGCCTCTCTGCATTGGGTTTGTAGTAGCGCAAGAGGATCTCGCACACCTCAGGATAAACGAAGCCCGCGTCTTCTAAGGAGCCCAGGACCCTGCTCACCTGGTTTGTGGTGGGCACCAAGATGCCCAGGGTTCTTCCCCCTGCCAGCGCTTGGTAGGCCTGTTCTAAGTATTCCCAAGGGGAGCGCAGGTCGAGGAAGACGGCATCCATGCCCCTTTCATCAAAGCCCCCTCTTGCGTCCCTCACCTTGAAGGTCACCCTACTTTCCAACCCCACTCGCTGGAGGTTTTGCCGGGCCAGTTGAGAAAAGGCCTCGTCACGTTCATAGGATACCACCATTCCATCGGGGCCCACCAACCAAGCAAGAGCCAAGGTGAGGCCACCGCTGCCTGTGCCACATTCTATCACACTTCCCCCAGGACCTATGTTCAGTTTTACAAGGATAAAGCCCACGTCCTTGGGAAAGATGATCTGGGTCTGGCGCCTGATGTGCCTAATAAGATCGTTAAGGGAGGGCTTCAACACATAGAGCTCCTTTCCTATGTGTGTGGTCACTGTGGTGCCCCAGGGTGCACCTATTATGTCTCTCAAGTTCAGGTTCCCCATGTGGGTACCAAAGGGCCTCTCATCCGCTGCCACCAAGAACTCCTTCCCTTCAGGGGAGGCGAGGAGGAGCAGGTCTCCCAACTTTACAGTTTCTCCCTTCATGGTTTTGGTCTATAGTGGAGAGAAGGGGGATAGGCAAGCTGGGGGTGGAGGTGTTGAGACGGCGTAAGGGTAGGGCCCTAATGGTAACAGGGACAGGCACGGGCGTGGGTAAGACCGTGGTGGCTGGGGGGTTGGCCTTGGGATTCAGGGAATTGGGACTAAGCCCCGGTGTATTCAAGCCTGCAGAGAGCGGTGTGGAGGATGAGCCAAAGGATGGGGTCTTTCTAAAGCGTTGTGCCAAGGCACAAGAACCCCTTAGCGCTGTTGTCCTTTATAGGCTAAAAGCACCCCTTGCCCCTGCTGTAGCTGCAGAGATGGAGGGGATGAGGGTGGATCTGGCCGTGATAGAGGCCAAATTTAAGGAATGGGTGAGGAGCCATCCCATCACGATAGTGGAGGGGGCAGGGGGGTTACTCGTCCCGCTGGTGGATAATGTTACCTATGCTGATTTGGCCAAGCTTTTAGGGCTGCCACTATTGATAGTGGCCCGTCCCTCCTTGGGCACCATAAATCACACCCTCCTTACGGTGAGTGTGGCCAGGGCCATAGGTCTGAGGATTTTGGGGGTGGTGATATCGGGATATCCAGAGGAGCCTGGGTTGGCTGAGGAAACCAGTCCTGCCGTGATAGAAAAGATGGGGCATGTGGAAATCCTGGGCTTAATCCCTCGGATCCCTGGTCTTTCCACGGAAAGTAGCGAAATGGGAGGCTTAAACTCCTATCCTTGGGGGGGGCTTGCAAAAAGGGTATGGAAAATGCTTGCAGACTAACTTCTTGCAGACTAACTTAATGAATTAAAGTCCCATCTGCTGGGTGACCTTTCTGAGTTTTTCCTTCAGATCCTCGTGTTCCTCTCGCCTGACAATGACCTCGTGCAGGCGGCCAATGCTGAGAACCACTTCGTCTATCCGGCCATTAGTTTCATCTATGCGGTGTATGAGGTCCATATGGATGGCATCCACCTTCTGGTTAGTTTCATCGATGCGCTTGTTAGTTTCATCTATGCGGTGTATGAGGTCCATATGGATGGCATCCACCTTCTGGTTGGTTTCGTCTATGCGCTTGTTAGTTTCGTCTATGCGCTTGTTAGTTTCGTCTATGCGCTTATTGGTTTCATCGATGCGCCTGCTCTGGTTTGCCAAATGCAGGTTAACATCATCCAAGCGTTTGTTGGTTACCCTTAGGGTGGCCTTTATCTCCCTGTACTCATCGTGGATCTGATTCAACTCAGGAAGAACCATCTCCTTCAAGGCCTTTCTTACGGCCTCGCCAATCTCCATCTTTCCCTCCACGTCAATTCTACAATTTTCATTTTAAAGCCAATGGTTATAAGGGTCAAGGCTCGCTTGTTTGCCTAATTGGCGGCGGAGTATAATAAATAATAGGTGATCACCCTTCTCACGTATATCCTGGTCTCCCCCTTTGGGAAGAACTCTGCTACCTCGTGGGCTGAACCCATCCTCCATTGGCGATACCAATGGCCCACCACCGTTGGCCCAGCGTTGTAGGCGGCCGCCACCAATGGCAGCGTGGGGAACTGCTTCTCTAAGTAACCCAGATACCAGATGCCATATCTGATGCCGAAGATCGGCACATAGAGCTTCTCCGGGATATACACATCCTCTCCGAGCTCCTGGGAAATGAAGCTACCAGTAGATGGTAAAACCTGCATCAGGCCCAAGGCCCCGCTACTGGAGGTAGCCATCCTATCGTAGAGACTCTCCTGCCTCATAATGGCATAGGCCAGGGGAACCTCTACGCCGTAAAGCTTGCAGAAGGCCTCTACCATGCGTCTGTATGGGTATAAGAGGCAATTCTGACCGCTTCCCCTTTGACCCCTTATCTTCATGGCCAGGGCAGGATTGATAGGGGATAGGAGTGCCAAAGCCTCTTCAGTGCTTATCTCTCGGGCCCAAAGCCTGTTCATTACCACCTTGATTGCCACATCCTCCATTCCCATCTCCACCAGCTCTCGTAATGGGGCAGGGGGGGCGATAGCCTTTCTCAGACAGAGATGAGCTTTGGGAACCCTCCCCAATGACACCTGGGCCAGGAACGCATAGAACCCCTTTTCTGCAGAGGCCTCCTTCATTGCATGTTGCGCCTCTCTTCTCATTCCCATAAGTTTCAGGATTTTTGCTTTCCAGAAGAGCACGCGCGCCTTGGGAGTAAGTGTGGAGAGGAGGCTGAGCGCATCTAAGAGTTCGCCTCTCCGATAGTGGACCAGAGCTGCTTTCCAAACAGCATCCTTATCTGTGGCTAACCATGGGAACCTGTTGAATATGGCCAGCACCCTTTCGTCCTCCCCCTTCCAGAAGAGGCTTTGAAACGCTGCCTTGATCCCCTTTTTCTCTTCTCCGGGAAGCAGAAAACCCTTGTTAAGCAAGAGGTAGTCCAGGGCCTCAGCGGGATGGGCACTCAGGATCTCTGTGAATACCCGGTATGGAGGGGATAGCTGAGAGATCACCCCTTTCACCTCTTCCACTTCCATTTCCCTTTTCCAGGAGAGGGCCTGAGCTGCGTCATGATATGGGGACGAGGGAGGGATTTTGGAGAGGCACTGGGCCGCTTTCTTCTCTTCGTGTTCTCTCAGGTATACATAGCCTAAGGCAAGGAGACGTCGGGCCTTTTCTTGAGGTGTTTTGGGCCTGTAATCCTTTAACCTTTTCTCGGCCAAGGGATAGAGACCAAGCTGGATTGCGAGCCCCGTGTCTTGCCAGAACCCCGTGTGGGCCCAGGCTGAGCCTGATACCAGTGAAAAAAGGAGCGCCACCACGGCGGTGCAACGCAAGATCCTCGGTCTCATTGGGTTTCCACCTCCTTCAAGATGTCTTGGACTACGGCCAAGGGATCTTTGGCCTCGCAGATAGGCCTGCCCACTACAATGTAATGTGCCCCAGCCATTATGGCTTCCCGAGGCGTAGCTACCCTTTTTTGCTCATGCGGTGAGCTGCCGGGTGGTCTCACCCCGGGAGTGACAATAATAAAACCCTTTCCCAGTGCCTTCCGAATTGAGAGGGTCTCTAAGGGTGAAGCTACTACCCCGTCTAAACCTGAGTCACGGGCCAAGTGGGCCAGTTTCAGAACCCTTTCCTCTAAGGGACCTTTTATACCTACCATCCTTAGGTCTTGAGTATTCATACTGGTGAGGAGGGTAACCCCGAGGAGAAGGGGGCGTGAAGGGCAATCCTGAACCCTTTGCACAGCCTCCTCCATCATTTCTCTTCCGCCAAGGATGTGAAGTGTTAGCATGAAGACTCCTGTCCTGGCTACTTCCTCAACAGCATTGGCCACAGTGTTGGGAATGTCATGGAGCTTAAGGTCTAAGAAGACCCTTCCGCCCTTGGAGTGGATAAATTCTACTAACTCCCAGCCAAACAGGAGAAAGGGGAAGAAACCCACCTTGAAGGCCCCTACTGCAGGTGCCAGTTGCTCCACCAGTGCCATGATGATATCCCGGTTTCTCGTGTCCAGTGCCACAATGAGTGGGTTCACCCTCAAGCTAAGCCCCTTAGCTTCTCCCTGAGCTTCATAAAATCCTGCATAGCTCCCTTCTTCTGATTGGGGTTCCTCAGGAGGTAGGCGGGATGGAACGTTAAGAAGAGCTCTATGCCCCAACGCCAAGGAATAAACTGGCCCCGGAGCCGTGTGATGGCTACCTTTTGTCCAGTTAGAGTTTGGGCAGCCACTCCTCCTAAGCAGCAGATGAGCTTGGGTTTAATGGCCTGGATCTGCTTTAAGAGGAATGGGTAACACTGCTCCACCTCCTGAGGTTGGGGGGTCCTATTACCAGGTGGCCTGCACTTGAGAATATTGGCGATATACACCTCTTCCCGGGATAGCTCAATGGCATGCAGAAACTGATCGAGGAGTTTACCTGCCTGGCCCACAAAGGGCCTCCCTTGGAGATCCTCTTCCCTCCCCGGGGCTTCACCCACGAACATGAGCGTAGCCCAAGGGTTGCCCTCTCCGAAAACCAGGTGGTTTCTCACCTTCCACAGGGGGCACCTCTTGCATTCCCCGAGTTCTCGCCGCACCGCCTCCAGCTCGGAATTCTCAGGGGAGGTGGGGTGCGTCTCAGTGATAGGGAACTGGGGGGCCCTCTCTCCTATCCTTGGCAAATACTCTACCCCTGCATGCCGGAGATATTCCAGGTACAGCTTGAGCCTTCTAATGGTTTCCTTGGTCATGTTCAAAGATTAGACCAAAGGGAAGGCCTCTTCAACCATCTTCTCAATCCCCTGTTGGAGTTGGCAACAGTCTCATACGTCCAATACCACTTGAGCTCTGTATCCATGAGGGGTCTCCTCTATCTGGGCTCGGTGATAAGTTGCGGCCTTCACTAAGGTATTAATGCAATGTTTTCCATTTTTAAATCTCTCCCCGAGGCACTGGGCCCTTATTCGAAATGCCCCCAACTCCTCTATAGTGCATTCCTTGAACAGCCACCCCTGGGCGTCTTGGAGAAAGACTAACTCATTGAGCCATCCTACTAAGAGATCTGCCCAATCCTCTCCCTGCACCTCTACGGCAATATCTTCCTTGGGTTCCACCCTGTCCAGGTCGGTGATGATGTAAAAGAGGCCCTTCAGGGCGTTTCTGAAAAGCTCTTCCCTGGTAGTCCCATAAATCTCCAATCCCATGTCTGCCGTGGTGTCGAATACCCTGAAGCCTTTCATGGCTTCTCTCCTTATCAATAGGCTTATCATCTAGACTTTGCCGAGCTTTGTGAGGGTTATTCAAGAGAGATTGGGAACCTGGGCAGGTTTTTAGGGGAGGAATGGATCCTCCCCTGCTGGTGTTCAATTCACGTCGAAGCAAATCAGTTTGATCTCTGTCATCTCCTCGATGGCATAATGGGGCCCTTCCCGACCGATACCGCTCTCCTTCATACCCCCATAGGGCATGAGATCCACCCGAAAGGTAGGGACGTCGTTGATGATGATGCCCCCTGCCTCTACCTCCTTTGCTGCCTCCCATGCCTTGTAGAGATCCCTTGTGTAGATGCCTGCCTGTAAGCCATAGACAGAGTCATTGACGAGCTCGATGGCCTCCTCAAACGTAGAGAATGGGTTGATGATCACCACGGGTCCAAAGGCTTCTGCTGTGAAGAGGCGCACATTTCTGGGGCAGTGGGTGACAACGGCAGGCGTCATTAAGGCACCGTCAATCTCACCGCCGCATAGGAGCTTGGCCCCAGCAGCTACGGCCTCGTCTATCCAGTCCTTCACCCTCTGGCTTTCTTTGGGTTCGATCATAGGACCCACCTGGGTCTCTTCCAGGAGTTGGTTGCCTACCTTCAGCGCCTTTGATTCCTCCACATAGCGCTCTACGAATGTATCGAAGATACTCTCGTGGACGAATATGCGTTGAACAGAGATGCAAACTTGGCCTGCCAAGGCATAGGCTGCCAGCACTACCCTGGGGAATGCCTTCTCCAATTGGGCATCTTCACACACTATGACGGCAGAGTTGGAGCCCAGTTCCATGGTAGCCCGCTTATAGCCTTTCTTCTTCATGATGGTCTTCCCTACGTCCCTTGATCCAGTGAAGGTGACCATCTTTACCCTTTCGTCCTCCACCAATGTATCTCCCACCTCGCTTCCGGGTCCAGTGACTACTTGGAAAGCTAATGGAGGTACCCCTGCTTCTAAGAAGATTTCGCCCAGGAGGAGATCGGCGACGGGGGTGGCAGAAGCGGGTTTTAATATAACGCAGTTTCCTGCTGCTAATGCGGGGGCAATCTTGTGCATGGCCAGGTTTACAGGAAAATTGAACGGGGTAATAGCCACAATAACCCCTAAGGGTACCCTCATGTATAGCCCTACCTTTCCTCCCCCTGTGGGGGCTCCATCGAAGCGCACCCCTTCCCCTGCCAGCCTCTTGGCCTCCTCGGCCGAGAGTGTAAGAGTCTGGATGGCCCTGGCGATTTCGCCCCTGGCCTCTTTTATGGTCTTGCCCACCTCCTTACTTACCATCTGGGCCATCTCTTCCTTCCGGGATTCCAGGATCTGAGCAGCCTTGGAAAGGATAGTATATCTTTCATAGGCAGTGAGTTTCTTCATCTCCTGGAAACCCTGGAGAGCTGCCTCTATAGCCTTAAGGGCGTCTTCCCTGTTACCCTTGGGCACTGTGTCTATGACAGAGTTGTCGTAAGGGTTCCTCACCTCAATAACCTCTCTCCTCTCAACCCACTCCCCACCTAACAGCATCTTCATGCTTCACCTCCGTAGATTGGCTTTTTTAGATATTACCTGAGTTTAGGCGGTTTTGCCACCCCCATTTTACCTTTCCTTCGCGAGGTGAGAAATCTGATATATATTAGAGTTTGACAGTATCAATGAATGGTGGTTATAAGTTAATTGTAAGTAGCTTCACAAATGTAGAGGGGGTTAGGAATGGGGTTAAATGTGGTGCAGAAGATACTTAAGGATCATCTGATGGAGGGGGAGCTGGTTCCTGGCAAGGAGATCGCCATTAGGATAGACCAGACCCTCTATCAAGATGCCACGGGGACCATGGCGGCCATGGAATTTGAGGCTATGGGAGTCCCCCAGGTGAAGACGGATCTCTCTATTATCTATATTGACCACAAGACTATCCAAATGGGTTTTGAGGATGCGGATGACCATACCTATTTGAGAACATTTGCTGCCAAGTACGGGGCATATCTTTCCAAGCCTGGTAACGGCATCTGCCATCAGGTTCACTTGGAACGTTTTGGAAAGCCTGGGAAGACTCTATTGGGCTCAGATTCCCATACCCCCACGGGAGGTGGGATTGGTATGGTGGCCATTGGTGCCGGTGGCCTGGATGTGTCTGCAGCTATGGCAGGGCTTCCATTCTATCTCACTTGCCCTAAGGTTTATGGGGTCCATCTTACCGGTGAGCTGCCCAAGTGGGTTTCTGCCAAGGATGTGATACTGAAGCTTCTCTCTATACTCTCTACCAAAGGGAATGTGGGTTGGGTGGTGGAGTATTTCGGTCCCGGAGTGAAGACCCTTGATGTCCCCTCCAGGGCTACTATCACTAATATGGGCGCTGAACTGGGCGTTACCTTTTCAGTTTTCCCCTCTGACGAGACCACGAGGGCCTTCTTGAAGGCCCAGGGCAGGGAGCAGGACTGGGTGGAGCTTCAGGCTGATCCCGATGCCGAGTATGATCGGGTGATAGAGATCAATCTTTCAGAGCTGGAGCCTTTGGTGGCCCTGCCACACAGCCCAGATAATGTAGTTACTGTGAGAGAGGTGGAGGGCAAGACTGTAGATCAGGTGTGCATCGGCTCCTGTACCAATTCCTCCTATCGCGATCTCATGGTGGTGGCCAAGGTGGCCAAGGCCTGGGTAGATAAGTACGGCAAGGGCTTTGCTCCCCACCTTGATGTGGTAGTGGGTCCCGGTTCCAAGCAAGTGGTGCGCCAAATTGATAGTGAGGGGGCCCTGGATTATCTCTTTGAGGCAGGCATCAGGCTTGAAGAAAACGCTTGCGGTTTCTGTATAGGCATGGGGCAGGCCCCTAAGAATGAGGCCGTCTCAGTAAGGACCAACAACAGGAACTTCTATGGGCGTTCTGGTACACTTAGTGCAGGGATCTATCTGGTGAGTCCTGAGACAGCGGTGGCCTGTGGGCTTACAGGTGTGATCACTGACCCAAGGGACCTGGAGACCAAGTATGGACTCGAGTATCCCAAGGTTCGAATCCCCGACGAGTTCATCATTGATGACAAGATGGTGCTGCCACCGGCGGAGGACCCCAGCAAGGTGGAGGTTTACAAGGGACCAAACATTGTACCTCCAGAACCCAGTGAGCCCCTCCCTGTTACCCTCAGTGGTGAGGTGACCATTAAGGTGGGGGACAAGATCACTACTGATCACATTATGCCTGCGGGTCAGCGTCTCAAATACCGCTCTAATGTGCCCAAGTATGCCGAGTTCGTCTTTGAGTCGGTGGACGCTACCTTCTCCAAGAGGGCTTTGGAGAATAAGGAGAGGGGGATACACAACCTGATCGTGGGAGGAGAGTCCTATGGCCAGGGCTCCAGCCGTGAGCATGCAGCCCTTTGCCCCATGTATCTCGGTGTGAAGGCGGTGGTAGCCAAGTCTATCGAAAGGATTCATAGGGGTAACTTGGTCAATTTTGGGATTTTGCCTCTCTACTTTGAGAACCCCGATGACTACGATAAGATCGACCAGGGTGACAAGGTAGAGATCCCTGATGTGCGCAAGGCCCTTATAGAGGACACAAAGAGGCTGGTGATGAAGAATCGGACCAAGAACATAGATATTCCTGTCACGTTTAACCTCTCTGATAGGGAGCGTAAGATTGTTTTGTTGGGAGGTATGCTCAACGTGGCCAGGGAGTTCGGTGGGAAGAGCTTCAAGGAGATTGAGATCAAAGAATAGCCGATACGGGCCTTGGTGTTTGCCTCAGTCTTTGTAGGCTTGCACCAAGGCCCCATAAAGTCACGGTGTTTTTATGAATTTTTAGGTTGAGCATTAGAGCACTGAACCTTTGTTTGTAATAGGTTAATAACATTGAGTTTATGTTTGGTTAACAAGGGCTTGACATTTGAATTTGTTAATACTATCTCTATCTGTGCCCAATAAAATGAGGAGGTGGGGTATGTCCTTAAAAGAGAAGTTGGCTTCAAAGATCCCAGCTGCGAGGGACCGCTACAACAAGATCCGTAAGGAATATGGTAACGTGGTAATAGACCAGGTGACGGTGGCCCAGGTAGCTGGAGGGATGAGGGGCATCAAGTGTCTTCTCACTGATATCTCTTATCTTGATCCTTACGAGGGGATCCGATTCCGTGGTTACACTATTCCTGAGGTGTTGGAGAAGCTCCCCAGAAGGGCAGGGGCTGAGGTTCCTCTGGTAGGGGGTTTTTACTATCTCTTGCTGACAGGGGATCTCCCCACCATGGAGGAGGCTGAGGAGGTGGAAGCAGAATGGAAGGCCAGGGGCCAAGTGCCTGAGTATGTTTATGACGTCCTGAGATCACAGCCTCGAGATACCCACCCCATGACCATGTTCGCCGA
The DNA here is from genome assembly GCA_015486015.1 of Aquificota bacterium. GTDB lineage: Bacteria > Thermosulfidibacterota > Thermosulfidibacteria > Thermosulfidibacterales > B14-G1 > WFSI01. Next base: position 47,649 of record WFSL01000014.1, on the reverse strand, counting down.
GGCTGTCTTGGCAATGCAAAGGGAATCCGTATTTGCCAAGCGTTACGCTGAGGGAATGAGGAGGGAAGAGTACTGGGATGCCATGTATGAGGATGTGATGAACTTCCTGGCCAAGCTTCCCACTATTGGAGCTTACATTTACAGAATGAAATACAGATCCGATACCCCCATTCCTCCTGACCCTGAGTTAGACTGGGGTTCCAACTTTGCTCATATGATGGGCGTGCCCGATCCTGCTTATAGGGAGCTAATGAAGCTTTACTTTATCCTGCACAGCGACCATGAGAGTGGGAATGTAAGTGCCCATACTGCCCATCTGGTGGCTTCTGCCCTTTCCGACATTTATTACGCCTGGGCAGCAGGCCTCTGTGGTTTGGCAGGTCCCCTCCATGGTCTGGCCAATCAGGAGTGCCTGGGTTGGATCTTGGGCGTGATGGAGCACTTTGGTGGGGTGCCTACCAAGGAGCAGATGGAGCAGTACGCATGGGATACACTGAATTCTGGCCGCGTGATTCCTGGTTATGGTCACGCTGTCCTTAGGCAGACGGATCCAAGGTATAAGTCTCAGAGGGAGTTTGCCCTTAAGCACTGTCCAGATGATCCGGTATTCCAGACGGTGAGTTGTGCCTATGAGGTGATTCCCGAGGTCCTCAAGAAGCATGGGAAGGCTAAGAACCCCTGGCCCAATGTCGATGCCCATTCTGGTTGTCTCCAGTACCATTACGGCGTAAAGGAGTTTGATTTCTATACAGTGCTCTTTGGTATTGGCAGGGCCTTGGGCATCAGTGCCAACATCATTTGGGATAGGGCTGTAGGCCAGCCCATCGAGAGGCCCAAGTCCATTACCACAGACATGATGGAGGAGTTGGCTAAGGGAGCCAAGGCATAAAAAGGCATAAATAGTGGTGCTGATTCTTGAGTTGAGGGGGTGCGATGGCATCCCCTCTGTTTTTAGTCAAAGGAGAAGGTGGAGGCGAAATTAAAAGTTATTTTGTTAAATAATTGATCTTCTTCATTGACAACTTGGTACCGTTCATTTAATACAAGGGCGAGACCTGAGAAAGGGGGCGTGTTATGAATGAAGGACCAACGATAATCTGGACAAAGACAGACGAGGCACCTTATCTTGCGTCTTTTTCGCTGCTTCCCATTATCAGGCAATTTGTCAAGACCGCTGATGTTGAGGTGACAGTGAAAAACATCTCCCTTGCTGGCAGGACCATGGCAGCCTTTCCCGATTATTTGAGGGAGGATCAGCGGGTGCCGGATCATCTCGCGGAGCTTGGTGAACTCGTCAACAAGCCAGGGTCAAACATTGTTAAGCTTCCCAACATCAGCGCCACAGTGCCTCAGCTTAAAGGTGCTATAGCGGAGCTTAGAAAGAAAGGATACATGGTACCTGAGTATCCCGAGGAGCCCAAGACAGAAGAAGAGAAAAGAATAAGGGAGAGATACGCTGAGGTGTTGGGAAGTGCAGTCAATCCTGTGATCAGGCAAGGTAACAACATACGCATAATACCTGCCCCCGTTAAGGGGGCTGCGAGGAAGTTCCCCGACCTTATGGGGCTGCCCCTTAAAGAGTGGCCCAAGGATTCTAAGTGTCATGTCTCCTATATGAGTCACGGTGACTTTTATGAGAATGAAAAATCTGTGACCCTTGAAAAGGACACAACGCTCAGGATCGAGTTTGTTGATGAAAAGGGGAACGCCACCTTATTCAAGGAGGTGCCTGTAACCAAGGGGGAGATTTTTGATGGCACCTTTATGAATGTAAAGGCCCTCCAGCGGTTTTTTGAGGAGCAGCTTGAGGATGCCAAAAAGAAGGGTGTGCTCTTTTCGGTTCACCTTAAGGCTACCATGATGAAGGTCTCTGATCCCCCCATCTTTGGATTTGCTGTTGGGGCTTATTTGAGGGATGTGTTCGAGAAACATAGCAAGGTCCTTGAGGAGATAGGGGTAAATCCAAATAATGGGCTTAGCGACCTTTATGAAAAGCTACAGAAGTTGCCGGAAGAAGAGAGGAGAAATATTGAAGCCGACGTTCAAGCTGCCTTTGAGAAGAATCCTGAGCTTTTCATGGTGGATTCTGATAGAGGGATCACAAATTTACATGCACCTAACTTAGTGATTATCGATGCGTCCATGCCACTAATCGTGAGGGATGGGGGTAAGGCATGGGGTCCTGATGGAAAACTCCACGATGCAAAGGCTGTTATTCCTGATAGATGCTATGCCACACTCTATGAGGAGATTATTGAGGACTGCAAGAGGAACGGTGCCTTTGACAGAACGACTATGGGCACAGTGGTGGACATCGGACTCATGGCCATGAAGGCCGAGGAGTACGGATCCCACGATAAGACCTTCCAGGCCCCTGCCAATGGGACTGTCAGGGTGGTGGACGCTGATGGTAATGTGCTTATAGAGCATAAGGTAGAGAAAGATGACATCTGGAGGGCGTGTCAGGTTAAGGATATAGCGGTTAAGGATTGGGTGAAGCTTGCCGTCGAGGTGGGTAGATCCAGGGGTTGTCCTGTGGTCTTCTGGCTCGATGAAAATAGGGCGCATCACGCTGAACAGATTAAGAAGGTAAAGAGGTATCTTCAAGATCATGATACCAGTGGACTCGAAATCCATATCTTGAGCCCTGCAGAGGCCATGAAGTTCACCTGCCAGCGGCTGAGGAAAGGGGAAGACGTCATTGCTGTTACAGGGAACGTCTTGAGGGATTATCTCACCGACCTCTTCCCTATCTTGGAGGTGGGAACCAGCGCAAAGGTACTCTCGATTGTACCTCTGCTTGCTGGTGGGCGCTTGACCGAAGCGGGTGCTGGTGGTTCAGCCCCCAAGCACGTACAGCAGCTCTTAAGGGAGGGGCACACCAGATGGGATTCCATAGCCGAGTTTACAGCGCTGGTGTCTGCCCTCGAGTTCATAGCCGAAAACTACAACCACAAGAGGGCGAAGATCCTTGTGGATACGGCTAATCAGGGCATCACGAAGGTGCTTGAGAACAGGAAGTGGCCATCCAGGAAAGTAGGGGAGTTAGATACCAGGGGTGAGCATTTCTATTTTGCCCTCTATTGGGCTGAGGCCCTTGCCAACCAAAATGAGGACCCCGAGCTGAGGGAGAAGTTCGACAAGGTGTACAAGAAGCTCTCTGAGAATGAGTCCAAGATTATCGAGGAGCTCAATGCTGCACAGTACCGTGCTGTGGATCTGAATGGGTACTATTTCCCCGATGAGGATAAGGTAGAGAAGGAGATGCGTCCCAGCCCCACGTTCAATGCAATTATAGATTCGATGTGGGAGGAGGTGTAAAAGGAGGGGTCGGAAGCGCTGCTTCCGACCCCATTTTGTTTTTTTAGATTTGGCTCCCCGAGGATAAGGGGGAGCAGGGGTTGATAAATTTTGACTTTAGAATGTGCAATTATAAATAGGTTTGGCCTTTTTCTGCGTAGAGATACCTTGACAGCATTTTTGAATAAGTGATACCTTTCACCAATCAAGGGTTTGGTGTGATGGAAGCGGGGTGTGAGCCAGGGTTTATGCTGAGCCCTGAGCATTTAGCATAGTGGAGGTGTGTAATGGGACGTAAAAAGATCACGGTGGTGGGGGCAGGCCATGTGGGTGAACATGTGGCCTGGATGTGTGCCCAGAAGGAGTTAGGGGACGTTGTGCTGGTGGACATCATTGAGGACATGCCTCAGGGAAAGGCCCTCGATATGAGGGAGGCCCTCCCGTTGGAGGGCTGGGACTCCAACATAATTGGTAGTAATGGCTATGAGGAGACGGCTGACTCGGATGTGGTGGTGGTCACCTCGGGAGTCCCCAGGAAGCCGGGGATGAGTAGGGATGAATTGCTCGACGTAAATGCCAAAATCATAAAATCTGTCACCGAGCAGGTGGTGAAGTACTCCCCTAACTGCATAATGATTATGGTGGCCAATCCCTTAGATGCCATGACATACCTTGCACGGGAGGTAAGCGGATTTCCCCCCAATAGGGTCTTCGGTCAGGCCGGTGCCCTGGATCTAACCCGCTTCTGCTGCTTCGTTTCCATGGAGCTGGGTATATCTACCAAGGATATCCAGGCTATGGTCATGGGCGGTCATGGCGACACTATGGTGCCCTTGCCCAGGTATACTACGGTACGTGGGGTGCCTATCACCCAGTTGATTCCTCCTGATAGGATTGAGGCATTGATCGAGAGGACCAGGAAGGGAGGAGGGGAGATCGTGGCCCTCCTGAAAACTGGTTCTGCTTACTATGCCCCTGCCTTGGGAACTACCCAGATGGTGGAGTCCGTGATTAAGGATAAGAAGAGGATCCTTCCCTGTGCTGCGTATTGTCAGGGTGAATATGGGATCAATAACCTGTATGTAGGCGTGCCTGTGATCATTGGTGCCAATGGGGTGGAGAAGATCTTAGAGCTTGAACTGGATGAGAAGGAGAAGGCGGCCCTCAAGCATTCTGCCGATGCAGTGCAGAACTTAGTGGATGCCATGAGAAAGATGGGATATGTAAAGTAGTTTTCAATAGGGGAAGGCCTTTTAGTGGCCTTCCCCGAGGTATTTAGAAGGGGGTCAGGTATGAGAGAAGTGCAAGTTTCCGAGGTTACCGAGGTGATTAAAAAGCTCTGTATGGATGCCAATTATTACCTTCCCGAAGATGTGTATAATGCCTTGCAGGAGGCCTTGAAGAAAGAGAAGTCTCCCGTTGGCAGGTCTGTCTTGGAGATGATTATAAGGAACGCCGATATTGCCAGAGAGGAAAAGGTGGCTATTTGTCAGGACTGCGGATTGGCTGTGATCTTTATGGAGATTGGTCAGGACGTGAAGTTTGTGGGTGGTGATCTCAAGGAGGCTATCTTCGAGGGGGTGCGTCAGGGATACAAGGATGGCTACCTTAGGAAGTCCACTTGCCACCCCTTTACAAGGGCCAATGTGGGTGATAATACCCCTCCTGTAATTCACTTTGATATTGTCCCCGGGGACAAGATACATATTGTCTTGGCTCCTAAAGGGGGAGGCAGTGAAAACATGAGCCGTGTCACTATGTTGGCCCCTGGCGCAGGGTTGAAGGGTGTAAAGGACTTCGTGGTCCAGAGGTGCTCCGAGGCTGGGGGTAATCCCTGTCCCCCTGTCATTGTGGGTGTGGGGGTTGGCGGTACCTTTGAGCGTTCCGCCTTTTTGGCCAAAAAGGCACTGCTGAGACCTTTGGGGAAACCCAATCCGGATCTTGAATTGGCTGCTGCGGAGCAGGAGATGCTGGAGAGGATCAATAAGCTGGGCATGGGTCCTATGGGTTGGGGTGGTACTACCTATGCCTTGGCCGTGCACTTTGAGATGGAGCCCTGTCACATTGCCAGCCTGCCATGTGCGGTGAACATTAACTGCCATGCAGCCAGGCACAAAGAAGCCGTGATTTAAGGAGGGTCGTCATGGCGGAGGAAAAGATCAGGTTGACCACTCCACTGACCGATGAGGATGTGGGGAAGCTGAAGGTGGGGGATACTGTGCTTATAAGCGGCGTCATCTATACAGGAAGAGACGCTGCCCATATGAGGATGGTAGCAGCCCTGGACAAGGGGGAATCCCTGCCCTTTGATGTGAAGGGTCAGGTGATATACTTTGTGGGGCCTGCTCCAGCCAAGCCAGGCTGGGCTATAGGTTCTGCTGGTCCTACTACCAGCTATCGGATGGATGCCTTCTCTCCCCGGTTGATTGAGCTGGGGTTGAAGGGCATGATTGGAAAGGGTGGCAGGGCTCAGGAGGTGATTGATGCCTGCGTGAAGTATAAATGTGTATATTTCGGGGCTGTGGGAGGTGCCGGTGCATTACTCGCCAAGAGCATCAAGAAGGCAGAGGTCATCGCTTACGAGGATCTTGGGCCAGAGGCGGTGAGGAGGCTTGAGGTGGAGGATTTTCCTGTTATTGTGGTTAACGATGTTTATGGTAATGACCTGGAAAAGGAGGGGAGAAAGAAGTACGCGGTAGAGTAATCGAATGTGCCCGGCTGGTGGTTTATCGAGATGCCAGCCGGGCCGTTAACTTATAAATATTTCTTAAGGGAGGTTTGGGTATGCTGGAAAAGCCAAGTGTTATAAGGCATTATCGCTGGCATGTTGGGACCATCGCCTGGTTGCTTCACAGGATAACAGGTTTGTTACTGATCTTCTACCTGGTGCTTCATATTTGGGTGATCCATCATATTTCCCAGGGACCCGCAGGTTTTAACAAGGTGATGGGTGTAGTGCAAACGCCCATCTTTCTCCTGCTGGAGATAGGGTTGCTGGGTTGCGTTCTTTACCATGCCTTTAACGGCCTTCGGATCATCGTAATAGAATTTTCCAAAGAGGGTGTGGAGGCCCATAAGCAGATATATGCAGCTATGATGGCGGTGGCTATCATCCTCTTTCTAATTGGGGGTGTTCCCATGTTTATCCATTTCCTTCATGCATTAGCGGGTTAGGGGGTGAGTGATGAAGTTTCCAAGGACATCTGGTGGTTTTTATGCGTGGCTGTTTCAGAGACTCACGGGTATCCTACTTGTGATTCTCCTGTTGATCCATTTTGCTGTCACGCATAATCTGCCCAAAGGGGGTACCCTTACATACGCTGTAGTGGCCCCCAGATTGGCCACAGCTACATGGAAGGTGTTTGATCTCATGTTCCTGGTATGTGCCCTGTTCCACGGCCTCAACGGTGTATGGATGGTGATCCAAGATTATGTCCATAGTGAGACGGCCCAGATGTGGATCTATTATGGCCTATGCACCTTAGGCTTGATTTTGTTGATCTTGGGCGCCATCACCGTTATACCTTTCAAAGCCTAAAAAGAGGGGGTGGTTGAGTTATGGCTGAAAAGTTTGGGGATTACAGGGGAACGTTCAAGAGCACCTCTGTGCCTTTTGAGGAGGCCAAGGAGTTACATGAACCCATCGGAGTGGAACTGGCCAACATACATAGGCACGATGCGGTGGTTGTTGGGGCAGGCCTTGCTGGAGAATATGCTGCTTTGGAGTTAAAAAGGGCAGGCTATGATGTGGCCGTTATTACTAAAATCTTTCCCACCAGGTCCCACTCTACCGCTGCCCAGGGAGGAATCAATGCTGCTTTGGCTAATCTGGAGGAGGATCACTGGGAATGGCACATGTTTGATACGGTGAAGGGCAGTGACTTTTTAGGCGACCAGGACGCCATTGAGCTTATGGTGAGAGAGGCCATCCCCGTCGTTCTTGAATATGAACATATGGGTGTGCCCTTTTCCAGGACACCGGAAGGCAAGATTATGCAACGTTACTTTGGTGGTCACTACACCGACTTTGGTCGTGGCCCAAAGGTTTTAAGGGCCTGTATGGCTGCCGATAGGACGGGTCATGCCCTTCTTCACTGTCTCTGGGAGAACTGCGTGAAGCTGGGGGTGAGGTTCTATCCTGAGTTTTTTGTTCTTGATATAATTGCCCAAGGGGATAGGTGCTTGGGTGTGGTTGCTTGGGATCTTGTGAATGGTGGTATCCATGTGTTTCATACCAAGGCTACACTCTTTGCCACAGGTGGTTATGCGAGGCTTTTCAATATCTCTACCAATTCCAGGGCCAATACTGCTGATGGGTTGGCCGTTATGATGGATAATGGTTTCCCCATTGAGGATTTGGAGTTTGTCCAGTTTCATCCTACGGGTTTGGCCGGTAAAGGCTTCCTCATCACTGAGGGTGCCAGGGGCGAGGGTGGGCATCTCATCAACGACAAGGGTGAGAGATTCATGAGCAAATACGCCCCTGACAAGATGGAGCTGGCCCCCAGGGATGTGGTCTCCAGGGCCGAATGGCAAGAGATTATAGAGGGTAGAGGGATAGGGGGGCAGGAGTATCTCTACATTGATCTAAGGCATCTGGGTGCCGAAAAGATCAAGGAGAGGCTACCTCAGATCAGGGAGCTTTCCATGAAGTTTGTTGGTGTGGATCCCATTGAAGCCCCTATTCCTATCCAACCCACAGGGCACTACTCCATGGGAGGTATTCCTGTTGACATCAATTGCAGGGTTTTGGCCGATGGGAAGTCAAAATGGCTCCAAGGTATGTGGGCTGCCGGCGAGTGTGCATGTGTCTCCGTCCATGGGGCCAACAGGCTTGGATGTAACTCCCTGTTGGACGCCTCCGTCCATGGCAGAAGGGCTGGGAGGGACATAGCAGCCTACTTGGATGTGGTGGAGTGCTGGGAGCCCTTGCCTATGGACTGTGCCAAGAAGGCCATAGAAGAGGTGGAGTGGGTCCTAAACGCAGATGGTACAGAGGTTCCTGGTAAGATAAGAGAGGTTATGCAGGTGAACATGTATCGAAAATGTGGGGTTTTCAGGAACGAGCAGGAACTCACAGAGATGTATGACATTATCAAGGACCTTCAGAGGAGATACAAGAATATTAGGATTCAGGACAAGGGATTGAAGTTCAATCTGGACCTGGAAGAGACCATAGAGTTAAGGCACCTTCTGCAGACGGCGGAGGTGATCGTGGCATCTGCCATTAACAGGACAGAATCCAGGGGTGCCCATTGGAGGACCGATTATCCCAAGAGGGACGATGAGAATTGGCTCAAGCACACCTTGGCATGGAGGACAGATGAAGGAGTGAAGTTTGACTATAAGCCGGTGGTCATCACCCGGTTCCAGCCGGAAGAAAGGAAGTTCTGAGGGGGGAGAGATGGCTGAATATCTGTTCAGAATATTCAGATACGATCCTGAGAAGGATGAGGGGACCAAGGGAAGGGTCCAGGAATACAAGGTGGATGTGCAGGAAGGGTGGACCCTATTGGATGTATTGGTTCACATTAAGTGGTTCATGGACGGTACCCTCACATTCAGGAGGGCTTGTAGCCACGGTATCTGTGGCTCTTGTGGCATGACTATCAATGGTAAGAATGGTTTGGCCTGTGAAACCCAGATAAAAGACCTTGGTACCCAGGTGATTACAGTTGAGCCCTTGAGGGGTTTCAGGGTGATTAAGGACTTGGTGGTGGATATGGAGCCATTTTATGATAAGCTTTACGCAGTTAAGCCCTATCTCATTACCTATACGCCTCCGCCTTCTGATAGAGAGAGGCTTCAATCACCGGAGGATAGGAAGCTTTTGGATGGTAAATACGAGTGCCTTCTGTGTGGCTGTTGCACATCTTCCTGCCCCACATATTGGGCAGACAAGGACTTTCTGGGTCCCTGTGCCCTTCTCAAGGCGGCCAAGTTCTCCTTAGACTCTCGGGATGAGGGGTGGGCAGAGAGGGTTAACGTGATTGATGACAAACATGGTATCTGGCGTTGCCACACCATCTTCAATTGCGTAGAGGCCTGCCCCAAGGATCTCAACCCCACTAAGGCCATAGTGGAACTTCGTAGAATGGCTCTGAGGGGTCGTCTGTAGTTTTGGAGAGGGAGAGTGATTCAAGTGGTGGGGGGGTGCCCCAATGGTTCCCCCCCGATTCTTTGAAGGAGGAGTGGTTCAATGAAGGTCCATGAGTATCAGGCCAAGGAGATTTTTAAGGAGTATGGAATTCCAGTGCCCAAGGGGGGACTTGCCACCACACCTGAGGAGGCAAGGAAGGTGGCTGAGGAGGTGGGTGGTGACCTTTGGGTGGTAAAGGCCCAGGTTCATGCTGGTGGAAGGGGAAAAGGGGGCGGTATCAAGCTGGCCCGTTCCTTGGACGAAGTGGAAAAGATGGCTGGGCAGGTCATTGGTATGACCCTGGTGACCCATCAGACAGGCCCTGAGGGTAAGCTGGTGAGGAAGGTTTTGGTGGAACAGGGACTCAACATTGCGAAAGAGCTTTACCTGGGTATGGTCATAGACCGCTCCACCGAGTGTCCTGTGATGATGGCCTCCACTGAGGGTGGTGTAGAGATCGAAGAGGTAGCTGCCAAGAGTCCCGAGAAGATTCTCAAGGCCTTTATAGACCCTGCCTTGGGTATGCTTCCCTTTTATGCCAGAAGGCTGGCCTTCGGGTTAGGTCTTTCAGGGGACCTTTTCAAGAAGGCCGTTAAGTTTATGACTAATCTTTACAGGGCCTTCATGGAAAAGGATGCTTCCCTTGCCGAGATTAACCCGTTGGTGATCACCAAAGAGGGTGACATTATAGCCTTGGATGCCAAGATGAACTTCGACGACGATGCCCTTTATCGTCATCCCGAGGTGGCGGCTATGAGGGATCCGAATGAAGAAGATCCGTTGGAGGTGGAGGCCAAGAAGTACAACCTCAATTACATCAAGCTGGACGGCAACATTGGCTGTATGGTGAACGGTGCGGGGCTGGCCATGTCCACTATGGACATCATCAAGATTTACGGCGGTGAGCCTGCCAACTTCTTGGATGTGGGTGGTGCAGCCAGTGCAGAGAGGGTGGAAAATGCCTTTAGAATCCTTATTTCTGACCCCAATGTGAAAGCTGTATTGGTTAATATCTTTGGTGGTATTGTTCGGTGTGATAGGGTGGCTAATGGGATTGCCCAAGCTGCCAAGAGCCTTGAAGTAACTGTACCTATGGTGGTGCGTTTAGAGGGTACCAACAGGGACGAGGGTATGGGGATTTTGGAGAATTCTGGGCTCTCTTTTATCACCGCCAAGAGCATGGCCGAGGCGGCTGAAAAGGTAGTCCAGGCTGCCGGCCTCAAGTAACAGAGTGGGAAGGAGGTTCGATTCATGAGTATTCTCATCAATAAGGACACCAGGGTTGTGGTCCAGGGTATTACTGGTAAGGAGGGTACCTTCCACACTACCCAGTGTATGGAATATGGCACCAATGTGGTGGCGGGAGTCACTCCAGGTAAGGGTGGTCTTATGTGGGAGGGGAAGGTGCCCGTTTATAATACTGTGGCCGAGGCAGTAGAGAAGGAAGGGGCCAATGCCGCTCTCATATTTGTTCCCCCCGCTTTTTGTGCCGATGCGATATCTGAAGCAGTAGACGCCGGGGTGGAGGTGATCGTTACCATTACAGAAGGGATCCCTGCCCTTGATATGATGAAGGTGAAGCGTTCCATGAAGGGCAAGAACGTGAGGATGGTTGGGCCCAACTGTCCTGGTGTGATTACCCCTGAGGAGTGCAAGATGGGCATCATGCCCGGATACATCTTTAAGAAGGGTCCCGTAGGTCTCATCTCCAGGTCTGGTACCCTCACTTACGAGGCCGTATGGCAGTGCACAGAGAGAGGCATTGGTCAGTCCACTTGTATCGGTATAGGAGGCGATCCCATTGTAGGGTCTACCATGGTGGATCTTCTAAAGCTCTTCAACGAAGATCCCGAGACGGAATTGGTGGTCCTCATTGGGGAGATTGGTGGCACCGCTGAGGAGGAGGCGGCTGAGTATATTAAGGAAGAGTTCACTAAACCTGTGGTGGCATTTGTTGCTGGCCGAACGGCCCCTCCAGGTCGGCGTATGGGGCATGCAGGCGCCATAATCGCTGGAGGCAAGGGCACGGCTGCAGAGAAGATGGCTGCCCTCAGGGGGGCTGGTGTGCATGTGGCTGAGAGTCCGGCAGAGATAGGTGCCACAGTGGCGAGTGTCTTAGGCAAATAAGGGTTAGGAGGGAGAGATGGCAACGGCTGAGAGGACTAAGAAGAGGAAGTTTCGTGGAGTAGTTCATGTGCTCCCTGAGCGTTGTAAGGGGTGCGGTATTTGCGTAGAGTTTTGCCCCACGGGTGCGATCACCTTGTCCGATGGATTTAACTCCCGGGGATTTCACTACCCAGAGTTCACTTATCCGGAGAAGTGTACTGGCTGTGAGCTCTGTGGTATGTACTGTCCCGATTTTGCCATTTACGGCTATAGGGAGAAGATTGAGGAGGGCGAGTAATGGCTGAGATTAGATACACTACGGCCGATCCAAAGGGTGTTCTCACAGGGGTACACTACATGGATGGTAACCATGCGGCTTGTGAAGGGGCCTTGGCGGCTGGTTGTCGCTTTGCCGCTGGTTATCCTATCACACCTTCCACAGAGGTAGTGGAGAGGTTTTCCGCCAGGATACCCTTAGTGGGTGGCGTATTCATCCAGATGGAAGATGAGATTGCTTCTTCCATCTGCCTTCAAGGTGCCGTGTGGGGAGGATTGAAGGCCATGACTGTCACTTCCGGCCCAGGCATCTCTTTAATGCAAGAGCATATCGGTTTGGCGGCCTGTTTAGAGACGCCCTGTGTATTTGTCAATGTTCAGAGAGGCGGTCCCTCCACGGGTTTGCCTACATTGCCTGGTCAGGCTGATATGCAGCAATGCAGGTGGGGTTCCCATGGTGACTATGAGGTGATAGCCCTTTCTCCGAGTACAGTGCAGGAGAGCTTTGACTTCATCATTGATGCCTTTAATCTGGCCGAGATCTATAGGGTACCTGTGTTTTTTATGATGGATGAGTGCGTGGGCCACATGACTGAGAAACTGATCATTCCTGAGGCCGACAAGATTAAGGTGGTGGAGAGGCGGTATACTACCAAGCCCCCTGGTGAGTATCTGCCTTATAAGCCTGATCCAGACCTGGTGCCTGAGATGGTGAAGGTGGGGGATGGATATAGGTTTCATGTCACCGGGCTCACCCACGATGAGAGAGGTTATCCTGTGATCAATGCCCAGGCCCAACATGAGATGTGCTGGAGGCTGGTAAACAAGATTAACCAGAATGCCCATAAGATCTGGCGGTATGAGGAGGAGGAAGTTGAGGGGGCCGATGTGGTGGTTCTCTCATATGGTATCTCGGCCAGGGTGGCCTTGAAGGCCATTGAGATGGCCAAGGAGAAGGGCATCAAGGTGGGTCGTATGAGGCTCATCGTGGTGTGGCCTTTCCCTGAACCCCGAGTGAAGGAGATAGCCCACAAGGTGAAGGCCATTGTGGTGCCCGAGCTCAACATTAGGGGGCAGATCGCCAGGGAAGTGGAGAGGGTCGTAGAGGGCGCTTGCAAGGTAGTGAGGGTACCTCATGCTGGCGGTACAGTCCACGACCCTGAGCAGATATTCGATGCCATTATGGAGGCGGCAAGATGAGCGCTGTGAAGAGTGTGCAGGAGAACCCGGTAGAGGAGTTTTTGAGGACAGACCGCTTACCACATGTTTGGTGTTCCGGATGTGGCATAGGGACCACAGTGAACTGTTTTGCCAGGGCAGTGAGGAAATGCGGCATCCCTTTGGAGAAACTGGCTGTGATCTCTGGTATAGGGTGTACTGGAAGGGTAGCGGGTTACTTAAAGCTTGATTCTATCCATGTGACCCATGGAAGGGCCATCCCCTTTGCCACGGGGTTGAAGCTGGCCAACCCTGAGTTAACAGTGGTGGTCTATTCTGGTGATGGAGATATAGCCGCAATTGGGGGAAATCATCTGATAAATGCAGCGAGACGGAACGTGGATATCACCGTCATCATGTTGAACAACTTCACCTACGCTATGACCGGTGGTCAGGTTACCCCTACAGCTCCCTTTGAGAGCATCAACACTACTGCCCCTTATGGAGCATATGAGATGCCTTTCAACCTCCCACATCTGGTTGCGTCCTGTGGTGCTGTGTATGTGGCCCGCTGGACTGCTTATCATGTAGTGCAGCTCACAAAGGCCATGGTAGAGGCCATGAATAAGAAGGGCTTCTCGTTCATAGAGGTGATCTCTCCCTGTCCGACTATCTTTCTCAGGCGCAACCGCTTGGGCGATTCTGTAGCGGAGCTGAAGTTCTACAAGGAGCACAGCGTGATAAAGCATGGTGCTGATACCCGCGAGGTGGGCTGGGATGAGACAAGGCCAGATGAGATCATTGTGGGGAAGTTCGTGGACATAGAGAGGCCAGACTACGTAGAGGCCATGAACACCCACTTGTCTAAGAGACTGGGTGACAAGTATGTATGGTGGGGGAAGAAGTGATGGGTAGGATAGAGGTTAGAATAGGCGGTTTCGGAGGTCAGGGGGTTATCTTGATGGGCATCATAATGGGGAAGGCATATGCCATTTATGAGGGGAAGGAGGCTACCCTCACCCAGAGTTTTGGACCTGAGGCCAGAGGGGGGGCCTGTTCTGCCCAGGTGGTTTTGGAGGATACAAAGGTCCTTTATCCTTATACCACTAATGTAGACTACCTTATTGTGATGTCTCAGGAGGCCTATACAACCTATTATCCGAAGCTCAAGGATGAAGGGATTCTCCTCATAGAGGAGGAGCTGGTGAAGCCGGGGGAGCTGAAACCGGGTCAGAAGTCCTATGGGATACCCTCCACCAGGATCGCTGAGGAGGTGGGAAGGGCCATGGTCCAGAATATCGTGATGCTGGGTTTCTTTACAGCAGTTACAGGTGTGGTAGGGAGAGAGGCCATGAGGAAGTCTGTTGAAGATAGTGTGCCTTCCCATACCATAGATATGAATCTGAAGGCATTTGATAGAGGTTACGAGTATGGTATAGAAAAGTATGGTAAATAGGGAACTGTGTTGAGGGGACCCAAGTGAAAGGGTCCCCATTGTACTTTTTATTCTTTTATGACTTCTTGAGCCTTTGCTGGATATACCGTTAAGGCATGTTCAAGTACCTGGTCCATGTGACTTACGGGGATAAATGCGATCCCCTTTTTCACTTCTGTGGGCATGTCTGTTAGGTCTGAGAGGTTCTTCATTGGGATGATAATGTTTGTTATTCCTGCCCTTTTAGCAGCTAATGCCTTCTCCCTCAACCCACCGATGGGCAAAACTCTCCCTGTGAGCGTGATCTCCCCTGTCATGGCTGTATCTTTCCTCGTAGGTATCTGGGTTATAGCGGAGGTGAGGGAAGTGGCTATTGTGATGCCGGCTGAAGGTCCATCTTTGGGTATGGCACCTGCAGGTACGTGTATGTGAAAGTCGTGCTTATAGTAAAAATCCTCTGGAATGCCAAGGTGCTGCGCCCTGCTCCTGATGTAGTCCACGGCTGCCATAGCCGATTCCTTCATCACGTCACCAAGCTGGCCCGTGAGGTGTAGTTTACCCTTTCCTGGGAGGATGGTGGACTCCACATGGATCACCTCTCCCCCTGTAGGTGTCCAGGCAAGCCCTATAGCTATGCCAATCTCTTCGCTTTTTAAGACCTCTGCTTCGGGATGAAATTTTGGAGGCCCTAAATAACGCTCCACTGAGCGTGAATTGACCCTGAATGGGCCAGAGGCCCCTTCGGCAATTTGCCTGGCTATCTTGCGACAAACGGAACCGATTTCCCTTTCCAAATTCCTCAGTCCCGCCTCTCTGGTATAGAAGCGGATGATCTTTCTTAAGGCAGTCTCAGAGAATGAGATGTCTTTTGGCGAGAGCCCAGAGGCCTCTATTTGCCTGGGTATGAGATATCTCTGGGCAATGATCACCTTATCCTCCTCTGGGTATCCCGGTATCTCTATAACCTCCATCCTATCCAGAAGAGGCGCTGGGATGGTGTCCCTCACATTGGCAGTGCAGATGAACATCGTTTTTGAAAGATCAAAGGGCACTCCTAAGTAATGGTCTACGAAGTCCCTGTTCTGTTCAGGATCGAGCACCTCCAACAGGGCTGAGCTGGGGTCACCCCTGAAATCGGTGCCTATCTTGTCCACCTCGTCCAGCATGAAGACGGGATTATTTGATCCTGCCTGTTTTATTCCCTGTATAATCTTGCCGGGGAGAGCCCCTATGTATGTTCTTCTGTGCCCTCTGATCTCTGCCTCGTCCCTTACACCTCCGAGGCTAATACGGACGAACCTCCTTCCCATAGCCTTGGCAATGGAGTGTCCTAAGGAGGTCTTTCCCACGCCTGGGGGGCCTATGAAACAAAGGATGGCGCCCTGAGCCCTTTTCTTCAGCTTCAGCACGCTCAGGTATTCCACAATGCGCTCCTTCACCTTTTCCAGGTTGTAGTGATCCTGATCCAGGATCCCCTTGGCCGTCTTCACATCTATGTTATCCCGGGTGGACTTCCTCCATGGGAGTTCTGTGAGCCATTCTAAGTATGTCCTCACCACAGTCGCCTCCGCCGAGTCTGGGTGCATCTTTGACAGCCTCTTGAGCTGGCGTTTTGCCTCTTTCTCTACGTCCTTAGGCATCTTGGCCTTTTTGATTTTCTCTTCGAACTCACGGATCTCCTCTTCTCTTTCGTCGCCCTCCCCCAGCTCTTTCTGGATGGCTTTCAATTGTTCTCGTAAAAAGTATTCCCTCTGAAGGCGTCCCATTTCCTCCTTTGCCTCAGTTTGAATCTTTTGTTGCATGGTAAGGAGCTCGATCTCTCGAAGCAGGATTTGGGAGACCTTCTTGAGCCGCTTCATGGGATGGGTAGTTTCCAGTATCTCTTGGGCCTCTTCCACCTTGAGTCCTAAATTTGAAGCTACCAGGTCTGCCAGCTTTCCAGGGTCCTCTAAGTTGTTTGCCACTACTATGAGCTCAGGAGATATGGGTTTGCCCAGAGAGGCCGCCTTCTCCAGGCCTTCTCTCACAGTGCGTATCAGCGCTTCTCCCTCCAAGGTGGGTGCGCGGGCTTCTCCCTCTTCTAATATGGAAACCTTAACCTTGTAGAAAGGCTGTTGCTGAATGTACTCTTCAATTCTGCCCTTTGACAGACCCTGGACCAGTATCTTTATCCTCCCGTCCGGGAGCTTCAGCATCTTTACGATCATACCCACTGTCCCTACCCTGTATATCTCTTCTGGGCTTGGCTCCTCGGTTTCTGCCTCCTTCTGGGCAGCCAGGAATATAAGCCTGTCCTTGGAGAGGGCCTCGTCTACGGCCTTTATGCTGGGTGACCTCCCTACAAATAGGGGAAGGACCATGAACGGGAATAACACTACATCCCTTGTGGGGAGCAAGGGAAGATCCTCGGGCATTGAAAATGCCCCCTCGCCTTGCGTACCCCCAGCGGCTGTCCCTATGTGCTCCATCTTTAGTCCTCTCCTTCTATTTCTACTCTCCCATCCTCTGTTTTAATGGGAATCTTGACATAGAGCACCCCTTTTTTATATGTGGCGGTCACCTTTTCCCTGTCTATGGATTGGGGCAATGATATGTACCTCTTAAAGGGTCCGGAGAACCTCTCCATTCTTATAAAGGAAAGGGGCTTGGGCGACATCCCCCTTTCCCTCTTAATGCCCTCGATGATGAGCTGAGCACCCTCAAGGGTTAGGCTCACCTCTTGGGGTTCCACGCCCGGTATCTCTAACTCCAGATAGATACATCCTTGGGAAATATACATATCTACTAAAGGGAACTGGGGATGCTCTATCTCCTGAGACAATTCCCCTTCTTCCAGGATAAAATATACCCTTGGGTTTATACCGAAACTCATTAAATAACTCCTATGTCTTGAATATACCCTTTACAGAAGATAGGTCCAATGGTAGTCCTTGTCAAAGCCCGATTTGTGGGGGAAGAGGTGTGGAGCTCAGGGAGGCCATATTGGGTAGAAGGAGTGTGAGGAGGTATAAGCACCATCCGGTGCCCAAGGAGGTGCTGGAGGAGATATTGGAGGTCGCCATGTGGGCACCCTCTGGCATGAATCGTCAGAATTGGTTTTTTGTGGCGGTTTCTGGAGATATCCGGGACAGGGTGGTGGAGATATGCTACAAGGGATATCTCACGTACATCGGCAAGAAGGTGGAGAGGGTCTTTCAACACAAGCCCCATGTGGTGGAGGAGACAAGAAGTTTCTTCGCTACTCTTGGAGGGGCCCCCATAGTAGTATTTGCCTATGCTGAGCCAGGTCCAGAGAGTATGTTCACAGATGTTCAGAGTGTGTCTGCGGCTATACAGAATCTGCTGCTCCTGGCTTATGAGAGGGGGCTCGGGACATGCTGGATGACAGGTCCACTAAATATGGAGAAAGAATTTAATAAGCTTCTGGGTATTGAAGGCAAGAAGCTGGTGGCCCTCATCCCCATGGGATATCCAGACGAGGTCCCCAAGGTCCCGCCCAGGAGGGATAAAAAGGTTCTATACCTGGGCTTCCCTGAACATACTGGCCTTGACACGGCTTTTCATAGGGACTAATAGATTTCTGCCCGGCGGTGTAGCTCAGTTGGTGAGAGCAGGCGGCTCATATCCGCCGAGTCGGGGGTTCAAGTCCCTCCACCGCCACCAGCCTTCACATGTGTTAAGGGATCTCCCAACACAGTTCGTTGGGCGGGCATCCAGGTCCAATTTAAGATTGCGGGAGTTCTTATGGATACTGATTTTGGTAAGTCTCTTCTATCCTGTCGGTGAAGCCCAACGGAAAGTGGTAGCAAAGTTGCTCAGGTTAGGTTATAGGTACTTGTAAGGGTATAGTGGGATGGGATCAGCGGTATTAAAGCTGAAGTTGGGAGAGATCTTGGTGAAGAAGGGGCTTGTCTCCGCCCAGCAGGTGGAGGAAGCCTTGCAGGCCCAAACGGTTACTGCTCAAAGGGTAGGGGATATACTGGTTGAGAAGGGGTACATTTCCAGGGATGAGTTGGGGAAGGTATTAGAGGAGTACAGGGCCTTCACTAACCTTGAAGGGACGATACCCGGGGCAGAAGATGTGGATTTAGACCTGGCCAAGTGCTTTCCTGAGAAGCTGGCCAGGATGTTCAGGGTGGTGCCCCTAAAGATGGAGGAAGGGGCCTTACTTGTCGCCTCAACAGATGTACTCGATTTGAGCACCCTCGATCATATCCGCTTTGCAACGGGCCACAACGTAAAGGTACTTCTCACCTCTGAAACTTTCGTAGATAGTGTGATAGAAAGGCTCTACAGTCCCCAGCTCGGCCTGCTCAGGGACGTCTTCCAAGAGGTGGGTAGAGACAGTGTCGAGGTGGTAGAGGAAGAAGAGAGCGAAATCTCGGTGGGTGAGGATCTGGCCCGCGAGGCCCCTGTGATCAGACTGGTTAACTTCCTTATCGCAGACGCCCTTGCTAAGAGGTCCAGTGATATCCACATAGAGCCATACGGGAAGAGATTTAGGGTGCGCTTCAGGATAGACGGGGTACTTTATGACCAGATGGACATCCCCTTGCGCCTCAAGGATGCAGTGGTAGCCAGAGTCAAGATCATGTCTAACCTGGATATCATGGAGCGCCGTGTACCTCAGGATGGCCGCGTTAAGGTGAGGGTGAAGGGTGAGGAGGTGGATATTCGGGTCTCTACTGTGCCTACGGTCTTTGGTGAAAAGGTGGTGTTGAGGCTTTTAAGCAAGTCAGGATTGGTCTTCGACCTCACCAACTTGGGTTTTGAGGAGGATCAGCTAAAGCTCTTTATTGAGGCCACAGAGAGGCCTTATGGGATGGTCCTTTTGACGGGCCCCACAGGTTCTGGAAAGACCACTACCCTCTATTCGGCGCTCGTTCGCCTCAACAATTCCGAGGTGAACATTATGACTGCGGAAGACCCTGTGGAGTACAACTTTGAGGGGATAAATCAATTGCAGGTGAGGGAGAGTATAGGCCTTACCTTTGCCTCTGCCATGAGGGCCTTTTTGAGGCAGGATCCGGACATCATCCTTGTGGGGGAGATCAGGGATTACGAGACCGCTGATATAGCTATAAAGGCTGCCTTAACGGGTCACCTGGTCTTCTCTACGCTCCACACCAACGATGCCCCGAGCAGTGTGACAAGGCTGGTGGACATGGGAGTAGAGCCATTTCTGGTCTCTTCATCTTTAAAGCTGGTAGTGGCACAGCGGTTGGTGAGGAGGATATGTCGCTCTTGCAGAAAAGAGTATATCCCGCCTAAGGCAGTGTTGGAGAAACTGGGGATAGAGGCCCGGAACCAGACCTTTTACAGAGGTGAGGGCTGTGCCAGTTGTGGAGATACAGGGTATAAAGGCAGGATCGCCCTTTTCGAGGTGATGCCTATTTCCAGGCGGATCATGGACATGATAGTAGAGAAGGCGACGGCTGACCATATAAGGGATGTTGCCATAGAGGAAGGGATGAGGACCTTGAGAGAGGTGGGCATCAGAAAGGCCATGGAGGGGGTGACTACCTTAGAAGAGGTGATGAGGGTTACAGCTTAGGAGGGGAGATGGAGAGCTTGGAGGATTTGTTAAAGTACATGGTGGAAAAGGACGCTACGGATCTGCATATCACCACTGGGGCCCCCCCGAAGGTGAGGATCAATGGGGAACTTGTACCGGTGCCTGGGGTGGGTGTGTTGGGCCCTGCAGATACACACAGGCTCTGTTTCAGCGTAATGAATGATGCTCAAAAGCAGAGGTTTGATGAGGAGCACGAGGTGGATTTCTCTTTCGGTATCAGGGGATTGGCCAGGTTCAGGACCAATGTGTTTCGTCAGAGAGGAGCTGTGGCTGGGGCCTTCAGACGTATCCCTTACACTGTTGTTCCACTGGAGCGTTTAGGTCTTCCCCCTGTCGTCTTCTCCTTTGTGAATAAGCCTAAGGGGCTCATTCTGGTTACAGGTCCTACAGGGTCTGGTAAGTCAACCACTCTGGCAGCCTTCATTGACAGGATTAATGAGAGTTACAACAAGCACATTATTACGGTGGAGGATCCTATTGAGTATCTGCACCCTCATAAGAAGTGCCTGGTGAACCAGAGGGAGGTGGGCTCTGATACAGAGTCGTTCAAGAAGGCCCTCCGATATGTGCTGAGGCAAGATCCTGATGTAGTGCTTATAGGGGAGATGAGGGATCTGGAAAGCATGCAGGCAGCTCTAACCATAGCTGAAACAGGACATCTCACCTTTGCTACACTCCACACCAACTCGGCAGTGGAGAGCATCAATAGGATCATAGACTCTTTCCCTTCTCACCAGCAGACCCAGATCAGAACGCAGCTTTCCTTTGTGCTTGAAGGGATCATTAGCCAGCAGCTTCTTCCAAGGGCAAATGGGAAGGGCTTGGTCCTTGCCTCTGAGGTCCTGGTACCTACGCCCGCTGTAAGGAACCTCATCCGTGAGAATAAGCTCCATCAGGTCTATTCTGTGATGCAGTCAGGCCAGTCTCACCACGGCATGCAGACCATGAATCAGTCCTTAGTCTCTTTGTACGAAAAGGGCTATATCACTTACGAACAGGCCCTCTTTGCTTCCCCTTTGCAAGAAGAAATAGTAAACATGTTGGATAGGGTTAGGATGAGCCATGCAGGATAAAACAGTGAAAAAGCCTTGGGGAGGGAGGTTTTTGGAGGATCCGGATAGGGTGGTAGAGACCTTAACCCAATCTATCCAATACGATGTGAAGCTTTACAAACAAGACATAAAGGGCTCCGTGGCCCATTGTGAGATGCTGGTTAAGCAGGGGGTTCTTAGGCCTGAGGAAGGGGAAAGGATTGTTGAGGCGTTGTTGGAGATAGAGAGGGAGATTGAAGAGGGTGTCTTTCAGCCAAGCCCATCCTTAGAAGACGTCCATATGAATATTGAGGCCCGCCTCATAGAGAAGGTGGGGCCCTTGGGAGGCAAACTTCATACGGCCCGAAGCAGGAATGATCAGGTGGTATTGGATGAGCGCCTCTACCTTAGGGAGGAGGTGCGAGGCATAGTTGAGGGGATAAGGTGCCTTCAAAAGGCCCTCGTAGAGAGGGCCAGGGAACACTTGGACGCTATCATGCCGGGCTTCACCCATCTTCAACATGCCCAGCCGGTGAGGCTCGCCTTCCACCTTTTGGCCTATGTAGAGATGTTGGAAAGGGACAGAGAGAGATTTTTGGACTGCCTCAAGAGGGTGAACGAATGTCCATTGGGTGCTGGTGCCTTGGCAGGCACTTCCCTCCCTATTGACAGGGAATGGGTCTCAAAAAAGTTGGGTTTTTCGAGAGTATTGGCTAATGCCATGGATGCGGTCTCAGATAGAGATTTCATTTTGGAGTTCCTCTCGCACGCTGCTATAGCCATGGTCCACCTGTCCCGCATGGCGGGGGAGCTCGTGTTATGGAGTTCCCCTGAGTTCTCTTTTGTCGAGCTACCTGACTCCTGTTGTACCGGATCCAGCATCATGCCTCAAAAGAAGAACCCAGACGTTGCAGAGCTGGTAAGGGGAAAGACAGGGAGAGTGGTGGGTAACCTGGTCTCTCTTTTGGTGGTGATGAAGGGATTGCCCCTCGCTTACAACAGGGATCTTCAGGAGGACAAAGAGCCCCTCTTCGATACGGTAGATACCTTAAAGATGAGCCTCAAGGCCATGTCACACCTTTATACGAAGTTGCAGTTTAATGTAGACGAGATGGAGAAGAGGGCCAGAGAGGGATTCACTAACGCTACCGACTTGGCAGACTATCTGGTTAAGAAGGGTGTCCCCTTTAGAGAGGCCCATAGAATGGCGGGGAGACTTGTGGCCTACTGTCTTGACAAGGGTTGCACCCTGGAGGATCTCTCCCTGGAGGAAATGAGGGGGGCCTGCCCCATGGTTGAAGGGGATATATATAAGGTATTGGATATCAAGTATGGGGTAGATAGCAGGACATCCGGGGGAGGCACTGCCAGGGAACAAGTGGATGAGAGATTGAAGGCATGGGAAGATCGGTTAAGGGATATTTGAGTATACTCCTCTTTGTCTTTTTGCTCCTATTGGGTTGCGGTCATAAGACCCCTCCCGTGCCTCCCAGGAGCTATATGCCTCGTCCCGTGGAGATAAAGGAGATAAAAGAGCGGCCAGACGGGGTCTATCTCACCTTCCTGTTGCCCCGTAAGCTTGTAAGACGGGGGAAGATAGAAACGGGCGTCTTTTATAAGGTAGAGAGGTGCATAGGGGAGAGGTGTGTCCTTGTTGCAGAGGATAGAGGTGATCCCGGGTCCTTGGTCACAGTGGTGGATAGAGGGGCCCGGGAGGGAATGTTTTATCAGTATGTAGTGAGACCAAAGGTCTTGGCATGGGGTATACCTATGGAGGCTTCAGTGAAGGTAGGTCCATGGCCAAGCCCTCCACTTCAGGTATCAGCCAAAGGTTTTCAAGATAAGGTGATGCTCTATTGGAAGGGAAAGGGCACCTTCTCGCTCTATAGGAGGGTGGGAAAGGGAAAGTATAGTATTATGCCCCTGGCAGTGGTGAGGGGGAACGTGTTTAAGGACGGCGATGTTGAGAATGGAGTGACGTATTTTTACGTGATGAGGGGAGTCAGGCAAAAGGGCATATTGGCGGTAGAAGGTTATCCTTCTACAGAAGTTTCTGCCACGCCCATGGACACAGTGCCTCCGCCTGTACCTAAGGGGCTCTCCCTCTATTATAGAAAAGGGGCTGTCTACATAGCGTGGGAGCCTGTGTATGCCAAGGACCTGGCTGGGTATTACTTGTATAGGAGGAAGGCTGGTGGGGAGTGGAAGAGGGTGGTGAAAGAGTGCATTATGCAACCAACCTATGTGGATGGGACTGTGAAGCATGGGCAGAGGTACGAGTACAGGGTAGCTTCTGTGGATCTGGTGGGTAACGTGAGTGCACCATCGAAGGCTGTGGCTATACAGGTTCCCTCCGGGGTGAAGTAGATGCACCACTTCAATTATAGAGAAGGGGTACTCCACTGTGAGGATGTTCCCCTTAGAGAGATAGCCTTGGAGGTGGGTACCCCTTGTTACGTTTACAGTTACTCTACTCTCATTCGCCACTTCAGGGTGATGGATGAGGCCTTCTCTGCCATTCCCCATCTGGTCTGTTTCGCTGTAAAGGCCAATTCAAACATAGCTGTTCTTAAGGCCCTGGCAAAGGAGGGCAGTGGCATGGATGTCGTCTCGGGGGGAGAGCTGTTCAGGGCATTGAGGGCTGGGGTGGATCCTGAGAGAATCGTGTTTGCTGGGGTGGGGAAAACGGCTCAGGAGATGGAGTATGCACTGAGGGTGGGTATCCTTATGTTTAATGTGGAGTCTGATCAGGAGCTGGAGACCTTGGAGGAGGTAGCATGCAGGCTGAAGATTAAGGCCCCTGTAGCCCTGAGGGTCAATCCCGATGTGGATCCCAAGACACACCCCTATATCTCCACTGGCCTTAAAAAGAGTAAGTTTGGGATAGCCATAGAGGAGATAGTAGAAGAGTACGAAACCGCAGCTCGTCTGCCATGCATTCAGGTGAGGGGAGTACATTGTCACATTGGGTCGCAAATCACTCAAGTGGCACCTTTTGTGGAGGCGCTTGGGAAGGTGTTGGGATTGGTAGATCGTCTCAGGGGACTTGGCCTGGATATATCCTATGTAGACATGGGTGGTGGGTTGGGTATCCAATACAAAGACGAGTCTCCTCCTCCACCGGCGGAGCTGGCCAGCGCAATAAGGCCTCTCTTGGAAGGGAGGGGGCTCACCCTTATCCTTGAACCTGGTAGGGTAATCGCTGGAAACGCAGGGATACTCCTTACTAAGGTCCTCTACTTGAAGAAAGGGAGGGTGAAGAGATTTGTGGTGGTGGACGCTGCCATGAATGACCTTGCAAGGCCCAGCCTGTATGGTGCCTATCATGCTATCTTGCCCGTGGAGGAGAGGGCTGCCGGCGCCATGGTGGCAGACGTGGTGGGCCCTATATGTGAGAGCGGAGACTTCCTGGCCCAAGATAGGGAACTCCCAGAACTCAAACAGGGGGACCTTTTGGCTGTGATGAGTGCGGGTGCCTATGGTTTTACTATGTCCAGCAACTATAACTCCAGGCCCAGGGTGGCCGAAGTGCTGGTGAGTGGTGATAGGTTTTGGGTAGTGAGGGAGAGGGAAAGGTACGAGGATCTGGTAAGGGGCGAAAGGATCCCCCGGTTTCTCCTGTCTGAGCAGAGTTCTTAGGGGATAGAGTTGGATTTGATACCCTTTTCTAAGTTAACAGGGAGTGGGAACGATTTCATCCTGGTGGACAACACAATGAGGCGAATAGATGTGGAGTTGTTTAGAGGGATGATCCCTAAAGTCTGCGCCCGTGCGCAATCTGTGGGTGCAGATGGGATGATATTCATAGAGCCCTCTTCTGTGGCAGATTTCCGGTGGAGGTTTTTCAACTCGGATGGCTCTGAGGCAGAGATGTGTGGTAACGGTGGTAGGTGCGCAGCCCGGTTTGCATATGAGAAAGGGATAGCATCGAGTAGCATGGCATTCGAGACCTTGGCAGGGGTGGTTAGGGCCCAGGTGCTGGATGGAGGGGTAGTGAAGGTGCAGCTCACCCGTCCCCATGGCTGGAGGTGGAAGGAAAAGCTGAAGGTGGATGGGGAATGGATAGAGTACTCCTTCGTAAACACAGGGGTCCCCCATGTGGTAATCACGGTTGAGGATGTGGAAAAGGTTGATGTGTCAGGTCTGGGGCGCAAAATCCGCTTCCATCCCCTCTTCTCACCTGCGGGTACCAACGTGGACTTTGTCCAGGAACTTGGCGGTGATCGTCTTGTTATGAGGACTTACGAAAGGGGTGTGGAGGAGGAGACTCTGGCATGTGGCACGGGGGCTGCTGCTGCCGCCCTTGTCTCTCTTGGGGGTCGGGAGGGGGGCGTGGTTGATGTTGTAACAAGAAGTGGAGAAGTGCTTACAATAGAAAAGATAGGCAACAATGTATACCTTCAAGGGGCTACCAGATGGGTTTATGATGGATACATGAGGCAAGAGTCTTGGCAGTGGTGAAGGTGTTAATTGGTGATTTGGAGATAGGGTTGAAAATAGTGAGTTAAGCATAAGGAGGTGGTCATGTTCGAGGGATCTATAGTGGCTATTGTTACCCCCTTTAATGGGGGAGAGGTGGACGAGGAGAGGCTGAGGGCACTGGTGGAATTTCACATTTCCAATGGAACTCACGGGATTGTGCCATGTGGGACCACTGGTGAATCGGCCACCCTCAGCTATGATGAGCACAAGAGGGTGGTGAAGATTGTGGTGGATCAGGTAAAGGGTAGGATACCCGTTATTGCCGGTTCGGGATCCAATTCTACAGCAGAGGCATTGGAGCTCACCAGATTTGCCAAAGAGTCTGGGGCTGATGCGGCCTTGGTGATTACCCCTTATTACAACAAGCCTCCCCAAGAGTGCCTTTATCAGCACTATGCCTATCTTGCGAGGGAAGTGGATTTTCCCATCATCGTTTACAATGTCCCTAGTCGTACAGGGGTAGATATTCTTCCTGGCACTATTGCCCGCTTAGCCGAGCTACCTCAGATCGTGGGTGTAAAGGAAGCTACAGGTTCCGTAAGGAGGACTACGGAGATCCTCGCCTTAGTGGACAGGACTGACTTCTGTGTCCTCTCTGGGGACGACTTCATTGTTTATCCCCTCCTGTGTGTAGGGGCAAAGGGCGTTATCTCCGTGGTTGCCAATGTGCTTCCTGCCATGATGGCAGAGCTGGTGGAGTCCTTTAAGAGAGGGGATCATGTAAAGGCAAAGGAGCTTCACTATAGGCTGCAACCCATGTGTGAGGCCATGTTCTATGAAACCAACCCTATCCCTGTGAAGACTGCCCTTGCAGAGATGGGTCAGATACGAGAAGAGCTGAGGTTACCCCTGTGTCCCATGTCCCAAGGGAATAGGAAGAGGTTAAGGAAAGTATTGGCAGATTTTGGCCTTCTCCGGTAGGGATGGAACCATGATAGGGGTGGTGGTCACTGGTGTGGCTGGAAGGATGGGCTCCACTGTCGCCCGTTTGGTGGAGGAGGATCCTGATCTAATGCTGGTAGGGGCTACAGAGGCCCCTGGGCACCCTTGGATAGGGAAGGGTTTGAAGGGTCTTCTTGGTGTGGGAGAGGGAGTGAGGGTGGTCTCCTCTTTGAACGATGCCATCACTGGAGACACCCAGGTGGTGATAGACTTCACTCAGCCCCAGGCCACCCTTACTCACTTGGAGGTTGCTGTAAAACTGGGAGTAGCTATGGTCATTGGCACTACTGGATTAAGGGGTTCCGATCTGATGAAGGCCCAGGAATTAGCGGGACACATACCGTGCGTCTGGGCCCCAAATATGAGCGTTGGTGTGAATCTCCTCTTCAAATTGGTGGGAGAGGTGGCCAGGATCCTGGGGGAGGACTACGACGTAGAGATCGTAGAGATGCATCACAGGTTCAAGAAGGATGCTCCCAGTGGCACCGCCATGAAACTGGCAGAGTGCGTGGCAAGGTCTTTGGGCCGTAACATGGAGGATATTGGGATCTATGGCCGTTATGGCATAGTTGGGGAACGCAGGAGAGGGGAAATAGGGGTTATGGCTTTAAGGGGTGGTGACGTGGTGGGTGAGCATACTGTGGTATTCGCCACCATGGGAGAGAGGGTGGAGCTTATCCATAGGGCTCACAGCCGGGAAACCTTTGCTCGCGGTGCCATCAGGGCTACTAAATGGGTGGTGGATAAGGCCCCAGGCCTCTATGATATGGCCCAGGTGCTGGGGCTCTGAGGGGGCAAAAGAGTGAGTTTGGGCGAAAGGGATACCTCCTCCCGGGGTACGTCACTTGAAGTCACTGTGAAGACCCGTTTTGCTCCTAGCCCTACTGGGTACCTCCATTTGGGTAATGCCAGAATAGCCCTAATTAATTATATTGTGGCTGCCCAAGAGGGCGGAAGTTTCCTCTTAAGAATAGAGGATACAGATGTAAAGCGCTCAGATCCTGCGTTCGTTCAGGGTATCATGGAAGACCTCACCTGGCTTGGAGTAGTATGGGAGGGTGAACCGGTCTTTCAGAGCACCAGGCTTTCCCTTTATAAGGAAAAGGCCTTTAATCTCTGGTCAAAGGGCCTGGCTTATCCCTGCTTCTGCACCCCCCATGAGTTGGAAGCTCACCGACAGGAGTGCCTGAAGAGGGGGCGTCCACCCCGCTATTCCGGGAAGTGTAGAGGCCTCTCTATGAGTGAGGTTCAGGCCAGGATTGCGGAAGGTGAGCCTTATGTGCTGAGGCTTAAGGTAAGCCCCAGCGCTATCGTTGAGTGGAAGGACCCTATCAAGGGGAGGAAGAGGTTTCGGGGTAAGGACCTGGACGATATTATCCTGCTGCGCTGCGACGGCACCCCCACGTACCACTTGGCGATGGTGGTGGATGACGGTGAGGCTGGAATTACCCATGTAATCCGGGGTGAAGACCATTTATCCAATACCCCTTATCACATCTTACTCTTCGAGGGTTTGGACTATCCTGTCCCCATCTTTGCCCATGTACCTTTAGTCTACCTTCCTGAGGGTCACATAATGGAGAAGCGTGAAGGGAGTTCATGGACCTTGAGATCCCTTAGAGACAAAGGCTATCTCCCCCTGGCAGTGGTGAACCTCCTTGTCACCTTAGGCTGGAATCCCCCTCATTCCCCTCCACTCTCATGGAGTGAGATACTGGAATCCTTTCATATAAATGAGCTTTCTTCCTCTCCCGTTACCTTTTCCCCTTCCACGCTCGCCTCTATAAACAAGAAGCTCCTTGCCGCCCTCACCGTAGAAGAGCTGTTGGAGGCTCTCAGACCTTATCTTCCTTCGGACCTGCCCACCGAGAGGTTGGAAGAGGCTGTTGTTCTTATGCGTGGAGACTCTTCTACCTTGGTGGAGCTGGCCTTGTGGGTAGAACGCCTTCTAAGGGGACCCCACCATGTGGATCTGACCCCGGAAGAGAAGAGGATTCTTGAAGAGCTGGCCAGCCTAAGGAGGGAACACTCCACGTGGGATGCAGCCTTAGAGAAGTTGGGCTCTGAATTGGGCCGTCGGGGCAGAGGCATGCTTTACCAAACCTTCAGGAAGGCCCTGTTGGGAGTCCCTTATGGTCCTCCTATTAATGAGCTCCTGGATTTTTTAAAGGATGAGGTAGAGAGCCGGATGAGGTCTATTGTTGGATTTGGCAATTTCTGAAACAGAAAGATGAGGGAGAGATAGAGCTAAAAGCCCGTCTATCTCTCCCTTTCCCACTAAAAAACCACTTTGCCTCAAAAGGGAATGCTTAACCCTCCATGTTCTTGAGCCTTTCCTCAATCTCCCTTAGTCGGTTTTCCAACTCTCCCTTCTCAGCCTTTAGCGCCTCGGCTTCACTTTGGGCAGTAGACCCTGGATACCATGGGTACCATGTCCCCCAGCCCCATACCTGTGAGGCATGGAGAAGGCGCCCTTGGTCGTCCACATAGAATGCCCTCGGGCCGAAGCCACACCTGCAGGGCCCTACATAGGTGTACCCCTGGGGGGTCCTGTATCCGTATGGTCCCCACCAGTATGGCCCCCACCAGCCTCGACCCATGCCCCTGCCGAAGCCTCTGCCCCAGCCAAACCATCTCCACATGATCTCACCTCCTCTTTTCCAGCATTTCTATCCGTTTAATCACCCTCTCCAATAGGACCTTTTCGCCCTCAAGGAGACCTTTCAAGGACTTGAGATAGCTCCACCCTTCAGGCGTAAGCCTGTATAGCCTCCTTGCTGGTCCCCCTCCTACACTCCATCGAGACTCTACCAAACCTTGGGCTTCCAACATCCTCAAGCTCCTGTAAAGGGAGCCAGGGTTAACCTCTCTACCCATATTGTGTAGTCGGCTCAGTATCTCGTATCCATGTACAGGACCCTCTGCCACCATGAGCATTGTCCAAAGGGCCAGCCACTCACCTGGACTTCCCCATCTGGCACCACCTCCCCAACACCAATGTCCCACTTCATTCTCCATATATGTGCAATTTGCACATATCTTTATATACCCTTTTCAGCTAAATGCAATAGGAGATCGGGACTTGCCTTTCCCTTGGAAGAGGCCCATCCTCCTGACAGGATTGGCTTAGGAGGTGAGTTATGTATGATGTGCTGATGGGCGGGGAGGAGAGGGCGCTGAGGGATGAGGTGCGGCGGTTTGTGAAGGAAGAGGTGCCACCTGAGCTTATTAAAGAGATGGACATGGGTCAGGTGGAATACCCCAGGGAGTTTGTGAAGAGGCTGGGCGAACAGGGCCTGTTGGGCGTTAGGTTTCCCAAAGAGTTTGGGGGTAGGGGGCTTCCCTGGACAGCAGAGATATGGGCTTTAGAAGAGATGGGGGTTTTGGGCACTTCTCTGAGTTGCGCCTTTGCCATGCCCAGCATAGTAGGGGAAGCGCTGGTACGTTTCGGGACCCCTCAGCAAAAGGAGAGATACCTTAAACCTATGTTGGCCGGCGAACTGGTGGCTGCCGAGGCCTTGACGGAACCCCGGGGAGGCTCTGATTTCTTTGGTGCCACTACCACTGCCAGGATGGAGGGGAATCATTATCTTCTTAACGGCCAGAAGCGCTTCATTGTTGGGGCCCAAGGGGCAGACTTCTTCTTTGTGTATGCGAGAACCAATCCCGATGCCTCTGGGCAGAGGGCACTAAGCGCCTTTATAATCGAGAGGGGAATGGGGGTGGAGGTAAAGAAGGTCTATGGTTTGATGGGCACCAGGGGGGAGGAACAGGGAGGATTGTCTTCCATAATGTGAAGGTGCCCAAGGAGAACCTGGTGGGAAGTGAGAATGAGGCATTCCTTATCTTTGACAGCATGATGATTCCAGAGAGGCTTACCTCTGCTGCTGGAGTATTGGGCATGGCCAGGGCTGCCTTGGATGTGGCTGTTCGTTACAGTAGCAGGCGCAAGGCCTTCGGAAGACCCATTAGGGAATTCCAAGGTGTAAGCTTCAAAGTAGCTGATGCTATTATGGAATTGGATGCTGCCAGGGGGTTAGTGTATCTTGCAGCCAGGGCTGCAGACGAAGATGGCAACGCCAGGAGGTTGGTCTCTGAAGCCAAACGCTTTGCCACAGAGGTGGCCTGGAGGGTAGTGAACCACTCCATGCAGATCCTGGGCGGAATAGGCTATACCAATGTGTTCCCTGTAGAGAGGCTATTGAGGGATATCCGGCTGGCCATGATCTGGACCGGAACCAGTGAGGTTATGAATCTCATCATCCAGCATGAGTACTATCGGGAGGTGCTGAAAGGCAAGAAGGATGAGCGAGAGGTGGAGTTGGATGCTACAGACTACAATGAGGAAGAGGTGGTGTTTGAGTGAGGGGAATCTATGGGCCTCTCCTTTGAGCTTGTCTGGTTTGATTCCTTAGGTGCTAAGAGTGTCTGTGTCTTTGTAGAGACCCCTGATGTGAGGGTGCTGATAGACCCCGGGGCAGCGGTGATGCATCCGGGATTTCCTGCCACGGAGGAGGAGAAATCCAGGTGGCTGAGGGAGGCGAGAGGAGCTGTTCTCAGGGCACTCAAGAGGGCAGATGTGGTGGTGATCTCTCACTACCACTACGACCATTTCGTTCCCCGCCACGTCCAAATCTATCGAGGGAAGCATCTGTTCGTGAAGGACCCCAATACATTCATCAACGACTCCCAGCGTGAAAGGGCATGGAATTTCTTTGAGAGGCTTCATCAGACCTTCGGTAGGGGGGGATCCCTGCCCGCAGGAGGATCCCCTCGCTGCTTGAGTATCAGTGACCCTATGGAAAATCTGCCCTTGGCGTGTGGTAGGGAGTTTGGGGATTATACAGATCGTAGAAATGCCCTTTTAAAGAGGGGCCAGGATAGGTTTAGGAGGAGGGTGAAGAGGTGGGAAAGGTGGCCGTGGATTAAGGAAATAGAGTTACCCGAGTTGGCGGTCTCCTTTGCCGATGGCAGGGAGGTCACTTTGGGCATGACCAGGCTTAGGTTTAGTAAGCCCCTTTTTCATGGGGTGGAGTTCTCTGCCGTAGGATGGGTCTTTGCCACGATTGTGGAACATGGTGGTGAGAAGCTCATTCACTCCGGGGATATCAACGGGCCTATTATAGAAGACTATGCCCAGTGGATCATAAATGAGCACCCGAATGTCTTGATCCTGGACGGCCCCATGACCTACATGCTGGGTTACATCCTAAGCAAGACAAACCTGAAGAGGGCCGTGGAGAATGGTAGAAGATTGGTGGAAGAGTCTGGGGCATCTATTATTGTGTATGACCATCACCTTCTCCGGGAACCCATGTATCGGGAACATACCCAGGAGGTATGGGAGGCGGCACAGGAGAAGGGTGTAGCACTAACGACCGCTGCCGAGTATATGGGGAAGATCCCCAAAGTCCTGCTCAGGGCCTCAGTTTGAAGGGACAAAACGTTTCATGACTTCCACGAACCTGCCAAAGAGATAGGCAGAGTCGTGGGGCCCTGGAGATGCCTCGGGGTGATACTGAATAGAAAATAAAGGGATATCCCGGTGCCTCAACCCCTCTACGGTATGGTCATTGAGGTTTATATGGGTTACCTCCACCCTATCCCCCAGGGAATCCATATCCACCACAAATCCATGATTCTGGGAGGTAATCTCTACCTTGCCTGTGGTGAGATCCTTTACAGGGTGATTGGCCCCATGATGCCCAAATTTGAGCTTATAGGTCTTGCCACCCAAGGCAAGCCCCAAAATCTGATGCCCTAAGCAGATGCCAAAAAGGGGCACCTTGCCCAGGAGCTTCTTAGCGTTCTCTATGGCGTAGCTCAAGGGGGCAGGGTCTCCTGGACCATTGGAAAGGAAGACACCATGAGGCTTCAACTCCAGCACTTCCTCTGCAGGGGTCTGGGCAGGCACCACGGTGATGCGGCATCCCAAATGGGCAAAGATGCGCAAAATATTGTATTTTATCCCAAAGTCATATGCCACCAGATGGGGAGCACTTCTGTCAGGATGCACACTTTCGTATCCCCTTGCCAAGTTCCAGATGCCCTGTCGCCATTGGTATTTCTCTCTACAGGTTACCTCTCTAACCAGGTCCCTTCCCTCTAATGACGGCAGGCTCTTCGCCCTGGCAACTAAGCTGTCCGGCTCCAGGTCCACTGTGGAAATGACGCCGGTCTGGGCCCCTACTTCTCTCAAGCGCATGGTAAGCTCCCTGGTGTCTATGCCCTGTATGCCCACGACCCCATGTCTCTTCAGGTACTCATCCAGGCCTGTTTGGGACCTCCAATTGGAGGTGATGCGGCTGCATTCTTTAACAATGAAGCCCTCAACGAAGGGCTTCTTGGATTCCACGTCTTCTAAATTCACCCCATAGTTCCCTATGAGAGGGTATGTCATGGCCACTATCTGGCCCTTATATGAGGGATCGGTAAGTATCTCCTGGTAACCTGTTATAGCTGTGTTAAAGACCACCTCTCCCCAGGTTTCCCCTTCAGCCCCCAAGGAGTAGCCCTCAAAAACAGCCCCATCTGCCAAGGCCAGCATCGCCTTTTTTCTCTTCCGGGTCACCTTGCCTCCCACACCACTTCCCCATTTACCATGGTGATTATGGCCTTGCCCTTCAATTTCCAGCCAGCAAAGGGGGTGTTCTTGCCCTTAGAGAGCATCTCCTCGGGCTTCACTTCCCAAGTCTTCTCAGGATCTATTATGGTGATATGGGCAGGCTGGCCCACCCCAAGACCCCCTCCATCCAGTCCCACTATTCTGGCTGGGGATGTACTCATGGCCTCTATCGCCCTCAGCGGGCTGAGTTTTCCCTCCTGAACAAGTCTCAGCACGATGCCTAAGGCTGTCTCCACTCCTGAAATACCAAAGGCCGCCAAGTCGTACTCCACGTCCTTTTCCTTTAGGCTATGAGGGGCATGATCGCTGGCCACGCAGTCTACCACCCCTTCGGTTAGCCCCTCTATGAGGGCCTGGCGGTCCTCTTCCGTCCTCAGGGGTGGGTTTACCTTGGTGTTGGTGTCATAGGTCTCTACTGCGTGATGGGTGAGGGTAAGGTGGTGGGGTGTTACCTCACAGGTGACAGGGAGGCCCATGTTCTTTGCCCATCTCACAAGCTCTACAGAACCCTTGGAACTGAGATGCTGGAGGTGAACCCGTGTACCTGTGAGGCGCGCAAGGCAGATGTCCCTGGCCACCATCACCTCTTCTGATGCCGATGGGATCCCTTTGAACCCTAATGCTGTGGAAACCAATCCCTCGTGAATGAGACCATCGGCAGAGAGGTTCTTGTCCTCACAGTGATCCATCACGGGTATGCCAAAGTGGCTGGCATACTCCATGGCCCTGCGCATCGTCTCGGAGTTCATCACAGGGTGACCGTCGTCTGAGATGGCCACAGCCCCATTCTCCACCATGTCCCCTATCTCTGCTAAGGTCTCCCCCTTTTGTCCCTTGGTGATGGCGCCCACAGGATAGAGGAGTGGCCCCTTTACCTTTTTGGCTTTCTCTCTCATGTAGAGGGTGATAGCCCCTGTGTCATTTACAGGGGAGGTGTTGGGCATGCAACAGACCTGGGTAAATCCCCCAGATGCGGCAGCCTTTAGGCCGGTTTCAATGGTCTCTTTGTATTCGTAGCCAGGATCCCTGAAGTGAACGTGTATGTCTATGAGTCCTGGCACTACCCACATCCCGCGGGCATCTATGATAGAAACCCCCTCTTTGGAAATTTGGGGGGCAATGCCTGAGATCCTTCCCCTTTCCACCAACACGTCCCTTACCTCCATAGTTCCAGAAGGGGGGTCAATGACGAGTCCTCCCTTAATGAGCCAGTCTCTGCGGTTTTCTTTGGTCATCGCTACCTAATACACCTCCCATAAGATCAAAAATGGCACCTAAACCTGCCGCCGGCCTTATATGCCATGACCAATCTCTGAGGAGTTTATTATCCGCCCCTAAGGGAGGTCAAGGAGCCTTATGATTCTCTGATCCCAGGGGATTGATTCTCCTCCTGTCCAGAAAAGGGGAGAGTACCTCTTTATTTTTTCCCCGTTTTTGGATATTTTAATTTATTTAAAGAATCAGGGAGATGCAGATTTGCGGTGGGTTTTTTATCAAGGGTTGAGGGGGTACAGCGCAAAAGTGTAAAATTTGTTGTTTTGAAATTGTTTGAGCTTGTTGGTTTGTGTACTTGAGTATAGAAAAAACCTTCGCGAGGGGGAGGAGATGAACAAGGTGGCAGAGGTATTGGTAATGGCTGCTCTGGTTTTCCTCATGGGGTGTACTTATGGTGGAGGTAACATGAAGGTGAATGTCATGAACCCCGCCGCACCACTTTATGAGGAGGGTTTGGATGCCTTTAATTCTGGGGATTATTCCAGGGCTATAACGGCCTTTACGGACATAGTGAGCTATTATCCCAACAATGGGTTGGCTGACGAGGCCATGTTCATGTTGGCTCGGACGTACAGGAGAACAGGAGACTACCTGGATGCCCTAAGGTATTATAAGCTTTTCGTCTCACGATATCCTAAGCATAAGTGGGTAGATAGGGCCAACAAGGAGATAGCGGCTATCAATGCCAGGATAGAGAAGGAGGAGGAGCATGCCAGAGGTGGAAGTGGGAAGGGTAAGTAAGTTTTTCGGTAAGGTAAGTGTCGCTGCTGTAGAGGTAAAGGATACCATTAGGGTAGGTGACAAACTCCATTTTAAAGGAGCCACAACAGACTTCACGACTCAGGTGGAATCTATGGAGATTGAGAGGAGCCCCATAGAAGAGGCAAAGCCAGGGGACTTTGTGGGCATCAAGGTCCCTGAGAGGGTGCGTCCCGGGGATAGGGTGTACAAGGTAGAGGAAGAGATCTAAGAGGGATAGAGATATGGCTGTGGCGGAAGTGACAGTGGTACCTCTGGGTACAGGTTCTCCATCCCTCAGCAGGTATGTGGCCCAGGTTCTTAAAGTGTTGGAAACTTCGGGCCTTAAGCATACGCTTACCCCTATGGGCACAATTATAGAGGGTGACATTACAGAGATTGTGAATGTGGTCCTTGAGATGCACAACTCCTTGTTCTCTGAGGAGATCCATCGCGTGGTAACCACCCTCAAGATAGATGACAGAAGGGACAAGCCGCTTACCATGGAAGGTAAGGTGAATGCGGTCAAGGCCAAGCTCTAAGGGTAACACCTCGCCTTGGAAAGGGGATGGTAAGGTTTTCGCCCCGGGGATATGACGCATGGTTTGCAACTGCAAAGGGAGCAGCAATACTTGAAAAGGAGCGTGATCTCTTTCACAATCTACTATGGCAGGAGAGAGGTTCTCTTTTGGACGTGGGATGTGGAACAGGAATCTTTACTATAGGTTTTAAGGAGATGGGTTTCTCCGTGATAGGTGGAGATATCTCTCGAGAGATGCTCCTCTCTTTTAAGGAGAAGGCACCTAACATGCCTTTGCTCCAGTGTGATGCCCAACTCTTGCCCTTTGGTAGAGGAGCGTTCCAATATGTGACCCTAATCACCGTTTTGGAGTTTGTGCCCAATCCCTTCCTTGCCTTATTAGAGGCAGTACGGGTAGCGGCCAATGGCGTTGCTGTGGCCTTTCTTCCTTCTTTAAGCCCCTTAAACGTGAAGAGGCGCATCAAATCGCTATGGAGTAGCTCCACTTTTAAAGGTAGCCGGTTTTTCTCCTTTTCCACAACACAATCTATGTTGAAGGAGGCTTGCAGGCTCAACAGGAGGGTGATTACGGGTATAAAAAAGGGGGGATGCCTTTATCCTTTGGGTGTGAGATTCCTTCCACTTGCCTCCTTTGCATTGGTGAGGGTGGATTATGAGTGATGATGCACTATTCCAGGCAGCAGAGGCCCTCAGCAGGGCCCATTATGCTGTAGCCTTGACAGGGGCAGGGATCTCTGTAGAAAGCGGGATACCTGCCTTCCGAGGGGCCCAGGGTCTGTGGAACAGGTACGATCCCGCTCAGTATGCCCATATATCCGCATTCATGGATCATCCGGGGAAGGTTTGGAAGATGCTGGGTGAACTTTACGGGATCATGAAAAGGGCCCAACCCAATGCTGCTCACATTGCCTTAGCCGAATTGGAGGAGATGGGCCTTTTGAAGGCTGTAGTAACCCAGAATGTGGATGGCCTGCACCAGCGGGCAGGAAGTAAGAGGGTGATAGAGTTTCATGGCAATGGGGAAACCCTCGTTTGCCTCTCTTGCGGGAGGAGCTTTCGGGTGGAAGAGGTCTCCTTGGATGAATTGCCGCCTCGATGTCCATGCTCTGGGATCTTAAAACCCAATGTGGTGTTCTTTGGGGAGTCTATCCCCCCTGAGGCTTTGAGTGAGGCCTTTGAGGAAGCAAGGAGGTGCGACCTGATGCTGGTGGTAGGTACCTCTGCCCAGGTTTACCCAGCGGCTGAGCTCCCTTACAAGGTGGCGAGGGAGGGGGGAACAATAATAGAGGTGAACTTGGAGGAAACAGGGCTTACCCATGATCTCACAACTTTATTTCTTAAAGGGAGGGCCACTGACCTCCTGCCCCGACTGGTGGATTTGGTAAAGGCTGAGGGTCAGGCATTCACGTAGGCTATTACCTCCTTGATGGCAGAAGAGACAGGGAAAGTTTCTATTAGGTTGTGTAGTCTATCAGGGGTTAATAGACCCTTTTCCGTTACTGCCCCTGTAAGGTACCTTAAAGGTGTTTTGTCGAAGTAGTAGTTGATTACGTCGAAGGGGGCATTCTTCAATACTTCAGCGGGATCGTGGTCTTCTATCTTGAAAAGGGGGGCCAACCCTGCTGGTAAGAGCTTGTTTGTATCGGTGAAGGTATAAAAGGGGATACCCCGGTCCTGGGCCACGAGGGCCAGGGGATATGTCCCGCACCGATTTACCAGATAGCTGGGGGTGATAGCATCAGCACCTACGGACACAACGTCCCCCTCCCTTAATAGGGAGAATATGAGCCCATCGGTGCAGAGTGTAACCTTTGCACCCATCTCGTAAAAGAGACGGGCAGTGGTCACGCTCCCCATAAGTGGACGCCCCTCGGAGATGAGAATCTCTGGTTTCTCCCCTTGATCCAGCAGGGCCTTGATCACCTCAAGGAGGGTGGAGCTACGGCTCAGGGTCACAATCCTTTTTCCCTTAAGCACCTTTAAGCCTTCATCCACCAGTCTGGCTATAAAAGAGGACTTTGACCCAAGGGTGTCCCTGAGCAGGGTTTGGGCCTTTTTAGGGCTTTCTCCCCATGCCAAAAGGACCCGATTCACCAAATTCAGCAGTGGGGCCATACTGGGCTGGGCTTTGGCTGTTTCTGCCAGAAGAGGTATGAGCTCCTCTGGATGAGATGAT
Organism: Aquificota bacterium; assembly: GCA_015486015.1. Taxonomy (GTDB): domain Bacteria; phylum Thermosulfidibacterota; class Thermosulfidibacteria; order Thermosulfidibacterales; family B14-G1; genus WFSI01. Next base: position 9,850 of record WFSL01000014.1, on the reverse strand, counting down.
CCCCTTTCTTGCATCCACATGAGGAGATTCTCTGCAGCCCACCGATAGAGTTCCCTGGCACCATGCCTTCTGTCTGCAGCTATTTCCCTAATTCTCACCAGATACCTCTCCATGATCTCCTCCATATACCTCTAAAAACTCCCTCTTGAAGGATTCCATTCTGCCTTCAGCAATGGCCCTACGCATCTCCTCCATGAGCCTCATGTAAAAGTAGAGATTGTGGATGGTGTTTAACCTGAGCCCTAAGATCTCGCCATTCAGGTAGAGATGGCGCAAGTAAGCCCGACTGAAGTGGCGGCACGTATAGCAGGTGCATTGGGGGTCGAGGGGCATAGGGTCCTTGGTATAGCAGGACTTCTTAATGCTTATGGGGCCAGACCAGGTGAACAAATTTCCATTTCGTGCGTTGCGGGTAGGTATTACGCAGTCGAACATGTCTATCCCCATACAAACGGCCTCTACCAAGTCCTCTGGGCGTCCTACTCCCATAAGGTAACGGGGTTTCTCATGAGGGAGCAAGGCAGCAGTCAGGCTTGCAACCTCGTACATGAGTTCCTTAGGCTCCCCTACACTGAGACCGCCAATGGCGTACCCATCGAAGCCCATCTCCACGAGCTCTTCCACTGCCCTACTGCGCAGATGAGGATAGAAGGAACCCTGAACAATGCCAAAAAGGGCCCCCTTCCCCCTCCTGGCAGAGAGGCCCCTCTTGGCCCATGAATTGGTTCGTTTCAGGGATTCTGCGGCCTTCTCCTCCGAAGAGGGATAAGGGAGGCACTCATCCAAGACCATCATGATGTCTGATCCTAAGGCCTCCTGGATCTCTATGGCCCCTTCAGGGGTGAGGAAATGCATGGAACCGTCCAAGTGGGATTTGAATTCCACCCCTTCAGGATATACCCTCCTCAACAGGCTCAGACTGTAAACCTGGTATCCTCCTGAATCTGTTAGGACAAGGCGTTCCCATCCCATGAACCTGTGGATCCCCCCCAACTCCTGAATCACCCGATGGCCAGGACGGAGATAGAGGTGATAGGTGTTGGCCAGGATCACGCTGGCACCCAATTCCCTCAGTTCTTCAGGGGAAAGGGTCTTCACAGCCCCAAGGGTCCCCACAGGCATGAAGAGAGGGGTATAGGCCCGATACCGCTCGGTCTCTATTATCCCAACCCTTGCGAGGGTATGAGGGTCAGATCTCAATACCCTGAAGGCAAGCATCTGTCCGTCCTCCTATGTGCCTTGAGGATACTTTGTTCAGAGGAATGTGGCAACTTTTATACTCGTATCCTCGATCACTCAGGGGTTGCACATCTCATAAATTGGCCTATTAAGTAATCAAACATGCAGCTAAGCAGTGCTGGATTGGAGGTTGATGCCTATGAAGAGATACAAAAGGCTTGCTGAGGCTATACTGGAGAGGGCTATCATCGATCTCCTTAAGCCGGTGGCAGAAGAGAGGAAAAAGACGTTGGAGTGGGTTACTGCGTACCATTGGATATTTAATCCAGAGTGGCCCAGCATCCTTAAATTCGAGTCTTGCTGCGATGCCCTGGACATAAATCCTGATGAGATGAGGAAAATGCTCAAGATGGCCTGTGACAGCAAGACGATGGCCATGGACATCCTGTGTCGAAGCAAGCGAGTGGACAATGGTCAAGGGGGGCAGAACAACTACAAGGATAGAGAATAGGGGCTACTCCCTTATCTTCTTTCACGGTTCCTCTCGTAAATCAGCCTGAGCCCTTCCAATGTGAGTGTAGGATCTACGCACTCTATCTCCTTACTGGCCTTAGCAATAATGGGAGCCATCCCTCCAGTGGCTATGGCCTTAGAATCTGTTCCTAACTCTCTTTTAAAGGTGCGTACCATACCGTCTACCAAGGCCACATAGCCAAAGTAGCACCCCGATTGAATGGACTCCACGGTATTCTTGCCGATCACCCTCTTTGGCCTGCGGAGCTCTACCCTGGGAAGTTGGGCGGTTTCCCTGAACAGGGCTTCCATAGAGATGCCAACTCCTGGGGCTATGGCACCACCCAGATACTCACCCTTACTGGATACGGCGTCGAAAGTGGTAGCTGTACCGAAATCCACTACCACCAAGGGACCTCCATACCTGAAGTGGGCTGCTACGGCGTTTACTATCCTGTCTGAGCCCACCTCCCTTGGGTTGTCAACTAAAATGGGTGTGCCAGTCCTGGTCCCAGGGCCTACCACGAGGGGCTCCAAGGGTAGAAGAAGCATGAGAGCGTGGTGAAGGGTGGTGGTAAGGTTGGGTACCACACTGGAAATCACGGCACCCTCTATTCCTCTTAATGGTATCTCCTCTAAGTCCAGTAAGGATTTTATCAGGACAGCGTATTCGTTCTGCGTCCTGTCACTTCTGGTCCCCAATCTCCAATGGGCCCTCATAGTATCCCCTTGAAAGAGACCCATCACAATGTTGGTATTTCCTATGTCTACTACTAACAACATTCTCCTGCCTTCCTGTCTAAATACCTCTGGAGAATGAGAACAGCTGCAAGCTTATCCACCCCCTTGCTGCGTTTCTTCCTGCTGAGTCCTGCCTCCTTCATAATTCCATGGGCCTCCCAACTACTTAGGCGCTCGTCTATGGTATCTACCGGGATCCCTGTCTCGCGATGGAGCGTAGCCACAAAGTCCATTACAATATTTGCCATATCCCCTATGCTACCGTCCATGTTTAAGGGAAGTCCCACTACGATCCTGCCTACCTGATGCAAGGCGGCGAGTTCCTTGATCCTCTCTATTACGCCAGGCCTGTTGGCGAGCACAACAAGGGGCTGGGCCACGGTTCCTGTAGGATCCGACAAGGATACACCTATCCTCACTTTTCCATAGTCTATGCCCAAGCACCTCATCCTCAAAGGGAAGGGGAACCAGCCTGGCCCCCTTGTATTAGATACGTCACCCTGTAGGGGCACAACCCCCGACAGACCTGGTCGAACTGGAGCTTGCAAAACTTGAAAAGAGCCTCTTAACCTCCTTGCTGCCGCACTGGGGGCACTTGATCTCCCTTCCCTGACTGAGGACTAACTGAAGAAAGCGATGACCACAATGCTCACACCGAAACTCGTACAGCGGCATGGCAAACCTTTACTGCTGGATGTATTTCTTTAACATATTAATTATAGCATCCTTTGGCTGGACCCCAATTACCTGTTCTACTACCTGTCCATCTTTGAAGAGGAGGAGGGTAGGAATCGCCCTTATTCCATATCTCACGGCTAACTGGGAGCTCTCATCCACGTTGACCTTTCCCACCTTCACCTTTCCCTCATACTCCTGGGCAATAGACTCCACTATGGGTGAGACCATAGAACAAGGCGCACACCACACCGCCCAAAAGTCGATAAGCACAGGGAGATCAGAATGAAGCACCTCCTCATCGAAGTTGCTCTCCGTGAGTGTCTTTACACCTTCACCAGCCATACCCTATCCTCCCACTTTTTGAGGCCCATACAAATCCCTCCATTTTTCTATTACCAGCATCACCCTGCCACTGGTGCCGGGGCCCAGAATTGAACTGGGGACACGTGGATTTTCAGTCCACTGCTCTACCGACTGAGCTACCCCGGCCAGTCTGCAAACAATCTATTCCAGCCCCTAATCCTTGTCAAGTGGAGGGCACCCTTGTATAACCCGCAATGGGGGGATCGTATGTGGGAGGACCTTTTAAAGACTAAGGAGTTTGAGCTGGGAAAGAGGCGCATGAAGGAGCTTTTGAAGCGTGAGGAGAGGGAGCGTGCCGGGGGTGTAAACCTGGAGGCATTGGAGGTGCTCAAGCTTTATGGTCTGCCGATTGCCTCGTACGCGGTAGTGAGATCCAAGGACGAGGTATATCAAGTGGCCCATGAGATAGGCTACCCCTTGGTCTTGAAGGCTATCACCTCTAAGGTGATCCATAAAGGGGATGTGGGAGCCGTAGCACTTGGGGTGCGGGAAGAGGAAGTGGTGAGGGCCTATCCTGCTGTCCTTGGAGAGGTGGCTACACGTATGCCCTGGCTCACCCTCACTGGGGTACTTGTCCAAGAGATGGTAGAGGGCAAAAGAAAGCATGAGTTACGACTCGAGAGGGATAAAAAAGGGTCTTTTCCTTTTCGTGGGATCGTGAGGCTATTTAAAGGGGAAAGGGAGGTGCCTGAGGTGAGGGAGGTAGAGGTGGAGAGCGGGGAACAGCTATCCTTAGTGGTGCCGATGGATATGTGGGAATCCCCTGATGAGGTGCCTCTTTCCAAGGGCTTATGGGCTGTGTGGCTTCAGCACCCCCAGATAAAGGTGTTGGAGGTGGATGTTGTCTCTGATCCTGCTCCTCCCACGATAGTGGATGCCAAATTCTTGTTCTTTGAGACCTAACCTAAGCGGCTCTTATCAGTGAAGCCAAATACCCGTTTCCCTTTGAGGAAAGAAGGCGGTTTCGTATATGGGCAGATTGGGTGTGATAGCGGCACACGGTGATATTGTAGATATAGGCCTTTCTATCCTTGAGAAGGAAGGGAAGACCCCCTTTGTCGTGGACATAACTGGTGGGGAAGTCCTGAGGCGCTTTCCAAAGATGGAGGGGAAGGTTTTCGGCGTGGGGCAGGTAGGGGGTATCATAAAGGCCTTAAAGGTCCACGGTGTGGATCGGGTGGTGTTTTTGGGGAAGGTAGATAAACGACTCATATATAAAAAGAAGAGGATAGATCTTAGGGCGGCAAGGGTGCTCTTATCACTTAGGGATCTCAGTGACGATTCCATCTTAAACGCGGTAATGATGGTGCTAAGGAGGGAGGGGATAGGGTTGGTAGGTCAGAAGGAGGTGTTGAGGCAGATGGTGCCACCTCCTGGGTTCATCGGTGGGGTAGACCCAGATAGGAGGGTGATGGGCGATGTGGCCTTTGGGTTTCGTATGGCCAAGCAGGTGGGGGCCCTTGGCATAGGCCAGACGGTGGTGGTGAAGGACCGCTCCGTTGTGGCTGTTGAGGCCGTGGAGGGGACTGATGAAACCATAAAGAGGGGAGGGGAGTTGGCAGGACCAGGGGTTGTAGTGGTGAAGGTGAGGAGGCCATCGCAGTCACCTCTTCTCGATGTCCCCACGGTAGGCCCCCAGACCATAAATGTGATGAAGAGGGTCAGGGCCAGGGCCTTGGCGGTAGAGGGAGGAGAAACGCTGGTAGTGGATCTGCCCAAGCTGACCGAAGAAGCAAGGGGGGCCAATATCTCTATTCTTGCTGTGGACGAGGAGTCTATGAAGAGATGGCCCGGATCTTAGTGGTGGCGGGGGAAGCCTCTGGGGACAGGCTGGGAGGGTTGCTTCTTAGCGCATTTAACAAGCTTTCACTGCACCACACCTTTGTGGGAGTGGGAGGGCCAGCCTTAAAGGAAGGTGGGATGGAACTCATTGTCCACTTTCAAGGGCTGGACATCGTGGGTGGTATTGAAGGGATCTTACGTCTGCCAAGGGTCTATGGGGTTTACCTAAGGCTGAAGAGGCTCATAACCCGGAGAGAGGTGGATGCCCTCTTGCTCATTGATTATCCTGGCATGAACCTGAGATTGGCACAGATTGCACATGAGTATGGTGTGCCTGTAGTCTATTATGTCTCTCCTCAGGTGTGGGCTTGGAGGCCAGGGCGGATAAAAAAGATCAGGCGTGCCGTGGACCTTATGATGGTAATCCTTCCGTTTGAGGAGGCGATTTATAGGGATGCGGGCGTGCCTGTGGTCTATGTAGGCCACCCGCTTGTAGAGATGGTGGGCCCAGACAAGACCAGAGAGCAGTTTCGTAAGGAGTTGGGTGTATCCGATGGCAGGGAGCTGGTGGCTCTGTTACCTGGAAGCCGGTGGCAGGAGCTGAGGTATCACCTGAGAGAGATGGCTCAGGCAGCAGGGATTCTCTCCAGAGAGAGGGGTTCCTTTTTTGTGCTCCCTGTGGCCCACACCCTTCCCTTAGAGGATGTAAGAAGGCATTGGTCTGGACTTCCACAGGCCAAGGGGATAAAATGTTATTTTATGAAAGGTGAGACGTACAATGCACTTGCAGCGTCTGACGCTGCCCTTGTAGCTTCTGGGACAGCTACCCTTGAGGCTGCTTTACTGGGGACTCCGCAAGTGCTGATATACAGGGTCCATCCCATCACTTACATGATAGCGAAACGTTTGGCCAAGGTCCGATGGCTCTCATTGGTGAACATCCTCTTGGGAGAAGAGGTGGTCCCTGAGCTTATCCAGTCTGATGCCAATGCAACCTATATGGCTGAAAGGCTGTCCGCTCTTCTCGACAATGAAGGGGAGACAATGAGGGAGGCTTATGGGAGGCTTAAAGAGGTCCTTGGCCCTCCAGGCGCTTCTGCAAGGGCCGCCCACCATCTTGCCACCTTTTTGAGGGAGAAGGGTCTATGAGGTACTACCTTCGCATCTTATCTTACGCCAGGCCTTACTGGTTCCGGATCACCATAGCTCTCATCATGACTCAGGTAGTGGCCGCTACTGAGGGTGCTATGGCATGGCTTGTGAAACCCTTAATGGACAAGATCTTTATTGAGAAGAATGCCCAGATGCTCAAGCTCATCCCCCTTGCCATTATAGCCCTTTATGCTGTGAAGGGTGTGGGAAGATATCTCCAGAGCTATCTTATGCGCTATTCCAACCTGAGAATGGTGATGGACTTGAGAGTGGATCTATTCCGAAAGATCCAACAGATGAGCTTAGCCTTTTACAAAAGCAAGCCTACCGGTGAGCTCATTTCCAGGGTGACCAGTGATGTGGGAGCTGTTAGAAATGCCAATGTGGACGTGATCAAGAACCTCATCCGCCAAGTGCTCACCCTCATAGCCCTATTGGTAGTGCTCTTCAAGAGGGACTGGCAATTGGCAATCTTGGCCTGCGCTACTGTACCCTTTTCGGGGGTGCTTATAGAGAGGGTGGGGAGGAAGGTGAAGCGTATCACTAAGAGGTCCCAAGAGAGGCAGGCCGATCTTTCAGCCCTCATGGTAGAATCCTTTTCAGGCGCCAGGATCGTGAAGGCCTTTAACATGGAGGAGCAGGAGACGAAACGCTTCAGAAAGCAGCTTAGGAGGCTCTATTCGCTTAGCATGAGCAAGGTAAAGGCCGCCGAGCTGGTCTCCCCCCTTATTGAATGGTTAGGCTCTATAGGCGTAGCGGCTATTATCTATATCGGGGGTATGCGGGTAATATCGGGCAGACTCACCCCTGGAGGCTTCTTCTCCTTTATGGCAGCCTTGATGATGATGTATGGTCCTATCAGGAGGCTTACCAAGGCTAACAATGCCATTCAATCTGCCATTGCCGCGGCTGAGAGGATATTTGAGGTATTGGACATGGATCCAGACATCAAAGACGCCCCCGATGCCATTGAGGTGAGGGGATTTACCGATGCCATCCGTTTTGATCACGTATGGTTTGCCTACCCGGATGACCCAGACCATTGGGTGCTGAGGGACATACACATCGAAATACCCAAGGGTGAGGTCTTCGCCATTGTGGGGGAGAGTGGGGCAGGTAAGAGCACCTTGGTGGATCTCATCCCCAGGTTTTACGATCCTGTAAGGGGGGGTGTGTACTTGGATGGTGTTGATATAAGAAGGCTCAAGATAGCATCGCTCAGGGCCTTGATAGGGATCGTGACCCAGGAGGTGATCCTCTTCAACGATACTGTTGCCAACAATATCCTCTATGGCCGTCCTGGCGCCACATTCGAGGAGGTGGTGGAGGCAGCAAAGGTGGCCTATGCACACGAGTTCATAGAGGCCCTTCCCAATGGTTATGAGACTGTGGTGGGGGAGAGAGGTACGAGGCTTTCTGGGGGTGAGAAGCAGCGGATAGCGATCGCAAGGGCTATGTTAAAGGATCCCCCCATCCTTATCTTAGATGAGGCCACCTCGGCCCTGGACTCCCAGTCAGAGAGGATCGTGCAGGAGGCCATGGATCGTCTCATGGTGGGCAGGACCGTCTTTGTGATTGCCCATCGTCTCTCTACTGTGCAAAGGGCTCACAGGATCGTGGTCCTGGACAAGGGCACGATTGTGGAGATGGGTTCTCACCAGGAACTCTTAGACCAGGAAGGGTTGTACAGCCACCTCTATAGGCTCCAGTTTTCCAGGGATCATGAGGGTAAACCTCTCTCCGCAGTCAACTTCTAAGGTCCTGGCTCTGCTATTGGGCCCCCTCCTCTCTTCCTACAGGTTGACCGTCTGGAACATAGAGGCAGAGGAGCTCGTCAAAAGGGAGGGAAAAGGGATTATTTACACCTTTTGGCACAATAGACTCTTGCCCCTTGTCATCTACTATAACCGCTTTTACCTCTCCCGTTTCCCAGGGGGGCAAGTGGATGTGCTGGTGAGCAAAAGTAGAGACGGAGATCTGGCAGCCCTCCTTCTGCACCACTTCAGATTTGGTACTATTAGAGGCTCTAGTTCTCGAGGGGGCAGAGAGGCCCTCTTGGAGATGGTGGAGAAGGTGAAGGGAGGGGGAGATGTGGCCATTATCCCCGACGGTCCCAGGGGCCCCCGGTATGTGGCTAAGGGGGGAGCAGTGGCGTTGGCCAAGGCCACAGGTGCTCCTATACTCCCTGTGGGGGTGTCTGCCAGACCGGCTATGACCTTTAAGAGTTGGGACGGGTTCATCCTTCCCCTACCCTTTGCAAAGGTGGGAATACTCTTTGGGGTACCCCTCTATGTGGTCAGGGATGAGGATACCGAAGATGCAAGGGTGCGACTGGAGGATGCCCTTATGGAAATAACCAAAGAGGCTGATAGAAGGATGGGGTATTAACCCTGGCCCTTTCGTTGTACTCCTCAGGGTAAACAGGGTGAGGCGGCTCTTAATCGGTATCATTGCCCTTGCATGTGTGGTGTTCGGGGTCCTGTTGTTCAGGGATCCTATTGTCACCCAACTAATCTCCATGCTGGCATCTCGGAATGGCATGGCCTTCAAGGCAGATAAACTCCATCTGGGCCTTCATCCCCTTACCATAGAGGCGAGGAGCGTGTGGCTCTATGGTGAGGATGTAAACCTTCATATAAAGGGGCTTAGGGTCTCCTTTGTGGCCCTTTCTCTCAGACCCAAGTGGATATCCATAGACTCCTGTAAGGTATCTGCACGAATTGGGGGAGAAGGGGTGGGTGCCATCTCAAGGAGGATCCCAAGCTTAAAGAGGGTGGTGGTACACGATTTCCAGCTCAGCCTCCTCTCTCCATGGGGACAAGGGGATATTTCCCACGGAGTGTTGAACATAGACACCATGGGTTATCGCATGAAGGGGCTCATAGACTTTAGAACTAAGGGTGCCAGGTTTGAGGGAGTAATCAGGTTTTTTGGCAACAGTAAGGGACTGATGAGGGGTCACCCCGCTGGTAGGGGTAAGATTGAGGGACGGCTCCATCTTGGGAGGACCGTAATAAATGCTGCCTTAGGCGTTCCTCAGCTCACCATCTCCCCTTCCATGGGGGTAGAGGCTCGGGGTCTCACCTTGGAGCTTCCCTTGATGCTGAAGGTGCAAGGGAACTTTGCAGCAGGCATGGGCGGAGTAACCTTCATGGGGTCTGGAAGTATCTCCTCCGTTGCGTTACTTCACAGGATCATTCCATGGGTGCCAAAAGGGGTGAACGGTGCCCTTTCCTTCTCAGGGATGGTACATAGCAAAAATACCCTTAAATACAGGGTATCCGTGAGAGGGAAAGGTTTCCGTTTTGCAGAAAAGGGCGGGATGGCAAAGGTATCCTTCAAGGGGGAACTTCAGGGCAGGGGAGGAGAAGGGAAATTTACCATTGGGAGGCTCTGGATCACACAGGTGGACTTTCCAGGTATAGCCCTTGGGGGATGGAGG
>WFSL01000013.1 GCA_015486015.1 Aquificota bacterium | reverse complement strand
CCACAATGGCGTGCTATTCTTAGACGAGCTGCCCGAATTCAAGAGAAACGTCTTAGAGGTGCTTCGACAGCCCTTAGAAGATGGACAGGTGACCATTGCCAGGGCCAGCCTCACCATTACTTATCCCGCCCGCTTTCTATTGGTAGGCTCCATGAACCCATGTCCATGTGGCTATCTGGGCCATCCCACCAAAGAGTGCCACTGCACCCCCCAGCAGATCCGCCGATACATGGCCAAGATATCAGGCCCGCTCCTTGATAGAATAGACCTCTACATAGAGGTGCCTGCACTGGAGTATCAGGAGATGCGTAAGGAGCGCCCTGGGGAACCATCCAGGGAGATAAGGGCAAGGGTAGAGAAGGCAAGGCAGATCCAGGAGAAGCGTTTTCCAAACCTGGGCTTTCATTTCAATGCCCACATGGGTGTAAGGGAAATCAAAGACTTCTGCAAGCTCAATGGACCTTCCCATGCCCTCTTAGAAAGGGCTGTCAAGGGCTTTGGTTTATCTGCCAGGGCCTATCACCGCATCTTGAAGGTGGCCAGAACCATCGCTGACCTTGCAGGTGAAGAGAGTATCTCCCCGGCCCACATTGCAGAGGCCATCCAGTACCGGAGCTTAGAGAGGCGTGAAAGATGGATGTGAACCTTCAGATGGGGAAAAAGGATTAGCAATGTGAAAAGGAAACCAGAGGTTCAGTGCTTCCTCATATCAGAGAGTACCATCGTGGGTATCTATCTCTTCCAGGGGGAGAGGTTTCTGTACGTAAATCCTGCCTTTGCCCGAATCTTCGGTTACGATCCTAAGGAGATCATGTCACACCTGGGCCCCCTCGACCTCACACATCCAGATGACAGGGAGTTGGTAAGCTCGAGGATCCAGGCCTGTCTCCAAGGGGAGATAGAGCACATGCATCACAGCTTTCGGGGTCTGAGAAAAGACGGGGAGACCATCTTTTGTGAGGTATATGGTAAGAGAACCCTCTACGATGGGGCCCCTGCCATTGCCGGCACCATAATAGACATCAGCGAGCGGGCAAAGGCAGAGGAGAGGCTCTTCTGGGAACTGGCTGTGAGCAAGTCCCTCTCGGAACTCTCCCGTGCCTTAGCAAAACCGGGCATCCCTTCTAATACCCTCTACAAAGATATACTTCAACGTGCCGCATCCCTCACCAAGAGCCCATGTGGAATTCTATGCCTCATAGATCCAGCTACAGGGAAAGAGATAAGGCGCTACTTGTGGGAAGAAGATGCTTGTGGACTATCCAACAAGCAGAGGTTCACCATCACCTTAGGGGAAGATGGAACCTATTCAGGGTTGCTGGGCCATACCCTTAACACCCGTCAGGGTTTTTTTACCAATACCCCCTCCGCCCTTGAATTCCTGGAAGGGCAACCCGATCTGGCTTCCATAAAGTGTTTCTTGGCTGTCCCAGCGATTCTGGGAAATCAGGTGATGGGTGAGATAGCACTGGCCAATGCCCCAGATGGTTACAGTGATCGCGACCTGGAAGCCGTCAGGAGACTGGCAGAGATACAGGCATTAGTAGCGAAGCGGGAGCAGGAGGAAAGGGCACTCACTGAATCAGAGCAAAAGTATAAGGCACTTACAGAGAGCTCCCTTACCGGCATATTCATACTGCAGCGCGGAAAGTATGTGTTCGTCAACAACCGGTTCGCCAAGATGCATGGATACAAACCCCAGGAGCTCTTGGGAAAGCACCATCTCCTTCTGGTTCATCCCCAAGATAAGAGCAAATGCAAAGCCATCCTATCGAGGCAGGCAAAGGGAAAGAGGTCACCTGGCGAGTACGAGATAAGGCGCCTTACAAAAGATAAAAGGACCCTCTGGTGCAAGGTTATGGCGGCCCGGATCCGGTACCAAGGAAGGCCAGCAGTCATGGGAAACGTGATAGACATCACCCCCCTCAAAGAGATGGAGATGGAACTCAGGGAGAGCCTGAAGAGGTGGCAAAAGACTGTAGAGGAAACCGTTCATGCATTTGGTACCGCTGTAGAGCAGAGGGACCCTTACACTGCTGGGCATCAGAAGAGAGTAGCGGAGCTCGCCATGGCCATTGCTGAAGAGATGGGCCTCTCAGAGGAGGAGAGGACAGGGGTATACATGGCAGGCCTCGTCCATGACATAGGGAAGATCTCTGTTCCTGCAGAAATCTTGAGCAAACCGGGAAAACTCACCGAGGCCGAGTATGCAATGCTTAAGGCTCATCCAAAGGCAGGATACAACATCCTCAAGTGCATCGAGTTTCCATGGCCCATAGCCGATTTGGTGCTGCAGCATCACGAAAGGCTTGATGGCTCTGGATATCCCCATGGGCTATCTGACGGGGATATCCTGCTGGGGGCCAGAATCCTTGCCGTGGCAGATGTAGTAGAGGCCATGGCATCTCACCGTCCATATAGGCCTGCACTGGGACTCAAAGCAGCCCTCGAGGAGATAAAGACAAACAGCGGCACCCTCTACGATCCACAGGTAGTGGCCGCATGTATCAGGCTATTCAGAAAGGGGAAGTTCGCATTTGACAACCAAAAGGGGTAAGAAGACATACCTCACAACACCTTTCTCAATATGGCCTCCTCCTCCTTGGCCACCTCCCCCATTACATCACCCACAATACCCCCGAACATCCTCCCCATAAGTTTGATGTTGAACTTGGAGATGTAGCTCTCTCCATTGTCGTCTTCATATATTGCTATCCTACAAGGCATAGCAGCCGCTATCTTCCTGTCTTCTTGCCTGGACAGGATCCTGTAAGCGTACTCAGGTTTACACAAGGAGACAATCCTAACCCTCTTTAGCCCCTTGTACCCCTTCTCGGCAAGGGTCTCGTCCATATCATAGATATGGGCCACTCCCCATCCATACCTCGGCGCCTCTTCCTCAATCCTTCTTATTGCATCTTCTACAGGAAGCTTACTCTTCACAGTCACGATCATCATCCTTAGCATTACCTGCCATACAATAAAGACCATCACTATAAGCCCTACCCAAAAACCGACGATGAACGGCACCATCGTTCGCCTCCTTTGGTCCTTGAATTCTAGCTCAATACCAGAAGACACCCAACAACTCAAGGAATAAAGTGTTGTTGTCTGGGAGGCATCGGCGTATATCCTTCAAATGTGAAGGTGGCATTCACTACCATAGGCTGTAAACTCAACCAGTTTGAGACCATGGCCATGAGGGAGGCCCTGGAGGGGGTAGGTTTCCAGACTGTCCCCTTTGCCCCAGGTGCCCAGGTCTACATCGTAAACACCTGCACAGTGACACACCGCAGCGACTATAAAGGCAGACAGATGGTGAGGAGAGCTGCAAAGATGAGGCCTTCAGGGGGGATAGTGATAGCTACTGGCTGCCAGGCCCAGCTACGCCCCAAGGAGCTTATAAGTGCAGGTGCGGACCTGGTAATAGGGAACACTGAAAAGGCAAGGATATCATCCATTGTTAAGGACGCCCTCAGGGGCAAGGCTACGGGGATCATGGTTAGCCCCATCGGAAGCGTACGAGCATTCCAACATACGCCTCTGCGCTCTTTCCCAGGCTACTCCCGGGCATTTTTGAAGGTCCAGGACGGATGTGACAACCGCTGCACTTATTGTACTGTTTGGATGGCCAGGGGACCTGCCAGAAGCGCTCACCCATTATGGGTGATAAAGGAAGCAGAGAAGCTGGTAGCATCAGGCTACAAGGAGCTGATCCTCACGGGGGTCCACTTGGGGGCATACCGCTGGCGAGACTGGGATCTGGCCCGCCTCTTAGAGGCCCTCTTGGAGATAGAAGGGCTGGAAAGGATCCGGCTTTCCTCTATAGAGCCCCGGGAGTTTACTCCAAGGCTGAAGGTCCTCATCTCCTCAGAGGGTAGGATTGCCCCTCACCTCCACATCCCCATGCAGAGCGGGGATAATAGGATCCTCAACCTTATGGGCCGCCGATACACGAGGGAGTACTTCGCACACTTAGTGAGAGAGCTATCCCGGAGGAGGGAAGGGCTGGGGATAGGAGTGGACGTGATTGTGGGTTTCCCAGGGGAGGATGAAAAGGCCTTCAGGAACACGCTATCTCTGTTGGAGGACCTGCCCATTTCCTACATGCACATCTTCACATTTTCCCCCAGGCCCAATACACCTGCTGCTCAAATGGAAGGGCAGATACCGCCTGAGGTGAAGGAGGAGAGGTACGAGATCCTCAGGAATCTGAGACAAGAGAAGATGCTTTCATTCAGGAGGTCTCACATAGGAAGGCTCATCAACGTGCTAATAGAAGGGAGAAGAGACAAAACGACGGGGCTCCTTCAAGGCATAAGCGAAAACTATATTCCATTTCTCTTCCTCAGTGAACCACAGGCGAAGAGGGGAGAATATGTCACCGTCCTGGCAGAGAGCATCATCGAGGAGAGGTTGGCTGGGAAGGTGCTCTCAAGATCAGAATTGCAGAGAAATATCTAAGTGAATACGAGGCAGAGAAACAGATCACCCCACAGTAAGGATTTAACTTCAGCGTATGAAATCCTGAACAAGGCCCTACTGTGCTCACCTTCCGATATACCTGTTCAGCAGTTCCTGCTTGGTAAATACGGGATCGTACCTCAAACCCAAAGCCTCTATAGCCTCTCGCCCACCCTCTTGGCGGTCCACTAAAGGCACCACCTTTAAGATCTCCATCCCCACTGCTTGCACCTGTTCAATGGCCATAAGAGTAGCCCCCCCCGTAGTAACCACATCATCTACAACTATCACCCTCTTCCCTGATACCACCGGCCCCTCTATCCCCTTGCCTGTACCATGGGCCTTGACCTCCTTACGCACAATAAAGACATCCAACCACCCCTTGCCTGTAAGTGCAGCGTACATGGCCGTAGCATAGGCGATAGGATCAGCCCCCAGGGTAAGGCCCCCAATAGCCTGGGCATTCAGCGTGGCAATCTTTTCCCATATTGTCTCACCCACTAAGGACATCCCCTCAGCCGTGAGGGTAACCGCTTTCGCGTCTATATAAACATCGCTCATCTTACCGCTTCTCAATTTGAAGGGGCATGAGGGATCGTAATGGAAAGACCTCTCCACCAAGAGGTCCATAAGTTTCTCTCTATTACCCTCAGCCATACCCCTTACCCCACCTAATCTGAACGCTGAAAGTCTCGCCAAAGAAGGGTGAAAAAGCAAGAGCCCTTCCCACTCTTTCCTAATTGCCCTTATTGACAGGGTTTTGAGACCAGTGCTACCTTTCCCCTGTCTCTAAAGCTGGAGGAGGAGAGAGAATGTATAAGGAAAGCCTCAATCTCCCCAGAACAGAGTTCCCTATGAAGGCCCAGTTAAGCAAGAGAGAGCCTGAGCTTATGGAGAAGTGGGAGAAGATGAACATCTACAAGCGCATTCGGGAGGCTCGAAAGGGGGCCCAGAGGTATATCCTCCATGATGGTCCCCCATATGCCAATGGGCACATCCATATCGGCCATGCTCTCAACAAAATCCTAAAGGACTTTATCAACAAGTCCAAATTCATGGAAGGCTATGACGTACCGTATGTACCGGGTTGGGACTGCCACGGTCTGCCTATAGAGCACCAGGTGGAGAAGGAGTTGGGCAACAGAAAAAAAGAGATGACGAAGGATCAGATCAGGAAGGTCTGTCGTACTTATGCTGAGAAGTATCTG
Organism: Aquificota bacterium; assembly: GCA_015486015.1. Classification (GTDB taxonomy): domain Bacteria; phylum Thermosulfidibacterota; class Thermosulfidibacteria; order Thermosulfidibacterales; family B14-G1; genus WFSI01. Next base: position 38,555 of record WFSL01000013.1, on the reverse strand, counting down.
AGGATCCAAAGGGAGGAGTTTAAACGATTGGGGGTCTTTGGAGACTGGGAACACCCCTACATCACTATGGATTACCACTACGAGGCAGTAATCGTGAGGGAACTCGGGAGGTTCTTTGAGAAGGGGCTGGTATATCAAGGGAAAAAGCCCGTCTATTGGTGCATCAGTTGCCACACCGCATTGGCCGAGGCAGAGGTAGAATATGGTGACCATACTTCCCCCTCTATTTATGTGAAGTTTCCGGCAAAAGATGACTTCTCCAAAGTCTTTCCCAAGGTGAGAGACAAAAGGGTTTATGTGATCATCTGGACCACCACTCCCTGGACCCTCCCAGCTAACCTGGCCATAGCGCTTCATCCCGACTTCGACTATGTAGCCGTTGATGTGAAGGGAGAGGTCTGGGTGTTGGCCGAGGGGTTATTGGAGGAGGTAGCTGAGAAGGTAGGGGCCACATCTTACAAGATCATCGGGAGGGCAAAGGGGAGGGATATGGAAGGTCTGAAGTGTCTCCATCCCTTCGAAGAAAGAGACTCAGTCATCATTTTGGCAGACTATGTCACTCTTGTCCAGGGCACGGGGTGCGTTCATACGGCCCCTGGACATGGACAAGAGGACTATGAGTCTGGGTTGGCCTATGGCCTGGATGTGTATAATCCAGTCCAGGATGACGGAACCTTTGACAACACAGTGAGGTATTTTCAAGGGGTCTTAGTGTGGGATGCCAACCCCATGGTGATAGACCTCTTAAGGGAGAGGGGCCTCCTTCTCCTGGAGGAACCTGTCACCCATTCCTATCCCCACTGCTGGCGGTGCAAGGAGCCTGTGATATTCAGGGCCACACCCCAGTGGTTCATTTCCATGGAGGGCAACGATTTAAGAAAAAGATGCATAGAGGAGATTGAGAGGGTCACGTGGGTCCCCTCTTGGGGAAAGCATCGGATAAGGGATATGGTAAGTCAGAGGCCAGACTGGTGCATCTCACGTCAGAGGGCATGGGGTGTACCGATCACGGTGCTCGTCTGCAACGACTGTGGGCACACAATAGCCCCCCCGGAAGTCTTTCAAAGGGTAGTGGAGCTGGTGGAGGCTGAAGGGGCTGACGCCTGGTTTAGGTACCCGATTGAACGCTTTATCCCGAAAGGCTTTTCTTGCCCCCATTGCGGCGGACGCAGATTCAGGAAGGTAGAGGACATCCTGGATGTGTGGTTCGACTCAGGAAGCAGCCATGCGGCCGTATTAGAAGAGAGGGATGAACTGGACTGGCCTTCCCAGATGTACTTAGAGGGCTCTGATCAGCATAGGGGTTGGTTCCAAAGCTCCCTTATAGAGGCTGTAGCCACCAGGGATAGAGCCCCATTCCAAACGGTTCTTACCCATGGGTTCGTTGTGGATGGGGAAGGGAAGAAGATGTCCAAATCCATGGGAAATGTGATCGCACCCCAGGATGTGATTGACAAGTACGGTGCAGATATACTCCGCCTATGGGTCGCAGCAGAGGACTACACCGAAGACATCAGAATTTCCGAGGCCATCCTGAGGGGACTGGTAGATACTTACAGGAAGATAAGGAACACCATCCGATTCCTTCTGGGCAATCTAAGCGATTTTGATCCTACCACGGATGCTTTGGAACTCAAGGAGATGATGGAGATGGACCTGTGGATCTTGGAGCGCTTTCAAGGCATTGTCCAGAAGGTGAGAGGGGCGTATGACGCCTTTCAGTTTCACAAAGTGCATCACACCCTCCACGCCTTCTGCACTGTGGATCTCTCTTCAATATATCTGGATGTGGTGAAGGAGAGACTTTATGTACATGGAAGGACATCTAAGGAGCGACGCTCGGCCCAAACCGCCCTTTACCAGTTAGCACATGCCCTGTTGCGTCTCTTGGCCCCCATCCTCGCATTCACCGCAGAGGAGGCATGGGGGCACCTACCCAGGCTCAATGGTGACCCTGACTCGGTACATCTCACTGCCTTTCCAAGTCCCCAAAGTGGCGTGTATATGGCCCAAGAGAGATTCCATGCCTGGGAAACCCTCTTGGAGGTACGAAAGGAGGTGACAAAGGCCCTGGAGGAGGCGAGAAGGAGGGGGATCATAGGCCACCCGTTCGATGCAAAGGTAACCCTTTATTTCCCGGCAGGCAAATTGGACTTCCTGGAAACCTTTGATTCCTGGACCCTCCGTGAGTTCTTCATCGTCTCGCAGGTAGATCTCACCCATGAGGGGGAAGGCAAGGTGAAGGCCGAAGAGATCCCCTATCTCTCTATCAATGTAGAGCCAGCCGAGGGAAAGAAGTGCCAACGCTGTTGGATCTATTCTCCTACAGTGGGAGAGGACCCTCGGTACCCCTTCATTTGTAGGAGGTGCGTGGAGGTACTTGAGGGATGAAGAGTCCCTGGATAGCCCCCCTCTCTGTAGCCCTCGCAGTGGTGGCCCTGGATAGATGGACAAAAATCGCTGTGAGCTATTCTATCCCACAAGGGGCCTGGATAGTGATCACCCCTTTTCTCAATCTGGTCCATGTTCGCAATGCCGGCGGGGTTTTTGGTATGGGTTCCAAAGAGGGTTACCGATCCTCTTTCTTCTTTATCGTGGCTTCATTAGTAGCGATTGTGGTGATCATCTCACTCTTAAGAAGGCTCTCAGCCAAACAAAGACTGGTGAGGTGGAGCTTGGGCGCTGTCTTAGGTGGTGGTGTAGGGAACCTGGTAGACCGCTTGTTTTATGGGAGGGTTATTGACTTCATAGACTTTCATTGGGCAGGGTATCACTGGCCCGCCTTCAACGTGGCGGACACAGCTATCACGGTTGGACTTGCCCTTGCCCTTTGGGGATACTTCAGGAGAAGAGTTGAGAGGTGAGTACCTTTACCAAAAGGCCTTAGCTGCCCTCCACAGGGGGAACTGGATAGAGGCTTTCCAAGTCCTTCTGGGGTTGTTGAAGGTAGATCCTGGCTTTCTCCCTGCCTACAGGGAGCTTGCCACCCTGGCTTGGGACGGCGGACACTACGAGTTTGCCAAGGAAGTATTAGAAGAGGCACTGAAGTACCATCCAAGGGACCCTGAATGCAGCTTCCTCCTTGGCAATATCTACTACATGGAAGGGCACTACCAAATGGCACTGCGTTACTATGCGGTTGCAGAGAAGAGGGAGAGTGACTCTCCAGAATTGGCATACAACATGGGGCTCTGTTACCGTCAGATTGGACACATGGCGAAAGCACTTACCCACTTCCAAAGGGCCCTGGAAATGGCCCCAGATATGGTAGAGGCCCTCCTGGCCTTGGGAAGCTGCCACTTAGAGGAAGGGGAGTGGGAAGAAGCTGAAGGGGTACTCTGGCAAGCCTTAGAGGTAGATCCCACCAATGCAGATGCATACCACCTATTAGGGCTGGTCCATGCACATAGGGGAGAATGGGATGAGGCCTTAACGCTGTGGGATGAGGCCCTTACTGTGGATCCTCATCGCCCTGAGACACTCCGCGAGATGGGATGGGTATATCATATGAAGGGGAATAGGGAGGCTGCCATAGACTGCTTGGAGGCCAGCATCCGCCTAAACCCAAGGTACGTGCAAGCCCGCTTCGATGTCTCACTCATCTACATGCAAGGACAAGAGACTGCCAAAGCTATAGATCATCTGAGGGCCATCCTCCAGGTGGAACCTAAAAATCCCCTTGCCCTGCGCTATATGGAGGAAGTCAAGAAGAGAGAGAAGGAGAGGGAAGGATAGGATGCACCCTATCCTATTGAAGATTGGCCCTGTCTCTGTGCCCACTTATGGTTGCTTTGTAGCAGCCGGTTTCCTGTTAGGTGTAGCCCTGGCATGGAAAAGGGCAAAGCAAGAAGGGATAAAGCCTGAGGTGATCACCGACTTAGCCTTCTATATCCTGCTGGGTGCCTTAGTGGGGGCCAGGTTCTATTTTGTGACAGAGCATTGGGGAATTTATAGATCAAGGCCCTGGGAAACCCTCTATCTGTGGCAAGGAGGCTTGGCCTTCTATGGGGGCCTTATAGGCGCTATTATAGGAGGAACTTACTACGTCCGCAAACATGGACTCCCACTGGGGAAGATGGCAGACCTGGTTGCCCCAAGCATACCAGCAGGCCATGCTGTGGGAAGATTGGGTTGCTTCTCTGCGGGCTGCTGCTATGGCAAACCATGCCATCTCCCATGGGCAGTTACCTTCACCAATCCCCATTCCCTGGCCCCATTAGGGATACCCCTCCACCCCACACAGTTGTATCATGCTTTAGCCAACCTGTTGATATTCATATTTCTATGTTGGTTCTATCCCAAGAAACGGTTTGCAGGGGAGGTCTTCTGTGCTTACCTCTTTCTCTATGGCCTAGCCAGATTTAGCATAGAATTCCTCAGAGGAGACCCAAGAACATTTATTGGGTCCCTGTCTTTACCCCAGTGGTTCTCTATCTTGGCTATGATAGTAGCTGTATCGTATGCGCTGCTCAAGAGGGGTAAGGGTCTGTGACCATGCTTAAGAGCCTATTGTGGTGGGCCCTGGCCGGTGGGCTGGTGCCCCTGATGGGTATCCCTTTGGCCATACTCTCCATTCCCGATCCTCAAAGGAGGCTTATTAGCCGAGGTGCATATCTCTGGTCCTGGATCCTCATGAAGACAGCAGGATGCACCCTAAAAGTAGAAGGGGCAGAAAAGTTCAAAAGATACAAACAATTTGTGGTAGTATGCAATCATCAAAGCTATTTCGACATCTTCACACTCGTCTGCGTCCTCAGAAGGGCCCCTCATTTTCTTGCCAAGAAGGAACTCTTCCAGATCCCTATTTTCGGGCAGCTCCTCAGCCTCGCCCAAGTGATAAAGATAGACCGACAAGATCCAGACGCTGCAATTGAAAGCATAAAAAGGGGATTGACTAAGGGGATATCCCGACCAATAGCCATCTTCCCAGAAGGGACCAGGTCGCCAGATGGTCATTTCCAACCCTTTAGAAAAAAGGGGCTCAACATACTCATAGAGACAGGACTCCCCCTTTTCCCCATGGCCATCAAGGGGACAAGAAGGGTGATGCCCAAGGGTAGCTACACTGTAAAATCAGCCACCATCCAGGTGAAGGTAGGGGAGCCTGTCTTCACAAAGCCAGGTCTCTCAGAGGAAGAAAAGGCCCTCATCAGAGAACGCATATGGAGATCTATAGACGAACTGTTGAAGGCTTAGCCTAACGGTGGACCTCTGCCCCTGGGTAAAGCTCAAATGGGATCGTAGGGGCAATTCGGTGCTTGGGAAAGAACAGCCACTTCTTGACCCTGGCCTTTCGTATAGACCTTTTTATAACTGGTATAGCCTCCACGGCTGCCTCCTCACCTGCCTCTACAGCCTCCTTCGCCCTTTCAAAGTCGGACCAGTGCATATGCCTTACAGAAGGCGCTATCACCACATCACACTCCGCAACCCGGATCATTCCCAAGTAGTGACGACTAATCTCGTCTGCCCTGGAGAGGATGTCAATAGAGTTCCCTAAGTAGCAGGTCTCCTCCAAGTCACTCCCTACCCACACACCTATTACCAAGTCTGCCCCTAAGAAGCGCACCACCGATGCTGGTACCAGATCTAACCACCCTCCATCCACCAACTCGTACTCGCCTATCTCCACCGGCGGGATAACGCCTGGAAGGGCACAACTGGCAGCCACAGCTTCCCTCAAAGATCCAGCCTGAATCACTATCTCCTTCCCCTTATTGAGGTCCACTGCCGTAGTAGCAAAGGGGATACGTGTAAAGGCTATGGGAACGTCCGGAATAAGGAAGTCTATGGTCTTTTGAAAGGTCTCCCTCTTTATGAGGGAGCGCTGGTTGGCCGCCAGAGTATAGTACACCCTTCTTGAGATATACCTGCTCAGCTGGAAGAAGAATCCTCTCTCCCCCTCCTCTTCCTTGAGAAAGTCCAACTGTGCCTCTCTAAAAACCTTGCTCCTTAAAAATCTCTGAAGGTCCTCTTCCAAGACCCCGGCATTGGGTGTCAGCGCATACTTAGCCCCTATAATGGCACCCATACTGGTGCCCCCTATTGCATGTATAGGTATCCCCTCCCTCTCCAGGATCCGAATGACCCCCAAATGTGCCAGGCCCCTTGCGGCACCTCCACCCAACGCAAGACCGACCCTTACAGACTTTAATTTGAGAGGGTTTGCCATCTCCTCCCACTGAGGGTTTCCCCAATCATAGGTCCTCCCAAAGGGGATGCTTGTACAGCCCTTCCCTTAAGGCCTCCTCTGGGAAAGCACGATAAAACTCCTCTTTGCTAAAACTGAATGGGTACCTGTTACAGAAATCCACTATTTGGCGGTATGCCAAATTAAGCTCTATCAGCTTCTCAGGAGGGGCACCTTTCACCCTCTTCCTGTATGCATCCTTCACCCCTTCCAGGCTGGTACCGGGAGGCACACCCAAGAGAGAGAGGGCCCTTTTGAGATCAGAATAGTTCAACCTTTCCCACCTTCTCTAAGGTCAATCCCTTCTCTCTTATAAAGTTGGCAGCCATTTCCTGTATGATTCTCATTAATTCATAATCCTTTTTTTTCTCGGTGACCCTCCAGGATAGGGCCCTAACCCCGTCCAGCTCCTCGTCCGGACCCCACATCCACAAAGGGGAAGGGATAGACAGGACTGGTATGGGGTACCCTGCAGTCTTATTAATCCTCTCTATGCCCTCTCTCGCCTTCACGAGCCTTCTATCCCAGGTGCCCACCTCCTTCCATGTACCAACGGATGCCAAAGCCACATGGAGTCCAAGATCCCTCAACGGGGCTTCAAGTACTTTATTATACACATACCTCTGCGCAAGATTAACTGCCTTGGTACTGATGCGCACCACAGGTAGGGAAAGATCTGCAAGAAGACGAGCCGTCCACTCTCTCCTGGGCTCATTCAAATTGTATACTTCTGATAAAACAAGCTCAGAAATATGGCCATCCCTCTCCGCGGCCCCTTGCAAGAAACCAAGGGTTGCCTCACCTACAGGACTCTCCTCTATGGCAGCTAACAGCACAGAGGTCTCGATAAGCAGGCCCCCATCACTCATCACAGCCTCCCCCTGGACAGGCTGTATCTCCCTATGATGTTTCCCAAGGAGACATACTGGGCAGTTGAAGGCAGATAGACCAATGGATTTGCCTCCATCGCCTGGAAAGTCTCCCCCTTCCAGAGGCCAGTCTCCACATGGGCTGCAACCATCTCCCCAATGAAGAGGGTATGTGAGCCAAGATTGATGGCATCTATAACAATGCACTCCAGGTTAACTGGACACTCCTGGATTAAAGGTGTGCGAATCCTCACACCCTCAAAGGGAGTAAAACCACACTTCTCGAATTTATTCACCTTCTTACCCGATGCCACGCCACAAAAGTCCACCTTCTCGATATCCTCTGCCTTGGGAAAATTAACGCCGAACTCCCTGGAAAAAGAAACCAACCCGTGGGAATATCTGCCGGGTCTAATTGCTATCCCCACAGTGGGAGGCTCGGACGAGAGCATCCCTGTCCATGCTATGGTAATGATGTTAGGGTCCTCTCCATCTTTACTGCATGTAACCAATGCTACCGGTGCAGGATAAAATAGATTTACAGATGGATCCACAAGTCGCTTTCCCATATATTGACCTCCCCTCAGGACATTTGCATATTACAAGTATATAGAGTGAAGATTCAAGTCCACGGGTCCAGGATACCTTAAGCCAGAAGGACCATGCGTTGACAGTAGATGGAGGGTGTGTTACAAGCCCTCCGCCAGTCAGAAGAGGAGGGAAGGGGATGTTTGCTATAATAGAGAGGGGAGGGAAGCAGTATCGAGTTTCCCCTGGGGATGTGATTGAGATAGAGAAGCTTCCCGCAGACGAGGGGGTAGAGGTAGAGCTCGATAGGGTATTGCTTACCGCACAGGATGAGGACGTGAGGCTTGGGACTCCATATATAGAAGGGGCAAGGGTGAGAGCCCAGGTATTGAAACACGGAAGGGGAAAAAAGATTATAGTGATGAAATTTAAGAAGAGGAGGAATTACCGGAGAAAGAAGGGACACCGTCAGCCATTTACTGCCTTGAAGATCAAGGAGATAGTAGTATAGGGGGTATCCATGGCGCATAAAAAGGGAGTGGGGAGCTCAAGGAACGGGAGGGACAGTGAGCCTAAACGTCTTGGAGTGAAGAGGTTCGCTGGCCAGTGGGTGAAGGCCGGGAACATCTTGGTACGCCAAAGGGGCACAAGATTCTGGCCAGGGGACAACGTGGGCATCGGCAGAGACCATACACTGTTTGCTAAGATTGATGGCTACGTTTCCTTTGTGAAAAGGAGGGGGCGCCGCTATGTAGCAGTCTCCCCAGAGGCATGACGCTGAAGTATAGAGGGAGGGCGGGGGCACCCCGCCCTTTTTATTTCGTCAGACTCCAACAGGAACAGGCAGTAAAGTCACTCAGTTTTGGCATGTTTATTGATAGAGTAAAGGTGTATGTGAAGGCAGGGGACGGGGGAAACGGCTGTGTAAGTTTCCGACGAGAGAAGTACGTTCCAAGGGGCGGCCCAAACGGGGGAGATGGGGGAAGAGGAGGGGATGTGATCCTGGAGGTAAACCCACATCTCAATACACTGTTAGACTTTCGTTACAGGCCTATAAACAGGGCAAGGAGGGGGGAGCATGGCAAGGGAAAGGGCCGAAAGGGAAGAGACGCACCCCACTTGGTGCTTTATGTTCCACCTGGCACGGTAGTCAAAGATGCGGAGAGTGGTAAAGTGCTGGCGGATCTCACTAACCCTAAGGAGCGATTTGTAGTGGCAAGGGGTGGGCGTGGCGGAAGGGGAAACACCCACTTCATAAGACCTTGGCGGCAGGCCCCCATGTATGCAGAAGAGGGAAAGCCAGGAGAAGAGCGATGGATCTTCTTAGAACTAAAACTTGTGGCCGATGTAGGACTGGTGGGGCTACCCAATGCAGGGAAGTCCACGCTTCTCTCTAAGGTCTCAGCGGCCAGGCCCAAAGTGGCAGACTATCCCTTTACCACTCTGGTGCCCCACCTGGGGATGGTGAGACTCTCAGAATATAGGTGCTTTGTCATAGCAGACATCCCAGGCATCATAGAAAAGGCCCACAAGGGCGCAGGGTTGGGGTTGAGCTTTTTGCGCCACATTGAAAGGACCAAGGTACTCCTTCAACTGATAGACCTCTCTAATATGGAGCATGATCCATGGGAGGCTTTTCAGGTGGTCTCCAAGGAATTGAATGCATATGGGGGTGGAGTAAAAGACAAGCCCAGGTTAGTTGTGGGGACTAAGCTTGACATGGTAACCCACATCGAGAAGATAAACGCCTTAGCCGAGAGGTTTCATGCCTTGGGTCTCCCATTTCATCCCGTATCCGCCGTAACCGGTGAAGGGATAAAGGAGCTACTGGAGATGACTTGGAAGCTACTGAAGGAAGTGGAAAGGGTACCCACAGTAGTGGGAGAGGAGAGATGAGGAGAGAAGACCTCCACAAGTGCCGCCGGATAGTAGTGAAGGTAGGAAGCGGTGTCATCGCCCACCCACACGGGGGACTCAAGGAAAAGGTGATCTCGAACCTGGCCTTGGAGCTGGCAGAGTTACAGGCTCAGGGAAAAGAGGTGATCCTCGTTTCCTCTGGAGCAGTTGCTGCAGGCATGGGGATCTTGGGTTTCAGAGATAGACCATCAAGCATCCCCGTAAAACAGGCTTGCGCTGCTGTGGGCCAGGCCCACCTCATCTGGACATATGAGCGCCACTTTGAGAGGTGGGGACAGAGGGTAGCCCAGGTGCTCCTCACACGTGACGACCTGGAAGACAGGAGACGCTACCTAAACGCCAGAAATACTCTCTTCAGTATCTTGAGGTTAGGAGTAATCCCCCTCATCAACGAGAACGACACAGTGATGGTGGAGGAGATAAAGTTTGGAGACAACGATAATCTATCTGCATTGGTAGCCATGATGGGAGAGGCAGATTTATTGGTGATACTCTCCACAGTGGAAGGGCTCTACACCTCCGACCCCAATAGGAGCGGAAATGCCTTCCTATTGTCTGAGGTGAGCACCTTCAGCGACGAATTGGAGAGGTGCCAAATCGAGGGAGTCTCTCCAATAGGTACAGGGGGAATGCTCTCAAAGATCAAGGCAATAAAGAAGGCGGTAGCCTCCGGCATCCCAGCCATTATCGCCCAGGGGGACAATCAAAGGGTCTTACGGAAGATATTAAAGGGAGAGAAGGTAGGCACATTCTTTCCGCCCCGGGGGGAGCGCCTCGAGGGTAGAAAGCGTTGGATAGGATACACCCTTCACCCCATGGGTGTCGTTGTGATAGACAATGGCGCAGCGAGAGCCTTAACCAAGGAGGGGAGGAGCCTACTTCCCAAGGGAGTGCTAAGGGTAGAGGGTGCATTTGAGATGGGTGATCCTGTAAGCTGTATCACCCAAGATGGCAAAGAGATTGCCAGGGGGCTGGTGAACTATTCTTCCCAGGAGATAGAGCGCATCAAAGGGCTCCATTCCTCTGAGATAGAAGGGGCGTTAGGGTATCACCATTCCCCTGAAGTGATACATCGGGACAACTTAGTGGTACTGCATGAGCATCTATGAGGGGGTGTAAAGTGGGCATAAGAGAAGAAGTATTTGAAAGGGTTAAGAGGGCCAAGGAGGCCAGTAGAGTCCTCGCGAGACTCTCCTCCGGCGTAAAAAACCAAGCCCTTATGAACATGGCAAGGCGCATAGAGGAAAGGGCTACAGAGATACAGGAGGAAAACACAAAGGACCTAAGACATGGTAAGGAAAAGGGCCTCTCCTCCGCTATGCTGGACCGCCTCCTCTTGAATGACAACAGGATAGAGGCCATGGCCAACGGACTAAGGGAGGTAGCCTCTCTCCCAGACCCAGTGGGTGAGATAGTGAGGATGTGGAGGAGGCCAAATGGATTAGAAATAGGGAAGCTCCGCGTCCCACTGGGTGTGGTGGCCGTAATCTACGAATCCAGACCCAACGTCACTGCTGACACTGCTGGGCTCTGTGTCAAATCGGGAAACGCCATTGTGTTGAGGGGAGGATCCGAGGCCATCCACTCCAATACCATCATCGCCCGGATCCTGAAAGATGCAGCCCAAGAGGCAGGGGTACCAGGAGACGCCATTCAGCTCATAGAGACCACCGAGAGGGAGGCAGTGCTCCACCTATTAAGGGCTGAAGGTTATGTGGATCTGGTGGTGCCCAGGGGAGGTGAAGGGCTGATCAGGTTCGTCGCAGAGAACTCCAGGATACCTGTGGTTTATCATTACAAGGGCGTTTGCCATACCTATGTGGATAAGGATGCTGACCTGGAGATGGCCTGGAATATCTGTTACAATGCCAAAGTCCAGAGACCAGGCGTATGTAACGCAATGGAAACGCTCCTCGTCCACAAGGATATAGCCCAGGCCTTTCTCCCAGAGATGGCTTATCGTTTCCAGGAAGCAGGGGTAGAGCTAAGGGGATGCCCAGCCTCCAGAGAGATAGTACCAGAAATGAAGGAGGCCACCGAAGAGGATTGGTACGCCGAGTTCTTAGACCTCATTCTGGCAGTGAAGGTGGTAAGTTCTTTTGAAGAAGCAATCGACCACATTCACACCTATGGTTCAGGGCACTCCGATGCCATTGTCACCAAGGACTATACCAGGGCAATGAGATTCCTAAAGGAGGTAGATTCGGCCGCCGTGTACGTAAACGCCTCCACCCGATTCACAGACGGCTACGAGTTCGGGCTGGGAGCGGAAATGGGGATCTCAACCCAGAAGCTCCATGTAAGGGGCCCTATGGGTTTAGAGGATCTCACCTGCTGCAAATTTGTAATCTTAGGGCAGGGCCAAATCAGGGAATAGTCCATCCATCGAGCTACTCTCTCTTAGATTCCAGCTCACACTGGCAGGAGAGCCTCTCGACCACAGAGTAAGGGTCCTTTCTCTTGTTGAATATCTCGGAGATGAGCCTTTCATAGGAGCCGTTTCCCTTGAGTTTGGCTATGGCTGTTTGGAACAGTTTGTCCCTTAAGAGGTTTTCAAAGGTACAGACTACCCTGTCTTTTCGGTAGCTCTCGAAACGGCCTGAGGTCTCCAGAAATTTTCTGTGGGTCTTCAAGGCCTCCATGAGCTCTTCAATGCCTTCTCCCTTAACAGCACTCACCTTAATAATAGGGGGTTTCCAACCATCCTCTCTGGGGGTACTCATGTCCAGCATCATCTCCAACTCCCTCACTGTCTTATCAGCCTCGGGCTTGTCCCCCTTATTCACTACAAAGATGTCTGCAATCTCCAAGATACCTGCCTTGATGGCCTGGATATCGTCCCCCAAACCAGGGACGGTAACCAGCATGGTGGTGTCTGCCGTCTTGACAATATCCACCTCGTCTTGTCCGACCCCCACAGTCTCCACCATGATCACATCTTTGCCCATAGCATCCATCACCTGGATCACATCATCAGTAGCCTTTGAAAGGCCCCCGAGGTGGCCTCTCGTAGCAAGGCTCTTTATAAAGACCCCTGGATCGGTGCTATGGCGCTGCATCCTAATCCTATCTCCTAAGATGGCCCCCCCTGAAAACGGACTGGTGGGATCCACAGCTACTACACCCACGCCTTCTCCTCTTTTGCGAAACCACTCTACCAAAAGATCCACCAGAGAACTCTTCCCCGCACCAGGGGGGCCTGTTACACCTATGATGTAAGCCCTCCCTGTGTATGGATAGAGCCTCTTTAAGGCTTCCCTCGCCTCAGGTAGATCATCCTCCACCAGCCTCATGATCCTGGCCGCAGCCTTCTTGTCCCCCTTCAGCACCTGATCTACCAACCCCATCTCTTTTCCCCTGGATAAGGATCACAGGCTCACTGCCCTGGGCTTCACATTCTCCCTTACCCACTCTATGATCTCCTCCAGCGCCGTACCTGGCAAAAATATCTGCTTTACGCCTGCCTCTTTCAACTTTGGGATGTCATCGGTGGGTATAATTCCCCCCCCAAAAACCACGATATCATCTAAACCCTGCTCCTTCAGCTTCTCTATGAGGGTGGGAAAGATGTACATGTGGGCACCAGAGAGTATGCTCAACCCTATTCCATCCACATCCTCCTCCATGGCAGCATGAACAATTTGATCCAAGGACTGGTGGAGCCCAGTGTATATCACCTCGAAGCCCGAATCTCTTAGGGCCCTCGCCACCACCTTGGCCCCCCGATCATGACCATCCAGACCAGGTTTGGCTATGAGGATCTTCACCTTCCTTTCATCTTTCTCCATCGTCCCCTCCCACCGTCTCTTTTGTCCGCCCTCTATTCCAATGGTGCGGAGGTTGGCAATCAGTGAAACTCCAGCTCCCTCACCTTCTTAGGGTCTATCTCCCTTATAAACTCCAACTCCTGGGGAGTAGGAGGCTCTGTTGTTTCTACCTTCTCTGGAATAATGAGGTCAAATCCAGTGTTCTCCTTCACCTCCTCAATGGTGACCCCTGGGTGGGTTGAAACCAGCCTCATTGCCTTGCTCTCAGGCTCAAAATCCATAATACATAGGTTGGTCACCACCTTCCTCGGCCCACCCTTAGGGATACCAGCCTTCTCTCTGGCGTCGCCTCCAGTGAGGTATCCCTGCCCTGTAATAAAGTCTACCTTCTCCACCAGGACCCGGGCATTGTGCCTGGGCACCCAGATTACCGTATCCATAATAGCACACAGATGCGCAGAAGCAGCCCCTGCTGGAAGCCTCACTTTAGGGCTCTCAAAAGGGCCAATAACGCTCAGGTTAGTGTTTCCGTACTTGTCCACCTGGGCAGCACCAAGGAAGATAAGGTCCAGCTTCCCCTGCTGAGCCAGATCGAACGTCTGATAAAGGGGAATGTAAGCTACAGCGTTCTCCTGAAGAGCAGGACCCGCTGTAGAAAATGGGACCTCTCTGGGTTGGGGATCTATCGTGTCTGCCGTATTTATGAAAACCATATTAGGGGCATAAAAGTTCTTGGCCAGGAGGCAAGCTATCATGGGCATAGGGGAATAGAGCCCTTGAAGCACCCTCTCCCCGTCCCTTATCTCCTTGGCCAGACATACAGTCATAAGCTCTGCAACGGAGTAGTCTGCCATTTTTAACTCCTCCCACTGTATACATACTTTTCTAAATACTCCTGGAATCCCTCGGGGGTCTTTGTAGAGCTGGCGTATTCCTGCACATGTTCCCTGTCGCTCTCATAGTAACCATCGCATGAGGCAGGCCATGCCCCCTGAGGCACATGGACCACGGCGGTTACATAGATATAAGGTATGGTGGTGAGATGAGGATTAGCCCTGATTTCCTCATGCTCTATGATCTCCTCAACGGTGACAATGGTCCTGTCAGCTGCACGGGCCTTGAGGGCATCCTCAAAGGGGGATCCCTGGATGCGTACATTACCAAACTTGTCTGCCTGATGGGCATGTATTATGGTGACATCGGGTTTTATAGCCCTTACCGCTGCCAGCCTTTCTCCTGTAAAGGGGCAGGTGATTTCTGTGAGGCTTTTGCTAACCCTGAAAACGTCGGAGCCAAACATCCCCTTTACTGGGAGAAACGGAAGCCCCATAGCAGCAGCCCTGATGGATGTAATCACCGAGTTACAGGCATGCTCATCCAACTCTATATCCCCTGCCTGGGCCTTACGCCTAAAGTTCATGGCCAAACCAAATTCCTCCAGGCTCACTAATGCAAAGGACACCTTACGGACACAGCCCGCACCTATCAACATATCAAAGTCCATCCCCTTTTCCCTACCGACGATATGCAGGTCTTTCTTACCCTGACGCACGATCTCTCTTACCAGGGCCATAGGGGATCGGTTCCTCCCCACTCCCCCAACAGCTACCACGTCCCCGTCATGGACATAACGGGAAACGGCTTCCTGCAAGCTTAAGAGTCTCTCCTCCATGGCTCCTCCTTATCAGAAATAACCGGGATCCCTATACTCCCCAAACACCTCCTTCATAGCCCCCATGATCTCCCCAATGGTGGCGTACTCCCTTACCAGATCAATGATGATAGGCATCAGGTTTTCTTTCTCGTCCGCAGCAGCATCTCGGAGATCATCCAGAAGACTCTTCACCCTCTCACTGCTGCGCCTCTTTTTTACCTCATCCAAGCGCTCAAACTGGACCCGCTCTACCTCGGGGTCTACCTTCAGAATCTCAATGGGCAGCTCTTCACCAGGCATGATATACTCATTAACCCCCACAATCAGCTTCTCCTTAGCCTCCAACTGCTGCTGATAGCGGAAGGCGGCCTCGGTAATCTCCTTTTGGGGGTACCCCGCATCTATGGCGGGTATGATCCCACCCAGATCCTCTATCTTATTGATGTATTCCCAAGCCTTCTCTTCCATCTCATTGGTGAGAGCCTCTATGAAGTAGGAACCCCCAAGAGGATCTATGGTGTTGGCTACACCTGTCTCATAGGCGATGATCTGTTGGGTCCTCAAAGCTACAGTGACGGCCTCTTCCGTGGGCAAGGCCCATGTCTCGTCCATGGAGTTGGTGTGTAGAGACTGTGTACCACCCAACACCGCTGCCAAAGCCTCAATAGCGGTTCTTACAATGTTGTTCAGGGGCTGTTGAGCGGTGAGAGAACAACCCGCCGTCTGGGTATGAAACCGCATCCACCACGATCTTGGATTCTTGGCCCCAAACTTCTCTCTCATGATCCTGGCCCACATGCGCCTGGCAGCTCTCATCTTTGCAATCTCTTCAAAGAAGTCCATATGGCTGTCGAAGAAAAAGGAGTACCGAGGAGCGAAGGCATCCACATCTAAGCCGGCTTCAATACCCATCTTCACATATTCTATACCATCGGCTATGGTGAAAGCCAGCTCTTGCACTGCTGTGGATCCCGCCTCTCTAATATGGTAACCTGAGATAGAAATAGTGTTCCATTTGGGAACATGATGGGTACAGTAAACCACAATGTCCCTCACCAACCTGAGACTGGGAAGTGGTGGATATATCCAAGTCTTCTGCGCAATAAACTCCTTAAGCATATCATTCTGGACTGTGCCCCCGATCTTGTCCTGTGAGACACCCTGCTTCTCGGCCGCCACGATGTACATGGCCAGCAGCACTATGGCAGGGGGATTGATGGTCATGGAAGTGGTGACCTTATCCATAGGGATACCTTCAAAGATGATCTCAAAGTCTCTCAAGGTGTCTACAGCCACACCACACTTGCCCACTTCACCTCTGGACATGGGATCGTCCGAGTCCCTCCCATACAGGGTAGGAAAATCAAATGCCATGGAAAGCCCCGTCTGACCTATAGAGAGGAGATACTTGTAACGCTCGTTGGTCTGCTCAGGGGTTCCAAAACCAGCAAATTGGCGCATAGTCCACAAGCGCCCCCTGTACATGGTGGTATGTACACCTCTGGTATAAGGATAACATCCAGGGAAGTTTAGGTCCTTCATATAGTCGAAGTCCGGAATGTCCCTGGGGGTGTACAATCGCTTTATCTCTAAATCAGAAATAGTACTGAATCTATCCTTTCTCTCAGGGTGCCTCGCCACCTCCTTTTTCAGCGGCCCCTCCTCCCATTCACGCTGGGCCTCACTCACCTCCTCCAGTTTCTCTTCTTCAAAGATCCCACCTTTTGTCTTAGTTTCAACAGCCATTACTTGTACCTCCTTTCACCTCTCTATGCCCTCCCTCGCATCTACCCCCAATAGAGAGTAGTAGTGCTTTATCTCCACCATCTCTGTCACCAGATGTGCCCTCTTCATCAACTCAGGGTGGGCATAACGCCCTGTCATGATCAGCTCCATGTCCTTGGGCCTCTCTTCCATAAGGCTTATCACTTCATCCAGACCAATCAATCCATAATCCACAGCTACGTTGATCTCGTCCAAGATAAGGATGTCTACATCGTTCCTCCTTATGATCTCCCTCGCCAAGTCCAGACCCTTCTGAGCCCACTCTTTGTCCACCGGATCAGGGTTTTCCCGATTTACAAAGGTATCCCTGCCCATCTGGACAATGGTGATGTATGGCGCAAGCCTGCGGGCCGTTTCTAATTCCCCATATTCAATGCACCCCTTCATGAATTGGATCATGAAAACCCTGTATCCATGGCCTACAGCCCGAAACGCAAGTCCCAGGGCAGCTGTGGTCTTACCCTTTCCATCACCTGTGTATATCTGGACATACCCCTCTTTCAATTTCTTGGCCATCATAGCCTTCCCAATATGTTCCTGGCAATCACTATCCTCTGAATCTCCGAGGTCCCCTCATAGAGGGTTGTAACCCTTATGTCCCTGTAAAAGCGCTCCACGGGAAATTCTCTGGTATATCCGTAGCCCCCATGAATCTGGACAGCCTTATAGGCAGCCCGATTGGCTGCCTCTGTGGCAAAGAGCTTTGCCATGCTGGCAGCCTTGGTGAAGCGCACCCCTTGGTCTTTGAGCCAAGCTGCCCTTAACACCATGTTTTCTGCTGCCTCCAAATCCGTGGCCATGTCAGCTATCATCCATTGAATAGCCTGAAATTGGCTAATGGGCCTCCCGAACTGGACCCTCCCCTTGGAGTACTTAATGGACTCCTCTAAGCAGGCCCTCATAACCCCACAGGCCATAGAGCCAATGCCAATGCGACCCCCGTCTAAATCGGCCAGCATGATCTTGAAACCGTCACCCTCCTGGCCCAAAAGGTTCTCAGCAGGGACCCTGCAGTCCTCAAAGACAAGCGAAACCGTGTTGGACCCTCTCTGGCCCATCTTCTCTTCGGCCTTGCCTATGGTGAGACCCGGTGTGCCCTGTTCCACCAGGAGCACAGATATGCCGTGCTTCCCCTTGCTCTTGTCAGTCACCACCGCCACCATCATCACCCCCGCATATGCTCCAGAGGTGATGAATATCTTCTCCCCGTTTATAACATAGTAATCCCCATCCCTTACAGCAGTGGTCTTGATAGCCCCAGCATCTGAACCAGCCCAGGGCTCTGTCAAGGCGAAGCTGGCGGCTGCATACTCGCCGCTGGCAATAGGAGGGATATACTTCCTCTTCTGCTCTTCCGTGCCAAACCTATAAATCCCCTCTGCCACCATGTTGGTAACAGACATGGTAACAGCAGTAGAGGCACATGCCCGACCTACTTCCATCATTGCCAAGGCAAAGGAGACGTTGTCCATGCCAGATCCACCATACTCCTCAGGCACCGTCATAGCCATAAGGCCTAACTCTGCCATCTTCTTGAGGTTCTCTTCCGGAAACCTTTCCTGGATATCCAGCTCTGCTGCCGCTGGGACCAGCTCCTTATCTGCAAAGTTGCGTACCATATCCACTAAAAGCCTATGCTCTTCCTGAAGCTCAAAGTTCATTTAACTCCTCCTCCCTCACCCGTGGTAAGGTCGCATATAATCGTCCTGCCAATCCTTTTGTTGATATTATAAAGTTTTTATCTCTTAAGGTCAAAGCCTTTTTGGTCACACTTAATCAAGCATCAAAAATCAAACGGAGCTTGTTTACTCTATGTGATAAGAAATGCGGACCCTCTTCTTCCTTTTGGGAAAGAGCCTGAACAGCAAGATACCTGCCATGAACCCCCCGATGTGGGCAAACCATGCCACCCCACCAGGATTGCCCATCCCCAGGGCCGCCGTACCATTGATGAACTGGATGATAAACCAGAATCCTATAAAGACAAAGGCAGGGACATCTATGATCGTGATGAAGAAAAAGAGAAAGATCAGCGTCTTTATCTTGGCCCAGGGATACCTAATCATGTAAGCCCCAAGGGCACCTGAAATAGCCCCGCTCGCCCCGATCATGGGGACCCGCGAGGAGGGGGCAGTGAGGGCATGAGCAAAGGTGGCTATCACCCCGCAGAGAAGATAGAAGAGAAGGAACCGCCCATGGCCCAATTCATCCTCCACGTTGTTCCCAAAGATCCATAGGAAAAGCATGTTCCCTGCCAAGTGGAAGATGCCCCCATGAAGGAACATGCAGGTGAGAAGGGTAAGGGGTATGGGAAAGGGATACTTGGGGGTAAGCTCCACACCGTGTAACAATTCATATGGAATGGCGCCATACACAAAGGCCATAGCATGACTCCCCTTCATCAAGACAGGTGTACCATGATAGAAGACTAATAGTTCGATCTTTGAGCCCAACATGGGGCCCACAACGAAGAAGACCAACGCATTGATCACAATGAGCCCTATGGTCACATAGGGGAAGGCCTCCGTGGGGTTTTCGTCTTTAAGGGGTATCAAAGGTCTACCTCTGAGATCACCACAATTCCCCTATCCCTTAGGGCTGCTGTGACAACGCCCTCGCCATGAACAGTCCTTCCATCCCTATAAACAAGGTGCACACCGCAAGCGGGACTCTTCTCTTTAAGGATAGCCATGGTGACCCCGAATATGTTGGCCAACTTCAGGGTCTCTTCCACACTCCTCATATAACGCTCAGTAACCTCTGATCCGGTTTCATCCACTATTTTAGCCTCTCCCCGCAAGAGTTCCTCCCCAGTGCCCCCAACAAACTGGGCAGGTGGACGAGGAGTGGGAAATCCCCCAAGTTGCTCCGGGCAGATGGGGAGGAGAAGATACTTCTTCATCAGTCTATTAAGGATAACAGAGTCCAGTGCCCTATGACCCCCATCGTATCGGCACCCTACGCCCAGCAGGCAAGCGCTGATGAAGCAGTAAGTCTTTTCACTGGAAGGCATCTTGAATCTTGAGCAGTAAACTCATCAGAGAGAAGGGCTTTTCTAACACTCCGCAGATGGGTAGCCCACCCTTCTCTCCTAGTTCTACCTCCCCAGGGTTTCCAGTGCTCAGAAAGACCCTGATGCCCGGACAACAGGCATGGAGTTCCTGCGCCAACGCCATGCCTCTCATGTCTGGTAGCTTGACGTCCACAATGGCAAGGTCAATCCCCCTCCCAACGCCTGACGCCACTTCGATAGCCTCCTTTCCAGCAGATGCAGTGAGCACCACAAAACCCTTCCGACTCAAGAAGTCCTGGAGGATATCCAGAATGAACACCTCATCATCCACCACTAATATAGTCTTCTTAAGATCCATCCCTCCCTCTTCCAACTCTTCAACATTATGAAAGTGAGCCCCGAAGGGCAAGATGGGATAAATTAATGATTCACGCCATTGGCCCTTTATTGAAAAGCACGCTGAACGGCTTAGATTTTATATAAGAATATCAAATCGAGCGAGGGAGGAGCACATGGGTAGACCCATTCATGCAGCAACAAGGAAGGAGTACGGTGGAGATGACCCCGGGACACCTTATTATGAATACAGAAAATACCCAGAACCCACTGTTTGCGCCAAGTGCGGTGCTATGTTTAAGAACGGCAGGTGGACCTGGAATGGCGACCCTGAGAAAGAAGCGAATAGGGAACTTTGCCCTGCCTGCAAGAGGATAGAAGACAAATACCCAGGAGGCATTGCAAGGCTGGAAGGACCTTATTTTGTTGAACATAAAGAGGAAATCATGAATCTTGTGAGGAACGAAGAAGAGGACACCAAGGCCCTAAGACCTCTCCAGAGGATCATGATGGTAGATGAGGATGAAAGGGGTGTTACCATCTACGTGACTTACCCTCACTTGGCCCGGCGTATTGGGGAAAAGGTGAACTCTGCCCATAAAGGCGAGCTAAACTTCGCTTACAACGAGGGAGAGAAGTTTGTCAGGGTACTATGGAAGAGATAGAGCACCAAGCATTTAACAATCTGGTTGCGTCGAATTAAACCCTGTGGTAATCTTATTTTATAAAGTTTATTAGGGGGAGGATAATGCCCATCTCAAAGGAAAGGGAAAAGGCCGTCGAAGGGGCCATTGCCCAGATAGAGAGGGAATTTGGAAAGGGCTCTATTATGCGCTTAGGGGCAAAAGGGGGGCTCCTCGATGTGAAGGTGATTTCCACCGGGGCCTTCCCCCTTGACTTGGCCTTAGGTGTTGGAGGCATACCCAGGGGAAGGATCACAGAGATTTATGGCCCCGAGGCCTCCGGAAAAACTACGCTTGCTCTCCATGTGGTAGCCGAGGCACAAAAGGATGGAGGCGTTGCAGCGTTTATAGATGCTGAGCATGCCCTCGACCCTGTATATGCCAAACACCTTGGGGTAAAAACGGAGGAGCTCCTCATCTCACAGCCCGATACTGGAGAACAGGCATTAGAGATAGCTGAAACGCTGGTAAGAAGCGGCGCCGTGGATGTGGTGGTCATTGATTCTGTAGCCGCCTTGGTACCGAAGGCAGAGTTGGAAGGAGACATGGGGGATAGCCATGTGGGACTCCAGGCCAGACTCATGTCCCAGGCCCTGAGGAAACTCACCGGAGCGGTTAGCAAGTCCCAGACGGCCCTGATATTCATAAACCAGGTGCGCCAAAAGATTTCCACGTTCGGCTTTGGAGGTCCTACAGAGACCACCACAGGCGGGATGGCCTTGAAATTTTACGCTTCCATAAGACTCGACATAAGGCGAATAGCCTCTATCAAGGACAGGGAGGGAAATACCGTAGGCAATAGAACAAAGGTAAGGGTGGTGAAGAACAAGCTGGCTCCCCCCTTCAAGGATGTAGAGTTGGAGATCCTCTATGGGCAGGGAATATCCAAGGAGGGATGCATACTGGATATGGCCTTGGAAAGGGGGATCATACAAAAAAGCGGGGCCTGGTTCTCCTATGGTGACATGAGACTTGGACAGGGGAGAGAAAACGTGAGAGAGTTCCTCAGGGCAAACCCAAAGATAATGAGTGAGATCCAAGGGGAAATCAAAAGGCAATTGGGGGTACAGGAGCCTGAAGGGGAAAAGGCGGAGCAACAATGAAGGCAGAGCAGGCCACGGGGATAGACCTTGAATTGCTACTACAGGATGCAGTAGAGCAAGGTGCTTCCGATATCCACTTAAAAGCAGGAAATCCCCCTGTGTTTCGCATAGATGGAATCCTCTATCGGCAAAGTGGCTATCCCAGGTTGGGGGCAGAGGAAGTAAAGGCGTTGGCAGAAAGGATCCTGCCTCCACGGCTCCAGAGAAGATTAGAAGAGGAACTCCAGGCAGAGTGTAGCTATGGGGTACCAGGATTGGGTCGTTTTAGGGTAAGTGTGTACATCCAGAGAAGCACTATATCCATTGCCATGCGCCACATCCCCACGGAGGTCCCCAGCATAGAAGACTTGAACCTCCCTCCTATCCTTAAGGACTTGGCTATGGAACCAAGAGGGCTTATACTGGTAACAGGCACCACAGGCTCCGGAAAGTCTACCACTCTTGCCGCCATGATCGAACATATTAACCAGAACAAAACCGCTAACATCATAACCATAGAGGATCCTGTTGAGTACCTCATCAAGGACAAAAAAGGAATTATATCCCAAAGGGAGGTGGGCACTGATGTTCTGGATTTCCATACAGCCTTTAGGAGTGCCCTCAGACAGGATCCAGACGTGATCATGGTAGGGGAGATGAGGGATTTAGAGACTATGGAAACAGCCCTTACGGCAGCCGAGACAGGACATTTGGTGATGTCCACCCTCCACACACTGGATGCCCCAGAAACGGTGAACCGCATCATCTCTGTTTTCCCCCCTTATCACCAGAGACAGATACGCATCCAGTTGGCCTCTGTACTCAAAGCGGTGATATCTATGAGGTTAGTTAGGAGAAAAGGCTCAGGACGTGTCCCGGCCACAGAGATCCTCATCGCCACCCCTGCAATAAGGGAAGCTATCCTCGTGCCAGAGAAGTTTAAGACCATCAGGTCCCTTATGGCCGAAGGATACTCACAGCATGGGATGCAAACATTTGACCAGTCCTTGTTCGACCTTTACCAAAGGGGGCTTATCACACTGGAGGAGGCCCTTCTCCAGTGCAGCAATCCCGACGAGTTCAGACTGAGGATCAGGGGAATCTTATCCGCTGCAGAGATGACCAAGCTGGAGTTAGAAGGGGCTTTGAAGCAGGAGAGCAACAATGACTACCGATGAAGTTAGGGAGGCTTTTTTAAGTTACTTCGAGAGCAAAGGCCATACCCGGGTGCCCAGCTCCTCGTTGGTGCCTCACAGTGACCCTACGCTCCTCTTCACCAATGCAGGGATGGTTCAGTTCAAAGACACCTTCCTTGGGAAGGAGAAGCGCCCTTACACCAGGGCTACCTCATGCCAAAAGTGTGTGAGGGCTGGTGGAAAGCATAACGATCTGGAGAACGTAGGGTATACGGCGCGCCATCACACGTTCTTTGAGATGCTGGGTAACTTTTCCTTTGGCGACTACTTCAAGAGGGAAGCTATCCTATTCGCCTGGGAACTTCTTACAGAGATCTTCAAGCTTCCAAAAGAGAGACTGTGGGTAAGCGTGTACAAAGATGACGATGAAGCCTTCGAGCTCTGGACCAGCGAGGTGGGTTTCCCCAAAGAGAGGATTGTACGCTTAGGCGAAAAGGATAACTTCTGGTCCATGGGAGACACAGGACCATGTGGTCCCTGCTCGGAGATCATCATAGATCAGGGAGAGGAGATGGCTTGCGGTCCATCATGTGACATTCACTGCGAGTGCGGTCGCTTCCTTGAGCTGTGGAACCTGGTTTTCATGCAGTTTAATAGGGATAAAAAGGGGAACTTGGAACCCTTACCCAAACCCAGCATTGATACAGGGATGGGGCTGGAGAGAATAGTGGCGGTTCTACAGGGGGTACGCTCAAACTTTGATACTGATCTCTTTAAACCCCTCATCGCCTTTGTGGATGAGCTCTCGGGGATCCCGTATGGAAGCGATCCCAAGGCAGACATCTCTATAAGGGTAATAGCCGATCATGCACGTGCTACAGCATTCCTGATAGCGGACGGCGTGCTCCCCTCCAACGAAGGGAGAGGATATGTGCTTAGGAGGATACTGAGAAGAGCTGCCCGACATGGTAGGTTATTAGGGCTGAGTGACCCCTTCCTCTTTAAGGTGGCTGAGCAGGTAGTCGAGGTGATGAAGGGCCCATATCCCGAATTGATAAAGGCAAAGGAGCTGATCACAAAGATCACGAGAATGGAAGAAGAGAGATTTGCATACACCCTGGAGTACGGCCTTAGGGTATTAGATGAAATGGTCGAGAGTGCCAAGAAGAAAGGCGATAGGGTGTTAGCAGGAAGGTCTCTTTTCAAGCTCTATGACACCTTCGGTTTCCCTTTGGACCTGGCCCAGGACGTGGCCAAGGAGCAAGGCTTGGAGGTGGACCTGGAGGGCTTCGAGAGAGAAATGTCCAAACAGAGAGAACAGGCCAGGGCCAGTTGGGGAGGGCAAGGAGTAGAGGCTCCTCCTGTGTACGAGGCCATATACAAGGAGAAGGGTCCTGGGGTCTTCACTGGATACGAGCGTTTGGAGGACGAGGGGGAGGTGATCGCACTTATCAAGGGGGAAGAGAGGGTGGAGATGCTGATAGAAGGGGAAGAGGGAGAGGTAATCCTCGACAGAACCCCTTTCTATGGAGAGGCTGGGGGACAGGTAGGAGATACTGGGATCTTGAGGCATTCCAAGGGCCTGTTTCAAGTGACCGACACCCAAAAACCCTTGCCAAACCTGTTTGTCCACAAGGGGGTGATGGCAAAGGGGGAGCTAAGGATAGGTGACAAAGTGCTCGCCTCTGTAGATATGGAGAAGAGAAGAGATACTATGGCCCATCATACAGCCACCCATATCCTCCATTGGGCCTTAAGGCAGGTGCTGGGAGACCATGTAAAGCAGGCAGGCTCCTTAGTTTCTCCCGATAGGCTCAGATTCGACTTCACCCACTTTGCCCCCCTTGCTCCCCAAGAGATAGAAAAGGTGGAAGGCTTGGTGAACAGGCAGATCTGGGAAGATCACCCCGTTCAAACCCTAACCACTGATCTTGATACCGCCATAGAGATGGGAGCCATGGCCCTTTTCGATGAGAAATATGGGGACACCGTGCGCTTAGTTATGGTAGGTGACTTCAGCAAAGAGCTGTGCGCAGGGACTCATGTAGAGAGGACAGGCAGCATTGGGATGTTCAAGATAATGCACGAAGGGGGAGTAGCAGCAGGGGTCCGGAGGATAGAAGCCTTGGCCCGAGGTGCTCTCTTAAAGCATTTCCGGGAAAAAGATGAAACCCTAAGATCCATCGGTGAACTGCTAAAGGCACGCCCTGGCCAGGAGCTCCAACGTGTTGAGCGCCTCATAGCCCAAGTGAAAGAGCTGGAAAAGGAGGTCTCCAAACTAAAGAATCAACTGGCCTCTCAGGCCACCATGGACTTACTCTCAGAGGTGAGGGAGGTAGAAGGAGTAAAGGTCTTGGCTGTCCGGATGGACGGAGCAGATACAGAGGCCCTTAGGTCCATGGCCGACAGGCTTAGGGAAAGATTGGGCACATCGGCACTGCTCCTGGCTTCCGCCCAGGGCGAGAAAGCGACGCTTCTATGTGCCCTCACAAAGGATATAGCAGGTGAGAGACTCCATGCAGGGGAGATTGTAAAGACCTTGGCCCCCATCGTAGGAGGAGGCGGAGGAGGACGGCCGGATATCGCACAAGCAGGAGGTAAAAGGCCCCAGAAGATAGCAGAAGCTGTAAGTACATTCTACTCCATGGTAAAAGAGAGGCTCACTGGGGTATAAGAAGGGCCTCTACAAGGGCCCTGAAGAAGGAGATCGCCCCGTTTATCCCTTTATCTTTAAGTGCCCTTAAAAGCGAAGATCCTACGATTAGTCCATCGCAATGGGGAGAAAGTTGACTTACCTCTTGCTGGGAGGAGATGCCAAACCCCACGCAGAGAGGTTTATTGGTCACCTTCCTCACCCGATCAAGGCCCCTCACCACTGCTTGCAGATCCTCAATGGGGGAACCTGTCACCCCTTTCAATGCCAAATAGTAAAGAAATCCCGAGGTGACAGAGGCAATGGTCTCAATCCTATCGGGTAGGGTGTTGGGAGCAACAAGAAAGATAGTATCCAGGCCCTCTACATTGGCCGCTTCTATCCAATCTCCAGCCTCCTCCGGAGGCAAATCCGGGATAATGGCACCTGCCACCCCTGCTCCTTTGGCCATCTGGGCAAAGGCTTCCTCACCCATGCGAAAAACAAGATTATAGTAAGTCATGAGGATAAGGGGCATATTCACCTTCCCCTTAAGCTGATCCAAGGCCTCCAAAATAGAAATAGGAGTGACGCCTTCCCTAAGGGCATGGGCATGGGCCTCCTGTATCACTGGACCGTCCGCCATAGGATCAGAAAAGGGGATCCCTACCTCAATAGCCGTGGCCCCTTGCTCTCCCAAGGCCAATAGCAGCTCCATGGAAGCTGAAAGGCTGGGATACCCAGCCACTATATAGGGTA
This sequence comes from Aquificota bacterium, assembly GCA_015486015.1. Lineage (GTDB taxonomy): Bacteria > Thermosulfidibacterota > Thermosulfidibacteria > Thermosulfidibacterales > B14-G1 > WFSI01. Next base: position 12,204 of record WFSL01000013.1, on the reverse strand, counting down.
TGATCCCCTTGACCCCGCATCCCCTGATCTCGTTCAATCTCTCGCTTACATCGCCCATCACACACACTCCAATCCAGACCCTTTAGCCGAGAGCATCTCCTCCACCGACTGAACATCCTTATCACCCCTGCCTGAAAGGCAAACCACCACCAGGGCATCAGGAGAAAGCTCCTCCTTATGCGCCAATAGCCACCCCACAGCATGGGCACTCTCCAAGGCAGGAATGATTCCTTCCAAGCGGGAGAGGGTGACAAAACCCCTCAGGGCCTCCTCACGAGAAATGGAAAAGTACCTGGCCCTACCTGTCTCCCTATAAATGCTATGCTGAGGTCCCACACCGGGATAGTCCAAACCAGCAGCGATGGCATCTGTAGGTATAATCTGTCCATGGGGATCCTGGATGAAATAAGAGTGAAAACCATGCAACACCCCAGGCTCCCCTCGGAGAGAGAGGGTCTCTGCGCCAGCCGCCTCCACCCCTATGAACTCCACAGGATCCCCCTCCATAGGATAAAAGAGACCTAAGGCATTGGAACCGCCACCCACACATGCTACACAGTGGGTGGGTAGGCGGCCCTCTGCCTCCAGGATCTGGCGCTTAGCCTCTTTGCCAATCACAGCTTGGAAATCTCTTACCATAGTGGGATAAGGATGGGGGCCCACCACAGAGCCGATCACATAGTGGGTACTGTCGAGATTGGCTGCCCAATCCCTCAAGGCCTCATTGATAGCATCCTTCAAGGTCTGACTTCCCCCCTCAACAGGGATCACCCTTGCTCCAAGCAGCTCCATGCGAAAGACGTTCAGTGCCTGGCGCCTCATATCCTGGACCCCCATATACACCTCACACTCCAATCCCAAGAGGGCCGCAGCGGTAGCAGTGGCCACCCCATGCTGACCCGCACCCGTCTCAGCAATCACCCTGGTCTTCCCCATTCTCCTGGTCAACAGGCACTGACCTAGTGTATTGTTGATTTTGTGGGCACCTGTGTGGCAAAGGTCCTCCCTTTTGAGATACACCTTGCAACCCACCTCGTGACTGAGACGATCAGCAAAATAAAGGGGGGTAGGTCTCCCTACATAAGAGGCAAGGAGGCTACCAAGCTCCTCTTCAAAGCCTGGATCCTGAGTACAGGCCATCCAGGCCTCCTCCAACTCCAACAGGGGGGTATACAAGGTCTCTGCTACATACCGCCCCCCAAATCTCAACGCCCTCGTCGTCCCCTTATTCATCCTCGCACCTCCATGACCCTCCTTACAAAGAGCTCCATCAACCGATGGTCCTTTATCCCAGGCTCCTTCTCCACCCCAGATGATACATCCACTCCCCAGGGTCGGACCTCCCCAATGGCCTGAGCCACATTGTCCTGGTTAAGCCCCCCTGCCAGAATCACGTGAAATCCCTCCACCAACCTCGCCAACTCCCACGGAAACGTTCTTCCCGTCCCACCATACAGGCCAGGGATCTTGGTGTCCAGCAGGATAGCAGACACGGCGCCACGGTACTTCTCTATGCCCTTCAAGTCTTCCTCCGAGCCCACCCTTACAGACCTTATCACCTTGAATCCCTTTTCTAAGTAATAACGACACTCATAGGGCGATACACGACCATGGAGTTGGATGGTGTCTACACCTACTTGACGGGCAGTCTCAATGGCGCCTTCCACAGGGTAATCCACAAAAACACCCACCCAAGAGACTAAGGGAGGCAAGGAGGAAATCATTCTCTTGGCTAAAGAGGGCGAAACGAAACGTGGACTTTGGGGATAAAAGACCAGCCCCAGCGCATGAGCCCCAGCCCTCATGGCTGCTAAGGCATCCTCCTGACGCGTGATACCACAGATTTTCACCCTAACCATAACCCTTTAACTCCCTCAACTTGGCCACTGGATCGCTTGCACTAACCAAGGCCTCCCCAACAAGAAAGTTTTCCACCCCGACGGCCATGAGCCTCTCCATATCTCTCCGATTAGACACACCACTCTCCGCCACTACCACCCTATCCTGAGGAACTAAGGGAGCCAAGGCCTCCACTACCCCTAAATCCACCTCGAAGGTCCTGAGGTCACGGCTATTGATGCCGATAACCCTGGCCCTGGTGGATAGGGCCACCTCGAGTTCCCCTTCACTATGTACCTCCAATAGGGGCTCCAACCCCATTCTTAGGGCCTCTTCTACCAACCTGCCTACCGTATCCCCATCCAAGATGGCTATTATGAGGAGCACCGCAGAAGCCCCAGCTGCAAGACCCTCTATGAGTTGAACAGGATCCAAGATAAAGTCCTTACGAAGCACAGGCAAGTCAACGGCATCTGCCACGGCCCTCAGGTCGCCAAGGGTACCTTGAAAGTGGGAGTCGGTAAGGACAGAAACGGCAACGGCTCCACCCTTTTGATACAGGCAAGCCTGATTTGCAGGATCCAAGGAAGGATTAAGAGCTCCCTTGCTGGGAGAAGCACGCTTTACCTCAGCTATAATCCGGGGCGGGAGACCCATGGTGAGGGATGAAAGGAAGGAAGGCCTCTCATTCCCCTGATACTCCTCGGCACGAAACAAATGAAACTCCCTTAAGAGAGAAGCTATCTCCTCCCTCTTTCTCTCAACAATCGTATGCAAGAAATCCCTACTCACGACCGAACCCGCTGAGAGAACTCCACCGCCCTCTCCAATACCCCCAAGGCCCTTTTAGAAAAGAGGGACTCCTCCGCCAGTCTTGCCCCCTCCAAAATAGTAGAAGCCTTACCCGCACAGTATATAGCCAACGCCCCTTCCATGAGCACCGCATAGAGGGCGGGATCATCGTTTAACCTCAAGAGCCTTAAAGCCCTTTCCTTTGCCTCCTCCTTACCACCCACTCGAAGCTCGTCCAGGGGAACAGAGGGATAACCAAAAAAGGAAGGGGTAACGATCCCCTCCACTATCCCGTCCTCGGTCACCTCCAAGAGGAGTGTATCTCCCTGGGGACTCACCTCGTCAAGTCCCTCCATCCCATGGATCACAATAACCTTCTCCTTTCCCATAGACTGAAAGGCATGGGCCACCGTCCTGGCACCCTCCACAGTAGGGACTCCCACCACTTGATACTCCACACCGGCGGGATTCACCATGGGACCAAGCATGTTAAAGATAGTCCTCACCCCCAACTCCTTCCGTACAGGAGCAGCATGGGCCATGGCAGGGTGAAAGAGGGGAGCAAACAGGAAACCGAAACCCGTTTCGTCAATAGAGCCTTCCACGTCCTCAGGGGAAAGGGCCACGTTCAGCCCCAGGGCTTCTAAGACGTCGGCACTGCCACACTTGCTGGAGACAGAGCGATTTCCATGTTTGGCTACAGGAATCCCCGCTCCAGCTACCACAAGGGCAGCGAGGGTAGAAATATTTAAAGTACCCTGACCGTCTCCCCCTGTGCCGCAAGTATCCACTAAGGGCCTCCTCTTAGGGTGGATCTTTATCGCACGTCCCATCATCACCCTTGCCAGAGACGCCAGTTCGCCAGGCGCCTCTCCCCTAACCCTGAGCCCAGCCAAGAGGGCAGCCATCAATAGGGGAGGCATAAGCCCATCCATCATGGCGCCGAAAACCTCCTCCCCTTCCCTGTGATCCAGCACATGGCCAGAAAGCACCTTCTCCAAGATCGCCCTCATCTCCCTACCCCCTGTGCAATCCGCAAGAAGTTGGATATAAGCTCCTTTCCGTACTGGGTGAGATAGGCCTCCGGATGGAACTGGACCCCAAAAAGCGGCAGAGTTACATGGGCAATAGCCATTACCTCACCCTCTTCATCCGTAGCAGTCACCCTCAGCCCCTTGGGCAGATCCCCCACCACTAAAGAGTGGTACCGACAGGCTGTAAAGGGACTTGGCAGGCCCTCAAACAGCCCTTCCGCATGGTGGAATATGGGGGAGACCTTGCCATGAAGGAGCCTTTTAGCCCTTTTCACCTTCCCTCCAAAGGCCGAGGCGAGGCACTGATGCCCCAAGCAAACCCCCAAGATAGGGAGCTCCTCGCTCCAACGGCGAATCACCTCGAGGCTCTTCCCCGCTTCCATAGGTGTGCAAGGACCTGGGCTCACCACTAAGGCCTGAAAGCCTTCAAGGGGATCATCCAAAAGGGGATCGTCGTTCCTTGCCACGTGAACCTTGGCCCCAAGCACCCCCAGCATGTGTACCAGGTTGTAGGTAAAGGAATCGTAGTTGTCTATCACCAAGACTTTCATGGCACTATCCCCAAAGCTGAAAGCATCCCCTTGGCCTTGCTAATGGTCTCAGCATACTCCCTCTCAGGAAGAGAATCCGCCACAATCCCAGCCCCCACCCCCAAGTAATACTTCCCATCTTTGTGGATGAGAGAGCGGATGGCAATACATGTGTCCATATTGCCACCATAGTCCAAGTAGCCTACCGTACCACCATAGAAGCCCCTCTTCACAGGCTCCAATTCAGATATGATTTGCATAGCCCTTACCTTTGGAGCCCCAGAAAGTGTGCCTGCCGGGAATGTAGCCCGGATTACATCTATGGCATCAAGTCCTTCTCTCAGCCTTCCCTTCACATGAGAGACCAAGTGGAAAACGTGAGAGTACGCCTCCACCTTCCTAAACTCTGTCACCTCCACAGTGCCTATCTCCGAGACTCGCCCCAAGTCATTCCTGGCCAAGTCCACCAGCATCACGTGCTCCGCTGCCTCCTTCTCATCGGAGAGGAGCTCCTCCACGGCAGCCTGGTCCCCAGCAGGATCCCCTGTCTTAGGCCTGGTACCTGCTATAGGCCGGGTCTCTACCAATCTCCCAGTGAGACGTACCATTACCTCAGGAGAAGAACCTACCAATTGATATGCCCCCATGTCCAGGAAGAACATATAGGGAGAAGGATTCACATGCCGCAGGGAGCGGTAAAGGGAAAATGGCTCCACGGGTGAAGGGATGGTGAGAATCTGGGCCAACACCACCTGAATCGCATCTCCTGCCCTGATATACTCCACAGTCCTCTCCACAGCCTCCATGTATGCCTGAGGGGTAAAGGTAGACGTCAATTGTGCCTCTAAGGAAGATGAATCACCTTGAGAGGCGGGCTCTAAAGGGGTAGAGAGTATTGCCTCAACCTCCTTGGCCCAGCTCTCTCCCAAGGGGTCCCGACTCACATAGAAGAGACAACCTTTCAAATTGTCCAAAACCAAGAGATTGTTCACTTTCAGAAGGGCCATTTGTGGGACTGGTATAAGCCCTTCAGGTGGAAGTGGCACAGGCTCCATATGAGTCACGGCATCGTATGAGACATGGCCCACGAGTCCTCCCTGAAAGGGTGGCAGATCTATCAATGACATGCTGTGATGATCCCTTAAGAAACGCCTCACCTCATCCCACGCTCGCCAATCCGCCTCCTCAAAAGTGAAGCAGGGCTCTCCAAAGGCAATAAAAGAGTACCTTCCCCAGTACCTACCCTCCTGAGCACTCTCCAAGAGGACATTGGCCCCCATTGGGCGCAGTTTCATAAAGATAGATACAGGGGTTTCCAAGTCGGCCCTCCGCTCACCTACGAGCAAGTGCTCCCTCCTCTCGAGGATCGTTTCCTTCACCAGCATGGCCTCCTCCATAATAAAAAACCGTGGATCTTTCCCACGGCCCATGATAACAAAAAGGCCATGGGTGTTTAGGTGCCACCCATGGCCCCTGAAAGATCAAATACTATGGGGCTGGTGGCACCCCCAAGTGCCACCACCAACATACAATCGATATCATCTTCTCTCTCATCATAGAAATTTATAGCATGGAGATGTAAGGGCGTCAAGCGCCATCATTACAAGAAACGCCAGCTTGACAATGAGAGCCAATGGGGCTAAATTCCATTGGCGTGCCGAAGTGGCGGAACTGGTAGACGCGCTATCTTGAGGGGGTAGTGGGCATTAGCCCGTGCGGGTTCGAGTCCCGCCTTCGGCACCAGGATCGGGGCGTGGCGCAGTCTGGTAGCGCACTGGCATGGGGGGTCAGTGGTCGGCCGTTCAAATCGGCTCGCCCCGACCAGAGAGATCTCTTCTCAAACAGCCCACCGGAGGGCGAAGATTGATCATTTTGCTTTCTAACGATGATGGGGTCTATGCCCAAGGCCTTTTGACCTTGAAGGAGGCGCTATCGCCCATAGCCGAAGTCTACGTTGTGGCCCCAGATCGTGAAAAGAGCGCTGTGAGTCACGCGGTTACCTTGCACAGACCATTAAGGGTGGAACAGATAAGTGAGAAGGTCTTTGCCGTAGACGGTACCCCAACAGACTGTGTGATCTTAGGGGTAAACAAGCTCCTTAAGGAGCGCCCCTCCATAGTGGTCTCGGGCATCAATCAGGGGGGAAACATGGGGGACGATGTAACATACTCTGGAACAGTATCTGCTGCTATGGAGGGCACCATTCTGGGTATCCCATCCATCGCTGTATCCCTACTGGTAGGACGATACAGGAACTACGAAAACGCTGCCAGATTCATCGTGAAGCTTGTAAAATGGATCCAAACCACTCCACTACCACCAGACACCTTTCTCAATGTGAACGTCCCCGATGCAGAGAGGTACGAGGATATCAAAGGGGTGGCTTGGACCAGGCAGGGCAAAAGAGTTTACAGCGACTCCATCGAGGAATTGGTAGACCCCAGGGGAAGGAGATATTATTGGATAGGGGGTATCCCCTTAAAGGATGTAGAAAATGACGATGACACGGACATTGGCGCTGTGGGAAAGGGCTTTATCTCGATAACCCCTATTCACCTTGATCTAACTGACCATAAGGCATTAGATTCCTTTAGAAAAGGGGTCAATAAGGCGCCCCTTGAAAGGGATCCGTAGAAGGCCAAATGAGATGGACTTGGGGTGGAGCCTCGACGGAACAGGGTAGTAAAACTACCCGGATTAGGATCTTAAAGGTGGAATATGGCCCTTTGGCCCAGGAAGAAGCAGGAATTCCAAGAGGCCAGAGAGGAGATGATACGCCTCCTTTCCAGGAGAGGGATCAGGGATACCAAAGTTCTGGATGCTATGGCCAAAATACCCCGTCACCTTTTTGTTCCCCCCCATCTGCAAGATGAGGCCTATGCCGATTATCCCCTCTCCATTGGCGAAGGACAAACCATTTCCCAGCCTTATATAGTTGCCCTCATGACAGAGGCGTTAGAGCTTGATAGTGAATCCAACGTGCTGGAGATAGGTACAGGGTCCGGCTACCAGGCCGCTATACTGGCAGAAATAGCGGCAAAGGTTTACTCGGTGGAACGCCTACCCATCCTGGCTGAGAGGGCCAGAGAAACCCTAAGGAGGTTAGGGTATAATAACGTAAAGATAAAGGTGGGAGATGGCACCTTAGGATGGCCCGAGTTCTGTCCCTACGATGGGATCATTGTAACGGCTGCATCCCCATCTATTCCTCCTCCCCTCATTGATCAACTGAAGGTAGGAGGGAGACTGGTGATTCCTGTGGGGGGCGCTTACTCCCAGGAGCTCCTGAGGATTGCGAAGCTCGATCAAGAGGGAGAATACTCTACCGAACCCTTGGGTGGTTGTGTTTTTGTGAGACTTTGCGGTAAATACGGTTGGAAAGAAGAATGACAGTCGGGGCGTGGCGCAGTCTGGTAGCGCACCAGCTTCGGGAGCTGGGAGTCGGCCGTTCGAATCGGCTCGCCCCGACCATCTATTGGAGAGCATATGGCAAGGGATGCAGTGGGCATCATTGGGGCATCTACCTGTACTGAGCAGGAATACGAAAGGGCATACAACTTGGGGAAAGGATTAGCCCAAATGGGATACCCCATCATTTGTGGGGGGCTCACAGGGGTAATGGAGGCTGCCTCCAAGGGGGCTTTTGAAGAGGGGGGCATAGTAATAGGCATTATCCCCCAGTCCTCCCCATCCTATGCAAATCCCTATGTAACCATTGCAATAGCCACTGGCATAGGTCATGCAAGAAACTCCATTATTGTCAATTCATCCAGGATATTAGTGGCCGTTGGGGGGGAATACGGTACCCTCTCGGAGATAGCCCTTGCATTGAAGACAGGAAAAACGGTACTGGGTCTGGAGACATGGCACATACCAGGCGTGGTGAGGATGTCATCGGTAGAAGAGATCCTTAAGGCCATTAAAGGGATGACTTGAGCGGTTTTTTGAATGGCTCAAATCGAAAGATTGAAGGGGGTTGCTTGGGTAGATCTTGTAAAAAGGCATACATAAAGAGATGCATAATGGTCTTGCTTATCTGCCTCTTTCCCTCCTCTCTCTATGCAAGTGGCAGATATCTCGTTTATAGGGTGAGGCGGGGTGATTCCCTTTACAGTGTTGCAAGGAAGTATCATTCCTCACTGAAGCGGATCGCTATCGTTAACGGCCTACACCCGCCTTATATTATCTACAAGGGGCAGCACCTCAAGATCCCCTTGTCTTATGGGGCTTACCGCCTGTATAGGGTACGAAGGGGCGATACACTCAACCGGATTGCCAAGCGATATCGGATAAGATGGAGGACTCTGGCAAGGATGAACAAGTTGAAGTCCCCTTATACCATTTACAGGGGACAGTACATCAAAATTCCCCTGAGAGTGAGAAAGAGGGTGGCATACCGTACCCGGTTGCCCAAAAGATCGACCCACTCAATACCAAGGACCTTCACACCTCCTGTGATCAAAGCAGAGAAGATCACCAAAGGCATGAACATGGGCATGAATTACACCCTATCAAAGGGGGAAGAGGTCTTGCCTTCATCTCCAGGTAGAGTGGTTTACTCCTCCTTAGATATGCGGGGCCTGGGTTCTGTTCTTATTCTGGAGCACCCTGGGGGATATGAGACTGTCTATGCTGGAAAAGGGATATACTGGTTGGTAGGAGAAGGAGAAGATGTGAAGAGAGGGGACGTGCTGGGCGAGGCAGTGGACGACACCGTCCTCCACTTCGAGATCCGAAAGAAGGGGAGACCCTTGCCCGTCCGAAAATTAGTGAGGGAAAGAAGGGGGAAATAATGAGGGTAGCCATCATAGGGGCAGGCTACGTGGGAGTGGTAACCGCTGCAGGCTTTGCAGAGTTTGGAAATGAGGTCATCTGTGTGGACAAGGTGCCTGAGAAGGTAGAGATGCTCAAAAATGGAGAGATACCCTTCTACGAGCCTGGGCTCGGGGAACTGGTGGGAAAGAACCTTAAAGAGGGGAGGCTGGCATTCAGCAATGAGATAGGTCAGGCTATTCGCGACTCCCTTGTAATCTTTATTGCAGTGGGCACACCGCCCAGGGGAGACGGATCTGCAGACCTCTCTTATGTAGAAGAAGTGGCAAAAGAGGTGGCAAAAGGATTGAATGATTATAAGCTGATTGTCACAAAGAGTACAGTGCCCGTGGGCACAAGTCTCAGGATAAAAGAGATTATAAACAACAACAAAAACAATAATACCCAATTCGATGTAGCATCCAATCCCGAGTTCCTAAGGGAAGGATCGGCCGTATACGATTTTATGCACCCAGACAGGGTAGTAATAGGCACCGAGAGCGATGTGGCCAGAGCCATACTCAGAGACCTTTACAGACCCCTGTATCTTAGAGAAACCCCTTTTGTCTTCACCGACCTGAGGACCTCGGAGCTTATAAAATACGCCTCTAACTCCTTCCTGGCCATGAAGATCTCGTTTATTAATGAGATAGCCAACATCTGTGATTCTTTGGGGGCCGATGTGCATGTAGTGGCCAAGGGGATGGGGCTGGATGGTAGGATAGGCCCCAAGTTCCTCCACCCTGGACCAGGTTTTGGAGGTTCGTGTTTTCCAAAAGACACCCTTGCCTTGCTGAAGATGGCCCAAGAGGTAGGGTATGAGTTCCGGCTCCTCAACGCCACCATTCAGGCAAACCAGGCTCAGATGGACCGGGCAGTAGAGAAGATACGCATCGCCGCCGGTGGCAAACTCGAGGGAACTAAGGTAGCACTTTTAGGCCTTTCCTTCAAACCAAATACAGATGACATTCGAGAGTCTCCTGCGCTTTACATAGCCAAGCGCCTCTTAGAGAACGGATGCATATTAAGAACTTTCGATCCAGCAGCCATGAAAAACGCCCGCTCCGTCTTAGGGGACAAATGCACCTATTGCAAAGACTCCTATCATGCAGCTCAAGGGGTTCAGGTGGTGGTGGTAGCCACCGAATGGAACCAGTTTAGAAACCTGGATATGAACAAGCTGAAAGCTGCCATGGATGGAGATGCCTTAGTGGACCTGAGGAACGTGTATGAACCCCAAAAGGCTAAAGAGATAGGGTTCAGATATTGGGGTATGGGAAGGAGATAAGATGCCCGTGCTAACCAAGGTGATTATGGCACTTGCCAAGACCGTAGATATGGCCCTTAGGATCTACATCTGGGTGATCATTATAGGGGCCATCATCTCCTGGGTGAACCCCAGCCCCTATCACCCTGTGGTTCAAACCATAAATCGCCTTACCGAGCCTGTCCTGAGACCGATAAGAAGGGTAATCCCTCCCATCGGTGGTTTAGACTTCTCTCCAGTGGTAGCCATCTTCATCGTGTACCTCCTACAAAGCCTCGTGGTTCCCCTCCTATACCGCCTGGCCTTCCAGCTCTCTTAAGAACCACTATGGGGCCCTGGTACAGAGAGGAAAAGGGAGGCATGGTGCTCAAAGTGAGGGTGGTACCCAGGTCTTCCCGACCTGGCATACAAGGGGTGAAAGGGGAGCGGCTAAGGATAAGGCTCAAGTCCCCACCTATAGAGGGAAGGGCCAATGCCGAGCTCGTGGAATTACTCTCCAAGTCCCTTAAGGTCCCAAAGGGAGAGATAGAGATCATCAGGGGAATCAAGGGGAGGGAAAAAGAGGTCTTCATTCCATCCCTGAATCCCAAAGATCTGGAGGCTCTATTGTGATTACCCCCTTCACCCTCACCGAAAACGACATCCTCATCTTCCTTGACCAAAGGAGGCTGCCTTGGGAAGAGGTCACTTTTCCAGCATCTACAGCCCAAGATGTGGCATGGGCCATCAGAGAGATGGTGGTGCGGGGCGCCCCCGCTATAGGCATTGCCGCAGCCATTGGACTCTACCTCAGTATAAAGGACTATCAAAAAGATGATAGAGAGGGCCTCCTTTACACTATCCAAGGGGCAAAGGAGCTGCTGGCCTCCACCAGGCCCACAGCGGTGAACCTATTTTGGGCACTGGACCGCATAGAAAATGTGGCATTAACTTCCCACCTCCCCGGACAAAAGCTCAAAATGCGCCTTAGGGCAGAGGCCATCAGGATTTGGGAGGAGGACGTGAATGCCAACAAGAGGATGGGGGCCTTGGGGGCAGGCCTGTTTGCCTCCCCTGCCACGGTCCTTACCCATTGTAACGCAGGGGCCCTGGCCACTGGAGGTTATGGTACAGCGTTAGGGGTAATCAGGGCACTATACGATAGGGGCATGCTGAAAATGGCGTTGGTGAGCGAAACGAGGCCCCTACTCCAAGGGGCAAGGCTTACCGCATGGGAGCTCTGGAAGGAAGGCATACCTTATAGGTTGGTCACCGACAATATGGGAGGGTACCTCATGGCTAAGGGGATGGTGGACGCTGTGGTAGTGGGGGCAGACAGGATTGCCGCCAATGGAGATGTGGCCAATAAGATAGGGACCTATGCCCTATCTGTGCTGGCCGAAAGGCACGGCGTCCCTTTTTACGTGGTAGCTCCCACCTCAACCATAGACCTCTCCACCCCTTCCGGAGAGCATATCCCCATTGAGGAACGCCCAGAACAAGAGGTCACCACCATCCGAGACACACGGATATGCCCGAGGGGAACCAAGGCACTCAATCCTGCCTTTGATGTGACGCCCAGCGAACTGGTGACGGCCATTGTCACCGAGAAAGGGGTAGCCAGGCCGATCTACTCTGAAACCCTACCCCCCCTCTGGGAGGAGCCATGAGGTGGGCAGTGGGTGTGGATTTAGGAGGCACCCTCATCAAAGGGGGGCTGGTGAACGAGGAAGGAAGGGCCGGGTTTATTGATGAGTGGCCCACCAACGCCTCCAAAGGGAGAGAGTATGTACTGGAAGAGAGGCTCCTGCCCTTCATTCAAAGGTGCCTTAAGGCTGCTATGGTTGAGGAGATAAAGATAGAAGGGGTGGGGATTGCAGTGGCCAGTCCACTGGACCCCAGGAAGGGGGTGCTCTATAATCCGCCGAACCTTCCAGGTTGGGGGATATTC
>WFSL01000012.1 GCA_015486015.1 Aquificota bacterium | reverse complement strand
GCAAAGACCATCGCCTTCCAGGATCTGGATATCAGGAGCTCATACAACCCAGGACTTCAGGCAACCGGTACAGGGACAGATGGTGCCATTGTTGTAAGTGGCTTTGGACCCAAGATCACCTTTGTTGGGGGTCACACAAAAGCAGGGGAAACAATGGCAAGGACTGTAACTCAGGCTGTGAAAAAGGCCATTTATAGAAGGACCGAGGAGAATGGAGAGAAAAAAGATCCCTTTTCTTAGTTGTGTAGTTAGCCCGTATGAAAAAATAAAGGTAAACATGGCAGGGTGCAATTTTGATTGCGAGGGTTGTTTTGCGCTGGCTAAGAACGAAATAGGAAGAGAATTTACAGTAGATGAACTAATTCAGCTCATTGTGAGGTCTTCATCAGTCATATATGGTCACTTGGTTGGTGATGTTCAGATAACCGGAGGAGAACCGACTACAAATAGAGACTATCTTCTTTCGCTTATATATAGTCTAAGGGCGTTGAGCATTCCAAGGATAGGCATTTCGACAAACGGGTTTTTGCTTGATGGAAACTTTGCGAGAGAGCTAAAGTCGCTGAATATAAACTATATAAAACTTGACATAAAGGCATTTGATGAAGAAGTCCACAAAAGGTATACAGGTAAGAGTAACGAAACAGTCCTTAGGGCTGCGGAGCTATTGCACAAGTATAACTTGCCCTTCTATGCCAGGACAATATATATTCCGGGTCTTGTCGAAACGGATCAGATATGCAAGATCGCCAAGTTTCTGAGTGATATCAGCGAGGATATTCCTTATAAAATCTATCAGTTTGCTCCCGAGCAGATTGCAGGTTGCAGATACAGAAAACCCGAAGCAAGTGAGATGCAAGATGCATACTATATCGCTAGGCGCTATTTAAAAAGAGTGGAGTATTACACGACAAAAACGGCTTATAAACCCGATCCATATAGGTGCATAGAGATAAGAGACGATGGGCTGATGGAGAAATTCAGAGAGATTGACAAGGTGTCAAGGTTTGTCATTCCGGATTGGGACACCCAATTCCTCACTATGGATCGGATATTGGATTATAGGTGAAATGCCCATGCGATACAGCAGAATTGTCTCCTTGGCCCCTTCCAATACGGAGACCGTCTTTGCCCTTGGAATGGGTGATAGGCTGGTTGGAGTGACGGATTACTGCAATTACCCCCCAGAGACAAAGCTGATTGAGAAGGTAGGTGGGTTTTCCACCCCCGAAGTAGGGAAGATCCTCTCCCTTTCACCAGACCTGGTATTGGCCATGGACTTTCATGAAAGCATGGGGATTACAGAAAAATTAGTAGATAGAGGCATTCATTGTTGTCTCTTGTCTTCTGAGTCTATATTTAAAGCTCCCCAAAATATCATTGAGATAGGAAAAGTATTGGGCTGCCTTGAAAAAGCTCTGAATATCGCTGAAAAAATAGAGCAAAAGATGAAAAACATCCTCAATACAGCCGCTCTGGCTTCTAACAAGGTGCGTGTATGCTATTTGTGTGACATTGCTTGTACTGCATGGAGATCCTGCCATATGAGCAAGCTGATGGAGATGCTTGGAGGTGTAAACGTGGCAAGAGATATAGCTGAAAGCGCAAGCGAAGATGCCATAATCAAGGAAATAATTGCCCAAAATCCCCAGCTTGTTCTCTATTCAGAGGGATATGATAAAAGCGAGGAACTTCTGTCGGCTGTAATGGAAAGGCCAGAATTTAAGAGAACAGACGCATGCAGAAAAGGCAATATCTATGGGTTAAAGGCAGAGCTAATATGTCGCCCTGGCCCTCGAGCTGCTGAAGGATTAGAGACATTGGCAAGGCTCATTCACCCAGAAGTCTTTGAACCGCTTCCCGCGCATCAAACGTTACATAAAGAGGAAAAATAAGATGAGAAAGTTTGGTGCTATAATCAGCAAGCTTATACAGAAAAAAGACCTCACACACGCTGAAGCACGCGAAGCATTCAAAAAAATCCTCATGAATGATCAGCCTCCCTTGCAACAAGGGGCCTTTCTGGCAGCAATGACCGCTAAAGGTGCAACTCCAGAGGAAATAGCGGGTGTTTGGGAAGCAATCTACAAATACGACACAGTGAAAGTGAAGCCATCTATATCTCAGCCCCTGGTAGAGAACTGCGGTACCGGTATGGACGAACTTGACACATTTAACATAAGCACAGTTGCCTCCATAATTGCAGCAGCTAATGGTGTTTTCATGGCAAAACATGGAGCAAGGGCGATTACTTCAAAACACGGAGCAGTTGATATTCTGGAGGCTGTAGGCGTTGAGGTTGAGTGTGATCCAGAAATTACAAAAAGAAGCATAGAAAAAGCAGGGATCGGAATTTTTAATGGTATGAGTCCTAAAATTCATCCTCAATTAGCAAGAATCTTATCGCAGATTTACTTTGGTACCTTTCTGAACATTGCTGCTTCCCTTGCCAACCCTGCACTTCCACGCTACGGAGTTAGAGGTGTTTATTCCAAGGATTTAGTTAAACCTATTGTCAAGGTAATGAAAGAGATAGGCTACCAGAAAGCCATTGTAGTTCATGGAATGAACAGCGATGGAACCAAAGGTATGGATGAGATATCTATTGTAGGAAATACAATTGTTGCAGAGCTGCACGAGGACGGAGAAATCTCTACTTACCTTCTATCCCCTGAAGATTTTGGCATCCAGCGAGTCGGCGAGGCTGAACTTTCCCCTGAGGCAGGAAGGGACAGGGAAGCGCTGCGCTTTCTCAGGACTCTGGGAGGTATGGAGACAGAGCCAAGGACCAATATTGCATGTATCAATGCCGCCCCAATCCTGTACCTGGCAGGCAAAGCCAGAGATCTGAGAGAGGGATTGGAGATTTCCAAGGAAACGGTCAAGTCCGGTAAGGCCTTAGAAAAATTAAAGGAGTGGGTTAAGGAGCAGAACTCCAACAGTAAAAAGGGTTTGGAAAAACTCGAGTCCTTGATGGAAAAGATCGAATGAAGGCAGCGGTACTGAGGGGCTTGGAAAATATAAAGGTGGAGGATGTGAGCACCCCCGTCTGTGGCGATGGCGGGATACTTATAAAGGTAGACTCATGTGCTATCTGCAGGACAGATGTAAAGATGTTCCATGTGGGACATCGGGATCTTGAACTGCCACGCATACTTGGCCACGAGATCGCAGGAACGGTTGCAGAGGTTGGAACCAGAATCAGAGGAAAGTTCAGAGTGGGCGACAAGGTTCAGGTAGCACCTGGAGTAACATGTGGAAGCTGTTCCTTCTGCAAGAAAGGTGCTTCAAACATGTGTGACAATATAAAAATAATAGGTTTTCACTATGATGGGGGATTTGCTGAATATATGTTCATTCCTGCGAAAGGCGTTGAAAATGGATCTGTAAACAGAATTCCACCATCTGTATCCTTTGAGGAGGCATCTTTAGCAGAACCCATTGCTTGTTGTATCAATGCGCTGAGACGGTGTCGTATAGAACAGGGTGATGTGGTTGCCGTTTTTGGTGCTGGTCCAATAGGACACCTTTTTGCACAACTCTCCAGACTCTTCGGAGCATCTAAAGTTATTGTCGTTGAGAGGGAAAGAGAAAGGCTTAAATTCGCCGAGCAGCACCTACAAGTGGATGCCATCATAAACTTAGATAGTGAGTCTTCAATTATAAATATAATGAAAAATGAGATAGATGTGGTGATTCCAGCGTGCTCAGCACCTGAGGTTCTGGCCTTGGGCATCAACATCCTAAGAAAGCGAGGAAGAATTGCCTTCTTCTCAGGTCTTTTGCGCATGCACAAAGATGTTCTTATTGATCACAATTTGATCCACTACAAAGAACTACAAATATCGGGAGCTTATGGTTGCACTTCTGAGCAGAACAGGGAAGCATTGACAATCTTATCTACAGGACAAGTAAAAGTGGACTATTTGATCACACACCAAATTTCACTGAAAGAATTGATTAGAGGTTTAAGATTAGTTGATACTCACAAAGCCATGAAGGTAGTGGTAAAACCTTCCATATAACATGAAGGAGAGAGCCCATGGGGGTTTATCACATCACCTATGCACCAGAGCGGGGTGAGATATATCTCTACTTTGATGCAGAATGCAACTTTTCCTGCTGGGGCTGCATAGCGAGGTTTCATCCTATTGATTGCCATCTGATGGGAAAACAGCTACCAGTCCGTGGCTCACTGTCGCCTGAAGATGTCTTGCCCCTGTTAAAGCTATATCCCTTCAAGAGGGTATTCTTTATGGGAAGCGAGCCTACTGTGGACACTTCATTCGTTCCATTGGCACTTAGGCTGAAGAAGGAGTTTCTTTCATACAATATCCTTTTGACAAATGGATATGAATTTGTGGAGACAGGGATAATAGATGAGGTTTGTGTGAGCATAAAGGCTATAACAAAAGTCATATTTAAAGATTTTACAGGAAGGGAGTATCCTGAGCGTGTATTAAGCAATTTTGCAAAATATTACTCCACTTCCCACTTAAAGTTAAGGGCAGAAAGTGTCCTTATTCCTGGATATATTGATCAGAAAGAGATAGCAAAGATAGCCAAATTTATCAGCAGTATAGACAGTAAAATCCCATATCGCATCGATGCATATATGCCTTTTGGGGAGAAAGATAAGTTCAGAAGGCCAAGTATAGAAGAGATGCAAGAGGCAAAGAGAGTTGCCGAAAAGTATCTGAAGAATGTTTCTATCTTGCATTACGGATGCAAAATCAAATATGGGGTAGAGAGGGTGTATTGATAAAAAGAGCGACTGTTTATTTTGCCTTTTGTGTGATATTATTTTTAATTTGTGCAGGTTCTTTGTGCGCCCAAAGCTATCCTCGACGCATCATCTCCTTAGGGCCCTCCATTACAGAAGAGCTCTACCTGTTAGGTGCTGGGGATCACCTCGTGGGCTGCACCACATACTGTAAAAGGCCAGAGGCTAAACTCAAGGAGAAGGTGGGCAGGGCCATAGAGGTGAATCTGGAGAAGGTCATCGCCCTTAAGCCCGATATCGTTTTTGCCACCTCCCTTACAGATCCCAAGGCCATTAAAAAGATGAAGGATCTGGGGATTAAGGTAACAGTCTTCCCCGAGCCAAAAAACTTTGAGGAGATATGTGAGCAATTTATGGAACTCGCCAGGCTTATTGGAAGGCAAAATAGGGCGAGGGAGATCATTCGGAGAGTGAAGGCCCAGGTGGCACGTATCAAGAAAGGAACAAAGGGATTAAAGAAACCTAAAGTATTTGTGGAAATTGGGGCCAGGCCCCTATTTACCGCTACCAAAGGTTCCTTTGTCAACGATTACATAGAGATGGCTGGGGGAATAAATATCGCCGCTAATGCCGGGAGCGGCCTTTACAGCAAGGAGGAGGTCTTAAAGGGAGATCCTGATGTCATCTTGATAGTCACCATGGGAGTGATAGGAGAAAAAGAGAAAAAAACCTGGGAGAGGTTCAAGACTATCAAGGCGGTGAGGAAAGGTCAGGTGTACGTGGTGGACTCCTACAAACTCTGCAGTCCTACCCCTGTCACTTTTGTTAAGACTTTGAAGGAACTGGTTAGACTACTTCACCCCGAGATGAAACTGGGGGAGCGGTAATTGGAAGGCAGGCTATCTAAATGGGGATTATGGATCCTTTTCTTATTGCTCTTTGTAGTGATTGTGGGTCTTTTTTCTCTCTCCTTGGGCTCCACAGGCTTTTCTTTGAAAGAGGTCTTCGCTTCATTCTCACGAAAAGAGAGTGTGGCCCATTCCATTGTCTTCCAGTTGCGTTTGCCCAGGATTCTCCTCGGCTTTGCTGTAGGGGGAGGCCTCAGCCTTGCTGGGGTTATCCTTCAGGGGCTTTTCCGTAATCCATTGGTGGAACCCTACACCTTAGGGATCTCGGGAGGGGCTGCCCTTGGGGTCTCTCTGGGGATGCTCTCGCACCTGCCCAAGGTCCTGGGCATGATAGCCTTGCCCCTCACGGGCTTCGGAGGAGCGGTGCTGGTAATAGCGCTGGTCTACCTGTTGAGCACCCGGCGGGGGATTTTGAGAATCCAGGGATTGCTGCTCACAGGGGTGATGGTGAGTTTCATCTCCTCATCTCTCATTATGCTAATCATGGCTGTTTCCCGTTTGGAGGATCTTCACGGCATTGTCTTTTGGATCATGGGATTCTTGGGCGGGACGAACTGGTGGATGGTGGCTCTCATGGTGTGTGTGGCCCTAATGGGCCTGGGGATCTCGTATTTCTTTGCCTTGGACCTCAATGCCTTGGCCCTGGGAGAAGAAGAAGCCCTGCACCTGGGGGTCAATGTGGAGAGGAGCAAGAAGCTCCTCTTTCTCTTAGCTTCTGTGATAACAGGGTTGTGTGTCTCTTCTGCAGGGGTTATCGGTTTCGTGGGATTGGTGGTACCCCACTTTCTTCGCATGCTGGTGGGGCAGGACCATAGGATCCTATTGGCCTCCTCTTTCTTGGGTGGGGCAGCTTTTCTGGTCTTATGTGACACCCTGGCCAGGACAGTGATAGCCCCCATGGAGTTACCTGTGGGGGTCATTACGGGGATAGTGGGAGGCGTTCTCTTCATTTATGCCCTTACCAAGAAACAGGTGACCCTGGAATGATGTTGGAGGCCCGACAGCTTACCTGTGGCTATGAAGATGGATTCCTCTTACAAGAGGTGAACCTATCCGTGGCACAGGGGGAGTTCCTGGGGATCATCGGGCCCAATGGTTCTGGCAAGACCACACTTATTAGGGCGATATCCAGGGTGCTTAAACCCTTAAAAGGAAACGTCCTGCTGGATGGAAGGGATATCTGGAAAATGGACCTGAAGGCATTTGCAAAGAGGGTGGCTGTGGTTTCTCAGGAGACCCGAACAGGCCTCATGAGGGTTCAGGAGTACGTGCTTTTGGGTAGGATGCCCCACTACCGAGGGCTCCAGTTCCTCGAAACAAAGAGAGACCTCGAAGTTGCAGAAAAGGCCATGTCCATGACTGGGATTTTGCACCTCAAAGATCGGCCCCTCAGGGACATGAGCGGTGGAGAAAGGCAGCTCACCTTTATGGCAAGGGCTTTAGCCCAGGAGCCAGAACTTTTGCTCCTCGATGAACCTGTAGCGCATCTTGACATCGCCCATCAGATAGCGGTCCTCGATTTGGTGAAGAGGCTCAACGCGGAGCTGGGGCTAACAGTGGTGATAGTGCTCCACGAGCTGAATTTGGCCAGTGAATTTTGTGATAGGCTACTCCTTTTAGACGAGGGCAGGGTACACAGTACGGGGGCTCCGCAAGAGGTCTTGACCTGCAAAATCCTGAGAGAGGTATACAAAACAGAAGTATTGGTAAGGAGGCATCCCATCTCCTCCAGGCCTTATATAATTCCGGTCTCTAAGGGGCATGGAAAAGGGAGAACCTGAATGGGACACATTACACTTATCACAGGAGGGGCAAGGAGCGGCAAGAGCCGTTATGCCCTTGAGCTGGCTTCTACCTGCGCTAAGAAGGCGTTCATTGCCACGGCAGAGCCAGTAGATGAAGAGATGAGAGAGAGAATTAAGAGGCACCGACTCGATAGGGACCCCAACTTTATCACTATAGAAGAGCCTATGGATTTGGCACATGCCCTCGACAACCTGCCCCCTGAGATTGAGGTAGCCATCGTAGACTGTCTTACCGTGTGGCTGGGGAATCTCCAGCATAGGGCAGGAAAAGTATCTATGGATGACCCTATGGTTCAGAGATTTCTGAGGGCACTCAAACACCCACCCTGTGATCTAATTATTGTGACCAACGAGGTAGGCTCCGGCATTGTACCCTGCGATCCAGGGAGTAGGGAATTTAGGGATATAGCCGGACTATTGAACCAGGAGGTAGCCCGCCTGGCCCATAGGGTAATCCTCACCGTCTGTGGGATGCCGGTAATAGTCAAGTAGAGAACGGTATACTTAGGTGTCAGGTCTCAACATTTGACATTCCTTGATGTGATGCATAATTTGTAACAAATTCGAGCAAGGGGGTAGAAGTATGAATGACAGCCCCATACCGCTCGAAAGCTGATCCCAGATAAGAGAGGAACTGCTTTGTTCTCCATAAGCCTCCCCACCACCCCCCAAAGCAGTTTGTCAAATGTTGAGACCTGACACCTTGCTCACAAGACGCTAACCAAACCACTTCACTCCCCCCTTCCCAAGATAGACCATGATGTTTTTAACCTCTGTGTAGAGGGAGATCACATGGATACCCAGCTCCCTGCCAATGCCACTCATCTTATAGCCACCAAAGGGGGCCTGAGGAGGCAGCATGTTATAAGTATTAATCCAGATATTCCCTGCCTTGATGGCCTTGGCCACCCTGAAGGCCCTCTTCACATCCCTAGTCCAGATACCCGCTGCAAGACCATATATGGTATCATTGGCTATGGAGATCGCCTCCTTCTCGTCCTTGAAGGTGATCACAGAGAGGACAGGACCAAAGATCTCCTCCTGGGCAATCTTCATGTGGGGCTTAACCTCGGAGAACACAGTAGGTTCATAATAGAAGCCCTTGCTAAAGGCCTCACCCTGTGGCCTCTTCCCACCCGTCAAGAGCTGGGCCCCCTCTTCCAAGCCGCTTTCCACATAGCCTTCCACTTTCTCCAACTGCTCCTGTGAGACTAAGGGACCAAACTGGGTCTCCCTCTCTAAGGGATGACCAAGCCTTATGCCCCTGGCCATCTCTACCAGCTTCCCCAAAAACTCCTCCTTGATGCTTTCCTGGAGAAGGAGTCTGCTCCCTGCACAGCAAACCTCCCCCTGGTTCATGAAGATACCAAAAAGGGCACCCCTCACAGCCTCATCCATGCTGGCATCTTCGAAGACGATGTTGGGGGACTTCCCACCCAGCTCCAAGGAGATATTCTTCACCCCTTTGGACGCCATCTCCATCACCAACTTCCCTGTCTGGGTCTCACCAGTCAAAGCTACCTTGTCAACACCTGGATGCTCCACAAGGGCAGCCCCCACCTCGCTACCTGGACCAGTGATCACATTGTACACGCCCGGCGGCACCCCCACCTCGTTCATCACGTTGGCCAGTTCAAGGACAGTTTGGGGGGTTAGAGATGCAGGCTTCACCACCACCGTACATCCTGCAGCCAGTGCAGGTGCAATCTTCCAGGAGGCAAGGAATAATGGGTAGTTCCAGGGCACAATGAGCCCGGCTACACCCACGGGTTCCCTCAAAGTAAAGTCCAAGAAGTTCCCAGGCACAGGAATGGTCTCTCCCATAATCTTGTCTGCCAGTCCTCCATAGTAGTCAAAGACATCCACCACCATGGGGATATCAATCCTAAGGGAGTCCCTGATAGGCTTCCCTGTGTCCAAGGTTTCCAGCCTCGCAAACTCTTCTAACCTGTCCTGGATCCCCTGGGCGACCTTTCTTAGAAGCCTCCCCCTCTCCGTTGCCGAGAGCTTAGGCCACTTTCCCTCCTCAAAAGCGGCCCTGGCCGCTTTCACTGCTTTGTCCACGTCTGCTTTGCCCGCCTTGGCCAGCTCCGCTACCACTTCACCCGTGGCAGGAAAGGCAGAGAAAAAGGTCTCTCCACTTTCCGCCTCTACCCAATCTCCACCTATGAAGAGCCCATACTTTCTCTTCTCCATGGTTACCTCCTACACCTCGAACATGTCCTCAGGAGCGGTGAGCAGTTCTTCACCTATCACCTGTTTGGTGAGTTCGTTGGCCCCAATGTATATCTGGATGATCTTGTTATCCCTCATGTACTTCTCCACCCCATATTCCCTGGCATACCCATAGGACCCCATTACCTGTACCGCATCCGTGGTCACCTCCATGGCCAGATCGCTGGCGTAGACCTTGGCCATACTGGCCCACTTCATGCTCCTCTTTTTGGGCTGGGCGTTGTACCAGGCTGCCCTCCACACCAGTAACCTGGACATCTCTATCTTGGCAGCCATCTCCGCCAGCTTAGAGGAAACCACAGGGTGCTCCGCCAGGGGTTTCCCCATCACTGTCCTCTCCTTTGCCCACTTCAACGCCCTTTCAAAGGCCCCTCTGGCCATACCCACGGATATGGCCCCAGCCCCCACCCTATTGTAAACCAAGGTCCTTTGCAAAAGCTTGAAACCGTCTCCCACCTTGCCCAACATGTTTTCTTTTGGGATCCTCACATCTTCAAAGATAATCTCACCGTTTCTATCGGCATGCATGCCCATCTTGGGTACGGGTTTGCTAAAGGAGAGACCTTTGGCACCCCTTTCAACTACCACCAGGCACGAACCCTCAGGTCCCTTCTGGGGATCTGTTGTGGCCACCACCGTATACAGAGTGGAGACGTCAAAATTGCTGGGCCAGAGTTTAGTACCGGTTACAACAATCTCGTCACCCTCAAACCTCACCCGTGTTCTCACAGTCCTCAGGCCCATCTGGGCATTCTCTATATCGGATCCCCCCTGGGGCTCGGTCATGGCCATGCAGACCAGGTGCCCCTCTTCCTTGGAGGCCAGGATGGGAAACCATCTCTCCCGCTGCTCCTTCGTGGCTGCCATAAGAATGGGCGTCTGGCCAAACCAACTGGCCCCAATGGCAGTGGCAATGCCACCACATCCCACTGCCAGCTCCTCCAAGGCAATGTTACACTCGATACCCGACGCCCCTCCCCCACCATACTCCTCAGGCACCGGAAGACCCAGTATCCCTGCCTGGGCAGCCTTCTGGATCACCTCATGGGCCAGCTTACCTTCCATTTCATCCTTCTCAAATTCCAGGGCGATTGGGACGATCTCTTTCTCTACAAACCTCTTGACAGTCTGGCGAAGCGTTTTTTGCTCAAAAGAAAGGGAAAAATCTAACATCTTCACACCTCCTTCTTAAACTCCAGCTCCCTTACTCCATTAGGATCCATCTCCCTGATAAGCCTGAGCTGCTCTTGGGTAGGAGGAGGGGTCTCTGGTACCTCTGGAGGGAGAATCAACTCGAAGCCTGTGTTTTCGAGTATCTCTTCCACGGATACGCCAGGGTGCCTCGAATCCAACTTCATCCTTTTGCTCTCCTCGTCAAAAGAATAGACCCCCAGATTGGTGATTACCCTTACGGGACCTCCCCACCTAAGCCCAGCCTTCTCCCTGGCTCCGGGGCCATCCAGGTAGCCCACACCCGTGATGAAGTCCACCTTTTCAACGAAACTCTTTCTGCTCTGCCTCACAATCCAAATAACAGAACGCTTAGCCATACCGAAAAAGTAAGTGGTGGCCGCCCCGCCGGGGAGTCTCACCTTAGGATGGCAGTAATCCCCTATCACAGAGAGGTTTGTGTTGCCGTACATGTCCACCTGGGCTGCACTCAAAAAAACCAGATCCAGTCTTCCCCTGGCTGCCAGCTCTCCAACGTGGAGGAAGTCTGGGAACGCCACGCAATCCCTGGCCAGCTCAGGCTCCGCCGTGGAATATGGAAGATATCTGGGCCTGCCCTCTATCCCCTCGGAGACGTTGAAGATCACCGCATGGGGAGCGTGGGTCCGCTTGGCAAGCCAGCACCCCACCATCACCATGGGAGAGTAGAGACCTTGCACCAAAAGGTCTCCGTCCCTCACCTCCTTAGCCATACAAACGGACATGAGCTCTGCAATAGTGTAGTCACTCATAACCTTACCCCCTTCACCATATCCATGTACTCCTCATGGTCCTTCACCCCATACACATACCGGGCCAGATAGTCCTGAAGGCCTTCGGGGGTATCGGAAGCCTTTGCATATTCCCTCACATGCTCTCTATCGCTCTCGTAGTATCCATGGCATGAGGCGGGATGGGCCCCATAAGGTAATTCCACGATGGCATCCACCATATAATGGGGTATAACCGTGGCTATGGGATTCTCCCTGATTTTATCTGTAGGCACTATCTCCTCCACGGAGATGATCGCTCTTTTGGCCGCCTTTACCATGATCACATGATCCAGGGGAGGGCCCTCCAGTTGAACATTCCCATACTTATCTGCCCTCTGCCCATGCATTATCGCCACATCGGGTTCAATCTTTGGACAGGCTATATATCTCTCCCCTGTATAAGGGCATGTGACAGTCTCAAAACCCCTTATCTTCAGCAGATCTGAGCCTTCCAACCCCTTTATGGGGAGGAAACTCACCCCTGAGGCTGCAGCCCGCAGCCCTGTGAGAATGGTAGCTCACGTATGTTCTGTAACCCTAATGGTGCCAGACTCCACAGCCCTCCTAAAACTTCTGGCAAAACCGAACTCCTCTAAGGTCACAAAGGCAAAGACCACCTCTTTCACACACCCAGCACCTATGAGGATATCGAAGTCCATCCCCTTTTCAGGTCCTATTATGGTGAGATCCTTCCTCCTTTGCCTGATAATCTCCCTCACCAGGGCCATGGGAGAGGCATTTCTACCCACCCCGCTAATGGCAATAGAGCAACCATCCCTTACAAATCTGGCGATGGCCTCTCTTGCATCCATCAGTTTCTCTCTCATCCCACTCCTCCCATCAAAACTGTGGAAACTATCCCTTTTTGACTGCCCCCAACTCCCCCTCTGAAAAGTACAACTGAACTCTGAGTCTCTTGGGCCAAAGTTCTCCAGTGCCTACCTACCGGACGTTATTTCCACTTAACAAATTAACATGGCTTAGTCAATCTGATAATGAATGAAGCCTTTCCACCAAGATTCTACGCCCACCTTATCTAAAGGCGCTGATTCCTGTGATGTGTCTTCCCAGAATAAGGGCATGGATCTTACTCGTACCTTCATAAGTGGTGGTGGTCTCTGTGTTACACAGATGCCTTATTATGTGATATTCCAGGCTGATCCCATTTCCTCCCAGGATCTCTCTGGCCTTTCTTGTTACCTGGTGGGCCATCATGGTGCATGCCCTCTTGGCCATGGAGACCATCACATGGGATGCCCTTCCTTCATCAAAGAGCCTGCCCAACCGATAGACCAATAGCTGGCACTTCGTAATCTCCGTGAGCATATCCGCCAGGTCCTGCTGGATGAGCTGGAATGAGGCCAGGGGCCTCCCAAATTGTATGCGCTCCTTGGCATATTCCAATGCCCTCTCATAGCAGAAGGCCGCCATACCCACCCCTCCCCAAGCTATGCCGTACCTCGCCCGGGTGAGGCAGGAAAATGGCGCCTTCATGCCCATCTCGCTCCCAGGAAGCATGTTTTCCTCTGGCACAAAACAGTCCTCCAGAACAATCTCTCCCGTGGGGGAAAACCTAAGGGACATCTTCTGTTTGATCTCCGGTGTCTCAAAGCCCGGAGTACCCCTCTCCACGATGAACCCCCTCACCCCTTCCTGGGTCTTGGCCCATACCACGGCCAGACCAGCTATGGGGGCATTGGTGATCCAGATCTTGTTGCCGTTAAGGACCCATCCTCCCTCTACCTTTTTGGCCACGGTCCTCATGCTGGCGGGGTCTGAGCCTGCATCGGGCTCTGTAAGCCCATAACAACCGATGATCTCCCCTGTAGCCATCCTGGGGAGGTACTTTCTTTTCTGTTCCTCAGAACCGTAAGCATAAATGGGATACATGCAAAGGGAATTCTGCACAGAGACCAGACTCCTCAGCCCGCTGTCGCACCATTCCAGCTCCTGGCAGGCAAGCCCATAGGAAAAATAGCTGGCCCCTGCCCCCCCATACTCCTGGGGGATGGTAATGCCAAAGAGGCCCAGCTTACCTATCTCCGGTATAAGCTCCGTGGGAAAGGTGCCCTTATCGTAGTGCTCAGGAATTAGGGGCAATACCTTCTCCTCTACAAACCTTCTGGTGGTATCACGGATGATCTTTTCCTCTTCCTCCAAAAGCTCCTCCATCAAGTAAAAATCCACGTTCCTGATCATTTCCCACCTCCTCACAAACCCACTATGGCCACACTCACCACACTGCTGATGGGATAACCCCCCAGATTGTGGGTGAGCCCCAGCTTGGGGTCCTTCACCTGCCTCTCACCTGCCTTGCCCTGGATCTGTTTGTACACCTCGTACATCATGCGCAGACCCGAGGCACCTATGGGATGGCCAAAACACTTCAGGCCACCATCAGGCTGGCAGGGAATCTTACCATCCAGATCAAAGAAACCGTTGTTTACATCGTCGCTCGCCTTTCCCCTGGGAGAAATCCCCAGATCCTCGTAGGTGACCAATTCGGTGATGGAGAAGCAGTCGTGGATTTCCATCACCCCAATCTCCTCCCGAGGGTTCTTTATCCCCGCCTCCTCATAGGCCTTAGTCGCTGCCCTCACCGTGGACTCCACGTGGGTGCCGTCCCAAGCCTGATACATGAGCTCCTCCCCCGATGTGACTGCCACCTGAAGGGCCTTCACCCTCACGAAATCCTGGCGCAGACCCTTGGCGATCTCCGGTGTGGTGATGATGGCGGCCGCTGCACCGTCGCTTACACCACAGCAATCGTATAAGCCCAGAGGCCAAGCCACTATAGGGGCCTTGAGGACATCCTCTATAG
>WFSL01000011.1 GCA_015486015.1 Aquificota bacterium | reverse complement strand
ACATTGGTGGAAAGATCAAGGCCACCTTGGAGGGGAAGAAGGGGGTATATGATTGCAGTGTGATAGGCTGGGATGTGGTGAGTGAGGGGGATCTCAATGGTCCTGAGGGGTACGTATGTAAGGACCATCCTGCCGAGGTTTTCTTTGCTAAGGTGGCCTCGAAGCTGGCCTATAAGTTGGCCCTTCGGGTGAGGAAGGGTGTGTTGGAGGACTTGGGATATCCCGTTTCAGCGGGGCTGGCCAGGGCCGATACGAGAATGGCGCAGGAGTTGAGGGGTTGGTAGATCTTCACACGCACACCACTTTCAGTGATGGGGTGCTTATACCCAGTGAGCTCTGCAGGCGTGCTCAGGTTAAAGGCTTGAGATACTTGGGCATTACCGACCATGGGGACTGCTCAAACATAGAGATCATCATTCCTGCTATGGTGAGGCTTGCTGAGAGGCTCAACGAGACCATGGGGGGGCTGAGGGTGATACCAGGAATAGAGCTTACCCATGTTCCCCCTTCGGATATCCCTTCCCTTATTGCTGAATCCAGGGATCTGGGGGCAAAGGTAGTGGTAGTGCATGGTGAGACCATAGTGGAGCCCGTGGCCCCGGGAACCAACATGGCTGCCATTGAAGGAGGGGCTGATATCTTGGCGCATCCTGGGCTTATTACAGAGGAGGAGGCTTTGGAGGCGGCTAAGAGAGGGGTGGCCTTGGAACTCTCTGGTAGGAAGGGGCACTCATTCACGAATGGGCATGTGGTGCAGATGGCTCGAAGGGTAGGGGCTGTTCTCGTCTTTAATACCGATGCCCATGAACCGGGGGACCTCATGGACAGAGAAACGGCCCTGAGGGTTTTAATGGGTGCAGGGATGAGTCGGGAGGAAGCCTTGGAGGTCCTGGAGATGGGGGAGAGATTGGCTAAGAGGCTGGGAGGCTGGCAAGATGGTTAAGAAACGTGTGGAGGCTGAGTCCCCTGATCCGTTTGTTCAGGCGGCTTCTCAAGCGTTGGGTTGGGCATCGAGGCATAGGTTACTCATTGCCACAGTGGTTGTATTGTGTCTTGCAGGGGCTGCAGCGGTTTGGGGTTGGTTTTCTCATAAGGGTGCATACAATAGAGAAAGCGGATTGGCCTTTTCTCAAGCATTACGGGTGTATCATGGCATTGATCCCAGCACACATGAGGGGATTGACGCGGCGGTAAAGGCCTTCAGGG
Organism: Aquificota bacterium; assembly: GCA_015486015.1. GTDB lineage: Bacteria > Thermosulfidibacterota > Thermosulfidibacteria > Thermosulfidibacterales > B14-G1 > WFSI01. The sequence continues at coordinate 1,695 of WFSL01000011.1, read as the reverse complement.
AGGTAGTAAGGAGGTATCCCAACTCCTTATGGGCCTCCTTGGCCCATCTGTATTTGGGTAGATGCTATGAGCTTGAAGGTGAGCATGCAAAGGCCGAGGGTGAGCTTGCCACAGGGGTCCAGGGTATAAAGAACAAAGAGTTTTTCTTTCCCCAGTGGCTGGTGGCCCTCACAGGGATCCAGGATCCGCAGAAGGGGATTGAGGATCTAAAGGCATGTCTGAAGCAGGAAAACCCCTTTTTGGAACCCTATCTCCGTTATAACCTTGCCCTCCTTTATCAGGAGAGGGGCGATATAAAAGATGCTGTAAAGACCTTAGAGGACCTTAGAGGTCGCTTCCCCTCTTCTCCATTTGCCCAGGAGGCTGCCCGTCTCTTAGAGGTCCTCAAATGAAGAGGATGCTACTTTCGGGGGATGAGGCCATAGCCAGGGGGGCCTGGGAGGCAGGGGTGGCAGTGGCCTCGGCCTACCCAGGGACCCCCAGCACGGAGATCTTGGAATACCTTGCTCGTCTTCCTGAGGTCTATGCCGAGTGGGCACCGAATGAGAAAGTAGCCCTGGAGATGGGGATAGGAGCTAGCATGGCTGGCGCCCGCGTGTTGGTGGCTATGAAACACGTGGGACTCAATGTGGCAGCCGATCCTTTTTTCACCCTTTCTTATACAGGTGTTGGTGCAGGATTGACTGTGGTCACCGCCGATGACCCATCTCTGTACAGTTCTCAGAATGAGCAAGACAACAGGCACTATGCGGTAATGGCGAAGGTGCCTATGTTGGAACCCTCTGATAGCCAGGAGTGCAAAGAGTTTGTGTTGGAGGCATATCATATCTCTGAAGATTTTGATACCCCTGTGCTCCTTCGCATTACCACCAGGATAGCCCATGGAAGGGGAGTGGTAGTCTTGGGAGAAAGGGAGGAGGTGCATGCAAAGGGCTTAAGCCTTAATCCTCAAAAGTGGGTGATGCTGCCGGTGTATGCAAAGGAGCGCCACCCTATTGTGGAGGAGAGGATGAGATCCCTTTATGCTTTCTCTGATGGCTTTTCATGGAATAGGGTGGAGATGGGGGATACTTCCTTGGGGTTCATCACCTCAGGAGTGGTATATCAGTACGTGAAGGAGGCCTTTCCCGGGGCCTCTGTCTTGAAGCTCGCCATGACCTATCCCCTTCCTGTTAGGATGATAAGGGATTTCGCTTCCCGGGTGGCCCGTTTATTTGTAGTGGAAGAGCTCGATCCCTTTTTGGAGGGGCAGGTGAAGGCCATGGGTGTTTCTGTGGTGGGCAAAGAGGCCTTCCCCATTACTGGGGAGCTTTCCCCTGAGTTAGTGAAGAGGGGGGTGGACAGGGGCTACAAACCCAGGTCTGTCTCGTTTCCCCATATACCCCAGCGCCCCCCTACCTTGTGCCCTGGCTGTCCTCATAGGGGTGTGTTTGTAGTGCTAAAGAAGCTTAAGGCTGTGGTGTTTGGGGATATAGGCTGCTATACCTTGGGAGCCCTGCCGCCCCTCTCAAGTTTGCATTCCTGCATATGCATGGGGTCGGGGGTGGGAATGGTCCATGGGGCGCAAAAGGCGGGATACCGAGGGAGGATGGTGGCAGTAATTGGGGACAGCACTTTCTATCACTCGGGAGTTACTGCTCTTATGGATATTGTTTATAACATGGGTACCTCTACAGTATTGATACTGGATAATGG
>WFSL01000010.1 GCA_015486015.1 Aquificota bacterium | reverse complement strand
GTTTGGCAATCTGCACACCCTCCGGTACAGCGTATCCTCCCATGGTACAACCTATACAATCCAGGATGTAATCTTTGGCCTGCTCCACTACCTCACTACTTAGGCCTGAAAACTGGATACTTGCCACAAAATCTGCAAACTCCCTTGTAATTTCTTTCCCTTCCATATTTAACCTCCTAACCCTGATTTTCTCTGGGACCAAACATCCAGGATTTCATCAACTTCACGAAGGATCTGATATGTACCCTCAAGAACTCCTTGGCCTTGTCATACTCTCCCGCCTTGATGAGATTTAGGATCTGCGTATGATCCTTCTGAGAGTTTTTTGTGAGCCCAGGGATGTAAGCATACATAAACTGATACCGAAGGAGATGGTTGGAGATATCCCTGTAAAACTTTGTCACCCTCTTGTTACCCGCCGCCTCTACCAACTTGAAGTGGAAATTTGAAAAGGCCCTCAAATACTTTAATTTTGCCTCGGTGTCTCCGGGTGGAGGGAAAGGCAGATCAACTGTTTTATCCAGCGCCCCTTCCACCTCAGAGAGTTCTCTTTTTTCACTCTCTTTTAGCAGCTCAATGGCATAGCACTCAAGCATCTCCCTGGCTTGATATAGGTCCAGGAAGTCTTCAACAGAGACCTCAGATACGAAGGTACCCCTCCTGGGAAAGCTCACTACCAGTTGTTCCTTTTCCAGTACCCTAAAGGCCTCCCGAATTGGACCCCTGCTTACTTCCAAGCTGGTGGCCAATTCCGCCTCACTCAGACGCTGTCCAGCCTTTAGCTCCCCAGATATGATCCTATCCCTCAGGTACTCTAAAACAGCTGTAGTTACACTTAAGACTTCCATTTCATCTCCTGCCAACTGTTTATTGTTAATTGTAAACAATATTTTCGATAAGTCAACCCTTTAGAGTCACAGGGGCCTCCAGAACAAAGTGAGAAAAGAGGCCAGACTTTTCACCAGTTGGGCCATGGCGGAGTAGTCCAAGGTATCTGGGGTATCCCGAGAGGTGTGGTAGTTGGGATTTCTGTAATATGCCGTGTCGGTGATCATGACGGCTGGGTATCCCTTGTCCCAGAATGAGGCGTTATCCGACAGGCGGGTTGCTGGCAGCAGATAGCCCCTGAGAGGTACCACCAGTGCATGCACAGGTAAGGCAGGGTTCATCTCAAATGCCCTCTTTAACCTTTCTACCAATCTTCGAGATTTCCCATCACCAATGATGCCAATGAAATCCCCTTTCTTGGGCAACCCCATCAACTGGCGAAGAAAGGGTGGGTATCTCTGACACCCCACCTCCTGGCAGTAGTAACCCACCATCTCCAGGATCAAGGCCCCCTTAATGGCGTGCCCCTCCCTCTGGGCCCAGGAAGCATACACCCGACTGCCCATTAAGGGTGTGCCGAAGGTAGGGGGCTCCTCCAAAGTGAAAAAGGCAATAGCCAGGGGACTGAGCGACTTTAAAACACCCTGGGCAATAAGATGGGCCAGCTCCAAGGCCACAGCAACAGCCGAGGCATTGTCGTCGGCTCCTGGGGTGTGGCTTACTGTGTCGTAGTGGGCACCAATAAGGTAGTAGGGCCTTTCTGGAGCACCATGGAGATAGGCTATCAGGTTCCTCACTGGGGTTTTCCACACTTGGAACTCCTGAGGCACCACAGAAAATCCCCACTCCCCCAAAAGTCCCCAAATAAAGGAAGAAGCCTCCTCTAATTTGTCTGGTCTATACAGGCTCCTGGGGCCAATAGTTAGAGCGAGGTGATTTACCAAGCCCCAAAGGTGCTCCTCTACCTCTTTAAGGTTGATGCCCCTTTGCAACTTTGTCTCCGCCATAAGAATAAGATAAAACGAAGTGAAACCAAGGCAAAGGAGTGAGGATGGAGGATAGGGATTTTATGGCGCTGGCCCTAAAGCTGGCCAGGCGTGGAGCTGGCTGGGTGAGTCCCAACCCTATGGTGGGTGCGGTCGTTGTGGATGGAGAAGGTCGGATCATGGCCAAGGGTTACCATCGAAGATTCGGCGATCTTCATGCTGAACGAGAGGTCCTGAAAAGGCTAAACTGGAAGGCCCCTGGGGCTACCATGTACGTCAATCTGGAGCCCTGCTGCCACTATGGCAAGACCCCACCTTGTACCGAGGCCATCATCCATGCGGGAATAAAGCGAGTAGTGGTAGGGACCCTGGACCCCAATCCCTTAGTAGCTGGAAAGGGCATAGGAATCCTGCGCTCTGCTGGTATCCAGGTGGAAGTAGGGGTACTGGAAGAAGAGTGTCGGGATCTTAACAGGGCCTTCTTCAAGTGGGTCACAACAGGTCTACCCTGGGTGATCCTTAAATGGGCCCAATCCCTGGATGGCAGCATAGCCACAGCTTCTGGCCATTCCCAGTGGATTAGTGGCCCTCAGGCCTTGAGGCACACCCATCGCCTTAGGGCCGAGAGCGATGCCATTCTAATCGGCAGGGAAACAGCAGCTCTGGACAACCCCCGGCTAACCGTCCGGCTGGTAAAGGGAAAGAACCCCCTTAGGGTGGTGCTTGATACTTCTCTCAGCCTACCCATGGATTTGAATTTATTCACCACCCCACCCCCTACCTTAATTTTTACCTCTGAAGAAAAAAGGGGAAAGATAGCAGCCCTTAGGGAGCGGGGAATAGAGGTGATAGCCTTGAGGGATGCCGATGGAAAGATACCCCTGAAAGCAGCACTCAGGGAATTAGGCAAAAAGGGGATAGCTCAACTCTTAGTAGAGGGAGGAGGCAAAGTTATCACCTCCTTTCTAAAAGAGGGCTTGGCCGACGAGATCTACATCTTCATAGCCCCCATCTTCTTAGGAGTAGGCCGCTCCCCAGTAAGGGACCTGGGCTTAAGGAGCGTAAAACAGGCCATGAAGCTAAAGAAGGTGACCTACAAACGCATCGGCCAAGATCTCCTACTGAGAGGGAGGTTGTAAATGGGTAAGCTGACACCCCACAAAGCATCCCTCACTTCTTGAATTCCTGAATTGCAAGCTCACGGGCCACAAAGTGCTTCTTTTTACCGGTAGCAGTAAGAGGCAGCTCCTCCACCATCTTTATATACTTGGGTCTCTTGAACTTAGCTAATCCAGGGTGCTTTGTCAGGAACTGGGAGAGCTCCTTCGGTGTGAGGGTAGGATCATCGGGCTTCACAAAGGCTGCAACTACCTCCCCCTTCACAGGGTCTGGCACCCCGACAACCACAGAATCAGCCACCTTCGGATGCTCATTTATGATAGCCTCTATCTGGGATGGATGGATGTTCTCACCTTCACATATTATCATGTCATCCCTGCGGCCACATATAGTGATGTATCCCTCCTCATCCCATGTTGCAACATCCTTGGTATAATACCACCCCTTATAATACTGTTTCTTGTCCTCCTCAGGCCTATTGTAATACATGTAAGGGGCCTTTAGAGACCTTATGATCACCTCCCCTTCCTCTTTTCCATTGCGAGCAACAAGATCATCAGGCTCTGCATGTTCCAGACCCTCCCGAATCTTCACTACCCTCACCAGATCATCGGTGCAAGGGCGTCCAGCAGTCCCCGCCTTGTCCGGAAGATCATAGGGCCTCAAGAAGGTATTCCAGAAGGTCTCGGTGGTGCCATACCCATTGAAGATATTGGGGGTCAAAAGCTTCTGATAGCGAATGCAGGCCTCCCTATAGAGGGGGGCACCCATGCTGACGATCCCCCTTAAAGTGCTCAAATCCCTGGGTTGCTTCGCCTGCACCTGAGAGAGGAGCTCCAAGCTCACCGGTGCACCAATAAGGAAGGTAAGGCCATAGCGCTCAACACAGTCGAGAACCACCTTGGGATTGAAAGTCTTCAGTCCCACAATCTCGCCACCAGCGTGAAGGGTGGGGCACGGACCCCCACTATGAAGTCCTCCTGCATGGAACCATGGGGTCATGTTCATGGTCTTGTCTTTGGGACCTAAGGGGAAATGGATCAGCACATCATAGCTCCTCATCAGGTTGCATATGTTGTTTAAAGGAACCCCCTTGGGTAAGCCTGTGGTGCCAGAGGTGTACAAACGCACTATCTCATCAAAGGGGCCCTTGGGATTGGCCTCCACGTCCTCCGTCGAACCAGATGCCACATAATCCTCGTACCGAACAGCCCCAGGCAGAGGTTCACCTTCACCAACCGAGACCACTCTCTTGGGTTTGTGGTGACTCATGGCCAGAGCCTCTTTCACCGTATCCCTCAGGTCTGAGTCGTAAATGAAGACCTTTGGCAAGCTGTCCTCTATATGGAGAGCGATCTCTCCTGGCGCAAGCCTGAAATTGATGGGAGAGAAAACCACTCCTGCCTTCTGGGTCCCAATCCAACAGAACACGAACTCCGCAGTATTAAACAGACAACACATCACTACATCCTCACCCGTCACATCTTCAGAGAGGATGGTATGCGCAAGGCGGTTTGCCTCCTCATTGAGCTCCCGGTAGGTCCAGCTTCGATCCCGAGTGGTGCACGTAAGGGCCCTCTCATCAGGATAGTGTGTCACACTCCGCATAAAGGCCTTCAAGTAGGTGAAATCCTCGTTAAACATCCTCTCAAACTCCCCGCTCATACCTCACCTCCTCCTTAAAATCCACAGATGTTCAGCTCTCAAACTTCTTGAAGACAAGGGAGGCGTTTATGCCTCCAAAGCCAAAGGAGTTAGAAAGCACAACCCTCACATCGGCCTTTCTTGCCCTCTGTGGAACGTAATCAAGATCACATTCGGGATCAGGGTTCTCATAGTTGATCGTGGGTGGCACCATCCCCTCCCTCAGGGTCAACACCGAAAAGATAGCCTCAATGGCCCCCGCCGCCCCCACAGTGTGGCCTATCATAGATTTGTTAGAGCTCACCATGAGCTTATAGCTGTGCTTCCCAAAAACGGCCTTTATTGCCTTGGTCTCCACAAGGTCATTGAGAGGGGTAGAGGTACCATGGGCGTTTATGTAATCCACCTCGCTCGGCTCCAGACCTGCATCGACCAGGGCTGCCTCCATACAGCGGCGTGCCCCATCCCCCTCTGGATCCGGCGCAGTAAAGTGATAGGCATCACAGGAATTGCCGAAACCTACCAGCTCAGCATAGATGGTAGCTCCCCTATCAAGGGCGTCCGATAAGCCTTCAAGAAGAAGCATCCCTGCCCCCTCTGCAGGGACGAAGCCGTCTCTATCTCGGTCAAAGGGGCGAGAGGCCCTCTCTGGTTCATGGTTCCTTGTGCTTGTACCCCTTAGAGAATTATAACCGCAGTACATGAGACGACATATGCCTGCTTCTGTGCCCCCCACGAGCATGGCCCTAAGGGCACCCTCTCTCACCAAGCGGTAACCACAGCCTATGGCAAGGGCCCCCGACGCACACGCCCCGTTAATCACAAAGTTTGGACCCTTCATGCCCAGCTCGATAGCCACAAGGCTCGATGCCATACTGGAGATCATGCCAGGGATAAAGAAGGCCGAAATCCTCTTCTCATGGCCTGAGTACATCAAAGAAGCGTTCTCTTCAATGGTATTCACACCCCCCAAGGAATTGCCTATGATCACCCCCACATCAGGGGTCACCCTTAACCCAGCATCCTCAAGGGCCATACGACTGGCAGCAATAGCAAAGGCAATAGACCTGTCGAAGCGCTTCGCAGACCTCCTATCCATAAAGTCCTCTGGCCTGAAATCCAATACCTCCCCTGCTATCTGTGTCCTCAGACCCGAAGGATCAAAGGCCGTGATGCGCCTTATCCCAGATTTCCCCCTGAGAAGGGCATCCCAACTCTCCTTGACTCCGATACCCAGAGGGGTTAATGCTCCAATCCCTGTCACAACAACTCTCGACTCCGACCCTCTATCCAACTACTGTATCTCCTGATGATTCCTAAGGTTAAGCAAAGCCCTTTCTGCTGCTCTCATTAAATAAGAAGTGTAATCTCTTTACATTACGAAGTCAATGGTATCTTATTTCTTGCAACCAAAAGTGGGAGGAGGGATGATGGTAAAGCCTAAGGTGTTGGTTACTTGGCCCTATCTCTTTCCAGAGGCTGATGAACTCATAAGGAGAGACACAGAAGTTACCAGGCACAAAGAGGAAAGACCCATCACCCGGCAGGAGCTGATAAAGATCTTGGCTGACAAAGAGGGTCTATTGTGTATGCTCTTCGACAGGATAGATAGGGAGGTGATGGATGCCGCCCCCCATCTTAAGGTAATAAGCAACTTAGGGGTAGGCCTGGACAACATAGATGTAAACGCTGCCACCTCTCGGGGTATAGTGGTTACCCATACCCCCGATATCCTTACTGAGGCCACAGCAGACCTGGGGTGGGCCCTCCTCATGGCCACAGCCCGCCTTATCCCTCAGGCCCACAACTTCACCAAGGGAGGGAGATTTGTGGGTTTGAGGTACCACCTCTTTCTGGGTAAGGATCTGGTGGGCAAGACCCTGGGCATTTACGGGATGGGTAGAATAGGCACGGCCTTGGCCAAGAGGGCCAAAGGATTCAATATGAATATCATCTATCACAATCGCCATCCCAATCCCCAAGGGGAGAAAGTGACAGATGCCAAATATGCTCCATTTGAAGAACTGCTGAGGGAGAGCGACTTCCTCGTCATCACGGCACCCCTCACTCCTGAGACCCAGGGCCGCTTTGGCCTTGAAGAGTTCCGCCAAATGAAGAGAAATGCGATCCTCGTAAACATAGGAAGAGGCCCCATCGTGAAGGAGAAGGACCTGGCACAAGCCTTAAAGGAAGGCCTCATATGGGGGGCAGGTCTGGACGTCTACGAGGGAGAGCCAGAAATAGAAAAGGGACTCCTGGAACTGGAACGCGTGGTGTTGCTACCCCACATAGGTTCAGCCACTATGGAAACACGCTCTGCCATGGCCTTGATGGCTGTGCAGGACCTGATAAGGGTCCTGAAAGGAGGTCAGCCCCTTCATTCCCCTAACTGGAAGAGGGTGAAGGAACAAAAGCCAGAAAAGGGACCTCCTCCATAATCTCTCCGCCTGCCTCGCCCTTAAGTTCTGCGCTATTGACATCTAAATATTTGTCGATTACAATTTTTAAAGAAGTTTTTGTTTAAAAATATCCAGGGAGGTGCAGTATGGGCAGGCGGCTGTTTTCTTTGGCGGTGGCCCTAATACTTGTGGCCGCATGCTCCTTAGCACGGGGGCAGAGATGGGCAGGTCCAAGTACCAGGATTTTAAAAAGCCCAAGAGATGTGGCATGTGCCACAGGGAGATCTACCAAGAGTGGAAACAGAGTCTCATGGCCAAGTCCTTCACACATGCCTGGGACGATGTGGAGTACTTCAAGCTGGCCCTGCCCCATGCCTTGAAGTTTGCCAAGGTGGCCGGAGCAAAGGGCGACTGCATAGCTTGTCACGCTCCCGTGGCCTTTCTTAGTGGCGATATTCCCCCCAAATCCCCTACTGCAGATACCAGAGCCAACGAAGGGGTGAGTTGCGAAGTATGTCACAACATCACCGGGACTACACAAAAAATCCCCTATAATTTTAATTACATCATTAAACCTGGGAGGGTGAAGCAGGGGCCCAGGAAAAATGTAAAGGCCCTTCATCCAGTGGAGTACAATCCCTTCCTTAAAACCCCCGAGTTCTGTGCTACCTGTCACGATGAGCAGAGTCCTTACGGTGCCTGGGTGAAGGAAACCTATCGAGAGTGGAAGGCTGGACCCTATGCCAAAGAGGGAACTACGTGCCAGGACTGCCACATGTACAGTGGCCCTGGAAGTGTTTCCAGGGGTAGGTTCCACAAAGATATGGCTCACCACGTACTCCACGGTGCCCACTTCTCAAACAAACTGGCAGGGGCCGTGGATATAGCCATGTATGCCAAAAAGAAAGAGGTGGCCCCGGGATCCACACTCAAATTCCGGGTGGAACTCTTCAACGGAAAGGTGGGACACTACATTCCCTCGGGCTCTACAGAGGAAAGGATGCTCTGGTTAGAGGTGTGGGCCGAGGATTCAGCAGGGCACAAGTACTTCGTTCCTGTGGACAAAAAGGGGTTCAAGGGCGAAAACTACACAATTGCCGACTCTAACGCTCTGGCCTACCAAGCCATGGGAGAGATCATGGGGATAAAAGGCTTCAAAGGGGTTAAGAGAGACGGCGATGTACCCGACGGGGCCCGGATCTTTAGAAAACCCTTCTTTGATCCCAAGGGAAGGATGACCATCTGCCAGTGGTACACCAAAGATAATAGCTTAGTGGATTATAGGATTGGGCCCAGGGAGACCAAAGTGGAGAGCTATACCTGGAATGTGCCAACCAATGTGGCCCCTGGTCCAGTGACTATCAAAGCTACCCTTTACTACAGCCTGGTGCCTTCTTCTGTGGGGAAGTTCCTGAAGCTTCCTCCAAGTGAGTATACGGGAAAGGTGGTGAATGTTGGAAGCCTGAAGTTAAAGGTGGTTAAGCAATGACAGCATCCCAACAAGGGTCCCTTATGGGCACTAATAAAGTCTGAGATGTCGGAAAGGTGCTTAAGCCCTTTTAGGAGGTGGGAATATGAAAAAGGTATTTTATCTGTCTTTTCCCCTTATGGTGCTACTGGGATGGTGCTCTATCACTTGGGCACAGCCCCCTATTAGCGAAGCTACCCAGTCATGTCTCGACTGCCATGCTCAGGTGACTCCAGGCATCGTGGAAGACTGGCGTAAGAGCCTCCACTCCCAAATCACACCCATGCAGGCTATGAAAAAGCCTATAGTGGAAAGGATGCTTTCGGCATCGAAGGTTCCTCCAGACTTAGCTGGGACAGTTATTGGTTGTGCCGAATGCCACACAATTAATCCCGACGCCCACAAGGACACCTTTGAGCACAACGGCTTCCAGGTCCATGTAGTAGTAACCCCAAAGGATTGTGCCACATGCCATCCCTTAGAGGCAGAACAGTATAGCAAAAACCTCATGTCACACGCCCATGGCAACTTGCTTAACAATCCCGTCTATCACAATTTGGTGGAGACCACTGATGGTGTGCAGGACTTCGATGGGACAAACATCACTTATAAACCCGCTAATAAGGTCACCACAGCAGAGTCCTGCGCTTATTGCCATGGCACCAAGGTAGAGGTCAAGGGGAAGGAGAAGAGGGAAACGGAACTGGGAGAGATGGAGTTTCCGGTGCTCTCCGGTTGGCCCAATCAAGGGGTGGGTAGGATCAATCCAGACGGTTCGATGGGCTCCTGCACCTCCTGCCACACCCGCCATCGCTTCTCCATTGCTATGGCCAGGAAACCCTATACCTGTGCCGAGTGCCACAAGGGGCCCGATGTCCCTGCCTACAAGGTGTACATGGTGAGCAAGCATGGAAACATCTTCTACTCCATGGGTAAAGACTGGAATTTTGAAGATGTGCCCTGGGTAGTGGGAAAGGACTTCTCTGCCCCCACCTGCGCCACGTGCCATGTCAGCCTCCTCGTAGATCAGAACGGCAATGTGGTGGCAAAAAGGACCCATCAAATGAACGACAGAATTCCTTGGCGCATCTTTGGTTTGATATATGCCCACCCGCACCCCAAGTCAGCCGATACCACCATCATCAAGAACAAGGCTGGACTTCCCCTCCCCACGGAACTCACGGGTGAGCCTGTCTCTCAGTTTCTCATTGATGCCCAAGAAATGACCAAGCGTAAGAGGAACATGGAGAAGGTTTGCATGTCTTGTCACAGCACCACATGGGTAGACAATCAATTTGCACGTTTTGAGCACACCATTGAGACCACCAATGCCATGACCCTGACCGCCACCAAGGTCCTCCTCAAAGCCTGGAAGACTGGAGCAGCCAAAGGGTTAGCTCAAGGCGACAGTATCTTCAACGAGGCCATTGAGAAGATGTGGGTGGAGCAATGGCTTTTCTTTGCCAACTCCACCAGATTTGCCTCAGGCATGGCCGGGGCCGATTATGGAACCTTTGCCAACGGTCGGTGGTATATGAGTAAGAATATTCAGCAAATGAAGGACTGGCTTGAATTTAAGCTCAAGGCCAAAAAAGATTGACCAGGAAGGGGGCGAATGTTGACAGTTCGCCCCTTGTAGTTTAAATTTGCTTTTAACATGATGGTTACTTTAAACTAAAACCTTAAGGAGGAGAAAATGGGAACGAAGGGAAGGGAGATTGTAGGGCTTGACGTGGAAAGACTTATAGAGCTGCTTAATAAGGCCTATGCGGACGAGTGGCTTGCCTATTACCAGTACTGGATAGGGGCTAAGGTGGTAAAGGGGCGCATGAAGGGTCAGGTAGTGGCAGAGCTTGAGGAACACGCAGCAGATGAACTGAGGCATGCAGGCATGGTCCTGGACAGGATCATGCAGTTGGAAGGCACACCCCTGCTCAAGCCAGAAGACTGGTACAAGGTGAGTAACTGTGGATACGATGTCCCAGAGGATCCACATGTGGAGAGCATCTTAAAACAGAATATCAAGGGAGAGCAGTGTGCCATTGATGTGTACAACAAACTCCTTGAGGCCACCAAGGACAAGGATCCCCTCACCTATCACATGGCCTTAGAGATTCTCAAAGACGAAGTGGAACACGAAGACGATCTTCAGGCATTATTGGAAGACCTCCATGAGAGGGGAAGATAGAAGGTATCGGATCCCTCGGATTCAATGTGGTTTTCTCAAGGGGGCTTGACAAAGCCCCCTTTTTAGGTTTGATAAGATTTTATAGTGAAATCATTTTAGATTGGGAGGCAAACGACATGGCTGAAAGGTTAGAGGTTTACAAATGCAAGGTCTGCGGAAACATCGTGGAGGTACTTCATGGTGGCGAGGGCCAGTTGGTGTGCTGCAACCAACCCATGATGAAGCTGGAAATAGGGTCTGTTGACGCCGCCCAAGAGAAGCACGTGCCTATGATTGAAGAGGTGGCTGAGGGCTACAAGGTGAAGGTGGGAAGCGTGGCTCATCCCATGGAGGAGAAACACTACATAGAATGGATAGAGCTTATCGCTGATGGCAAGGTCTATAAGCAATTTCTCAATCCCGGGGATGCACCTGAGGCCTCCTTCCCTGTGAAGTCTAAAAGGGTAACAGCCAGGGAGTATTGTAATCTCCATGGTCTCTGGAGAAGTTAAAGCCTTATCCAAATGAGATAAGGCTTGGGACCCTATTACAGGCGCGTAAGCAGTTTTTAGGTCTCATTTCACCCTGGGCATATCAGGGCTTTGAAAAGAAGAGGTTTATATTATGGCGAGTTATTACTGCTAATCATTGACCATCAATTAATACCGGAGGTGTATTATGATAAGATATATCAAAGGTATCAAAAATGCTATGTGCTGGTTTGTGGCCCTGACTGTTTTATTGATATGGGGTACTCCTGTCCATGCAAGGCCATCCAAGTGTGAGGGGTGCCATGCTAAAGTGACTCCAGGCATTGTGAAGGACTTCAACCGGGGTAGAATGGCCAAAATACTAACCTGCAAGTCGTGCCATGGCAGTGCCCATACCAATGCCAAAGACGCAGATAAGGCCAAGCTCCCCACCATTGCCACATGCAAAAGGTGCCATAGAAAGCAGGTGAACCAGTATATGAGTGGAAAGCACGCCCTGGGCCTTTTGCCCATAACAGCCTTCCCAGGTTTTTCCCACATACAGCCTAAGGCCTTCATAGCTGGGCAGAAGGGGTGCAATGGCTGCCATAACCTGGGAGTCGTGAATGATGAGGTGAAAAAAAAAGGTCTGGCTGGCGAGTATAGGTCCTATTACAAGTACGGCATGGACTGTCAGAACTGCCATACCAGGCATGCCTTCTCTGTGGAGGAGGCCAGAAGGCCCGAGGCATGCAGCAGCTGCCACACAGGTTTCGACCATGCCCAATGGGAGATGTGGTACCACTCCAAGCACGGTGCTGCTTATATGACGAATCCCAAGGCCCACAGGGGACCCACTTGTCAGGACTGCCATATGCCCAATGGTAACCACAAGGTGATAACTGCCTGGGGTTTTCTGGGTCTTAGGCTTCCAGAAAAGGACAAGGAGTGGCTGGGTTATAGGGTGACCATTCTCAAGGCTCTTGGGGTTTTGGATGCCAACGGTAAACCCACAAAGAGACTCGAGCTTGTTAAAGCTGCCAACATGGCCAGGCTCACCCCAGGAGCTTGGGAGGAGGTGAGGGCCCAAGAAGAGAAGACCTGTGAGAGGTGCCACTCTGCTGCCTTTGCCAAGGAGAACTTGAAGAATGCAGATCTTATGATCAAGGCCTCTGATAAGCTGTTTGCAGAGGCGATTGAGATCATTGCCGGTCTTTACAGAGATGGGATAATAAAGAAGAAGACAAACCAGGCGACCTGGCCATATCCCGATCTTCTCAACTTTTATGAAGTCAATACAAGGGTCGAAGAGGTCCTCTATGAGATGTTCATGGACCACAGGATGAAGACCTTCCAGGCGGCCTTCCACATGATGCCCGATTACACCACCTGGTACGGGTACGCCAAGCTGAAGAAGGACCTGGTGGAGATCAAGGAATTAGCAGCTCAAATGAGAAAGGAGGCAGCCAAAACCCAGTGATTTTTCATCCTGGGCGATCTTAAAGGTCCCCATACAAGGACCCCTATTCAACGAAAGGAGGAAGTATACGCCATGCAGAACCTAAGAGGGGTGAAAGTGACAGACAGGGTCTACTGGGTTGGAGTGATAGACTGGGCCCTGAGGAATTTCCACGGCTATACCACCCATGAGGGCTCTACCTACAACGCCTATCTCATCCTGGCAGATAAGGTGACCTTAATGGACACATGCAAGTACCCTTTCAGAGAAGAGCTCATGTGGTCCCCAAGCTCCTTGACCAGGTGAAAAAGATGGGCCTCAAACCCAAGGTGGTAGCCACGGACCACGGGCCACTCTGGAGAAGGGAAGAGGACATCTCCTGGATCCTCCAGCTTTATGAAAACTGGGCCCTTCAAAAGCCCACCAGAAAGGCCGTTATAGCCTATGACACCATGTGGGGGGGCACTGACCTCATGGCACGGACCATTGCCGATGGCCTGGCCGCCGGGGGTACCATGGCGAAGCTCACCCCCATCGGTGGCTCCCACAGGAGCGATGTGGCTACTGAGGTTCTGGATGCCGGGGCCTTGCTGGTGGGTTCCCATACCCTGAACAACAACATGTTCCCTTCGGTGGCTGACGTCCTCACCTACCTCAAGGGCCTGAGGCCCCAGAACCTGATTGGGGCGGCCTTTGGTTCCTATGGCTGGAGCGGGGAGTCGGTGAAGCAGGTAAGGGAGGTCCTGGAAGCCATGAAGGTGAATGTAGTGGGAGAGGTGAAATCCAAGTATGGGCCCACCAAGGAGGTCCTTCAGGAGTGTCACAACCTGGGCCTACAGATAGCCCAGAGACTAAAAGAGCTGGTGGAAGGGGGATAGTGGGATGGCTATAGATTCCAAGGCATTCAGGAGTTTGTCCTATGGGCTCTATGTGGTTACATCCAGGGACGGAGACCGGCTCAACGGTCAGATCGCCAATGCCGTGTTCCAGGTGACATCTAAGCCCCCTCAGCTGGCGGTTTGTCTGAACAAGGAGAACCTCACCCATGACCTTGTGGCCAAAAGCGGTGTCTTTGCCGTTTCTGTTTTGAAAGAGGATGCCCCCATGAGCTTCATCGGTCTCTTCGGTTTCAAGTCGGGGAGGGATGTGGATAAGCTCTCTCAGGTGGCTTACCAGATGGGGAAGACAGGGGTCCCTTTCGTGACGGACCATGCCGTGGCCGTCGTGGAGGCTAAAGTGGTGAAGAGCTTGGATGTGGGGACTCATACCCTATTCGTTGGAGAAGTAGCGGATGCCAAGGTAATAGGCAAGGGTGATCCCATGACCTACGCCTACTACCATCAGGTGAAGGGGGGCAAGTCTCCCAAGAGGGCACCCACCTATATAGACGAAGCAGGGGGAAAAATTAAATGAAGAAAGGAGAGACGAAATGAAAAGGTATGTATGCAGCGTGTGCGGATACGTGTACAATCCAGCAAAGGGAGACCCAGATAATGGCGTACCTCCTGGAACCCCCTTTGAGGAGCTGCCAAAGGATTGGGTATGCCCAGTGTGTGGCGCAAGCAAGGAGATGTTTAATCCAAAAGAGTGAGGAGGCAACCATGAAGAGGATCGTTTGTGTTTTGGCCGTTTGCCTGTCCCTTCTAAGTGCACTCTTTATGGGCAGTGCCTGGGCCGTAAAGACCAGGGTGGTTGTCAGGGCCAGGGCCATGGACGCAAAGTTTATAGGCACATCAATAGGTGGGGGCTTGGTAGTGGTAAGAGATGCCCTCACTCGGGAAATCCTCTCCAAGGGAGTGCTTTCGGGCTCCACTGGCAACACAAAGATCCTCCCCCTGAGATTTGCTGGAAAGACCAGTCACTTTAAGGCCCACGTAGAGCTGAGAGATAAGGGGGCCTACAAGTTCACCGTTTATGCCTACGATCCCAAGACAGGAAATACGGGGGTAGACATCACCACAGTGATTGTGAAGTGAAGGTAATGGCACAGAGGAGATAAAGGCCTCATGAAATACACCAAAGAAAAACTGCTGGAGAGACTCGAAGCCGATCTCCTCTCGGAAAGGGCAGCCATTAGAATCTATTGGTACCAGGTGGAGAGAGTGAGGGACCCTGACATAGCCCTTCTATTGAAGTCTATAGCCAATGTGGAGGCCAACCATATACCATCTTGGCCAGGGGCATCCAGTCCTTGGGAGGAAAGCTCCCACCAGACTTGCCTGTGGAAGAAAAGGAGATCATGGCCTTAGTGGATGAGATGAAGACTGACGGGGATCTCTTGCGATTGAACACTGTGCTTGAGGATATAGCTGTTCAGGCTTACAGGCAGGACGCTATGGGATGCCCCGATCCAGAGATCAGGCAGGCCTTGGAGCAAATCATGGCCGATGAGATGGACCATTCCCAGCGGTTCTTGGATGCCCTTTACCATATAAAAGGCAGAGAGGAAGACAAAGACGAAGACCCCCTTGCCGTGTTCGACCTGGCATTGGAGAAAGGGATCAATAGGCTGGGAAGACCGTGGCTGGAGATGCTCATGTCAGGGGTAATTGGTGCTATTCATGTGACTTTTGGAGCAGTAGCCATGGCATCAGCGGCAGGCGCCTTAGATTCTACAGCCAACCCAAAGGTGGCATCTCTGGTGGGGGCCCTCTTCTTCCCCATAGGCTTTGTCCTATTGAAGCTCTCTCAAAGTGAGCTCTTTACAGAAAATTTCCTCATACCAGTGTTACCTGTTATCGAAAAGAGATTGCCTGCCTGGTCCCTGGGCCGGCTATGGGGCCTCAGCCTCCTGGGGAATCTCTTAGGCGCCGTGCTCTTCGCAGCTATAGTTTGGGCTGGGGGAAGCATGGTGCTGGGTTCACTCCCTATCCATCACCTCTTAGAGCTGGCGCATTTAAAGATGAGCAGGCCCTTTGTTGGGACCCTCGTAAGCGCTGTTTTCGCTGGTGCCATCATTACCACTATGACATGGCTGGTCCTGGCCACCAAGAGTGACATGACTAAGCTCATGGCCATTTGGAGCTGCATTTTTGTTATGGCTGTGGGCTCCTTTACGCATGTGGTGGTATCCACCTCAGAGGTGCTCCTGGGTGTAGTTTACGGGGCCAAGGTCACATTTGGGCAGTGGTTCGCAAGGCTCTTCCTTCCCGCCTCTATCGGGAATCTGCTGGGTGGCATGTTTCTCATCGCACTCCTGCATTACCTCCAGGTGCTCCATTCTCGAAAGGCCAAGGCCGTATATTTAGAGAGGCGGGACGCAGCCTTGGAGAGGGCCATCAGAGAAAAATTAAGATTATAATCAGCGGAAGCTTAAATTGGATTTATCAAGCGTTCAATACCCCTTTCAATCGCCATACCATTATGGCGCAAAACCTCCACTCAGGAAAAATTGGCACGCACTTTCCTGTCTTTTATGGTGGAAGGGGTGTTGTGCAGAAGAGCCTTTGGGGATAACCTTACTCAGGCAGCCATTAATGGCCTTATCAGATATGGGCCAAGGTGAGTTCCAAAGGAAGAGGTGGAAAAGTCATTTAATTTAGGTAATATGTAAAGTCTCTAAAAGAGAGAAAGGAGGAGAGAGATGGCAGCAGTTAGGGTAGCGATCAATGGATTTGGGAGGATAGGCAGGCTGGTGTTCAGGGCTGCCCTGGGAAGTGAAGACATAGAGTTCGTAGGAATCAATGATATTACCGACCCTAAGACACTGGCCCACCTTTTGAAGTACGACTCTGTCCACGGGATACTAAACATCCCCGTGGACTACACAGAAGATGGCATCGTGGTAAATGGGAAGGAGATCAAAGTCACTGCCATAAAAGACCCTGCCCAGCTTCCATGGAGGGATCTAAGGGTGCAGATAGTGGTAGAGTCTACAGGGTTATTTAGGGACAGAACTAACGCCTCCAAGCACCTCCAAGCAGGGGCAGAGAAGGTGATTATTACTGCCCCTGCAAAAGATCCCGACATCACTGTGGTTTTGGGGGTAAATCAGGAAATGTACGATCCAGCAAGACACCACATTATCTCTAATGCCTCTTGCACCACCAACTGCTTGGCACCTGTAGCCAAGGTAATAGACGAGGCATTTGGAATAGTGAAGGGCTTCATGACCACAGTGCATGCCTATACGACCGACCAGAGGATCCTCGACCTTCCCCATAAGGATCTAAGAAGGGGAAGGGCAGCTGCTGTCTCCATGGTTCCCACCACCACTGGAGCCGCCATAGCCGTAGGACTGGTTTTACCTCAGCTCAAGGGAAAGCTGGATGGGATGGCCATCAGGGTCCCCACCCCCGATGTCTCTCTGGTAGACCTGGTGGTTCAGGTGTCCAGGGAGGCATCCGTGGAAGAGGTAAACGGCGCGCTGAAAGCGGCAGCGGAGGGAGAGCTCAAGGGAATTCTCCAGTACTGTGAGGATCCCTTGGTCTCGGTGGACTTTACGGGAAATCCCCATTCCAGTATCGTAGATGCCTTGTCCACCAATACCATTGGAAACATGGTAAAAGTCCTGTCTTGGTATGACAACGAGTGGGGATATGCCAATCGGGTCTATGACCTGATCAAATACGTGGGCGGTAGGCTATAACATGCTACCCTACAAGACCATAGAAGACTTTGACTTAGAAGGAAAGCGGGTGTTCATAAGGGTGGATTACAATGTCCCCATGGACGAGGACGGAAACATCACAGACGATGTGAGGATCAGGCGTTCGCTTCCCACAGTAAACTATGCCTTAGATCACAATGGAAGGGTGATACTGGCCTCCCACCTGGGAAGGCCAAAAGGGGAGCCTGACCCCAAGCTAAGCCTGAGGCCTGTAGCCATTAGGCTCTCCCGCTTGTTGGAAAAGGAAGTGCATTTCATCCCTGAGTGCATTGGCCCCGAGGTGGAAAAAGAGGTGGAAAGGCTTAGACCCGGAGAAGTAGCGCTCCTGGAAAATCTCAGGTTCCACAAAGGGGAGACCAAGAACGATCCCGAGTTTGCTAAGGCCTTGGCAAGCCTCACAGATGTATACATCAACGATGCCTTTGGGACAGCCCACAGGAGACATGCCTCCACATACGGGATAGTGCCCTTTGTGGCTGAGGCTGGGATCGGATTTCTCATGAAGAAGGAGATAGGATACTTTAACAAGGCCCTGGTCAGTCCTGGCCGTCCCCTCTTGGCCATCATTGGAGGGGCCAAGATCTCCACTAAGATAGGAATCATGGAGAGCTTGCTCCAAAAGGTGGACAAGATGATAGTCAGCGGTGCCATGGCTTTCACCTTTTATCGATACCTGGGCTGGCCTACTGGGAAGTCCCTTGTGGAAGGCGACATGGTGGATATGGCGGGAAAGATTATAGAGAGTGCGTGGAAGGGAGGGGTAAAGCTCTACTTTCCCGTTGATACGGTTGTAGCCAAGGAGATGGCACCCAGGGCTGAAAGCCAGGTAACCCCTTGCCAGGAGATTCCAAGCGGTTGGATGGGTCTGGACATTGGTCCTGCCTCTATTATCCTATTTGAAGAGGTAATTGCGGGGAGTGAGACCATCATATGGAATGGCCCTATGGGAGTCTTTGAGATGGAAAAATTCAAAAAAGGGACACTCTCTGTGGCACGGGCCATTGCCAGGACCCCTGCCCTCTCTATCGCTGGAGGGGGAGATACAGATGTGGCTATCAACGAGGCAGGAGTCACTGATCAGATCACATACATCTCCACAGGGGGAGGGGCCTTCTTAGAGTTCCTGGAAAAAGGCACTCTTCCAGCCTTAGAGGTGCTGAATGAGAAGGAGGTGGCACAATGAGGAAGCCTTTTATTGCAGGAAACTGGAAGATGCACAAGACGGTTTCTCAGGCCTTGGAGCTAATAGAAGAGCTACTCAGACTGGTGGCTGGAGAGGATGAGGTGAGAATAGCTATCGCCCCTCCCTTCACTTCTTTATACCCAGTAGCCCAGAGGTTAAAGGGCTCCAATGTAGAGCTATCGGCCCAGGACTGCTTTTGGGAAGACGAAGGGGCCTATACAGGGGAGATCTCCCCACTAATGCTCGCAGAGGTGGGATGCACATACTGCATAGTTGGACACTCCGAAAGGAGGCACATCTTTGGCGAAGGGAATGAGGAGGTGCTCAGGAAGGCTCGGGCCCTTTTGGAGCATGGTATCTCACCTATCGTGTGTGTGGGTGAAACCTTGCCAGAGAGAGAGAAGGGGCAGGCTATGGAAACCGTAAAACACCAGCTCCATGGATCCCTTAAGGGGATAACAAAGGAAGAGATGACCAGGGTAGTGATAGCCTACGAGCCTGTATGGGCCATTGGAACAGGCAAAACTGCCACACCCCAACAGGCCCAGGAAATGCACGCCTTCATCCGGGATTGGCTGGGACAGGCATTTGGAGGAGACATTGCTTCCTCCTGCTCCATCCTGTATGGTGGTTCTGTTAAGCCCACCAATATCCAAGGGCTTATGGCAATGGAAGATATAGACGGTGCGCTGGTTGGAGGGGCAAGCCTTGACGCCGCCTCTTTTGCGCAGATCATCAAGGGAGGTAAAAGATAAGTGGTTGCACTGCTGGTTGCACTCCACGTGGTGGTCTGTGTGATACTAATTTTAGTGATACTCCTGCAGACGGGCAAAGGGGCAGAGATGGGTGCCACTTTTGGCGTAGGCTCCTCCTCAGCAGTTTTCGGCCCCAGGGGCCCTACTCCACTCCTATCAAAGATCACCGTGGGAGCAGCGACTATCTTTATGGCTACCTCCCTGATACTCACCATCTTCGCATCCCGCCAGAAGGTGCCTTCTCTCGTTGGTGGCACTCCAGTCCCTGCCGCAGTGGAACAGCCCATAAAGAAGGCCCCCACAAAGCCCGTGCCCATCTCTAAGAAAAAAGGAGAAGCGCAACCAAGGCCCCTTAGAGAATCATCGCCAAGGGGCGGTGCAAACCATGGGAAGTGAAAGGATCAAAGACTTAAGGAGAGAGATAGACGCCCTGGACCGGGAAATATTGCGTCTCTTAAACGCAAGGGCCCAGAAAGCTTTGAAGATAGGCGATCTCAAAAGGGAACAGGGTATGCCCCTTTATACGCCCTCCAGGGAAAAGGAGGTGGTGAGCCGCATTGTCTCCCATAATGAAGGGCCTTTCCCTACCAAGGCCCTGAAGGTGATCTTCAGGGAGGTAATTTCTGCCTGCCTCTCGCTACAGCGTCTATTGCGAGTGGCCTATCTGGGCCCAGAGGGCACTTACACCCACCAGGCCGGGATAGATTTCTTTGGCTCCTCCGTAGAGTTTGTTCCTGTCCCTTTTGTAGAGGGGATATTTCAGGCGGTAGAGCGGGGGCAGGCCCATTATGGTGTCGTGCCCTTCGAGAATTCTACTGAAGGGGTAGTAAGCACCACACTGGATCTCTTTTCCTCCTCCCCAGTAAAGATAACGGGGGAGATATACCTACCTGTCTCCCATCACCTCCTCTGTCTTTCAGGGCACAGGGGGGATATCGAAAAGATCTACAGTCACCCCCAGGCTACTGCCCAGTGTAAGAAGTGGCTATCACTCCATATGCCTGGAATCCCTGTTGTGGATGTGCCCAGCACTGCCGAGGCAGCCTCTCGTGCAGCCCAGGAGAAGAAGGCAGGGGCCATAGCCAGCAGGGCGGCTGCCCTCCTATACGGCTTGAAGATAGCAGAGGAGGGAATCGAGGATGTGAAGGAGAACTACACCCGCTTTTTGGTGCTGGGCATGGAAGAAGTCCCTCCCACAGGCAGGGACAAGACCTCCCTCATCTTTTCCGTTGCACACAAGGTGGGGGCCCTCTGTAGTATCCTTTCTTTATTTGCTGAGGAGGGCATAAACCTCACAAAGATAGAGTCCAGACCTTCCAGACAGAAGCCCTGGGACTACCTCTTTTATGTTGACTTTGAAGGGCATACTGAGGAAGATAGGGTGAAACGGGCTTTAGATGGCCTAAGGAAGAGGGCCCTCACATGGAGGGTGCTGGGTTCCTATCCTAAATATTCCAAAAAGGGGGAAGGTGAATGAAAAAGAGATGGAAATGGTGGCTGCTCCTTGTTTGCCTTCTGGTATTGGCCTCGGGCACCCTTTCACCCCTGTTGAGGGGGGATACGGGGAACGAAGGCACCACTTATAAGGAGCTAAAGGTATTCGGTGAGGCGCTCCACTATATCCGCTCCTCTTATGTGGAACCTTTAGATTCAAAAAAGCTGGTGTATGGAGCGATAAGGGGGATGGTAGGCGAACTCGATCCCCATTCCACATTCCTGACCCCCGAGATGTTCAAGGAGATGCAGGTAGAGACCAAAGGGGAGTTTGGGGGGCTTGGGATAGAAATTACCATAAAGGACGGCAAGCTGACTGTCGTCTCACCCATTGAAGGCACACCAGCTTACAAGGCAGGGGTCGAGGCAGGTGATGTTATTACCAAGATAAACGGCGAGTCCACAGAAGGGATTACTTTAATGGAGGCAGTAAAAAAGCTCAGAGGGCCAAAGGGCACCAAGGTGACCATCACCATCATGAGGAAGGGTTTGAAGAAGCCCTTGGACATAACAATTACCAGGGCCATCATAAAGGTGAAGAGCGTCAAATATCGGATGGAAGATCCCAAGGCAAGGGTGGGATACATTAGGATAAGGGCTTTCCAGGAAAGGACAGATGAGGACTTGGCGAATGCCTTGGAGGATTTGGAAAACCAAGGGATGAGGGCATTAGTCCTGGACCTCCGCAACAATCCTGGGGGTCTCCTAAACCAAGCTGTGAAAGTGACCGACGAATTTCTTTCCCGAGGGAAGCTCATTGTTTACACCAAGGGCAGAAATCCAGAGGACCGGATGACCTTTGAAAGCCAGGAAAGTCCCCTCCTCCCTCTAAGTGTACCCATGGTGGTGTTGGTGAACTCCGGCTCCGCAAGCGCCTCCGAAATTGTCTCTGGGGCCCTCCAGGATTGGAGAAGAGCAGTAATAATGGGCGAGCGAACCTTCGGCAAGGGATCGGTCCAGACCATATTCCCACTCTCTGACGGCTCTGCACTAAAGCTCACCACCGCGGAATACTATACGCCTAAGGGCCGATCTATCCAAGAAGAAGGAATCATACCAGACATAGAGGTTCCCTCAACCCTTAAGGTGGCCAAGGAGAAGCGGTCTGTGGTGCGGGAGGAGCTTCTGAAAGGACACCTGAAAAATGTAGCAAAACCAAAGGAAGAAGCAAAAAGGGCCTTAGAGAAAGAGAAAGATCTTCAGCTCAAGTATGCTGTGGCCTTCCTCAAGGGATGGATGCTGATGAGAGGAAAACCCCTTGACCAAAAAGCGCACTAAACGGCCTGAAAAGAAGAGAAACAAGGGGGAGAGAAATCTCCCCCTTGTTCAATGGTTGTTAATCCTACTTGTGGTGGTACTGGGCCTTTGCCTCGCCAGGGACGTGCTCCTCTTTAAGGACCACAGCACCACGACCAAGAAGGAGGCCAAAAGGTTGATGGCCCTCTTGGCACGTCAGAAGGGATGGACCCTTCTTTCTTACACATGGGTTAAACAGAGGGAGGGGAGGCACAAGTGGGTAATGGGTGTCTCTACCTGGCGTGTGGAGGGATCAATCAACAAAACCATTCATGCACCAATCAAGCCCCTGCCCCAGGTGCGGCTCAAGCATGCAGGGGGCAAATGGAGCTACTACATGGGATCCAGGGAGATACTGCGTCTCCTGATCATTCAAGCCCACCGAGAAGTAAAGGAAGAGGTGGCCCCCAAGGGTCACGAACACCAAGTGGCCATTGTCATAGACGACATGGGATACCGAATGGACTTAGCTAAGGCATTTCTGGCGCTCCCATGGCCTATCACCATATCCATCCTGCCCTTCACACCCAAGGAGAAACAGATCGCGCGCATGGCCTACGAGGGCGGTAAAGAGGTAATGCTGCACATACCAATGGCGGCTAATGGAGGGGGGGAGGCTATTGAGAAGCTGGAGTCTCGCACACCTGGTATGCTTCAAACTACTATGTCTGATGAAGAGATTCGGCGACTAACACAACTCGAGATTCAAGAGGTCCCATACGCTAAGGGGGCCAATAATCACATGGGCTCCCTTTTTACCAGGGATCCGAAAAAAATACGTATTGTATTGCAGGAGCTCCAAGCTAAGGGATACTACTTCTTGGATTCGCTCACCGACAGTAGAAGCGTGGCATACAAGGTGGCATTGAGCATGGGGATGAGGTGCTTCAAGCGCGACGTGTTTTTAGACAATTCTAAAGATGTGCCATATATACTACACCAGTTGCATGCCCTGGCTTGCCTTGCCAAGAAGAGGGGATACGCTATAGCTATAGGGCATCCCAGTAGGGCCACGCTTTTGGCCTTGCAACAGGGCATCCCAAGGCTGGAAAAGGAGGGGGTAAGGGTGGTACCTTTGTCCAAGCTTGCAATACCCACTGATGGGGGAAAGAAATGAAAGTGGTCTTCAAAAGGCCAGAGAGCCTCACCAAGAAGGAGTTTCACTTCTGCCCTGGCTGTCACCACGGCATAGCCCATCGCCTGGTGGCAGAGGTCATTGATCAATTGGGTATTAGAGAAAGAACCATCGGCATTGCCCCTGTAGGATGCGCAGTGTTTCTGTATGACTACTTCAACCTTGACGTGGCGGAATCCCCCCACGGAAGGGCGCCAGCCGTAGCTACCGGAATAAAGCGCTCTCAACCCGAAAAAGTGGTCTTCTGCTACCAGGGGGATGGGGAGATCACAGCCATAGGGACTGCGGAGATCATACATGCAGCCAACAGGGGGGAGAACTTTACCGTCATCTACATCAATAACGCCGTTTATGGCATGACAGGGGGACAGATGGCCCCTACCACTATTGTAGGGCAGAAGGCATCAACGTGCCCCTATGGAAGAGACCCCAGTAACTCTGGCTATCCTATCAGGATGGTGGAGATGCTGGCCACCTTAGAGGCCCCAGCATTCCTGGCCAGGGTAGCCCTCAATAGCCCGGCGAACGTAAAGCGAGCCCGAAGGGCCATAAAGAGGGCCTTTGAAATGCAGCTAAACCAAGTGGGATTCTCTATGGTGGAGGTACTCTCTGCTTGTCCCACCAACTGGCGCATGTCTCCCCTGAAGGCTTGTCGCTGGATTGAGGAAGAGATGATGCGCTACTTCCCTTTGGGTGTTTATAAAGAAAAGGAGATATGAGATGGGCAGGTACCTGGACTCCTTCATGGCGGGTGTCGGGGGACAGGGGATCCTCCTTATGGGACAGCTCTTGGCAAAGACCGCTGCTTCCCAAGGTTATAAGGTCACCTGGCTGCCAGAGTATGGGGTAGAAAAGAGGGGGGGAGATGCTACCTGTACGGTGATCGTTTCTGAGGAAGAGATCTTTTCCCCAGTGGTGGCCCACCCCAGCACCATGATTCTCATGCACTCTAAAATGGTCTCCAGATTCCTACCCAACTTAAAGGAAGGAGGGCTTTTGCTCGTTAACTCCACCCTAATAGAGAGCGATGAAATTGATCGGGATGATATAAACTTAATTAAGGTGCCCGCTGGGGAGATGGCCAGAGAGATTGGGAATGAAAAAGCGGCTAACCTCGTCCTGTTAGGCGTTTTGTTAAAGCATACGGGCATACTCACGCTAAAGGCGGTACAGGGGGAGTTACGTGAGGCCACCCCCAAAGGGAAAGAGGGACAGATGGAACTCAATCTCAAGGCCCTGGAAATGGGGTACTCCTTATGAGTTTTGCTGCGAAAAAGGCCAGACAGTGATCCCCCTAAGAAAGGAAGTGAGATGGCCCAAGTGGTTATGGAGGACAGGGTGTGGGAGGTGAAAAGGAGGATGAACGTCCTGCGCTTCCTGGAAAAGGAAGACATAAACCCTGAAGAGGTGCTGGTGCTCATCAATGGCCATGTGGTCACTGAGGATGCCGTCATGGAGATAGAAGATAAGGTAAAGATTCTCCCTGTGCTCTCCAAGGGATAGGCTCCTAAGGTTACTCAGCTCGGCTGTGAATCACCCTAAGGGCAAGTTTAAGCACCTTCTCTGGGGTAACGCCTCTCATGCATTCCAAGTCTGAGCAACTCCTCTTCCAACACCCACTACAGCTTAGATTGGCCTGGATCACCCTGCCCACCTGACCGTATGGACCGTTAAGCACAGGATCGGTGGGGCCGTAGATACCCACCACAGGTACACCTATGGCCGCAGCCAGGTGGAGGGGGCCTGTGTCAGAGGCAATTAAAAGGTCCATCCTGCTCACCATATAAATCAATCCCATGATATCCGTGAAGGGAGAGAGTACAGGGAAACATCTCATCCTTTCTGCCAGTTCAAGGGCAAGCGCCTTCTCTCCAGGCCCCCAGACCACAATCACCTTTATACCTTGAAGGATAAGTGCATCTCCCAATGCCGCCCAGTACTCCATAGGCCAACGCTTCGTTTCCCACCTGGCTCCTGGGTTCAAAGCCACTCTCGGCCTATGCCCACCTAACTCCCTTGCTACGAATCCCTCTAATCTCTTCTCCTCAACTGGCACAGGTATACACTTATCAGGAATCTTCCCCACCTCAATGCCAATCCCTCTCAGCAGCTCTGCATATAGCTCCACCTTATGGCACCTCCTCCTCGTGGGCACCACCCACCTATTGGTAAAGATGGCACTCAAGGGTTCCCTGCAATAAGGTGGAGAAAACCCCAACCTCCTGGGAGCACGGGTTAGACAAGTGATAAAACCACTCTTGATAGAACCCTGAAAATCTATAGCCAAATCGTACCCCTCTCCCTGGAGGGTCCTGGCTAGCTCTGTTACTTGAGTAATGGTTTCCTTTGAGAAGGGATGAGCCTTCCACCGATCGGTATCCACGGGTATTACCCGATCCACGGCAGGATGATGAAGCAGCAACTCTTTGTACCTCTCCTTCACCACCCAGTGGAGGCAGATATCTCGAACAGACTCCCTCAATAGGAGGACAGCTGGGAGGGTGTGGACAATGTCTCCTAAGGAAGAGAGCCTCACTATAAGGGTTTTTCTGAGGCCTCCAGATCTGTTAGTAGGCAGTGAGCCCACCATCCACAAAGATAGTTATCCCTGTAATGTACGAGGCCTCATGAGAGGCCAAAAACACTACGGCTCCCGCAACCTCATCTGGGTTGCCGGGCCTGCGGAGGGGGATCCTATTCATGGTCTCTTCCCTCCTCTTTGGATCAGAGAGGAGGCGTTTGTTTATCCTGGTATCTATTATTCCTGGAGCCACAGCATTAACAAGGATATTATAGGGGGCAAGTTCCACAGCCATGCACTTAGTAAGAGACCTTATTCCACCCTTGGTCATGGAATAATGAACCTGCCGGGGAGTCCCAACTTCCTCCAATATGGAAGAGATATTCACTATTTTCCCTCCACCCTGTCTCATCATTTCCTTCACTACCCTTTGGGAAGTAAACAGGGTGCCCTTAAGATTAGTATCAACCACCCAACTAAAGAGATCCTCACCAATTTCTATAAAATCTGAAGATTTCACAACACCAGCATTGTTTACCAGCACATCTATTCTGCCAAACTTCTCGATCAACTCAGAGACTACAGAGTCTACTTGCTCCATCTCTCTTATGTCCATCTCATAACAAACAGCGCGGCCACCCTCCTCCTTTATCTCCTCAGTGACTGAACGAGCACTATCCAGCTCCATATCCGTCACCACAACTATGGCCCTCTCTCTACCAAAAGCCCTGGCAATGCTTCTTCCTATACCATGGCCTGCCCCCGTCACCAGTGCAACAAGATCATCCAATCTACCCATCTTCTCCCCCTCTATGAAACAGCCTCGCCTTCTTCATCACCTCTACATTCACAGTGTTGGAAGGCACTTTACCCCTCATTACTTCCACAGCCGCCTCTGCCACTCGAGAGTGAAGTTCATGGAGAGACTCCTCAGAATAGAATGCGCAATGCGGCGTAACCACTACGTTCTCAAGAGCAAACAAGGGACTGGAAAAATCGGGAGGCTCCACCTCCAATACATCCAATCCAGCAGCAGCGATAGCCCCTGACATAAGAGCCCTATATAGTGCCAACTCATCCACTACAGCCCCCCTACTGGTATTCACGAGTATAGCGCCAGGCTGCATCATCCCCAACTCTCGGTCGCTAATCATATGGTACGTCTCCTCCGTGGCAGGGGCATGAACAGAAACAATGTTAGACACCTTCAACAACTCTTCAAAGGGAAGAGGCTTCACGCCCAGATCACCCATAACCTTAGGATCAACATAGGGATCATATGCCACCACTTTCAGCCCCAAGGCCTTGGCCTTAATTGCCACTGCCCGTGCCACCCTTCCAAAGGAAATAAGTCCCAGGGTCTTACCAGATAGCCTATAGATAGGTTTATAGGGGCGATAAGACCATACCCCTTCCCTCACCTTGTTAGAGAGTGGGATGAGCTTTCTCCAACATGCAAGGATGAGCATGATGGTATGCGTGGAGACCTCATCGGTGCAAAAATCGGGGACATGGGCCACGATTATGCCCAACTCAGTGGCCCCCTTTACATCAATCCCATCCAGCCCCACACCGTATCTTATGATGGCGAGGCAGTCCCTAAGCCTGTCCAACACGTTCCTCGAAAAGACCCCACCACCCACTGGGGTAAGTATAATGTGGGCCCCGGCACAGTACCTGATGGTATCTTCTTCTCCCCTTACCACCCGAGAATCCAGTACACAGTCCAGACCAGAGAATCTCTCCCGCTCCGTTTGCAAGGGATAGTCCTCATGTCTCAGGGTGGCCATTACCCTAAATCTTGGCATCAGCCCTCCTTGCCGGAGGAACAGGGTTCAAGCAGGTAACGGCCCCTCCGGTTCTTCTTGTCCAGCATCTGGTATACGGCAGAGACCACGCTGGAGACCCCAATATCACATTCTTCTGCCAGATCTTCTTCGGAGTCAGAGTCCGCATACATGTCTGGAATTCCCACCCTTTTTATGGGTGTAGGAAGCTCCTCTCCAAGCACCTCTGCTACCGCACTCCCCAACCCCCCTATAAGGTTATGCTCCTCAGCCACCACCACCGCACCCGTGAGTGAAGCTGCCTCAACCACTGCCTCCTTGTCCAAGGGCTTGACCCAAGGGAGGTGCAATAGATAAGCATCCACGCCATTGGATTCCAGGACCCGGACGGCCTCCACAGCCCTCACCGTCTCTATCCCTGTACTCATGATGGCCACATCCTTACCCTTCCTTAACACCACACCTCTTCCTGGATGCAAAGGGGTACCCTCTGTAGTAACCACAGGGCTGGGTCCCCTGATCAGCCTAAGATAGACAGGGCCTACATGCTCCGCTATCACCTCCATCACAGCCCTTAGCTCTAAGATATCTACAGGGGACACCACCCACATGTTGGGCATGGAACGCATAATAGCCATGTCTTGAATGGCATGGTGACTCTTCCCAGACCTACTGGAGGAGAACCCGCTGTAAGCACCTACAATCTTGGCGTTTAACCCTGGTTGGGCAATGAGAACCCTGATCTGGTCCAAGGCCCTCTTTATGAATGCGGCAAAGCTTACCACAAATGGTACAAGCCCTACCGATGCCAGCCCCGAAGCCACCCCTACCATGTTTTGCTCTGCCACCCCCATCTGAAAAAACCTGTCTGGAAAGAGCTCAGAGAACTTCGAAGCCTTCGTAGACCTACCCATATCGGCATCGAGGACTACAATGCGGGGGTCCTTTTTGCCTAACTGTAACAGCGTTTCCCCAAACACTTCCCTCATCAGCCTATTGCTCATATTCGCTCCTCATTCGTTTGAAAAAACCTTCCTGGAAAGTTCAGCTTTAGCTTCCCGATACTCCTCACCAGTGGGCACCTTATTATGCCACTCAGGTAAACCCTCCATGAAAGAGACCCCCTTGCCTTTCACTGTATGAGCTATCACCACAGAGGGTCTGCCATTCACCTTGATGGCCCTGCCAATGGTGTCCACAAGGGCCTCCACATCGTGACCATCAGCCTCAAACACCTCCCAGTTGAAGGCCACCCATTTCTCCCTCAACGGCTCCAATGGAAGGGTTCGGTCTATCCTGTCCATGAGTTGGTGCTTGTTGTAGTCCACAATCGCTATGAGATTATCCAACCTGTACCTCACAGCCACCAACATGGCCTCCCATACCTGACCCTCTTGAATCTCACCATCCCCTAAGATCACATAAGTGAGGAAACCCTTGCCCAAGAGCTTCGCCCCCATGGCCATTCCCACCCCTACAGATAACCCCATGCCCAAAGAACCACTGGACATGTCCACACCGGGAGCCCGCATGTCCGGATGCCCCTCCAGGAAGGAACCCCCTGTGGCAAAGGTGTCAAGCTCCTTCACGGAGAAATACCCCCTCTCTGCCAAAGCGGCATAGTAAATGGGGGCAGCATGCCCCTTGGAGAGAATTAGCCTGTCCCTTTCCTCCCAGTCCGGATTTTGCGGGTCAATACGTAAGAAATGGAAGTAAAGACACGAAAGGATCTCCGCCAACGAGAAACAACCGCCAATATGGCCATATCTCCTCTCATAAACCATTCTTAGGGCATGCAACCTAAGCTTATGGGCCATGTCCTCTATATACTGGACGGTCCCCTCTTCCATGATCATACAAAACCCTTGGAGTTTAACTCCCTCAACGTTGCACAGATGAGGTGGTGGAGCACGACATGAAGACCCTCTACCAGGGGGATGCCTATTTCAGGGTCCCCCACGGGAACCAAGATGCACACATCGGCCATCTCCCTCAATAACCCCCCATCAAACCCACTTATACCTAAAATCTTGGCACCCCTTTCTTTGGCCAACCTTAAGGCTTCAGAAAAATTGGGAGACCACGGACCCGCATCTCCCTCTCCCACCCCACCATGGACAGATATCCCTATTAACAGGTCCCCAGGTCCCAGCCATGCCCGGAGC
This sequence comes from Aquificota bacterium, assembly GCA_015486015.1. Lineage (GTDB taxonomy): Bacteria > Thermosulfidibacterota > Thermosulfidibacteria > Thermosulfidibacterales > B14-G1 > WFSI01. The sequence continues at coordinate 76,054 of WFSL01000010.1, read as the reverse complement.
TGTTCAGAAAAAACCGACTTGAAGCCACAATCATTTATCAACCCGGTAATAAGGGGCAAATTGTCCGTAAGACTCATCACCTTGAACCTTGGAGCATTTCCCACATTGGGCCATTTGGCCAAGTCACATGCAAAATGAGAAGCGGTAGAGGCAGAGCCCCCGTTACCCATGATAAAAACCTTGCCACCTGCCCCTCTTACCTCCAGGAGGAGCTCTACCGCAGACCTTATCTCCTCCACTGAGATCCCTTCAACGCTCCTCTTCACCTGATCAAGGAAGTGCTCAATGAATAACTCCATCTTCCCCTCCGCACTGGGTCAGGCAGAGAGCACCCTTTCTATCTGCTCTAAGGTGGCCCGAATGGCACCCCTGTTCCTGTTCACTACCTCCTCTGCCCGGGTCCCAAGTTCCTCACAAAGACCCTTGTCCCTCAAGAGTTTGAACCACACATCCCCTAACTCTTTAACTATCTCCTCTCTTGACCCATTGCCGATTTGGATCATAGCCTCCGCCTTACCAAAGTCCTCCACCACCTCTCCCCAATTCTCCATGTGAGGCCCCACAGTTATGGGCCTGCGAAATACCGCTGGCTCTATCACGCTATGGCCCCCATAATCCCCAATGGTCCCACCTACAAATACTACCCTGGCAAAACGATAAAGCGCAGCAAGTTCTCCTATGGAGTCCAGCAGAAACACATCTGCTCCGATGTTACCCTCCTGACACGTGGACCTCCTTGCATACGGAATCCCGTACCTCTCGATTAGCCTGGCCACCTCGTCAAAGCGCTCAGGATGCCTGGGAGCAAGAACGAGTCTGGCCATCTCCATACCAGGCTGGGCCTTCACCCTTAAAAAGGCCTCCAGTATCACCTCCTCTTCCCCTGGCCCAGTACTGCCCACAACAATAAGCATGGGCTCTGCAGAAAAGTGAAAAACAGCGTCCAGCCTCTTTGCTATCTCATCCAAGATCCCCTTCTCCACTATGTCACGATCATACTTTATGTTGCCAGAAACCGCCACCCTATCCGGCGGGGCACCCACAGATATGAACCTCTCTGCATCCTCTTCCGACTTCATCACAAAGAAATCCACCATCTCTAACACCGGCCTCAAGAAACCCTTGACCTTCATATACCTCTTATGGGCCTTTTCTGACATCCTACCGTTGGCCCACAGCACCTTCACCCCTTTTCTCTTGCATTCAAGGACGAAGTTGGGCCAGATCTCTGTCTCAAGCACCACCACCATATGGGGTTTCACGTGCTCCAAAGCCCTCCTCACAGAAAAGGAGAAGTCAAAGGGAAAATAGAAGACCCCGCCAAACTTGGAGAACCTCTTCCTGGCAATGTACTGGCCCGTGTTGGTGATGGTAGAAAAGACCAACCTAAGGGATGGAAACCTCTTGTTGATTCCTAAGGCCAAAGGCTGAACAGCCAAGGTCTCACCCAGGGAACAACTGTGGAACCAGAGGGTAGGTGAACCGTTACCCCTCAGCTCCTCCGGCAAATGCCCCAGTCCCTGACGTATTCGCCCTATATATTTCCCTTGAAACAAGGCTTTATAAAGAAAGTACGGACTCATGGCTAAAAAGTAGAATCCCATCCCAAGGTCGTATAGCACCATGAATCAAAGCCCCCTCAATAGAATCTCTTCTACCTTCCTCAGGTCTGACTCAGTATCTACCCCAACGGTGTCGAAGGGGGTCTCCAACACACATATCGGGATCCCGTTTTCAAGGAAGCGGAGCTGCTCCAGCTTCTCCCACTGCTCCAGGGAAGACTGGGGGAGGTGATGAAAGCGAGAGAGGGCCTCCCGGGTATAGGCGTAAAAGCCGAGATGCTTAAAGTAGGTGGGATTGGACTCCCTGTCCCTGTTGTAGGGTATAGGCCATCGGGAGAAATACAGGGCCCTGTTGTTCACATCGGTAACCACCTTCACATTGTTGGGGTCCTTTGCATCCTCAGAGGTGATGGGTGTCTTTAGAGTACTCACCCCAAAGCCAGATCCCCCCTCAAAGGGCTCTATCAACCTCCGTATATGCTCCCTCCTCACTAAGGGCTCATCCCCCTGGATATTGACAAACACGTCCCCTTCCACCTTCTGCATCACCTCGTAAATCCTATCGGTTCCGCTGGGATGTTGGGGGGAAGTCATGACCACCTTTATGCCATGGTCCACACAGTAAGAGTATATCTCATCAGAATCCGTGGCCACCATGAGATCGTCCAGCTCCTGTGCCTCCCGAGCCCTGTCGTATACGTGATGCACCAAGGCCTTGCCTTGGATGCGCCTAAGGGCCTTGCCAGGCAGCCTCTTTGAAGCCATACGTGCAGGAATCACACCTATAAACTTCATGAACCTGCTAATAACCATTTATCCCAGGGGAGGTCAAGAGTGCCATTAAAGACTCCTCATAGCTCCAAGCGCCCCTGGAAAACCATTCCCTTTAACCACCTCACACATGCCTTGCCGAGGGTTCTAATCAGTAAGAGCCAAAGAATTGGCTCAGTTCACCCAAGGAACTGAATCTATGGGTAATTTTGGATTTTAAAAAACCTTTAGAACAAGAAAGCCCTTTCCCTCTCTTCATTTTCCATCAAAGAGGGACCAGGGGCCCCTGTGCTTGGAGAAACAAACGGCTCTATCCCTTTCCCTATGAGAGAAGTTCCTTGGTATCACAAATTCCTGACCAGGATAGATGAGGTCCGGATCGTGAATCTGAACCTTGTTGGCCCAGTAGATGAGGGGCCATAAAAAGGGATCTCCGTAAATTTGGGGATAACTCGAAATGATCCAGAGACACTCCCCCCTTTTGACCACATAGGTAGTGGGTTCTGCTCTCTGCCTTCTGGCCAGCTCTTCCTTCACCTCTATAGCTGTCTCTTTGGCTTTCAGGGCCAGTTGGGCAGACCTGTTAGCCTCCTCCTTACTCCCAATATAGTTCTCTCCCCGATAGTCCTCCTGGCTCTTTTTCAGCAGGTTTTCTGCCTCCCTGTAGAGGTCAGGGGCATACTGAGGTGCTCCAGCCTCCCTGGCCTCTTTCAAGGCTTCCTGGGCCGCATGGATGGCTTTAAGGGCCGCTACCTTTGCTTGGGCTTTGCCCTTAAGAGCATCCTCTTTGGCTTCTCGGGCCTTTTGCTGGGCCAATTTAACGGTTTCCCATGATTTTTTACATTGGGTTTTGGCCTCCGCCTGGACCTGGGCCAAGAGGTTCTCTGCTTCCCTATACCTTTCGGGGGCATACCTCTGGGCCCCTGCTTTTTGAGCCTCCATCAACAACGCCCTCGCCTTAGAGATCTCCTTCAAAGGAGGATGGCAACTAACCAAGAAGTGTATTACAATAATAAAAATTCCCAAAATCACCAGGCAAAGAATGACAAATAACACCTTGACCTTTTTTGACTTCATTCTCTTCCCCCACAACCACACTTAGATACTTTGAGTAAATTTTACAAGGGATTAGCAGCTGTGATAAACCCAAAGCCGGATTCCCCATGTAAAACCTATAAGATCACCTTCTCCTTGTACTCGCCGAAGACCTCCCTCATGGCCCCGGAAATCTCGCCCAGGGTGGCATAGACCCTAACAGCATCCAGGATGGGGAACATAACGTTGCCCCCATCCTTGGCTACACGTTTTACCTCTTCTAATGCCTTCTCCACCTTGGCGTTGTCCCGCCTCTGGCGCAGATCCCTCACCCGCTCTATCTGACGGGCCTCCACTGCAGGGTCTATCTTTAGAATCTCCCTCTTCTCTCCTTCTTCCTCCACCTGAAAGGCATTTACCCCCACAATGATCTGCTCCTTCTTGTCTATAGCAAGTTGATAGGCATAGGCAGCATCCTGGATCTCCTTCTGAACATAACCCTCATCAATGGCCGCCATCATGCCACCCATCTCATCTATCTTATTGAGGTATTCAAGTACCCTCTTCTCAATCTCCTCTGTCATGCTCTCTACAGCATAGGAGCCCGCCATGAGGTCTACAGTGTCAGCCACACCAGATTCGTAGGCGATGATTTGCTGTGTCCTCAAGGCTATCATGGCTGACTTGGCCGTAGGCAGGGCCAAGGCCTCGTCCAGGGCGTTGGTGTGGAGGGACTGGGTACCACCCAGAACGGCGGCCAGGGCTTGAATAGTCACCCTCACCACGTTGTTCTCGGGTTGCTGGGCCGTGAGGGTGCACCCTGCCGTCTGAGTATGGAACCTAAGCCTCCACGATTGTGGCTTCTTGGCACCAAAACGCTCCTTCATGATCCTGGCCCATATCCTCCTGGCGGCCCTGAACTTGGCCACCTCCTCTAAGAGGTTATTATGGGCGTTAAAAAAGAAGGAGAGCCTGGGGGCAAAGTCATCCACATGGAGCCCCGCCTTGATGGCCGCTTCCACATAAGCAATGCCATCGGCCAAGGTGAAGGCCACCTCCTGGACAGCCGTAGAGCCTGCTTCCCTAATATGGTAACCCGATATGGAAATGGGATTCCACTTGGGCACATGATCTTTGCAATAGGCAAAGATATCTGTGATGATACGCATGGAGGGCCCAGGGGGAAAGATATAGGTCCCCCTGGCGACATACTCTTTAAGGATATCGTTTTGGATTGTGCCTCTGAGCTTCTCGGAAGGGACCCCCTGTTTTTCCGCCACGGCTATATACATGGCAAGCAAAATAGAGGCCGTGGCATTGATGGTCATGGACGTAGAAACCCTATCCAACGGGATGCCGTCGAAGAGGATCTCCATGTCTGCCAGAGAATCTATGGCCACCCCCACCCGGCCCACTTCCCCATGAGCCATAGGATGGTCTGAGTCGTAACCCATCTGGGTAGGTAGATCGAACGCCACGGAGAGTCCCGTCTGCCCTTGCTCCAAAAGGTACTTGTACCGTCTGTTAGACTCTTCTGCTGTAGCAAAACCGGCATACTGGCGCATGGTCCAGAATCTACCACGGTACATGGTGGGCTGAACCCCCCTGGTCATGGGGTACTCTCCAGGTAAACCCAGCCGTTCTTTATAGTCAAAATCCTCCAGCTCAACGGGGGTATAGACCCGCTTGATCTCTATCCCCGAGAAAGTCTCAAACTTGGGCTTGCGCTCAGGGGCTTTCTCTAAGAGCCTTGCCAAGGTAGCCCCTTCCCAGTGTTGAATATCCCCTCTGATCTCGCTTATGGCTTTAGAATCAAAAAGTTTCATAGAATCATACCTCCAAAGCCCCTTTGAAAGAATCAACCGGCAGGCTCTATAACCACCAACACAGCATTGGCCTCTACAGTCTCACCCTCTTTCACCTTCACGCTCTTCACTACCCCATCACATGGGGCCTTGAATTCATTCTCCATCTTCATGGCCTCAAGGATCACCAAAGGCTGATCCTTCTCCACCTTTTCACCCTCCTGTACCAAGACCCTCACCACCATCCCCGGCATGGCCGTGGTGACCTCCCCCGTGGCCACCCCAGCAGCCTCCCCCAGGATGGAAAGGAGCTTCTTCTTCATCTCATCCATGATGTTGATGTGGAAGTGTTCCCCTCCCACTAATACGCTGTACTCACCGTCACCACCGCCATCCACATCTAACTCATAGCTCTGTCCATCCTTTAGAACAGAATAAACGCAGCATCCATGGCGGCGCACATCCAGCAACAACTCCTGATTCCCGTTAATGATCACCCTGAACTTGTCATCCCCTACAGGGATCACCTCCACCCGGTGTTCCTCACTTATGCCTTCTATAGTCGCTATGTAAGTCATTACCTTCCCCTCTTGGCTTCACCAGAGCCCTGTTCTGAGCTGGAGTTTACGCCCATAAAGCCTCCACGGACTTTCAGCATGCACCTGAACCGGCGAAGCAGTCTTAGGCGCTACATCCTCCAGGTACTTGTGCACAGCCACCGTACCTAAGGCAATATCCATAAGGCGCGGCACCCTCTCCCCCTCCATCTTCTTGAATACAGTGTCTATAAATGTGGTGTCGAAATCCCCTGAGAGGAAGAGGGGGTTCTCCATTACCCTCACGTGGAACGGTATGGTAGTCTTTATCCCCTTGATCACAAACTCCGAGAGGGCCCTTCTTGCGCGCTCCACAGCCTCAACCCTGTCCCTGCCCCACACAATGAGTTTACCTATAATAGGATCATACTCCATAGGCACCACGGCTCCTTCAAACACACCCCTATCCACCCTCACCCCCGGGCCATCGGGAAGCCGCATTCCGATAATGGTCCCAGGGGATGGGAGAAAATTGTTGAAGGGATCCTCAGCGTATATGCGGCACTCTATGGCATGGCCCCTCATCTGTACATCATCTTGAGAGATAGAAAGGTCTCCACCCGCAGCAATGCGAATCATCTCCTTGACAATATCCACACCTGTCACCATCTCAGTCACAGGGTGCTCCACCTGGAGCCTGGTGTTCACCTCCAAGAAGTAGAACCTTCTATTAGCATCCATAAGGAATTCTACTGTACCTGCACTGTAGTAACCCGCTGCCCTGGCCACCTTGAGCGCTACCTCCCCCATCTCCCTGCGAAGCCCCTCGGTCATAAGAACAGAAGGTGACTCTTCTATCACCTTTTGGTGCCTCCTCTGGATAGAACACTCCCTCTCTCCCAGGTAAACACCCCTTCCCTCTTTATCGACAAGGATCTGCATCTCCACATGTCGGGGATTTTCTATGTACTTCTCCAGGTAAAGGGAATCATCGTTGAAGGCAGATTTAGCCTCAGATCGTGCCATTCTGATGGCACTGGCCATCTCAGACTCATTCTCCACAAGTCGCATCCCCTTTCCACCTCCACCGGACACAGCCTTCAGCATCACTGGATACCCTATCTCTCTTGCCTTAGTGACGATCTCCTCGTCGGAAAGGGGTTCTAAGGTGCCAGGAATGACAGGTGCCCCAGCCGCCCTCGCCGTCCGCCTGGCCACCGTCTTGCTGCCCATAGCCACAATGGCCTCTTTCGGCGGCCCTATAAAGACTATGCCCTCTTCTTGACACCTGGCCGCAAACTCCGCGTTCTCTGCCAAGAAACCATAGCCAGGATGAATGGCCTCACACCCTGCCTTCTTTGCCGTCTCTATTATCCTCTCAATGTTCAGGTAGCTTTCCCTGGCAGGAGAGGGACCCACGTAATAAGCCTCATCGGCATACCTCACGTGAAGGGCATCCCTGTCCACGTCAGAATAAACCGTTGCAGAGGTAATCCCCATCTCTCGACAAGCCCTAAGGATCCTGACAGCGATCTCGCTCCTGTTGGCCACCAAGATCTTTCTGAACATCACCCCACCCCCTTACAGTGGAATATTCCCATGCTTTTTGGGGGGATTGGTGTCCCTCTTATTCCTTAGCGATTCTAAGGCCTGAACAATGCGCTTCCTGGTGATCTTGGGTTCTATTACCTCATCAATATACCCAAGCTGGGCCGCCATATAAGGGTTGGCAAAAGTCTCCCTATAATCTGCCACTAACCTGGCCCTCTCTGCATCTGGATCCTCTGCCTCCATAAGCTGCCTCCTGAAGATGATGTTTACCGCCCCCTCTGGGCCCATTACAGCAATCTCTGCCGTGGGATAGGCCAAATTGATGTCTCCCCTAACGTTCTTGGAACCCAGCACGTCAAATGCTCCACCATAAGCCTTTCTGGTGACAATGGTTACCTTAGGTACTGTGGCCTCGCAGTAAGCGTAAAGAAGCTTTGCCCCGTGGAGGATGATGCCGCCATGCTCCTGGGCTACCCCAGGAAGGAAACCTGGCACATCCTCGAAGGTGACAATGGGAATGTTGAACGCATCACAAAACCTAACAAAACGTGCACCCTTGATAGAGGCCTTGATGTCTAAACAACCCGCCAACACCATAGGCTGATTAGCCACTATACCCACCACTTGGCCGTTAAAGCGGGCAAACCCTACTATGATGTTCTGGGCATAGTGGGGATGGACCTCAAAGAAATAATGATCATCCACCACCGTCTTGATAATCTCCTTCATGTCATAGGGCCTGTTGGGATCCTCTGGGACAAAATGGTTCAAATCTTCATCCTCCCGGTAAGGATCGTCGCTGGTCTCCTTGTAAGGGGGGTCCTCAAGGTTGTTGCTGGGTAAAAAGCTCATAAGCTCCCGGATCATAAGGAGGCATTCCTCATCGTTCTCAGCAGCAAAGTGGGCCACACCACTGATGGTGTTGTGGGCCATGGCCCCGCCCAATTCTTCCTTCGTGATCTCTTCATGGGTAGTGGCCTTGATGACATCGGGGCCTGTAATAAACATGTAGCTGGTACCCTTAACCATAAAGGTAAAGTCTGTCATAGCAGGGGAATAGACAGCCCCCCCTGCACAGGGACCCATGATGGCAGAGATTTGAGGAATAACCCCCGAGGAGAGCACGTTCCTCAGAAAGATATCGGCGTAGGCCACCAGACTCACCACCCCTTCTTGGATCCTGGCCCCTCCAGAGTCATTAAGACCAATAACAGGGGCACCGTTCCTTAAGGCCAAGTCCATGATCTTACAAACCTTTTTACCAAACATCTCGGACAAGGAGCCGCCAAAAGTAGTGAAATCGTGGGAGAAGACATAGACCAATCTACCGTCTATCTTTCCGTATCCCGTCACCACACCATCACCCAGGATCTTCTGTTTATCAATCCCAAAGTGGGAGCATCGGTGCACGGCAAATCTGTCCAGTTCCACAAAGGATCCCTTGTCCAAGAGGAGATCCAGCCTCTCTCGGGCAGTGAGCTTCCCCATCTGATGCTGCTTCTCTATTCGCTTGATCCCCCCACCCAATAGGGCCTGTTCGTTAAGACGCCGAAGCTCTTCCAGTTTCTCCTCTATCCCCATGCTTCCCCCCAAATAGTTTTCGCTTTGGAAAGATACACCATGCAGAGCCTATTTACCAAAGAGGGTGAATCCAAGTCAATGTAGAGGACTGGCCAAAAAAGTGGCTGGGGTTATATAAGGCTGAGCAATTCCTAACCACTAACTTTAGATGGGGTAGGAGTAACATGGAGAGTTGTGCCTCACTATATACCAGGATTAGAGCGAAGGGTTTCTCCCCCTCAAAGAAGAAGGGACAAAACTTCCTCGTGGACGACAATGTCCGAGGCATTGTGCTGGAGTGTGCCAGGGTCGAAGGGGAGAAGGTGCTGGAGGTAGGGCCAGGAAACGGTGCGCTGACGGTCGGCCTCCTGGAAGGGGGGGCAGAGGTGTGGGGAATAGAGTTGGACCCTTGGCTATGTGCATTCCTGAAGTGCTACTTTGGCAAGAAGACCCTTTTCCATCTCATTGAAGGACATGCATTAAAGATTTCCATAGAAAACCTGCCCCCTAAGAAGATTGTGGCCAACCTCCCTTACAATATCACTTCCCCTTTACTTTACAGGTTCTGGGACTTGGAAGAGAGGTTTCCAGAGATGGTACTTATGGTTCAATGGGAAGTGGCCCAGAGGCTCACAGCATCTCCAGGTACGAGAGACTATTCCCTCCTCACAGTCCTTTTTGCCACCAGCTACGAAGTGAAAATGGTCCACCGGGTGCCCCGCAACTGCTTCCGACCCATACCTGAGGTGGACTCAGCGGTAGTAAAAATCACCTGGAAGGGGAAAAAACTGGGTCCATTAAAGGAAGGATTTAAAGGTATATTGGAGGCAGGATTCCAACATCGGAGAAAGACCCTTGCCAATAGTTTGAAGCTCACCCTGCCCGGAAGAGCCTGGGAAGGCCTCCTAAAAGGGCTGGGTTTCCCTTCCCAGGTGAGGGCCCAAGAACTCTCCCCATCCCAGTGGGTCGCACTGACGAGAGAGTCCAAGATCAGGGGCTGGCTCCCCTAACGTGGCTCGTTATGCCCAAAGGCCTTCCTGTAATCCTCCAAAAACCGTGCTATCCCAATATCCGTGAGGGGATGCTTCACCATCTGCCTCAAGACCCTGAAGGGAATAGTGGCAATATCCGCCCCTATGAGGGCTGCCTCCACCACATGGCGAGGATGCCTGACACTGGCTACTATCACCTGAGCCCCTATCTCGTAGTTCCGAAAGATGGGCACTATCTCCCTTACGATATTCATCCCCTCATGGGAGATGTCGTCCAACCTGCCTATGAAGGGCGAAACAAAGCTGGCCCCTGCCTTGGCAGCTAAGAGAGCCTGATTAGTAGAAAAAACCAAAGTCACGTTAGTCTTCACTCCCAAATCTGAAAGGCGCCTAACGGCCTTGAGCCCCTCCTCTGTCATGGGGATCTTCACCACCACATTGGGGTGGATATCCGCCAGCCTCTGGGCCTCAGGGACCATTTCATCGGCCTTCAAACTCAGGACCTCTGCAGAAACGGGGCCATTCACCAGCTCACATATCTCCAGGATCACCTCCCTCATGTTCCTTCCGGACTTGGCCACCAAGGAAGGGTTAGTAGTGACACCATCCACAACGCCCCATTCAACGGCCTCCCTTATCTCATCCACCATTGCAGTATCCAAGAAGAACCTCATCCCTTCCCCCCTACGCTTTTTCCTCCGGGTTAGTAACAACCTGAGCCTCTACTTGTCAAAGGCGTTGGAAAGACCAAGGGCACCACAGCACTAATGTGTTGGCAATCATGAAGCCAAGAGATAAATTCCCTTTCATCTCTGCTTAGGGAGGACAAGTATGGAAGGTAGTGTAATAGTGACAAGGGAAGGACCTATAGGATGGGTGATCTTTAACAGGCCACATGTCAAAAATGCCTTCAACCTCGAGATGTGGCGGCAGGTACCCAAGGCAGTAGACCAGCTGGCAACAGATCCCAACACGAGAGTGATCTTCTTAAGAGGGAAAGGGGGTCACTTTGGGGCGGGCGCTGATATTAAGGAGCTCTTGGAATATGCGCAGGATCCTATTATGGCCGAGACATATGCGGATACGGTAAACCAATGCTTCTCTCGCATGACAAGGGTAGAGACCCCTACCATCGCTTTGGTAGAGGGATATGCCCTTGGTGGAGGGGCCATGGTGGCCACCGCCGCCGATATGAGGGTGGTGTCTGACAAGGCGGTGGTGGGTATCCCTCTGCCCCGGCTGGGGCTTGCTGTAGAGCCCTTGGGCATCAAGCATCTCATGGAAAGTGTAGGCCTGGCATGGGCATCTAAGTTCCTCCTCACCGCAGCCCCCATACCCATGAAGGAGCTGGAAGCCTCAGGATGGGCCTCCGCTGTAGCTGAAGAAGAAAAGATCGAAGAGATAGCACTCTCCCTTGCATACGAGATTATGCAGAATTCCCCTGTAGCTATCCGAATGACGAAGAGGATCATGGGACAGTGGCTTACTCCCCCCCACCTTAGGAATGAAGAGATACTGAGGGAGGCATTTGCCCAATGCATGAAGGGGGAGGAATTCAAAGAAGGGGCCAAGGCCTTCTTAGAAAAGAGAAGGCCAAGCTTCTCCCTGTAGGAGGTTAGAATGCATCCAATGGTACTCACCATAGCAGGCTCCGATCCATCAGGTGGAGCAGGAATACAGCAAGATCTGAGAGTCTTCTCACAGCTTGGCGCGCATGGGATGGCAGCGGTGGCCGCCATCACTATTCAGAACACCACAGGGGTTAAGAGGTTTGTCTCTACAGATCCAGGGGTACTGAGGGAACAATTAGAGTTCCTGCTTCAGGACGTTTCCCCCCAAGCCGTGAAAACGGGGATGCTGGGAAGCCCGGAGAATGTAAGGGTGGTAGCAAAGTGCCTTACGGATATAGATGCCCCCATCATAGTCGACCCTGTCCTGGCAGCTACTGGCGGCGATCCTCTGTTTAACGGCGACAGAGAGGCCCTCTTAGAGGAGCTCTTTCCATTGGCCACAGTGGTCACCCCGAACATCCACGAGGCCTCAGTGCTGAGCAATTCAGAAGTGAAGGACCTAAGGAGCATGAGAGAAGCAGCCAAAAACCTAAAGGGATATGGACCCGGATGGGTGATAGTGAAGGGCGGTGATATGGCTGGGGATAAGGTGGTAGACCTCCTTTACAATGGCATCGAGTTCCACCAATTCCCACACCGCAGGATACGCCTTTCCAGAGAGACACACGGCACAGGCTGTGCCTTTGCCTCCACTCTTGCAGTGATGCTGGCTCAAGGGCTGGAGGTGCCCACAGCCTGTAAGGAAACCATAAGTCTGATGGAAATGTATCTATTGGGATCTTACAAGGTAGGACATGGGGCCATCCCTGCCAACCCTCTGGTGATAGGAGAGAGGGAACGTGAGAGGTGCAGTGTCTTAGAGCGGGTAGGTAGGGCAGTGGAGGAGTTAGAGGCCCTAAGCAAGGGGGGGATCCTGGTACCTGAGGTACAAATCAACCTATGTGAGGCCATCCCTTTGGCCCGCAACCACCAGGATGTGGCTGGGGTAAAGGGGAGGATCGTGAGGTGGGGGGAGGGATTGAGGGCGGCAGGATGTCCTTCGTTCGGCGCCTCTCACCATGTGGCTAACATTGTACTCACGGCTATGAAAACCGATCCGTCCATGCGGGCAGCCATGAATGTCAGATTTGAAGAGGGATGGATAAAGCTTTTGAAGACCTCCACATTTGATGTCTCCTCCTTCTCAAGGGGCGATGAACCCCCTCAGATTAAGGCACGGGAAGGCTCCACACTGGAGTGGGGGGTGGCTCAGGTTTGCACAAAACTGGGCAGGGTCCCCGACATCATCTATGACAGAGGGGATGTGGGCAAGGAGCCCATGATCAGGATACTGGGCAAAAATGCGCTCGATGTAGTAGAGAAGGCAAAGCGCATACTAAATATGGTACTCTGAGCCTAATCCCGTACTCCCCCGAAGCGCCTTTCCCTCTTTTGATAGTCCAGAAGCGCCTTATAAAACTCTACCCTATCAAAGTCTGGCCAGAGCACAGGGGTGAAGTAGAGCTCAGCATATGCCACCTGCCACAGAAGGAAGTTGCTTATCCTCAACTCCCCACTGGTCCTTATGAGAAGGTCCAATGGGGGTTGGCCCTTAGTATAAAGATAACCTTCCAGGGTTACCTCTTCGATCTCCTGAGGTGTTAGAGCCCCCCTCTGCACCTCGTAGCACATCTTCTTGCAAGCATCCACTATCTCTGCATGGCCCCCATAATTGAGGGCAAGATTCAGGGTAAAACCTTGGTTATTATCAGTGGCCTTCACAGCCTCCAGCACCATCCTCTGGGTGGATGGTGGAAGCTGGGAGATCCTCCCTATGGGATTAAATCTGATCCCCTTCTCCACCATCACAGGGGTTTCCGCAGCAAGATACTCTTCCAGTAATTTCATAAGAAACTCCACCTCCTCCTGAGGCCTGGCCCAGTTCTCGGTAGAAAAGGCATACAAGGAAAGAACCTCTATACCTACCTCTAAAGCAAATTCCGTAGCCTCCCTTGCTCTCTCTACCCCTTTCTGGTGACCATATATCCTGGGATGACCATGCAATTTGGCCCAGCGCCCGTTACCATCCATAATGATAGCAACATGACGAGGTAGACTCTCCACTTCTGTTTTAAGCAGAATACGTCGAGACAACCTTGTCCCCCAGGTCCCTGAGGGAGCTCTCCCACAGGCCTTACTGCTCTATAATGGCCTCAGTGGGGCAAACCTCAATGCAGGAACCACACTCCGTACACTTTTCCTGATCTATGGTGTACTTCTCCTCTCCCTCCTGAATAGCCTCTGCAGGGCATACATCCAAACATGTGCCACAAGCCACACACTCTTCTGTTATCACATATGCCATAGCAAACCTCCTGACGAGCGATCAAAACTCCATTATCTCCCTTTCCTTTACAGAAAGGGCCTCATCTACCCTCTTTATGTACTCATCTGTGATCCTCTGGATCTCCTTTATCGCCCTCTTCCCTTCATCCTCAGAGATGAGCTTCTCCTTCTCCATGCCCTTCACCTCTTCATTGCCTTCCCTGCGGATATTGCGTATGGCCACCTTGTACTCCTCACCAATCCTCCTTACCAGCCTGACGAGCTCCTTCCTCCTCTCCTCTGTAAGGGGAGGAAACACGATGCGGATGATGTTACCGTCTGAGGTGGGTGTCAGGCCCAGATCAGAATGGGTAATAGCCTTCTCTATCTCCTTGATTATAGATTTATCCCAAGGTTGGATGCTGATGAGCCGAGCCTCCGGCACGGAAATAGTGGCAAGCTGACTGAGAGGAGTAAGGGTCCCATAGTAAGGTACCCTTACATCCTCAAAGAGGGTGGTAGAAGCCCTTCCGGTTCGGATTCCTCCCAGTTCCTTCTCTAACCTTGACAGGGATTTTTCCATCTTCTCCTTCAACTGCCTGTAGAGGTCATCCAACATCCTATCCTCCCACGTATGTCCCCACTTTCTCTCCCATCACTACCCTCTTTATATTGCCCTCTTGAAGGATTGAAAAGACCACAATAGGAACCTCGTTCTCCATGCATAGGGAGACAGCTGTAGGATCCATCACCTTGAGGTTATTCTCGAGCACCTCTATATAACTGACTTTGCTAAATCTGATGGCATCCGGGTGATGTTCTGGATCCTTGTCATACACACCGTCCACTTTTGTCCCTTTAAGGATCAATTGGGCGCCAATCTCGGCAGCCCTGAGTGCCGCTGCTGTGTCTGTGGTGAAAAATGGGTTGCCCGTACCCCCAGCAAACACCACCACCCTCCCCTTCTCGAGATGTCTTATGGCTCGACGCCTGATATAAGGCTCAGCCAACTGCCTCATCTCCAAGGCCGTCTGGAGCCTGGTAGGCACCCCCAATCCCTCTAAGGCTCCCTGAAAGGCGAGGCCGTTTATGACGGTGGCCAGCATCCCCATATAGTCAGCAGTGGCCCGGTCAATTCCAGTGGCTACACCCTGAATGCCCCTAAAGATATTACCCCCTCCTATTACAATGCCCATTTGGACCCCCATGTCCCAAACCTCTTTGATCTCCTTCGACATACGCGTAAGGACACCTGTAGAGATCCCGTATCTCCCTTCTCCTGCAAAGGCCTCCCCACTCAGCTTCAAGAGAACCCTTCTATATGGACAAGGGGGCATATCCCTTACTCTCCACCCAACTGAAATCTCACAAACCTTTTCACCTGAATGTTCTCTCCAAGCTTGGCAATGTACTCAGCAAGCAACTGAGAAACGCTCTTCTCTGGCTCCTTTATAAAGGGTTGATCCAACAGGCATACTTCCTGATAAAATTTATGCAATTTTCCCTCAATAATCCTATCTATCACTTTTTCGGGCTTTCCTTGCTCCAAGGCCTGCTCCCTGTAAATGCTTCTCTCCCTCTCCAAAACCTCTGAGGGCACATCTTCCTTCTTAACATAAAGGGGAGAGGCAGCAGCCACTTGCATGGCCAACAAGTGAGCCAGTTCCTGAAACTCCCTAGTCCTGGCCACAAAATCTGTTTCACAATTCACCTCTATGAGAACGCCAATCTTCCCACCCATGTGTATGTACGAGTGGATCAATCCCTCCTTCGTGCTCCTCCCTGCCCTTTTAGCTGCAGCGGCCAGCCCCTTCTTTCTTAGGTGCTCCACTGCCTTATCAACGTCCCCTTCACACTCTTGAAGGGCCCTCTTGCAATCCATAATGCCAGCCCCAGTCTTCTCCCTAAGCTCCTTCACCATCAAAGGGGTAACCCCTGCCATACCTAATCCTCCCAATCCTCCTCATATTCTTCCAGTTCTTCCATCTCCTCTTCCACCTCGATACCACCTGCAATATCAGCCTCTTTGGGTGCAGCCTCCTCGACATTAGAGGATTCCTCCCGAGCTGCCATCTCAGTCCCTACCTTCTCCATATACAAATGCTGACCCTCTATCACAGCGTCGGCTATCTTAGAGGTAAGGAGCCTGATAGCCCTAATGGCATCGTCATTGCCTGGGATGACATAATCCACTTCGTCCGGATCGCAGTTGGTGTCCACAATAGCCACAATGGGTATTCCCATCTTTCTTGCCTCCCTCACGGCGATGTACTCCTTTTTGGGATCCACCACCCAGAGCAGTTGAGGAAGTTCTTCCATGTCTTTGATGCCCTGAAGGTTCCTCTGCAATTTTTCTATCTTCCTGTTTATAGCAATCCCCTCCTTCTTTGTAATATTGTCAAAAAATCCACCATCCCGCATAGTCTCCAATTCCCTCAGCCTTTCGACACTCTTTCTGATAGTGGCAAAGTTTGTGAGGGTTCCCCCAAGCCATCTGTGGCTCACATAGAACATGCCACACCGCGTGGCCTCCTCCTCAATAGACTCCTTGGCCTGCTTCTTTGTACCCACAAAGAGTACCTTGGCCCCTTCGGCAACCTGATCTCGGACAAAGTTATAGGCCGTCTCAAACATAGTGAGTGTCTTCTGCAAATCAATGATGTAGATGCCATTTCGCGCTGTGAAGATATAGGGCTTCATCTTAGGGTTCCAACGGCGTGTTTGATGGCCAAAATGCACCCCTGCCTCAAGGAGCTGCTTCATGGTAAGAACTGCCATATCCTTACCTCCCCTGGGTTTTCTCCTCCGTCCCCCTATCTTCACCTCTCATAGAGGCACCCTGGAAAGAGGGGGGACGTGCGTAATTCCCCTTCTTCCCGGCCCATAAGAGGTATCCCTCTATAAATGGGTCCAGGTCTCCATCCAATACCCCATCTGCGTTTCCCCTTTCAACCCCTGTACGATGATCCTTTACCATCCTATAAGGGTGGAGCACATATGACCTAATCTGAGAGCCCCAGGCGATCTCCTTCTTGCCCTTCTCTAAAGCCTCCTTCTCTTTATCCATCTCCTTCTTCTTGAGCTCATAAAGGCGTGCCTTTAAGACCTTCATCGCCATCTCCTTGTTTCTTAACTGGGAACGCTCATTCTGACACTGGACCACAATTCCTGTAGGTATGTGGGTTATGCGCACAGCCGAATCTGTCACATTGACGTGCTGTCCCCCTGGACCACTGGCCCTGTAAGTCTCAATCCTGAGGTCCTTATCCCTTATCTCTATATCTATACTCCTCTCCACCTCCGGGTATACAAACACAGAAGCAAAGGAGGTATGGCGCCTCCTGGCAGCGTCAAAGGGGGAAATACGCACCAATCGGTGCACCCCCGTCTCCCCTTTAAGATACCCATAGGCATAGGGGCCTTCCACTATGAAAGTTGCCCCCTTGATCCCCGCATCCTCTGCCCCCTGGTAATCCAAAAGCCTCACCTTGTATCCC
This sequence comes from Aquificota bacterium, assembly GCA_015486015.1. Classification (GTDB taxonomy): domain Bacteria; phylum Thermosulfidibacterota; class Thermosulfidibacteria; order Thermosulfidibacterales; family B14-G1; genus WFSI01. The sequence continues at coordinate 58,870 of WFSL01000010.1, read as the reverse complement.
TTTCCCTCAGCCCATCGGGTGTACATGCGAAGAAGCATAGCAGCCCAATCCTGAGATTCAGTACCCCCCGCACCGGGATTGATGGATACAATCGCATTGTTCCGGTCTTCTCCCCCAGAGAGGAAAACCTTGAGCTCTGCACGCTGGAGGGCAGCCTCTAACTGGGAAATCTGCCCATCTATCTCCTCCACCAGCGAGAGATCCTGAGCTTCCTGGGCAAGATCCACGAGGGCATCGGCATCCTCCCACTGCCTTAACAGCCCCTTAAAGGTGTTAACCTCCTCCTCCAGGTGGCTCTTCTCTTGTAAGATCTCCTTAGCCTTGGCGGGATCATGCCAGAAGTCATCCCTATACGACTTCTCCTCTAAGGACGCTATCCTGGCCTCCTTACCAGAGATGTCAAAGATGCCTCCCAAGCTGCTCCAGTCTTTTCATTATCCCTTTCAGCCTTATCTTTCTTTCATCCCACATGGCACCCCCCTGAAATAACGGGGCTTGTTTATATGAGAAACGCACACGTGTCAATTGGGTCTATTTCAGTTAAAAACATAAAGAATCCGGCTAGTGTTTTTGTAAAGAAGCGAAAGCCAAAATTGCCAAATTCAAGACCTGACCCCAAGAAGCACTGTATCGCCCCTTCTGAGGCCAAGGAGTTCGTTGGCCTTGCCATTACTCACAAATACCTCCAACAGCTCCCAGCTATTCCAGATAGCGCCAGGCTCCCCAGGAGATAGCTCACCGTAATGGGTGCATAGGGGTAAGCATCTCCCCTTGGCGATCACACCCTCCACCCTATTCTGCCCCACCATCCTCTTCTCTATATTGGTCACAAGATTGCCAAAGGGATCCACCCACATGACTTGGCCCAAAAGCCTATCCCCTTCCCTTCTGGGCTTGGGTGCATCAAGCATCACAGGGTCTACAGCAGGCCTACCCAGCATAGGCATAGGCACACCTCGGGCCAACCAGGCCCCCAGAGGCGCAAAGATGTCCCGGCCATGAAAGGTTGCACTCACACCAGGCAAAACAAACTCCCAACGCCCAAAGGCAAAGACCCTAACCCCCTTCACCCTTTCCAAGACCAGGGTAAGGAGACCATTGTCAGGGACCACAAAGAGGTGTTCCCCCGCATGGGCCATAAGCACCCTCCTCTCGCTCCCTACGCCAGGATCCACCACGGCCACATGGACGCTACCAGCGGGAAAACAGCTAAAGGAATTGTAAAGAATAAAAGCAGCAACAGTAACGTCACCCATAGGCACGTGATGATGAAGATCCACCACTTTAGCCTGGGGAGCAATAGATAAAACGACTCCCTTCATAATGCCTGGATAGGGGGAATCTCCGAAATCGGTGAGAAGGGTGACTAAGGCCATAGCCTAAACCAAAACCCTCAGCCATTCCCTAAGACGCCTCATACCTTCTCCCAAGCGCTCTAAGGTATTGGCATAGGAAAAACGCACATATAGGCGAGTCTTATTGTCCCCAAAATCCACCCCAGGGGTGATGCCTATATGGGCCTCCTCCAAGGCCCTTTTGGCAAAGGAATAAGAGTCCTGGGTATACTTGGAGACGTTTGCATAGACGTAAAAGGCACCCTGAGGCATCACACCAACATTTAACCCCATCTCACTAAGGGCCTCAACAATGAAGTCTCGCCTCTTTCTATAAATCTTTACCTTCTCCCGAAACTGGGCCAAGACAGCCCCCTCAAAGCAGGCAAGGGCCGCATATTGGGCCGCTGCCGGAGGACAGATAAAGAGATTTTGGACTATAGACTGAACCAGGCGGACCATCTTCCGAGGCACCACCATCCATCCTAAACGCCAGCCTGTCATAAGGAAGAACTTAGAGAAGCCGTTAACCACTATAGCCTCATCAGTGAACTCCAAGACCGATGAGGCAGGCTTATCATAGGTGATCCCGTGATAGATCTCATCTGATATAATGGCAACGCCCCTCTTGGCAGCTTCTTCCACCAAGAGCCCTAACTCCTCTCGGCCATAAACAGTCCCTGTAGGATTGGCTGGTGAGTTGATCACAAGGGCACCGATTCCATCCAACTGATAGGGAAATACCTTGAATCCCCCTTCTGCCTCCACGGGAAGAGAGACAAATCTGCCTCCTAAGAAACGGGCCATGTTCTTATAGCAGGGATATCCAGGATCGGGAAGGCCACATACCCTATCCCCCTCTGTACAAATGCGAATGGCTGCCAAAAGGGCAGGAGAGGAACCAGGAGTCAGAATGATCCTTTCGGGCCCTATCTCCAGCTTGTATTGGTCTAAGTAATAGCCAGAGATGGCCTCCCTCAACTCAGGTATCCCCACGCTCTGGGTGTAAGCCGTTTTTTTGTCGCAAAGTGCCTTTACCCCCGCCTCTATCACCTCGTCAGGGGAGGGGAAATCTGGCTCCCCCACCTCCATGTGGACCACGTCAACACCCTTAGCCTCCAGCTCCTTGGCACGCTCCAGTATATCCATAACTATGAAAGAGGTGATCTCCATAATTTATGCCAGCCTCCAGATGGTACCCTTAGGCTTATCCTCCAAAACAATACCCTTGGCCTTAAGCTCATCCCTAATGGAATCGGCCCGGGCCCAATCCTTCACCCTCCTGGCCTCTTGCCTTTCCTGGATAAGCCTCTCTATCTCCTCCACAGACATAGGCAGTTCCTTGATCCCTTTGAACCAGTTTTGGGGGGTTACCCTTAGGATACCAAAAACCCCTTTCACAGGCCCCACCAATTCCATAAAGACTCCTGCCACCCTCGCCTTCTCCTCATAGGATTCGCCACTCTCCTTAAGAAAACGGTTCATCTCCCTGGCCCCCTCAAAGACCTTGGCCAAGGCCAGAGCCGAATTAAAATCGTCGTCCATTGCAGCAAAGAAGGCCTCCCTCTTCTCCTTCAAGCGGGCCGCCACCTCTTTACCCTCTTCACTAATGGGATCTTCCTTGGACACCCCCACCTCCTCTATAGCCTCCAAGGTCCGATAAAGGCGATTCATAGCCCCCTTAGCCTCCTCAAGGCCTTTACGAGAGAAGTCTATGGGGCTGCGGTAATGGGTAGAGAGCAAAAAGAGCCTTAAGGCTTCGGGGTGATACTCCTTCACCATCTTTCGGATGAGGAGAACATTACCCAGAGATTTGGACATCTTTTCCCCCTCCACACTCACAAACCCATTGTGGATCCAATAGAGGCAGAAGGGTTTGCCTGTGTAGGCCTCAGATTGGGCAATCTCGTTCTCGTGGTGGGGAAAGATGAGGTCCAGTCCGCCACCGTGAATGTCCAAGGTCTCTCCCAGATACTTCATAGACATAGCAGAACATTCGATGTGCCAGCCTGGTCTGCCAAGCCCCCAAGGACTCTCCCAGGCAGGCTCTCCAGACTTAGAGGCCTTCCAAAGGGCGAAATCTAAGGGATTCCTTTTTTTCTCGCCTACCTCTATCCTCGCCCCTGCCTTCATCTCTTCCAGGCTTCGTCCCGACAGCTTGCCGTAATCAGAGAAGCTCATGACATCAAAATAGACGTCTCCATCCACCGTATAGGCGTGACCCCTGTCTACCAACCCCCGGACCATCTCTATCATTTCCTTGATGTGTTCCGTGGCCTTAGGCTCCACATCAGGCCGCTCAACCCCTAAGGCGTCCATGTCCTCATAGAAGGCCCCTATGAACCTCTCAGAAACCTCCCTGAAATCCACCCCCTCCTGGTTTGCCCTATTGATGATCTTGTCGTCTATATCCGTGAAATTACGAACATAAATGACTTTGTAGCCTTTAGCCTTAAGATACCGATAGATCATGTCGAATACCAGAACTGAGCGGGCATGACCGATGTGGCAGTAGTCATAAACCGTAACACCACACACATACATACCCACCCTACCTTTCCTCAGGGGAGAGAACTCCACCTTTTTCCTGCCCAGGGTATTGTAAACCTTCAGGGACATATCCCCCTCCTCGTCAATGTGTGTTATTTCATAACAATAAAGTGCCAAGATCTAATTGACAAGAAAAGGAAAAGCAAAGGGGACAACTGAATAAATTGTCCCCTTACCTGAATCATCTGCTTCTACTTTACTGGTGTTCTTCTGGTTCTTCTTCCCACCCTGTGATCATGGCCTTATAATCAGAAAGGGGTGTATGCCCCAAGGTGCCAAGATAGATATGAGCAATAATAAATGCTACAAAGAAGAAAAACAGCAATACATGGACGGTATCTACGACTTTTACCCCACCAAGAAAGTCCACAATATTCTTCAACTCCTCTACTTTCCATAGTAGCAAACCTGTCAATAGTTGTATAGGAACGAGTATGAACATAATAGCCAAATATGCCAATTTTTGGAGTGGATTAAACTTATTCTCTGCAGTAACAGGATAAGGTCTGGCAGCCCCCTTAAAAATTTTATAACCGTAGAAGATAGCTTGGCGAATTGTGCCCTTGAAGATCTCCTCCACTGAGGGAAAGTATACCCTAATCTTACCGGTAAAAGTGTAAAAGATAAACCATAAAACAAAATCTAAAATCACAATGATACCAATCCAGTTGTGCATAGTTGTTGCGGTGGATAAACTCATTAGATGAATATGTTGGGCAAAGCGAATTTGAAATCCAGTAATCACCAAAAGCACTATGCCTATAGCATGGATCCAATGCCATATCCTTACAGGAATAGGATGAATATATATCCTTTTCATCTCATTTATCCCCCCTCTTTCTCCTGATAGGTATTGTTACGATCCTGATAAAGAAGTGCCCCCCAGCAAAGCAGAGCCCTGCCAAGATTAAAATAAACCCTATTATATCAACCCATTTAACCTTTGTAGCACTAAGAAGGTAGAACTTCGAAGTAGTGAAGCTACTTAATGAGGCTTTTTCTACTTTATAGCTTGAAATTTCCCCGTCAGGCTTAGTAAGAACAAAGCTCACACTTCTTAGATAAGGAGATTTAGGTGAATGACAAGTATCACATTTTCTTATAGCATTCTTAGTGATCTTGTGCACTTCTGGGGTACTTTCTGCCACCATTTCACCATAAAGCGCTACTCTAAAGCCTTTTTTGCCCAGTTTATCACTGACCGCTTTCAACTCTTCATTTTCAAGCTGGTGATTTTTATTAGCGTCTAAGGACTTCAAGAAACTATCGTAGCTGCCTCCAAAAGCCTTGATGATTCTCCCCCCTGGTATGAACTTCATGGTCAATGGATTGTACAGCCGCAAATTTGTCATGCCTTTTGTCTTAGCATGGCAAAGGGAGCAATCTACATGGGCAAAGTGGGTCTCCTTCTGGGTTAGCCACTTGTGGTGAGACATTGGATCATGGCATTTTGAACAGAAAAGATCCCTTTTCTCCTTTACGGTGTAAGCAGCCAAGTAAGGGGTATAATGGTACTGATGGCAGGTTGCACATGTGGGAGCACCCTTTATGCCTTTGGCCTTGGCCTTTGCGTGCACGCTCTCTTCATAGGCTGCACTTTCTTCGTCGTGGCAGTCGGCGCAATTGACAGGAGCCACAGGGACAGGATGAGGGACCTCCTTTTCATAGTTAAGTTTTTCAATGTCCGAGTGGCAGTCGGTACACCCGATACCGTTTCGACCATGAACCGAGGCCTTAAATCTGTCAGGGTTGACATATAGGGAAACGGCCTTCCCATTAGGCAGCTCCTTTACCATATCTGGATCACCATGGCAGTCCAAGCATGCGCTGTTTTCTATAGCTCTCAGAGGGGGAGACAGGGCAAACAGGAGCACCACTCCCATAATGCAAGCCCACAGCCACGATCGCCCTTTCATCTGCAAAACCTCCCGTGGGATTTTGATTCCTTGTGACTCTGGTAACATAGTACCCCTCATGTGTCAAGACTAAGGTACCCCCGGGCATCAATAGAATTTTTTCAGGTCCGCTTTCTTTACAAGAGTGGATCCCTCGGATAGGGTATTAGAGGAGGTGTTGGATGTTCTTTCTACCATTGATGCTGGCCTACTTTTTGATATTTTTATTTGGACTCGCTTTCCTGTTCTTCCTGGTGCAGGTGGGAATTATATCCTTGGCATTTCAGAGGTTGGGCATCCCACCTCAACAACTCTTCTCCCTTCTCTTCCTTTCCCTCATTGGTAGCTTCATCAACATTCCCATTGCCCGTTTTGGAGGGGAACCTGTGATGGAGGACGAAATTGTCTTCTCTGTATGGGGAATGCCTTATAGGGTGAGGGTTCCTCGGATGAGAGAGACAGTGCTGGCTGTGAACTTGGGGGGATGTGTGATACCTACCCTCCTATCCCTCTACCTCTGGATAAGGATGGCCTTTGCCTGGCAGCCTTTGATAGGTGTGGCCGTAGTAGCCCTGGTAACCCACCGGTTGTCCAAGCCAGTAAGGGGAGTAGGGATAGTGGTTCCCCTTTTCATACCCCCTATTCTTGCTGCCCTGATAGCTCTCATCCTTTCCCCTGCTCTCTCCCCACCTGTAGCTTATATCTCTGGGACCATGGGAACCCTCATTGGAGCTGATCTCATGAACCTTGAGAGGGTCAAGCGGCTGGAGGCACCTGTAGCCTCCATAGGGGGGGCAGGCACCTTCGACGGGATCTTTCTTACAGGCATTATTGCGGTACTCCTGGCCTGAGGCGTTGAACAAACCTGCTTCAATGTTATACTTACGCCTACAGCCCAAAATGTAGAGGAGGATAACACTATGATAGCAACAGTGACCCTCAATCCCTCCCTCGATCTCACCCTGACAGTGGATCGGCTCGTGGTGGATGACGTAATTCGGATGCGGGGCATGAGGAAAGACCCTGGTGGCAAAGGGATCAACGTCTCACGAGTGGTGAACACCTTGGGGGGAGCCACCATCGCATACGGCTTCATAGGTGGACATGAAGGGGGTGCACTGAGTGTTCTCTTAGCAGAAGAGGGGATCCTTACCTCCTTTGTGGCTATAGATGGCGATACCCGAATAAACGTGATTGTGAGTGAGAGGGAGTCTGGGACCCAAACGAGGATAAATGCTGAGGGGCCCAGGGTAAAGGTGGAGGATCTGGATAAATTGAGGGAGAGACTTTGGAAGATGGGGGGTGTCTACTGTGCTGCCCGATTTATGGTCTTTGCCGGCTCCATACCACCTGGACTCCCGAGAACCACTTACAGGGACCTCATCGAGGATGCCCAGGAAAGAGGGATAAAGGCAGTGCTCGACGCCGACGGTGATGCCTTAAAGCAAGGGGTAAAGGCTAAACCCTTCATGGTGAAGCCCAATACTTACGAATTGGAGAGGTTGGTGGGCAGAGAGTTAAAAGGGGCAGGGGAAAATGAAGTGATCCAGGCTGCCAAAGAAGTGCATGAGTTAGGGGTGGAAGTGGTGGCGGTCACCCGAGGTAAAGGGAGGGCAGTGTTGGTGACCAATAACAAAATCTACATGGGCACTCCTCCCACCATAAGGCTGGTCAACTCTGTGGGTTCAGGGGATTCTTTCATAGCAGCGTTTCTCTTAGCCCTTCTGCACGGCGAGGGATTTGAGGAGGCCTTCAGGTGGGGCCTTGCCGCCGGTGCAGCTACAGCTATGACCCCAGGGACAGAGCTCCTTAGGGTTGAAGACTTTAACCGCCTCTTACATGAGGCGGTGGTAGAGGAGGTGTGACATGGGATTTTTGGATGAAATAACGGGAAGTATAGGAAAGAAAACCAGGCTCTATCGGCTCCTCTATATCCATGGTCCCGGTAACGGCAAGGCCCTTTTCTTACCCATAGACCAGGGCTTAGAGCATGGGCCAAAGGACTTCTTCCCCAATCCCGAGAGTGCCAATCCTGAATTTCAGCTCAAGATCGCTGTGGAAGGAGGCTTTTCTGGCATCGTCTTTCAACCTGGCCTGGCCCAGAAATATATGAGGGAATATGCTGGCCTCGTGCCCCTAATCTTGAAGATCAATGGTAAAACAAACATTCCGCCAGATGAGGAGGCCTTTTCCCCTCTGACTGCCACCGTGGAGGAGGCCGTGCGGTTGGGTGCTGATGCCATAGGCTATACCATTTATGTTGGATCCCCTGCCCAGGATAGGGACTTTGCCCAGTTCAGGGAGGTGAGGAGGGAAGCTGAAAGATTGGGGATGCCTCTCATTGCATGGTCTTACCCCCGGGGTAAGGAGATCGAGGCCAAAGGAGGAAGGAACAGCTTGTATGCCGTGGAGTATGCTGCACGGGTGGCCTTGGAGCTGGGAGCAGACATGGTGAAGGTGAATATCCCTGTGCTGGACAGGTTAAGGGCCAATGAACTGCCCCCTCCATATAACGAGTTGGTAAATGAGATCACCATTGAGGAGGCCATGGAGAGGGTGGTGGCAGCAGCAGGCAAGATCCCTGTAATCATTGCAGGGGGAGGTAAGGTGGAGGATGAAGAGCTCCTGCGCCGAGCCAGAATCTGCGTCAAGGCAGGGGCCATCGGCTTCATCTTTGGGAGAAACATCTGGCAGAGGCCTTTCAAAGAGGCGCTGAGGATGGCTCAAAGGCTGAAGGAGATCCTGCTGGGATAGACAAAGAGCGAGCTTGAGAAGCCCTCTCATAGTGGTCGATTGACATTTCTGGGTCCAGTGTTTTACTGAAAAATACCAATAAATAAAGAAGGGCGTCCGGTGTGAAGAAAGGGGATACAACCATAGGCGCGCTGGAATACTTAAGAGATTCTGTCCTCCTGCTGGATAATGATTTCACCATCCTCGGGGTCAACAAGATCACCGAAGAACTCTTTGGATTCCCCAAAGAGGTACTCATTGGTAAAAAGTGCTACCAGTCTTTTCACCAAAGCGACAGCCCTCCGGACAACTGCCCCCTGCTCAATTGCTTAAAGACGGGGATGGGGCAACAGGAAGCTGAGATATTCTTCCCCCACCTGGGAAATAAGTGGTTCTGGACAAGTGTTTCCTCCATGGGAGAAAAAGGCCCTTGGATCCATTTGGCCAGGAACATCACCCATTACAAGGAGGCAGAGGAGAGACTCAAAAAATCCGAGCAAAGATACAGGGAGCTCTTTGAGAAATCTGCGGCTGGTATCTTTAGGATAAGCCCTGAGGGCCGGTTTTTGGATGTGAACTCCAGATTTTTGGAGATACTGGGTTACAATGACGTGGAAGGACTCAGAAAGTCGGAGCTTGTCCGAGACCTCTGCCTGATACCGGAGGACTGGAGCCGCTTTGTCGAGGCCATAGAGACCAAAGAAAGAGTGGATCGCTACAGGATCTGGTTGAAGAGGAAGGATGGTACCCCCGTGTGCATCAGTGTCTATGCCATGGCAGAGAAGGATAAAGAAGGCAATCCCCTTTACTATCACGGTACAGTCATTGATATCACTGAGAGGATGAAAGCGGTGCAGGCTTTAAGGAGGCTGGAAGAGAGGTGGGCATTGTTCGCTGACAGGGCCCCCATAGGCCTGTTTCAGTTTACACCTATTGGGGAGATCGTCTCAGCCAATCCTTACATGGCCAAGATGATGGGGACCACCGTTGATAAACTGATTGGCACCAATCTGTTCAAGGAAATATGGGAAGACTCAAGCGAGGTTAGGGCCTGGCTTGAGAAGCTTGAAACATCGGGGGAGGTAGTAGGGCGAGAGATCAAGATCGGGAGAGAAGATGGGTCCTCCCTGTGGCTTAGATTCCACATTTATAAGGTGAGGGAGGGTGGAGGGGCCCTATACGAGGGGATATGCCAAGATGTGACCACCGAAAAGATGTATCAGGGACAGCTATACCTCCTCCATAAGATGGAGGCCATCGGACGGCTGGCTGGTGGAGTTGCCCACGATTTCAATAACATGCTCATGGTGATTTTAGGTACATGCGATCTGCTCTTGCACGACCTTGGGGAGACACACCCAGGGTACGAAAGGATACTGATTATAAGGAAGGCTGCTGAGCGTGCTGCTTCACTGACTCGCCAACTCCTCGCCTTCAGTAGACGCCAGGTCATGGAGCCCAGGGTAATAGATCTAAACAGGGTGCTGGAAGGCACAGAGAAGATCCTGCGTAGGCTCATAGGCGAGGACATAGAGCTGAAGGTTAGACTGGCCCCTGATTTGTGGAAGGTGAAGGCAGATCCTGCCCAAGTGGAGCAGGTAATCATGAACCTGGCGGTGAATGCCAGGGATGCTATGCCACGCGGTGGGGTGCTCGCCATTGAAACGACCAATGTGAAGCTGGATGAGGTGTATGCCAGGGATCATGTGGGTGTGAAACCCGGGGAGTATGTGATGTTAGCAGTGAGTGACACAGGACATGGCATGGATGACGAGACCAAGGCCCGGATCTTTGAGCCATTCTTCACTACAAGGAGTGGCGGTACAGGGTTAGGGCTCTCCACGGTCTACGGGATAGTGAAACAGTCTGGGGGCAACATCTGGTGCTACAGCGAGCCTGGAGAGGGAACCACGTTCAAGGTATATCTGCCCCGAGTAGAAGGGGCAATGGAGGAGAGGGTGTCAGAGGGGGCCGAGGTTTCAATTGGTGGAACAGAAATGCTGATACTCGTAGAGGATGATGAAAAGGTAAGGGAAATAGCGGCCACAGTGCTGAGGGAGGCAGGCTATCAGGTGCTTGAAGCCTCCAATGGAGAAGAGGCCCTTGAGGTATGTAAGAAGCATAAAGGTTCTATAGACATGGTGATAACAGATGTGGTGATGCCAGGGATGAGTGGGAAAGAACTCGCAGAGCGATTGAGAGCAATAGACCCGAAGATTAAGGTGCTCTATATGTCCGGATATACGGGTGATATCATAGCGTACCGCGATGTGTTGGAGGAGATGCCAAACTTCATTCAAAAACCCTTTGCAAGGAATGCCCTCCTCAAAAGGGTGCGTCAGGTGCTGGATGGTTCATAGTCTTTTTGACAGCCCCCTCAATTTAGTGTAGTCTTGCAAAAACCAATATAGTATTATCAAAATCAGGAGGGGATAATGATCGTGGATACACATTCTCAGTTGTGGACCAAGGAGGCCTTGGCCACCTTTCCCAACTTTATGTTGGAGAGTTACCAGAGGATGTTTGGTAAACACCTCACTCCCACCATTGATGACACTATCAGAGACATGGACGAGGCAGGGGTGGACAGGGCTGTAATCGTAGCTGTTGATGCCGAAACTACCTATGGTTTCAAGACCCCCAACGACCTGGTAGCCCAAGCAGTGGCGAAATATCCAGATCGCCTCATAGGGTTTGCCGGGGTAGACCCCAGGAAAGGGAAAATAGCGCTGAAAGAGATAGAGCATGCCGTGAAAGAGCTGGGCCTCAAAGGACTCAAGTTCATTCCCCACCTCAATAAACTGAGGACCAATGATCCTCTATTTTATCCCATCTATGAGATGGCTCAAGAGATGGGCATTCCCATCATCTTCCATACAGGTACCCAGTATCATGCCCAGACCCGTCTCAGGTACTGTCACCCCTTGGACCTGGATGATGTGGCTGTGGACTTCCCACGCTTGAAGATTGTGGCTGCACACTTTGGGTGGCCCTGGGTGGGGGATGCTATAGCCTTGGCCATGAGGCACGAAAACCTTTATCTCAACGTAGCTGGTTGGGCCCCCAAGCACTATCCCGATCTCTTAATAAGGTATGCAAACGGCCCCCTGAAGAATAAGGTACTGTTTGGATCCGATTATCCCTTAGTGAGCAGGAAACGCATCATCAGCGAACTCAGGGGGCACAAGGGCTTGAAACCAGAAGTGGTGGATAAGATCCTGTCCGAGAACCCTCTGAAATTTTTAGGACTCTAATGATAGGGCCTTTGAAGAAGGCCAGGTGATGCCAGGGTGGTCGAATGAGATTATTGGTACCATGAAAAGGGGTGATAGGCCTGAAGGGACAAACCAAGGGAAAGGTCTTGAACGGATGGGAGGGCCGGGCGGTGGGTCTTCCTCAAGCGCCTCGAGGCAAGATCACAAGCATCCATAACCCCGTGTTTAGGGAGCTCCTTCGCCTCGCCAGGAGGAGATACAGGGAACAAAAGGGGCTTTTTCTAATCGAGGGGGCTGCAGAGGTAGAAATGGCGTTGAGAGGAGGCGTGGAGATCGAACGTTTCCTCTTTTGCCCACCCCTTTTCGGAGAGGGGGGAAGGAGACTCCTCGAACGGGTGAGGGAGACGGATCCGCCATGGGTGGAGCTTTCCAAAGGGCTGTTCAGGAGGGCCTCTTATAGAGAAAACCCAGATGGGGTCATGGCTGTGGCTCATCGTTATGAGAAGGGGCTGGAAGAGATCCCAAGCAGAGCACCGTCTCTAATCCTGATGGTAGAGGGGGTGGAAAAGCCAGGGAACCTGGGGGCCATCCTAAGGGTTGCCGATGCGGTGGGGGTAGATGGAGTGGTAGTGTGTGACCCCGTGGTAGACCTCTTCAATCCCAATGTGATTAGGGCCAGTAGAGGCACCTTATTCACCCTCAAGGTCGCCACTGCCTCCACAGCCGAGGCCATTACCTATTTACAGAGAAGGGGTATCGAAGCAGTAGTGACCACACCTGCCGGTGACACGGGATACACAGAGGTGGATTATAATAAGGGCGTGGCGGTGGTGGTGGGCAGTGAGCATAAAGGGGTGAGCCGTTCTCTCATGGATGCTGCTACCCATAGGGTCAGGATACCCATGAGGGGGAAGGTAGACTCCCTCAATGTAGCCACAGCCACAGCCGTTGTGCTCTATGAGGCCTTGAGGCAGAGAGGGAGGTGAGCCCCTAACCTTTTCATTGAGGCAAATTTGGGCTATTCTGATATAAAAGGGAGGTAAAGTGTTTAGAAAAGGAAAGCTTTTCAAGAAAATACTGGTAGCTGTGGACGGTTCCGAGCAGGCTAACAAAGCCGCACATATGGCGGCCAGACTGGCGAGTGATCAGGGTGCCGAGCTCATCCTACTGCACGTAGTGGATAAATTGGTGATAGATGAGTTAAAGAGGTTTGTAAGTAAGGCGCCCGATGCCCTTGAAAAGGAACTTGAGGAGCAAGCATGGGCACTTTTGCACTCTACAGAGATTCTCCTTCAAAAATATAGGGTGCCTGTGAAGCTCATCCTGAAGGAGGGGATCCCCTACCAACAGATCATAGAAGCCACGAATGAGGAAGGGGTCGATCTTATCATCATGGGGAAGATTGGAAAGAGGGGAGTGAAGAAGTTGCTCATGGGGAGTGCAGCCTTCAGGGTGTTGGAGTTTACCACCGTCCCGGTCTTAGTGGTGGAGTGAGGATGGCCATGGAAGAGAAGACAGAGTATTCAGGGCTGGAGATGCACGGTCTGAAGAACCTAGCCAGGATTTATTGGCACCTTCCAACACCCTCCCTTTACGAAGAGGCCATCCGTAGAAAGGAAGGGCTATTGGCACACCTTGGACCCCTTGTGGTGAGGACTGGGCACCACACTGGCCGCTCTCCCAGGGACAAGTTTCTGGTGAGGGAGCCCTCAAGTGAGGGAGAGATATACTGGGGAAAGGAGAACCAGCCCATGGAACCCCTCACCTTTGACCTGCTCTACAGGCGTCTCTGCGCCTATTTTCAGTCCAAGGATGTGTTTGTTCAGGAGTGCTATTCAGGGGCGCACCCCCGCTACCGAAGGCCAGTAAGGGTGATTACAGAGTATGCTTGGCACAGTCTCTTTGCCCGGAACATGTTTATCCGCGAGCTTGACCCCGACGTGCTTTCTGCCTTCCAGCCCCACTTCACCGTTATAGTAGTACCGCGCTTTCACGCCATCCCAGAGATAGACGGTACCGCCTCCGAGGTCTTCATCGTTATCAATCTAAAGGAAAAGGTGGTCTTGATCGGCGGGACCTCATATGCTGGAGAGATAAAGAAGGCCATCTTCACCATGATGAATTACTATCTGCCCAAGGAAGACGTTCTCTCCATGCACTGCTCAGCCAATGTGGGAGACAAAGGTGATGTGGCGCTCTTCTTTGGACTTTCTGGTACTGGAAAGACCACCCTCTCTACGGACCCAGAGCGGTATCTCATTGGTGATGACGAACATGGATGGTGCGAGGAAGGCATATTCAACTTGGAAGGGGGGTGCTACGCCAAGGTAATACGCCTCTCAAAGGAGGACGAGCCAGACATCTATGAATGCACCAGACGCTTTGGCACCATCCTGGAGAATGTGACCATAGATGTGAGGACAAGGAGGGTGAATCTCGAGGATGACTCCCTCACTGAAAACACCCGTGCATCCTTTCCCATCACTCACCTCCCCCGTATAGTCCGGGAGGGCTTAGCTGGCCATCCTAAGAATATTGTATTCCTCACATACGACGCCTTCGGTGTGCTCCCTCCTGTAGCAAGGCTCACGCCGGAACAGGCTATGTACCACTTCATATCAGGTTATACCTCCAAGGTGGCAGGTACAGAGGTAGGGGTTACAGAGCCCCAGGCCGTATTCTCGGCTTGCTTTGGTTCCCCCTTTATGGTGCTTTCCCCTGGGGTCTATGCAAAACTTCTGGGGGAGAAGATCCAGCGCTATGGGGTGAAGGTATGGTTGGTTAATACAGGCCTTGTTGGAGGGCCCTATGGGGTTGGTCACAGAATCTCCATCAAGCATACGAGGCGTGTGATTAAGGCTATCCTAAATGGGGAACTGGAAGGGGTAGAGTACTGGAAGGACGAGGTCTTTGGCTTTGCCGTGCCCAAGGTTTGTCCTGATGTGCCTCCAGAGATCCTGGACCCCAAGGGGACTTGGAAAGATAAGGGAGCCTACAGTAAGCAGAAAAGGAGGTTGGCTGCCCTCTTTCACGAAAACTTCCAAGGCTACAGGTCACAGGTAGGACCCCAGATCCTACAAGGTGGACCCGCTTAAAAGGTCCTAATCACCCTATAAAGCGTATCCCTCTGGGCAGGGGTGAATCCCGCATCCTTGATGCAGCGTATAATCTCATCCCTGCTCATGCGGAAAGTAGCCCCAGCAGCAGCCACCACATTCTCCTCGATCATGGTAGAGCCGAAGTCATTTGCCCCAAAGTACAAGGCCAACTGGGCAATCTTAGCACCTTGGGTTACCCAGGAGGCCTGGACGTTGGGCACATTGTCCAAGTAGATTCTTGAGATGGCAAGGACCCTCAAATAATCCACTGCCGTAGCCTTCTCTATATGTGCCAATCCTGTATGAAGGGGCTGGAAGGTCCATGGAATGAAGGCAGTAAAGCCTCCTGTCCTGTCCTGGAGACTTCGGATACGATCCAGGTGCTCAATTATGTCCCCTGGCCCCTCTATGTGGCCAAACATCATAGTCGCCGTACTCTTGAGTCCTAGCCTATGGGCCGTCTCCATCACCTCCAGCCACCCTTCCACTGAAACCTTATTGGGGGAAAGCCTCTGCCTTACCCTTGGGCTGAGGATCTCCGCCCCTCCTCCAGGGATAGAGTCCAGCCCTGCTGCCTTTAACCTCCGGATAGTATCTTCCAACGTGAGCCCCGATTTCCGAGCAATGTGCCAGATCTCAGGAGGTGAGAGGCCATGAATATGGATGGGGTACCGGGACTTGATGGAGGAAAAGAGATCTTCAAAATAGCCAATCTCCAAATCGGGATGAAGTCCCCCTTGTATAAGAATGGATGTACCCCCTAAGTTAATGGTCTCCTCAATCTTTTTAAAGATCTCCACCTTAGGCAGCAAAAAGGCCTCTGAATCTCCCTTGTCGCGCCAGAAGGCACAAAAGCAGCACCTGCTGATACAGATGTTGGTATAGTTGATGTTCCTGTCCACGCAAAAGGTGACCAAGTTGTCCGGGTGAAGCACCCTCCTCGCCTCGTAGGCCCTTCTTCCCAAGCTGAGGAGGTCCTCATCAAATAAAGCCAAGGCCTCTTCCTCACCTATCCGTTCCATCCCCACCTTACGGAAAGAACCTCAAAGGGGGAACTTGAGCAACAAGCCCCCTCTCTGCCAGCAAGGAAAAAAATAGTTTCATGCCTTTGATATGCCCAGGTGCGAGGTCAAAGTCCAGTCCTTCAAGGTATGAACTGCACTGCTCTAATGAGAGACCTACTTCACGGTGGCACAGTCTAGCAATCTCGGCCATACGCTTGGAACTATAAACCTTAGATGAGAGGAGAGCATGCCACACCTCCTCCACATCTTGGGGATGAGCGTGAGCCACTTCCTGGCGCACGCACCACAGGGCGAAGACGAAGGGTAATCCCGTTTTGGCCTTCCAGTAGCCCCCCAAGTCCAGCACATGGGGGAAGAGGCGGCTTTCCCTCTTCCTAAGTGCCTCATCCCCTATGAGGAGGATGGCCTCAGTGGCATGATTGATGAAGACCTCATCACCCAAGGTAAACTCTCTATAAACGGGCTCCACTCCCCTCTCCTCGAGTATCCATTTCACCAAGGTTTTGGAGGTAAGAGAGCTTTTAGTGAGCCATACTTCATAGCCCGACAGCTCTTCCAAAGGCCTTTTGGAGAAGAAAAGCACACTCTTTACATCACCATCGGCCCCTATGCACAAGTTTGGCAAGATGTAGTAGTCTCTCCAGTGATGCGCGTACTCCACACTGGAAACCACAGATATGTCCAAGGCCCCAGCTTTGAGGAGGTCATTGAGGTAAGAAGGGGTTCCCTCAATGAACGTCCAGCCTGGCCTTGCCGGAACAGCACCCCGCTCGAGTCCATAGTATACAGGACGGGTGTTGAGATAACTTGCCTTCCCGATCCTCAATGGTAGACCCTCAGGCAGTTATAAAGGGCGTCCCTCTCCACAGGGATTTTCCCTGCCCTCCGAATAAGGTGCACCAGCCGCCTTTTTGGAAGGGCCTGAGGCGAGAGGGCCCCCGCCATGTGGGTGATCTTTTCCTCCACTACAGTGCCCTCCAGGTCGTCGGCACCAAAGGTGAGAGCCACCTGGGCTGTCTTCTCACCCAGCATCACCCAGTATGCCTTGATATGGGGTATGTTGTGGAGCATAAGTCTGGAGACGGCCACAGTCTTCAGGTCGTCTATACCAGAGGTGCCCCTGGCAGGTATAGGTGTGTTTTCAGGATGAAAGGCCAAGGGGATAAATGCCAAAAAACCCGGGGCCTCCTCCTGAGCCTCTCTCAACAGGATAAGGTGCCTCAAGCGCTCCTCTATGGTCTCTATGTGGCCATAAAGGAGGGTGCAGTTGGTCTTTATCCCCAAGCGGTGGGCCACCATGTGGATATTTAGCCAGTCCTGGCTCGATGTCTTCTTGGGGCAGAGTGCATCTCTTATCCTCTGAGAGAATACCTCTGCTCCCCCACCAGGCATGGAATCTAACCCTGCCTCCCTTAACTGGATGAGGACCTCCTCTATGGATAGCCCTGAGATCCGGGCCATATGCTCCACTTCCACGGCGGTGTATGCCTTAATGTGGACCCGCGGATGGGCCTTCTTCAACTCTCTTAGGATCTCTATATAGTACTCAAACGGCCACTCTGGGTGGAGACCCCCAACAATATGGAACTCCCTAACCCCCAGGGCTGCAGCCTCTTGGGCTTTCTGAAGTATCTCCTCAATTGATAGCTCATAAGCATCCTCATCTCCCCTCCTTCTACAGAAGGCACAGAACCGGCACTGGTTTACACACAGGTTTGTAGGATTGATGTGGCGGTTCACCACAAAGTATGCATATGGACCGTTGATCATTCTGGACAAGATATCTGCCATAGATCCTAAGGCAAAGAGGTCCCGAGATCTGTATAAGATGAGGCCATCCTCAAAAGAGAGGGACCTACCTTCAAAAACCCTTTCTGCTATGGGTATGAGGGCCTTATCCTCGAAATGGTCCAGCACACCCTCTACCTCTGCAAAGGCCCCCACTCAAATCTCCTCCTTCCGGATCCTTGCCACAAAAAAGCCCCCCACCTCATTTCTGTGAGGGTATATCCTCACGGTTCTTCTGACCTGGGGGTTATACACCTCCCCCTCCCAAGAGGAAAGCCCAGGAGATGGGTCCAGTCCTGGAATTGCCAGCTCCTCAATATGACAGGGGTAATGGTCAAGCAGGTATGAAACCACCCCCTCGTTCTCCTCAGGTGCAAAAGTACATGTAGAGTATATAATGATACCCCTTGGAATGGTGGCCTTGAAGGCCGAAACCAACAGGGCCTTCTGGATTTCTGCCAATTTCCTATAAGCCTTGGGCCGCCAGTTTGCCCAGGCCCTGAAACTCCTCCTCACTGTACCCTCAGCCGAACAGGGTGCATCCACCAAAGAGAGATGGAAGTAACCGGGGAGAAGCCGACCAAACCTCCTCCCATCTATGGAAGTGACCACGGTATTGATCACCCCCATCCTGTCCAAATTGTAGATGAGGGCCCTAATGCGCGGGATGCTCACGTCATTGGCCACAATGACTCCTCTGTTCTCCATGCGTTGGGCAGCATGGGTGGTCTTGGAACCCGGAGCTGCTGCTATGTCCAGCACCCTCATGTCGGGAGTGATCTCTGCTGCCTCTACAGGCACCATGCTGGAGGCCTCCTGAATGTATATCTCCCCCAAGAAGTGCTCCAGAGAATTGCCCAAGGTGCCTTCCTCCTCTAAGTGTTCTACCCAGTATCCCCATGGGCACCATGGCACAGGTGTGAGTTTCAGACCCTTCTCCTCCAATCGACGCCGCACTTCGGTAGGATCACACTTTAAGCTGTTTATACGAATGCTGGGTTTGATGGGCCGAAACAGGGTGCCCATGAAGGCCTCAGCCTCTTCGCCCAAAAGCGCCTCGTAGCGTTTTCTTAATCCTGATGGTATTTCCACGACCTTGGGACTATCATATCTACGAGCCCTTATCCAGATCCATCTCGGACCCCCTCAAAAGGATGACGGGAAAGGGGGTTGAAGGTTGGAGAGGGCATCCCATATTTTGATAGTGTCTTGTACGCCCCTTAGTGAGGTAATAGGTAAGATGGAAGATCCACTGGGTAAGCAAGTTTACGCATTTAGGGAGTGGGAGTTTAAAGGGTATGTAAAGGGTTTTATCCTGGACTCCAGACGCTTAGCTTGGAAGGTAGATCTGCCCACCCTTCATCTCATAGCCGAGTACGTGCCTGAGGTTTTCTGGAGAAAGCTCAGAGAAGCAAGAATCAATGTATATGTGGTTGATGGCCTCTTGGGGTATTATACGGGCCCCCCCGAGAAGGATACACCTCTGACCTTTGCCGAAGACTTCTTAGTGGTGAATTCCCTATTCTGGAGACGATTCGAGAGAAAGTTATGGAGAAAAGCGTCGAGGGCGAGACCTACCCAAGAGTACTACATGGCATTCGGGGCCTTTTACTATCAACTCTCCTATGAGAGGCACGGTATGGGTATATACAAGATTATGTCACACTATTACAGACCTATTGTTGAAGAACTGAGGGAGATAGAAGGTGGATAAGCAAACGAAGGTGTCAGGTCTCAACATTTGACAGATTTAAGCAAACGAAGGTGTCAGGTCTCAACATTTGACAGATTTGCCCGCATTTTATTAAAGTTTACTTTATCTGTAAAGCCACATAGAACGAGGTGTCTCCACGCCGTATCAGGAAGGCTACCACCTCCCCAGGTCGAATGCCGGCCATTACCTTGTTGAAATCCCCAAGGTTTCTGATCCTCCTTCTGTTAACCCTGAGGATGATATCCCCATGGTGTATACCAGCCTCATCCGCGGGGCTACCTGGGTCCACCTCTACCACATAGACCCCCCCCTTGATCCCCGTCTGCTGGATCACATCTGGTGGTAACGGCGCCACTTTCAGACCTATCCTGGCCTTTATCCCTCCGGATTCCCCCAGGGAAACCTCCTCTTCAGGCATGGTCCCTACCTTCACCCTTAGATTGATCTCTTTCCCGTTCCTGAGAATCCTCACAGGCACCACTGTGCCTGGGGCAGTCATGGCCACTGTATGGGGCAGCTGCCTTATCTCCTTTATCCGCTTCCCATTAAACTCCAGGATAATATCCCCCTCCTTGATTCCTGCCTTCTCTGCGGGACTGTCCTTTATCACCTGAGTAACCACCACCCCTTCCGTCTTCTTAAGTCCAAAGGACTTGGCCAGCTCTGGAGTGAGGCCCTGCACATAAACACCCAACCAACCCCTAATCACTTTGCCTTTACTCTTGAGCTGAGGGAGGATCTCCTTTGCCATATTTATGGGGATGGCAAAGCCGATGCCCTGAGCATGGGCTACAATGGCCGTGTTGATACCGATCACCTCTCCCCTCAAGTTTATGAGAGGCCCCCCACTGTTCCCAGGGTTGATGGATGCGTCTGTCTGGAGGAAGTTGTCGTAGGGACCTTCCCCAATGACCCTGCCCTTGGCACTAATAATCCCAGCTGTCACTGTATAGCTAAGGCCAAAGGGATTGCCCACGGCCAAGACCCATTCTCCTATCTTAACCCGATCCGAATCCCCGAGTTTTGCACATTTCAGGACCCTCCCCTTGGGATTGATCTTGATGAGCGCAATGTCTGTCTTGGGATCCGCTCCCACCAGTTTGGCCCTATATGTGGAACCGTCATGGAGCCTCACCTTTATCTCTGTGGCCCCCTTCACTACATGGTAGTTGGTGAGGATATAGCCCTTGGGATCAATGACAAAACCAGAACCCAAAGAGCGCCTCTTGAATTTTCTGGGGATACTGGGAAAGTTAGGAAACAGGTGGTTGAACCGCTCTCCGAAGAAGAAGCGAAACATGTCTTCAGGACCTGTGAAGCGCCGCTCTATCACCTGAGTAGTATATATATTTACGACATACTCGTTAGCCTCTTTGGCTATCCTGGTAAAGTCTGGGAGCGTGAAGGGTATGGCGGGGATAGAATAGGCAGGGAGGGCGCATACACAGATAAGACAAAGTGCTACCAGAAGCCTTGCTAAGCCTTTCTTCATCACAGTGTCCTCCTTAAGTTTAAGCGTCCCTTACAAGAGGGGGAGGGTACTCCCCGCTCTCCCTACGGTCAAGCCCTGCTAACTCTTTAATGGTCTTAGCTCTTCTATCCGGAAGTGCAGGGCGTAATGAATCTCGTGGGCCAAATCGGTATAGCCCATATCCAAGAAGCGCTGTTTTAAAGCATCAAGGTACTCTCCAGATGTCTCATCCCTCATTAAGCTCATCCTTATTCTTGCTCCTTCCCATTCCTGGGTAACATACATGAACATGGCCTTAGGGTTCTCCATGAGATTTTTGTATGTGAGTCGTTGGGTAGCACCAAAGACTAAGTAACCCCTGGGGGTAATGATGGGAGGGGAATAGATGGCAAGATTCACCCACCCCTGGCCATCAGCAGTACCCATGATCCCTATGCCCCCTTTGCGAAAAAGCCTCTCAAGCTCTTTCACGTCCATCCCACACCTCCATGAAGTGGTCCCAACCCCTTGAACCGAGGGGGCGTCTCTCTCCGTCAGGCATAATCAGCCACGTCCCCTCCTCAAGGGGGAGGATCCTACCTACAACAGAGAGGAGGGTACCTGTGGCCTTTTTTACTTCCCTGGCCAGCTCCTGTGCCTCTTCCTCTGGAGCAGTAAGGCAGAGCTCGTAGTCTTCTCCTCCATTTAGGGCCAATCTCCAGACAGGAACATTTAGGATACGAGCCAACCCCTCAAGTGCAGGCGAAACAGGGATCCTGTTTGCCCACACCTCTACCCCCACCCCACTTGCATCACAGATGTGAAGCAGGTCTTGGGCCAGACCATCGCTTATGTCTATCATGGCTGTAGCCTTACGGCTCTGGGCAATAACTTGTCCCTCTTTTACCCTGGGCGTAGGCACTTGCCACGCGCGGAGCAAGAACTTAGCCATCTCTGGGCATATACCATCTATGCTCCTCTTCTCAAGTAACAGCCCCCCCTTTGCATTCCCTAAATGCCCCGTGACCATGACCACGTCACCAGGCTTCGCCCCACTCCTTAAGAGGATTCGATCCTTCTTCACCTTCCCCATAAGAAACAGGTCAATCACCTGTGGACCATTAATGTGAGAAAGATTGCCTCCAGCAATGTCCGCCCCATATCGAGATGCCTCCTCACACAGCCCCACGTAAAACTCTTCTACCCACTTAACCTGGCATTCACTCCTCAGCGCCAAGGAGACCAGAAAGTGTAGGGGTTCCCCTCCCTTCGCCCCTATATCACTGAGGTTCACAGCAGCGGCCTTGCGACCCAGGCAATAGGGGGAGACAGAAGGGTAAAAATGGGTACCTTCTATTTGAATATCACAGGTAAAAAGCTGGTAACAGTCCCCCTGGGTCTCTACCACCGCCACATCTTCCCCTACTCCTGCCACCACGTCCTTGGCATACGGAGGCAGAAGCCTGGAGATCCTCTCTATGAGTCCAAACTCCCCAAGGTCCCTTATCTGCATGCACCGAGCATATCTGGGTAGAGAAACAAAGGGAAGGGGGAAACTCCCAAAACATTGCAGATCAACTATTGACATCCGCATATGCGCATATATAAAAAAGGCGGGGCAGAGGGATGAGGATAAGGGAAATAGCAGATCTCGTGAAAGGGCTCTCCGATGAGACCAGGCTCTTGGTCCTATACCTCCTCTGGAAACACCCCATGTGCGTTTGTGAGGTGATGGGGACCCTTGGGATCACCCAGACGAAGGCATCGAGGCATCTGGTTTACATGAAAAATGCTGGGATCCTTATAGGAGAGAGAGTAGACAGATGGGTGACTTACAGAATAAGGGGTGACTTGCCAAAGGGAATGGAGAAGGTGATCGAGTCCATATGTGCATTGGTCGGAGAAGCAGAGGAGACCAGAGAGCTTGATGCGAGATTGAAGAGGATCCTTGAAGACAGCTCCTATCGAGTAATTCACGGAAAAAATGGGGAGGTGTAGGATGGTGGTACCGGAAGAGCTACTGGAGATGGGATTTCAGTTTCATGGCCACAAATGCCCTGCCATGCCAACGGGTCTGAGAGCAGGGCTTAAAGCCATGGAGGCCTTAGAAGTAGAGAGATCCAAGGATAAGGAGCTTTTTTGTATTTCAGAGACAGGAAGAAACCACGCAGCGGGATGCTTTCTGGATGGTGTAATGGTAGCTACGGGATGCACATATGGCAAGGGGAACATTATCAAGAAGTACTGGAACAAGATGGCCTTCACCCTTATTGACACTATGACCAGGAGGGCGGTGAGGGTCTCTTTAAAGCCAGGATTCCTTGCCAAGGCCCTAAGCTCTCCATTTGTAGAAATGCGAAAGAGGGGTATCCCACCTCAGGACGTGCCCTTTGAAGTGCTCAAGCCTCTTCTCACCAGGATCCTAAGCATGCCAGAGGAAGAGTTCCTGAACGTCAGTGAGGTATTCGAATGCGAGACTGAGAAGAAAATCGGCTGCTTTGTAGCTGTTCCCTGTGAGATCTGTGGCGAACTCACCTTTGAAACAGCCCTTAGAATAAAGGAAGGGAAGAGGGTCTGCATACCGTGTTCCGGGTATGATGAGATCCTCTGCCACGAATAGAGGGAAGGGCCTTGCACAGTCTTTTTTGGGCCCCACCTCTCTTCTTTGTGATCTCTTTCCTCTTCTCCATGCTGGGCATGGGGGGCAGCCAGCTTTATATTCCTATTCTATACTGGCTGGGCATGGACTTTAAACACGGGGCTATCCCCCTTGGGCTACTGCTAAACATCTTCACCTCCTCCTCTGCCTCATACACTTATCATAAACATGACCTCATAAGGGTACGCCTCGCACTCCCCTTTGCCATTGCTATGGTGGCCTCCGCCCCTCTCGGCGCCTTTATGAATTTCAAGGTGTCCGTTGCCTTAGTGATCCTGGTCTTTGCCCTATTCACCATTACCTCGTCTCTTCTGGTCTTCACTGGGTGGAAGCCCAAGAGGAAGGTGGAATCTCGGAAGGCGGAGCTGATCCTGGGTATTGCAGCAGGTTCCATCCTTGGGCTTGTGGTAGGGTTTGCCGGCAGGGGTGGTGGGGCTATGGTGGTACCCATTTTACTGCTCTCTGGATTGGAGCCCAAACACGCTGCGGCCACCTCCTCTTTCATTGTAACAATTGCTGCTACCTCTGGGTTTATAAGCCACATCCCTCAGGCCCACTTTTATCCCTTAATCACCCTTGGATGCGTCGCAGCGGTACTTGGGGGATCACAAGTGGGCTCCCGCTTGATGGCAGGGAAAATGAAGCCCAAGGGTGTAAGATACCTCTTTGCAACCCTGCTCCTCCTTGTGGGCATGATACTCTTAAGGGATGCCCTCATTCATTGGGGGTAAGGTGAGTGGCTCCAAACAGAGCGCCAGATGGGGGTAGGCGGTGTCCTCTACTTCCCCTAGCCCAGATTGTCTTGATGCTTCTGCTATCCTCAATGGCCTTGGCTGGACCTGTCAGAATTCAAGGGGAAATAAGATACAGATGGGAATATCAGCATCATTTCAACATCAAGTATTACGGCAAACATCCCCTAAAGGGGAAATCCAATGATGGCTTTCTCCTGCAGAGGGCGAGATTTATGCTTGGCTACAAGCTCAACGACCATGTCTATCTTTCAGCTGGCATTCAAGACTCCAGGGCCTATGATGTAGCCATCCCCAATAAGGACTTCTACAAACCGCGCTTGGGCCTCAAACACAACCCGTATAAAGACTACATAGAGCCCTACAATACCTACATCCAAGTAAGAGACATCCCTATCAAAGGACTCAGCTTAAAGATGGGGAGGCAGATCGTAGCCTTCGGGGACCACAGGGTATTTGGGCCTGGCCAGTGGGGGAACACAGGCAGATACGCATGGGATGCGGTAAGGCTTTCCTATAAGTTTAAGGGGGACTTCGTGGACCTCCTCTATGGTCAGAACATCATCCACGATCCTGCCCGATTCACTTGGCGTCACCGGCACTACTATCAATGCTTAGCCATTTACAGCCACTTCCATCTGATGGGGAGAGGCATTAAACTTTATCTGGAACCATTCTTGGTGAGAAAATTTGACCATCACCACAACTTCAAAGGGGAGGAGGGCAAAAAGGGTGACTTTGCCTCCAATTACTATGGCCTCAGGGCTTACTCTGAGATCCTCCCCAATCTTGACCTGGATTTCATCTTCGCCTGGCAGGATGGCCATTGGGCCAATGATGAAATAAATGCATATGGATATCACATACTTGTGGGTTACAGACTCAAGCAGGTCCCCTTTGAACCCAGGATCAGCACTGAATTCTCTTATGCCTCGGGAGATAAGAACCCAAAAGATGGCGAGAGGAACACCTTTGACGGCATCTTCGGGGCCAGAGACAAGATGTACGGTAGGATGAACCTTATGGACTGGAAGAACCTCGAAGATGCCCAGTTCAATCTGGAACTCATGCCTGCGAAGGGGCTGAGCTTCAAGGCCGAGGTCCACAAGTTCTGGCTGACCCAAGATAAGGACGCCTGGTATTTCAACCCTAAGGTCTACAGGGATAAGAGTGGCGGTTTGGGGAGGGATCTGGGTTGGGAGTTCGATGTAGTGGGAAAGCTCCTTTTGCCATCAAGAAACAGGGAAGTGCAGTTTGGTTACGGCCATTTCTGGCCCGGGGACTTCGTGAAGGGTTTGGCTGACGACACGCAGGCCGACTGGTTCTTCCTCCAGATGAAGCTAAGATTCTCCAGGTCCCTGTAAGAATCACCAGCCTCAGGATAGAAGACCTGGAGGTGCAGAAGTGGTCATGGGGAAAGCCACTGGACAAGGCGAACCCCCGAGGAATAGTAAAGAGGCAGAACACTCAAGTCCCAGGAGGGAGAAAATGGCTGAGGCCTTTACCATCGCTACCTTCAATGTGAACTCCATCAGGTCCCGCCTTCATCTTGTCATACCCTGGCTGGAGAGGTACAGACCAGATGTCCTATGCATGCAGGAAACCAAAGTGGCTGATAGAGAGTTTCCCTCGGAAGCGTTCCTCAAAATCGGGTATCATGTGGTCTATAGAGGAGTAAAGGGGAGAAACGGGGTAGCCATAGCATCCATAGAAGAACCCCAAGAGATATCCTTTGGTTTAGACAATGGCGGCCCTCCAGATGACGACCGTCTTATTCGGGGGGTCTTCTCAGGGATCCCCGTGGTAAACACTTATGTACCCCAGGGTCAAAAGCCCGACTCCCCCATGTTCGCTTACAAGCTGGAGTGGTTTCAGCGACTACGGGCGTTCTTTGACAGACATTACTCTCCTCGCGAACCTCTCATTTGGTGTGGAGACCTAAACGTGGCCCCAGAAGTGATAGATGTCCACAATCCCAAGAGGCTCCTGGGCCATGTCTGCTTTTGTCCCGAGGTATGGGAGGCCTTCGAGAGGGTAAAGGCTTGGGGATTCGTGGACATCTTCAGGAAGCACCACCCAGGAGAGGCAGGTCAGTACACCTTTTTCGACTATCGGGTGCCCAAGGCCGTAGAACGGGGCCTGGGCTGGAGAGTAGATCACATCTTGGCCACGGCACCCATAGCAGAACACTCTACCGATTGCTGGATAGACTCGGAGCCACGCTTGGCCACCAAGCCATCAGACCACACACCCTTAGTGGCCCTCTTTAGGAAGGGCTAAACAGCGCCTATCTTTAAAAGCCCAGAGGCCACCGCACCTATGAGCACCGCTACCTTCTCTTGCTGTGAGGGGGTAAAGGGTATCTCTAAGTAGAACACCCCATTTTCTGTGGTCATGGCCAAGTGGTGCACCAAAGATAGTCCCTCCCCCAATAGCCCCTCCACCCCCTCTAAGGGGCCAAGGTCCCTCTCATACAAGATCCTGAACCTACCGCCTCTAAGGTCCCTCTCCTCCACCTCCAACTGAGGCAGATTGTATATCTTGGGCTGGTTGAAGAATCCCCTCCGAACCAGATGAAACTCCTGAGATGGGCCCTTTTTCAGATAAAACAGCACCTGAACCTTATCCCTATCGCCCGTAAGGTAGTGAAAAGGAAGCCACAATATGCTTTGCCTGGGTAAGAGGCGATAGACCACCATCACCTTCTTGAAACCAGCCACCTGATACTCACCTGTAAAACCCATCACCCCCCCAAGCCATGTATACTCTTGGTCTTTGGGCTTGAGGTGGTCTTCCAGAAGGCGACTGAAGCGGGTGGCGAGCCTGAGATTCCGCTTCTGCCCCACATGGAATGCCCCCACCAACACCAAGCTGGTCCCCACAAGGGCCCCAAAGAGGGGACCGGTGATCCTCATGCCACCTCCTCTGCCCAGAGGCTGCCCAGTGAGCGAAGCCCCTTCAAGTCTGGAGAAGGACCTATGTTGGGAAGCCTCTTGAGGGGAATTGACGGAAATGCCTCAAGAATGTCGGCCTCGACCTCGTCCACCAAACCCACCCTGTTTAAGAGGATCATATTAAGTGGCAATCCCAATCTATCTAAAAAAGCCTTTATCCTCTTGCTCTCCATGAGGGATAAACGGTCCTGATTGAGAACCAAAATGTTTCTCACGATCTCCCCGTTCCGTAAGAGATCTGCCATATACCTGGCCTGGGACTCTTGACGGTCAAGTTCTCTGTAAATACTGTCTTCCTGCACCTTCACAGCCACATCCTTGCCGAGGGCATCCCTCCCCATCACAGAGGCAACAATCCCCCTTCTATCCAGTATCCTTCTTCTCCACTTACGGAGTTGCTCGATCCACAGGAGGATGGAGAATGGGAGCGAGAGGATCTTTAGCGTGAGCCCCGTGGGTGGGGTGTCCACCACAATGTAGTCCTTATCACTGTGCCTCTCAAGGATATCCCTCAGGGCATACAGGACAGCAGACTCCTCCATACCAGGGGAATAGCGGATAACATCTAAGATCCCCTCCAAGTTGACGATCTGGAGGTGGCGGTAGAAGGACTTCATCCTCTGGGTAGTCTCTTTCAGAATCCGCTGCAGATACCTGTCTAAGTCTACCTCTTGAGCCCACAGGTGCTCGGCAATGTGCCTCACCCCAGAGGCAGGTTCCATTCCCAGGGCATCCCATAGGTTATGCGCAGGATCAATGGAGGCCCAGAAAACCGTTTTCCCTTTGTCCGCCAGGGTCAAAGCAAGGCCAGCTGCCGATGTGGTCTTACCTACGCCTCCTTTGCCCAGCAAGAAGAAGACCCGCTCCATCAAATATCCGCCAGATCAGCCCAGACAGACCAGGCGTCCTTCAGGTCACTGGACTTGGCCAGCATAATAGAAAACTCCCTCTCCATATATGGGAGGAGGGAGAGCCCTATTAAAGGAGGAGGCGAAGGTAATCCCACAAGGGACGAGAACACAAGCAATGCGAAGGAGCCCTCCATTTCGAAGAGCTCCTTCTCAATGGTATCAACTGTCCTCTCCTTGAAGCCCTTGGAAAACCCCCTAAGTGCCTCAAGAAAGTGGTCAAACAGTTTACTGGATCTCATAAGCCTCCTTCAGCTCTCCGGGCTTAGGAGTAAAGTAATCGAAAATAAGGATAAAGTTGAGAACCAGCATCAACACCACTATGAAGCCCAGGGCATAGGCCTGTCCAGGGTGTTTAGCCATAAACACAGGCACTGCCTCAAACAGGTACCAAATAAGAGCAAGGGTCACCGTTATCCAGAGGAAGAGTGCTGGACCCAGAACCATCCACCCTGGCTTTTTCTGAACCCTAATCACCCAAGCTGCCCCAGTCATGAGGGCAATAGAGGCCAGCATCTGGTTTGCACCACCAAAGGCAGGCCAAATGATGGTCCATGCCCCCGTCCACGCTAAGGCAACCCCTATAAAGGCAGGGATCGTAGATGCCACCCACCTGTTGGTAAAAAAGGCATATGGCCCAGGAAGTGCCTCTCTAATGGGCTCCAAGATCTCGGCAAACGTATACCGGGCCAAGCGATTGGTCGTATCCAAGGTGGTCATGGCAAAGGAAGCAACCCACATAGCACCAAGAATGGCCATGAAGGTCTTGGGCAAACCGAGAATAGCACTGGTCACAGCTCCATAGGACTTGGAAAAGATCCCCACGGGACCGCCCAAACTCTTGGCAGCAGCCATGTAGTGGGAAGCAAACTGCATCCCGCCACCCTGCACCTTGGCCAGCACCTCAGGCTTCAGCAAGCCAAGGCCATAGGTCCCTATGCATGCTACCACCAAGGTGGAGACCATCCCCTCTGTGAGCATGCCACCATAACCCACAAACAGCCCCTCAAGCTCCCTTGAGAGCTGCTTGGAGGAGGTGCCTGAGCCTACCAAGGCGTGAAATCCAGAAAGGGAGCCACAGGCGATGATGAGTGGAATTACTGGCCAGAAGGGCGTGGGTTTACCTGCAATGATAGGGGCGCTGAAAGTTGTAAATGCAGGTATCGTTATGGGCTTGAGTGAGGCGATCACCGCCACCACACCGGCGACAAGTCCACCTACCAAGAGCCAGGCGTTCAGGTAATCCCTGGGCTGCAAGAGCACATGAACAGGGAGTGCAGACGCCACGATGATATAGAAGAAGAATATCACCATCCACGCATTGTAGCTGGCCTTCAGCGGGAGATTCTCTCCCAAGATGATAGCAGCAATCAGCATAGCTATTCCGATCACTGTAGAGAGCTTGAAATCCAACTTGATCCTGTAAAGCAAAACGCCGAGGATAAGTCCTGCTGCAATCTTGAACATATAAGCACTGGGGACGGCAGGGACCTTGACAAAGATCTTACCCAACACGGCACCAAAAGCGGCTACCACCAAGATAAGCACAAAAAAGATAAACCAGGCAAAGATGTAGCCTGTGCGCTTCTTTATCACCCTTCCTGCAATCCACTGGATCGAATGCCCATCGTAGCGCACAGAGCTCATGAGGGAAAGATAGTCGTGCACAGCACCTATAAAGGCATTCCCCAGCCACACCCATAGGAGGGCTGGTACCCAACCCCAGGCGATGCCAATGGCGGGACCCACTATGGGAGCCGCTCCTGCTATAGAGGCAAAGTGATGGCCAAAAAGGACATATTTGTTGGCAGGCACATAGTCCACGCCATCGTAAAGCCTCACAGCAGGGGTAGCCCGCTCATCGGTAGCCTTAACCACACCTCTCTGTAAGTACTTTCCATAGACGTGATAGAGAAAAAGATAAAAGACGATGCCCACCACCACAATCAATGATACATTCATCTGGCACCTCCCTGGCGATGTGATGAATAGACTTATTTTTATTGATATACTCCCCTTCCTTAAAATGGTCAATTGAGAATGGCTGCCTCTGGTCTTATGGGCCTTGATATGGTATGTTAAAAAGCGAAGAGATGCTTATTCCATTTTTCTTTTTCATAAAGAGGCTCCTTTCCCCTTCCAGGGCGAAAGAGAGCTCCGTGGTTTGGAAAGGCACCCTTTCCTCGCCGGTATTGGATTGGGTGGCCCCAAAAGACTTAGTGCTCTATGAGAAACTCCTGAGGGAGCTCAACTTAGAGGAACGGAGGCACTTTAAACGTTTGGTGCGCGAGTGTGTCACAGAGCGCAACTACCCTAAAGGGGAGACCCTCTTTCAGTACTGCTACTTTTCTACCTTGAAATACCGAATGGATAAGCTATGGAAGAGGGAAAGGGTCCACACTGGCATGGGAGCGTATATTTACAGCCAAGGCATCAAGGAGATAGAATATTCCATGAGTTATTACTTAAATCTGTTAGAGAATGGTGCCATACCGCTTAAGGGATGTACTTCCCCTTCATCGTGGCTTGAGGCACGCCTTAAGGAAGGGTGCACTCCAGTAAAGCGCCTCCCCTCACCCATAAGGTCCCTCAAGGGTTAGTTGACGGGGAGACTGCGCAAAGGTTATTTAAGCTGAAAATGTCCTTTTCTAAAAGCTTAAAAAGGGGGAATTATGAAGGTATTGAGAAACATTTTATTGATTATTGTAATAATAGCAATTGCCTATATAGTAGGTGGAAATCTATACATGCAGCAACAGGTAAAACGCTCCTTTCATGCCCATCTCAGGCAGTTTGAGGAGAGGATCAACGAGAGACTGGGTCCCGGTAGAGGAATAAAGATCACTGTAAAGGAACTAAAACCTGCCTTTTCCCTTATTCCGCTCCTCTCCACTTCCAACCCCTTTGAATTAAAAGGCATGGATTTAGCCTTACCCAACGGGAGCCTTACCATCCAGTGCCTCAGGGGTACAGCGTATGCGAGGGTAGGAAAGGTGGAGCGCCTCAAGGTGGCCGAGATTGAAGGTGTCGAGGCCAAAGGGAGGAAGGGAATCTTTTATGCCAAGGCAGATAGGGCCACATTCTACCCACCGTTTGATGTATCTATCCTCCAAGGGGCTCCCCCTCCGAAAGAGGTTCAGGCGCATGCCCAGGGGATTGCCCTTCGCATTAATAGCCCAAAATTGGGCAGGATCTCCCTCTCTTCACAGGAACTCAGCTTTCATCAGAAGGGATCTCTCACCACAGGTGAGATAAGAGGCTCGTTGGAAGAGGAACCTTTATGGTCTACCCTCTATGCAAAAGGGACCCTATTGCAATATGCTCAAGAGAAGGGCCCTATCACATATAAGGGTAGCCTCTTCTTTGACTCCCTGGACATGGATGCAGGATTAAAAAAGAGAGAAGGGGGTTTTGCCTTTCATGAAGACGTGGGCTTACATCTCACAAAACTACAAATTGCCCCTCTGAAAAAGACCCTTCACCCCAATGCGCTCTTGCCCATGAAAGGGAACCTTAACTTAGAACTATCAAAGATTCCACCTACCTTGGTATCCACCACCATAGAGACCTTCACGCTGCTACGCAGTGGAAATATGCCCCCGGGGAAGAGACTGGTTATGCTGCTGGGATTCTTACAGAAGGCCATTATCCAGCTACAGGGCAGCCTGTTTGAGGGGAAAATCACTATAGGTTTCCCAAGGGAATCGGGAATATCAATGGATATGAAAGTCCCTATGGCCCAGCTCATGCAGAAAAAGGGTCCCCCGAGTGCGAAGCTTGTGGTGACCAAAAAGGAAAAGCTCTTGGACGTATTTGCCAGGGCAGGTATACCAAGCGAAAAGATAGCAGCGATCTTTGAAGGTATGTCCTGCCAGGGAGAGAGATGTGAAAAGATTATCCCATTAGGCCGCCCGTCTGAACATAAAGCCCCAGACACAAAATAAGTGCTTGACACAGGCATAGAAGGGGAATAAATAGATATATATGCAGGGGCCGTAGTGCAGTTGGGAGCACACCTGAATGGCATTCAGGAGGTCACGGGTTCGACTCCCGTCGGCTCCACCAGGTAAATCAAGCATTTACAAAAACCGCTCCAAAGACCTAAAAAGAGTTTCCCCATTGAAGGTGTCAGGTCTCAACATTTGACATCCCCATTGAAGGTGTCAGGTCTCAACATTTGACATGCCCCTTAGGTTAATCACCTGATTAGGCAAACTCATCCAATTTTAGGTGAGTATTACAGTTTCAAGGCCTGGATGGGGTGGATGAGAGATGCTTTATACGCCGGATAAAGTCCTGAGAGTACCCCAGTAATCACTGAAACAAGTACCCCTATTATCGCTCCCTTGACGGGCAATACCAGCTCCCATTTTGCTAACAGGCTCACGGAGACGCTGAGCGCCATACCCAAGGCCAAACCCAAGACCCCACCTGCCAAACATAGTACCAGCGACTCCAAGAGAAACTGCAAAAGGATAGCACCCCTGGTAGCCCCTGCTGCCCGGCGAATCCCGATCTCTTGAATCCTCTCTCTCACAGAGAGGAGCATCACAGCCAATACCCCAATAGCCCCAACCATCAGAGAGACAGCGGCCACTGCTGCCACCAATACGGCAAATATAGAGGCAGCCTTGGTCTTCTCCTTCAGCACCTCCTCCATGGCGTTTATGGAAAAATCATCGGATCTCTTGCCCAATCTATGCCTTCCATGAAGGAGGTGCCTTATACCTTCAGCCACCTCCGACATTGCCCCCTCTGAGCTGGCCTGCACGAGGATATTTTTAACATAGGTGACATGGAAAACTCGGAGTGTGGCGGTGGTAATAGGAATGATAATCTGATCATCCTGATCTTCTCCACTTGCATCCACCCCCTTGGGTTCCATCACACCCACCACCTTAAAAGGTATACGCCTGATAAGAATGCCATGCCCAACAGGGTCTGCTGCGCCAAAGAGGCTTTCAGCAACGGAATACCCAAGAACAGCCACCCTCACCCGCCCCCTCATCTCCTCCTCTGTAAAAAATCTTCCATGAAGGGGATAGAAGTTCCTTACCTGTGTAAAGGCCGGGACAGTCCCAGTGATACGGGTACGAATCACCGTTCCTCCCCTTTTTACCAAGGCCAATGCATCATAAATAGGCGCAGCAGCTTTCACTCCCACCACCCGATCCTTAACGGCTCTTGCATCATCTATGGTGAGGGTTGTGGCTGTCTCATGTTGAATGACACGACCACCCCTGATGGTAACCTTACCTGCAGAGACCACCAAAAGGTGCTTTCCCATGGATTCAAACTCCTTCAAGACCTTCCTCTTGGCCCCTTCTCCCACGGCAATCATGAGGACCAAAGCACACACCCCTATCACCACCCCGATGGTGGCCAAGAGGGATCTGCGCCGCTGTGCCCCCAAGGCCCCCATGGCCTCTTTGACCACCGCCATCCTCATTTGATCACCTCCATGGGATGGAGTTTAGAGGCCACTCTGGCAGGATGCATCCCGAACACCCCCCCAACAACCAAGGCAAAGAGGGGGGCAGTTATCAGGATAAACTCTGGTGCCCTGGCTGGGAGGGGAGAGAATCGTGAAACCACATGCGCCAAACCGATGCCGGTCAGCAACCCAAGGATCCCCCCACTCATGGAAACCACAAGCGCAAAGACCGCATAGTGTATCAAGACGTCCTGGGCAGTGGCCCCAAGGGCCCTCCTGATGCCAATGATGCTCCTCCTCTCGGTGATTACAGCCAACATGATATTAGAGATCACGATGCCACTCACCACCATAGCTATGGTACCAACCAACAAGAGCATAATGGTCAGCGTATGAGATGCCTTGGTAAGGAATGCGATGATCTGTTTTGGCGTGATGATACGAAAGTCATCTGGTTGAGGTGGGTGTATCCCATGCCTTTCCCTCAACAACCGGACCACCTCCTCGCGGGCCCTTTTGACGTTCACCCCTGGCACCAGTACCACCTTGGCAGCGTTGAGCCAGTCCCTGTTGAGGAGCCGGTCCTGAGAAGTGGTAAGGGGTATCAACACCCTGGTGTCCAACTGGTGCCTCCCCACAGAGCCCTTACACTCCAACACACCCACCACTCTAAAAAAGACACCAGAGACCTTGATGTACCTCCCCAAGGGAGGCTCGGACCCAAAGAGGTCCCTGGCAGTCTTGCAGCCTAAAACGGCCACCTTTGCCTTTTCTTTCATATCCCTCGTAGTAATGAACCGCCCTGCTATGAGCCCCCAATTAGCTAAGGGAGCCCACTTAGGCGTCGCCCCATTAATGCGGGTTTTATAGACCCTCCCCCTATAAGAAACAGGGGCAAAGTCAAACTGATCAGGCGATATCCCCTCCACAAAGTCGAATCGGGCAATGGCATCCATATCACTCATAGTAAGGGTATCATTCCTGGTTTCGGAAGGACCAAAGAACTTCCCTCCCCCTGCCAGTATAAGAAAAGCGTTTGAACCAAAGTTCAACTGTTGGAGGATCTCTGTGATCTGTATCCTCGTACCCTCTCCCAAGGAGGCAATCAGTGTAATAGCCACCACAGAGACCACCACACCTAAGGACATAAAGAATACTCCCAGGCGAGAGGCCCTCATCTCCCGAAATACCTCTCTGGCAACTCTAAGGAACCTCATCGTCAAATATGCGGCCATCTCGTAGCAGAACTCTACGAGAGGCGTAAGCTGCCACCTCCCGATCGTGGGTGATTAGTACTATAGTATGACCCTCTTTGTTCATCTCCTGGAAGAGGGCCATCACCTCCCTGCTGGAATTAGAGTCCAGATTTCCTGTGGGCTCATCCGCCAGAATAAGGGAAGGGTTAGTGACCAATGCCCTGGCTATGGCTACCCGTTGCTGCTGGCCGCCTGAGAGCTGGGATGGCTTGTAATGGAGCCTGTCACCCATACCCATCCGCTCTAAGGCCCTCACCGCTGTCTCTTGGGCATTAGGAGGGACTTTGTCACTGTAAAGGAATGGGAGCATCACATTCTCCAAGGCAGTGGCCCATGGCACCAGATAAAATGCCTGAAAAACGAAACCGAGCTTCTTATTCCTAATCTTGGAGAGCCGGTAGTCATCCAAAAGGGAGACATCTTCACCGTCCAGCACATACCGGCCCTTCGTGGGTGTATCCAGACACCCGAGGATATGCATCAGTGTGGACTTGCCTGCACCAGATGGCCCCATGATGGCTACAAATTCCCCCTCCCAGACTGTAAGGTTGATCCCCTTGAGCACAGGGACTGTGTTTTCACCTATGCTATACTCTTTCCAAAGGTCTATTGCCTCTATGATGATTCGGGCCACTGCATCACCTGGTCGGGAGATCACCAAACACCCACCGCTTCTCCCTCTCTAAGCCCATTCACAATCTGTGTGTAACCTCCACTGGACCAGCCTGTCTTTACATAATGCTTTTCCCATCCCTTCCCCTTCTTCACCATCACATAGTTTCTGCCATTCATGTCCATCCGCAGGGCCCTATCAGGCACAGTGAGTACATTCCTCCTCTCTCCTGTCACTATCGTGACATTGGCGGTCATCTCGGGCCTCAAAATTCCCACATACCTATCCTTTATCTCAATGGCAGTATCGTAATAGACCACGTTCTCCCTGATCACCGCCCCGGGATAAATGGTAGAGACCACCCCCCTAAACACCCTATCCGGATAAGCATCCACCGTGAATTCCACAGGTTGTCCGGGCTTCACCTTGCCTATGTCTGTCTCATCCACAAAGGCGTCCACCTGCAAACGGGCCAGGTTTATGATGGTGATGAACGTGGGGGCATTTAGACCTGCTACCACTGTTTCGCCCTGTTGGGTGCTCACAGAAGAAACGGTGCCCGAGATGGGCGCATGGATAAAGGCATATGACAGCTTTACTTTAGCCTCCTCCAACTCTGCCTCGGTTTGGGCAATATCCTCATCATACCGGGCCTTAATAGACTGGTAGCGCCTCTTGGTGGCATTTAGCTGGGCCGTGAGAACCTTCACATCCCTTTCAGCCTTGTCCACATCGTCTTTGGGGACGTACTCTTTCTTGTAAAGTGAAGAGTACCTCTTCAATTCTAAGATGGCCAGGGCAAGCTTTGCCTTCAATTCCTTGATGGCATGCTGGGTCTCCGCGAGGTCCTCCCTCTTCCTTATCCTCAAGCCCTTAAGGACAGCCGTTAGCCTATCCACTCTGGCCTGAAGATCCCTATGCTCCACCACTGCTATAAGCTGGCCCTTCTTTACGTTATCCCCAACCTGGACCATAAGCCGTTCCAGCTTCCCAGATATGCGGCTCCCCACCTTCACCTGGGCCCCAACCTTAGGCTTCACCGCCCCTGTAGCCAGCACCTCTCTCTTCACCGTCCTCCTCTCTACTCGTGCCTCCGCTCTGGGGAGCCTCTCCCCCCTGCCTCTATGGCCACAGCCTATAAGGAGGATCAGCACTACCAATAATGCCGTGATCCTTTTCATCGGCTCCTCTCTAAGTAGGGAACTCGACCCATAGCCTTCTCCAAGGCGGCAATGGATCTCTCTAAATCAGCGAGACTCGAGATATACTGAGCCCTGGCGTCTGAAAGGTTGGCCTGAGCTGTGGTAAGATCCACCATATTGGCCAGTCCCTCTCTGTAACGCCCTCGAGTCACATGAAGATCATGGGTGGCATCCCTCAAATGGGCCCGGGCAGAGAGAACATTCGCTTGGCTCTTCTTCAGCTCCTGAAATGCCTGCCATGCCTCCTGCTCCACTTCCAATTTCACCCTGGACAGATAGTAGGTCTTACTGTCAAGCAGGGCCCTCCTCTCAGCCAACCTCGCCCTACTGGCAAATCCAGAGAATATGGGAAGGGTAAAGGTGAATTCCCAACTCCATTCCTCGTAATCGTTAGGAGGGAAGGATTTATCCTGCCACCCGTATCGCCACTGAAAGTCCACCCGGGGAGAGAACTCGCTATACACTTGGCACTTCCGATACATCTGCGCCTCGACCTCCTTCTCTGCCTGAAGCACCAAAGGATTATGGGAAAGGGCCTCATGGCGAGCCGTAGAAAAGTCTACATCCCAACCCTCTTCCTTCAACTCCCCCTCGGGGTTAATGGAAGAGGTGACAGATCTCCCCATCTCTACGTTCAATGTACCCACTGCCACCCAATACTCAGACTCCCTCTCCCTCAGTACAAAACGGGCATTAGCCACATAAGCCCTGGCCTTGATCACGTCGGCATAAGGGGCAAGCCCCTCCTTATACCTGGCCTTTGCCGTATCGAGATTTACCTGGGCATCCCTCAAATCGTCCTTAGCCGCTTCCCATAGCCTCTTTTTTTCCAGCACAGTATAAAAGGCCTTTGTTACCCTGTAGGCCGTATCCAACACAGCCTCCCTGTACTTGGCCCTGGCTGCATCTACTTCCCTCCTGGCCGCAAAGTATGAAGAGAGGGTGCCCCAACCCTGAAAGAGATTGTAATCCAATTCAAGTCCCATGTATTGTTGGTAGTAAGGGGATATATCCTCTGCGCCCGTACGGGTAAGTGTGTCCTTAAGGGAGATTTGGGGTAAAAACCCGGAAAACTCTTCCAGACGGCGAGGTTTCTCTGCTTCCAGATCTGCCTTGGCCTGAAGAAGGTAGGGACTGTGTTTAAAGGCCTCTAATATGCACTCTTTCAAGGTCATTCCCCATCCGCTTGTGGATACAAAGAGAATAATAAGACCCAAAACCAGGATGCCCCTTCTTCTCATAAGGATACATTACTTCGAATATTGATTCGGTTCAAGAACAAACGCTCACAAGTACTCTATTTCCAGAAGGCAGAATGCAACCTTGCTCTCTGCGAGGGTATGGTTACTTGAGGGGCCTTATACTCAACCCCTTAAGCCTCAACTCAGAATCAGGGCCAGGAAGGGCTTCCACAGGCTGCGTGAGGGTGAAGACCTTAGAGCTTATCCATCCCTTCAAGGTCTCTGCGATACGTCGGGCCATGGGATAACTGGAGAGGGGGGCTGTGGGTACCTCTTTCCCCATAATCCTGATACATCCGCTCTTCAACTCCTTGTAGCTCACCTCTCCCAACACCCTCTCCTCCCCATAAGGATAGTCCCTTCCAAAATCCACCACTACCGTGGTGATATCCTCGTCCCTCACACCTGTGTAAGCAGCCATCTCCTCATCTATGATGGGTATCGGAATGCCTATACCGACTGCCAGACTCACCCCATAGCCCAAGATGCTCACGCCCCTTACCCAAAAAGGATCCATCTGATGCATGTCCCCCATCACCGAGAGTGTGCCTGCCGGTCCTCTTGTTACCCCCTTATCGTTTCTATCCACCGTAGGATTGTGTTGGGTACCTGCACCCACTACATACCCCACACCACCACCGAGAAATATCCTGGTACCTATGCCGATTGTTCTATAAAAAGGATCATTAAGAAGAGGGCTGAGTTGCCCGGCAGAACAGTAATTGGCGTTGCCCAGATGCGGCTTAAGCACCCCCATATACGTATATATTACCCTTTCAGAGAGATTGACGGCACAAGCATAGTTCTGGTAGCAATTCCTGGGATTCCACAGGTAAGCCTGATTGATACCACCGAGGTTGATCCAGGTTTCCAACTCTCTTCTGGGGTAACAGTCTGTACCGTATCCCTGGGCCTTAAGGATCACATCCTTTCCCTGGATAAGCTCCTCAATGACGTGCCCACCACCATACCTAAACTCACCTGGATACACCTTGTTCCTGGGATCCTCTTCTGGCAGCGCTGTGGCACCAATGTATATATCCACCGCCGCCAATCCCCCATAGGCAGGCACACCATTCAGCCAGGCCCTTTCAATCTTTATCTTTGGCTTTGGGTGCCCAAGGTTCAATAGGGCACCGCTGGAACACATAGGGGCGAAGGTACCCGTGGTCACTATATCCACTTCTCGAGCTGCCTTCTCCACACCCCTCTCTTCCACAATAGAGGCCATCTCCTCAGCGGTGACCACAACCACCTTCCCCTTTGCAATCTTCTCGTTTATCTCTTGGATGGTCCTAATAGCCATCTACACTCTCAGAAGAGGCAAGAGGCGCATCAACGCTCTCTCTCACCCCTGATGAAGTCCTCCAACATCCTCCTGGCCTCATGCTCAGGATACTGAATGGGAGGATGCTTCATGGTATAGGCGGAGATGGAATATAGGGGGCCACTCACCCCACGCTCCAAGGCGAGCTTGGCACACCTGATAGCGTCAATAGAACAACCTCCAGAATTAGGGGAATCCTCCACGCTCAGCTTCAGCTCCAGATACATGGGTACATCTCCAAAAAGCCTCCCCTCCATCCTGACATAGCATATCTTGTTATCATTGAGCCAAGGCACATAGTCAGAAGGCCCAATATGGATATTGTCGGCTGGCATGGGAGTACTCAGGGAGGATTGGACAGCCTCTGTCTTGGAGATCTTTTTTGTCCTAAGCCTCTTCCTCTCCAGCATATTGAGAAAATCGGTATTCCCACCAAAGTTCAACTGATAGGTCTTGTCCAAGGAGACGCCCCTCTGGGAAAAAAGGTTGGCCAGCACCCTATGAGTAATGGTAGCGCCTAACTGGGACTTGATGTCATCCCCCACCACAGGGAGACCTGCCTCCTGAAACCTCTGGCCCCATTCCTCGCTCGAGGCTATAAATACCGGCATGCAGTTCACAAAGGCGCATCCTGCCTCCAAAGCTGCCTGGGCATAGAATCTCACCCCCTCCTCGGAGCCCACGGGGAGGTAATTCACTACCACTTCCGCACCAGAGTCCTGAAGCACCCTCTTCACATCCACTGGCTCCCTATCAGCCACCAAAAACCTCTTCTGTGGTGGATACTCCTCCATATGAGACGCTACCCCGTCCATCACAGGACCCATGCAGACCTCTACCCCCAACTTTGGAACATCGGAGAAGAAGACCTTGGTGCAATTTGGAGGAGCAAATATGGCCTCAGATAGGTCCTTCCCTACCTTTCTCTCATCCACATCAAAGGCTGCCACCACCTCGATGTCCCATGGTTTGTATCCTCCGATGTCTTGATGCATGAGCCCGTTGACAGGCTCATCCTGCCTGGCTTTGTAATAATAAAGCCCCTGAATAAGTGAAGAGGCACAATTTCCCACCCCCACTATTGCCAACCTCACTTTCCTATTACTCATCTTAAACCTCCGCATGGAACCGAGTTGTCAGCACGGGGCGCCTTAGATTAGCCCACATACGACCCACTTTTCAATACTCCTACCGAATGGGGATTTGCAACCACCTTAAGTGAGATTGCACATCTCCTCAGGCCTTGTTACAACTACCTCAAAACGGTACAGGAGAGGGAAATGGATCCCACTCTGCTAAGGAGGATGCTCGATCCTGGCTTCTATCCACATACCACTACTCAGGTACAGCACATCCAAACCCATATCTCTCACATCTTCCTAACAGATCACAGGGCATACAAAGTCAAGAAGCCTGTAAACTTTGGCTTTCTCGACTTCTCCACCCTCGAGAGCCGCATCCACTTTTCACACCGTGAGGTGGCGCTCAATTCCAGGCTCTCACCGGAGATATACCTGGGGGTGAGAGGGATGGGGAGGATTCATGGTCAGTGGAGATGGATGGACCCCTTAGATAAAGGGGTGGAAGAGGTAGCGGTGGAGATGCTCCTCCTTCCCAAAGAGGGTTTCCTGAGTTACCTCATCATGAAGGGTCAGGTGCCCCCCGAGGCCATGAGGAAGATAGCCATGAAGGTAGCCCATTTTCATGACCAGGCTCCAGCGGAGCCATCCATGGCTACCTTAGGTACACCCGAGGGGTTTAGGAAGAATACGGAAGAGAACTTCAGCCAAACCATGGAGTTCATAGGTCTCTCCATCTCCCGGAGGCAGTGGGAACTGATAAGAGAAAAGACAGAGGCATTCTATGAAACAAAGGGGCATATCATGGAGGAGAGGGCCAGAAGAGGATTGGTGAGAGACTGTCATGGAGATCTCCATACTCAGCATATCTGCCTTTGGAAGGACAAAGTCTATATTTTCGATTGCATCGAGTTCAACGATAGGTTCAGGTATGGGGATGTGGCCTCGGAAGTGGCGTTTCTGATGATGGACCTCGACTTCCTTATGAGGCCCCAACTGGCAGATGCCTTCTTAACCCACTATCTGAGGGAAAGACAGGACGAGACCCTCAGGGAAGTGCTGGGCTTCTATAAGTGCTACAGGGCCTTTGTAAGAGGAAAGGTAGAGAGCTTCTGCCTGAGGGACCCGGAAATAAGCCATGAGGCCAAGCATCAGGCCCTCCTAAGGGCTCACCGGTACTTCTCCCTGGCCGAAAACTACACGGAGGAGATGGTTTGAGAGGCCTCATTCTGGTGATGGGGCACATAGGTACAGGGAAAACCACCCTGGCAGAAGCCCTGGGGACAAGATTGGGCATGGAGGTGATATCCTCCGACCTGCTGCGCAAGAGACTGGCAGGGTTGAATCCTTACCAGCCCCAAAGGGACGATTTCGACCAAGGCCTCTACACACCCGAGATGACTGATCTCGTCTATGAAACCATGGTCCGGAAGGCACGCCCCATTTTAAAAGAGGGAAAAGGCGTGATATTAGATGCCACCTTCTCACAGAAGAGGTGGCGTGCCCTGGCGAGGGGCCTCGCAGAGGAGATGGACATCCCCTTTCTCATGGTGTTGGCCACTGCCCCACCCCATGTGGTGAGAGAAAGGCTCCAAGCCAGGGCAAAGGAAAGGGTTGTTTCCAACGGCCGGTGGGAAATATATCTGAGACACCGAGAGAGGTTTCAGGAACCCACCGAAGAGGAGGGTCCCATAGTGCTGGTGGACACTCGGCAGAGGGTGGAGACCTTGATCGAAAGG
Source organism: Aquificota bacterium (assembly GCA_015486015.1). GTDB lineage: Bacteria > Thermosulfidibacterota > Thermosulfidibacteria > Thermosulfidibacterales > B14-G1 > WFSI01. The sequence continues at coordinate 16,904 of WFSL01000010.1, read as the reverse complement.
GTGAGGGAGGCAATAAATGCCCTATGAAAAGATTATGGCATGTTTGGACTTTTCGGAGATAAGCAAAAAGGTATTGGAGGTTGCAGGGGAATTGGCCCACCTTACCGATGCACAGGTGCTCCTTATCCATGTAGTGGAGAGGGATGTGCCCCTCCTCATCTCGGAGGGTATCGTGCTGCCAAAGCCGGAAATAGAGAAGATCAATGAGATGCACAGTATGTTGGAGGAAAAGGCCAGGCATCGGCTAAAGGAACTCGCCAAGGGGGCAGAGGAAAGGTGGGGATTCGAGGCGTCAACCCAGGTACTCCTCGGAGAACCCTTCGAACTCATCTTAGACAAGGCAGATGATGAGAAGGTAGACCTAATAGTTGTAGGCTCTCATAGCAAGAAAGGGGTAAAGCGCCTCCTCTTAGGGAGTGTCTCGGAGAAGGTGGCCATGAAGGCCAGATGCTCTGTGCTCGTAGTAAGATAAAGAGGCAAGAGGGTACTATGAGAAGGATAAGAAACCAGATACTAAGGGCCTTAAAAACAGGCCCCAAGACCTTTTGGGAGTTGATAAACAAACAAGACGCTCACATAGCAGGGTTTTACCGAACCCTTCAGGAACTCATGGATGAAGGGGTGATAGTATACCGGGATCATGTCTTTTCCCTCAATAAGGCCACAGACATACGGGAGGAGATAGAGACCCTCTGTTCTACCTGCGGCTTGGGTATAGAGATAAAGGGGTTCTTTCAACAGGTGTATGAGGCCTTTCTCCAGGTCACCCAAGATCGCCCCTTACCCCTGGAAGAATATGATCAAGGTTTTATACGCCCCATAGACACCATCCGGCGCATGGCCTTTATATACGCCCGGGGGGATTTGGAGGGGGCAAGGATATTTATACTTGGTGACGATGACCTCCTCAGTCTCGCCATGGGACTCACCGGCATGGCAGAGAGCATCACCGTGGTAGAGATAGATCCCAGACTCACTTACTTCATAGAACACTCCTGTAGAAAGTGGGAAATAAAAAATATCACGGTAAGTCAGTATAATGTATTAGAGGAACTCCCTCAGGAGGCTCAAGGCCAATATGACGTCTTTGTCACAGACCCTGTAGAGACCTACAAGGGGTTTAAGCTCTTTATAGGCAGGTGCATCTCGGCCCTCAGAGGACCAGGAAGCTCTGGATACATTGGCCTTACCCATAGAGAGGCCTCACTAAAGAAGTGGGCTGAATTCCAGAGGTTCTTTCTGGATTCAGGGCTGGTGGTGACGGACATACTCAGGAATCTGGCCACCTATCCTGAAGAGGAAAACCGCTTTGAACATTTCTATGAGACCTACGAGATAATGAAAAGGATGGACCTCCCCATCCCCCAGGTGGACTGGTATAAGTCTTCTTTTTTAAGGGTGGAGGCCATTGAACCCCTCAAGAGTGAGGTACCCACTGTAAGGGATTTCCATGAACTTTACTTTGACGAGGAATCCTGGGCTACGCCACACTCTCCACCGAAAGCCTAATGGAGGAGGTCCCTGAAAATGGGACCTCCCACTGAAAACCTTACACACCCTCCCACTTTCTGAAAGCCAGAGTTACGTTTACGCCGCCAAAGCCAAACGAGTTAGAGAGAGCAACCTTTGGGTTCACCTGCCTCGCCCCCTCTGTAACATAGTCCAGGTCACACTCCGGGTCTGGCTCTTCATAGTTCGCTGTGGGGGGCACCGTCCCTGTTTCAAGGGCCATGGCGGTAAATATCGCCTCCACTGCACCCGCAGCACCCATCAGATGACCTGTTACAGACTTGGTGGAGCTTATGGGCACCTTGTATGCCCTCTCTCCCAAGACCGACTTAATGGCTATGGTCTCTGTCTTATCGTTAAGTGGGGTAGAAGTGCCATGGGCATTTATGTACTCCACCTCCTCAGGGGAAAGACCTGCATCCCGGAGGGCCGCCTCCATGCAAAGTACAGCCCCTTCGCCTTTGGGATCGGGCATGGTGATATGGTAGGCATCGCTGCTCATTCCATAGCCCACCACCTCGGCATGGATCCTTGCACCCCTGGCCAAGGCATGATCCAAACTCTCCAAGATGAGGATCCCACAGCCTTCCCCCATCACAAAGCCATCCCTGTTTTTGTCAAAGGGACGGCTAGCTCTGGTAGGCTCCTCGTTTCTTGTAGACAGGGCCCTCATAACACAGAAACCACCCACAGCCATAGGGGTAATCACTGCCTCACTTCCTCCAACCACCATTATATCTGCATCTCCCCTCTGGACTATCTTAAAACCATCCCCCGTGGCATTTGCCCCTGTAGCGCAAGCCGTCACTACTGCAGAAGAAGGACCCCTCAGCCTATAGTGGATAGCAACAGCACTGGAGGCCATGTTTATCACTGCCATGGGTACAAAAAAGGGAGAGATACGCTTCCAGCCCTTTTCCATCAGCAGGGTATGGTTCCGCTCGATGGTCTCTAAGCCTCCTATCCCCGAGCCAATGAGGACCCCAATCCTGTCACGATTCTCCTTCTCTAAGTCCAGCCCCGCATCCTCTATGGCCATAGCTGTTGCAGCCAAGGCATACTGCACAAAGGGGTCTGTCCGCCTTACCTCCTTCTTATCCATAAATTTCTCAGGTTCAAAACCCTTAACTTCTCCTGCGATGCGGCTGGAATAGGTGGAAGCGTCGAACTTTGTTATGAGGGCTATCCCACTCCTACCCTCCAAGGCTGCAGCCCAACTCCCCTCAAGATCATTGGCCAGCGGAGTGACACATCCCATACCGGTAATAACGACCCTCTTCCCTCCCATAGAGCGATCAAGCCCCCAACTTCTCAGCCACGTAATCTATGGCTTCTTTCACTGTGGCGATCTTCTCCGCATCCTCATCAGGTATCTCGATGTCAAAGGCCTCTTCAAATGCCATGACCAGCTCTACCGTATCCAGAGAATCAGCCCCCAAATCGTCAATGAAAGAGGCCTCAGGAGTTACCTCACTCTCATCCACGCCCAGTTGCTCCACTATGATTTCCTTCACCTTCTGCTCAATCTCCTTCACATCCATCCTACACACCTCCTCAACAATTATATGGTCATACCACCATCTATCACCAACACCTGCCCTGTGATGTAACTGGCATGGGGCGAAACCAGGTAAGAAACCAACTTGGCCACCTCCTCAGGGCTACCAAATCTGCCCAAGGGTATAGACCCCAGTATGGCCTCCTTCGCTTTCTGGGGGAGCACCTCAGTCATCTCTGTCTCTATATAGCCTGGTGCGACAGCATTCACCGTTATCCCCCTGGACGCCAGCTCCCTCGCCAAGGCCTTTGTGAAACCTATAAGCCCCGCTTTAGAAGCAGCATAGTTAGTCTGCCCAGGGCTCCCTGTAACCCCCACCACAGATGTGATGTTGATCACCCTTCCCCAACGAAGCCGCATCATATCCTTTACGAAGGCCCTGCAACACAGAAACGCACCCTTAAGGTTGGTCCCCAGCACCTGATCCCATTCATCTTCCTTCATCCGGGCCAAAAGGTTGTCCTTTGTGATCCCCGCATTATTCACCAACACTCCCACGGGCCCCCATTCGTCTTTAACCCTCCTGGCCATCTCTTCCACCTCCTGGATGGAGGCCACGTGAGCCCTAATCGCCATGGCCTCTCCCCCCATCTCCCTAATGGTACCAACCACCTTCTGGGCCTCGGCCTCTCGACTCCTGTAATTAACCACCACCTTAAAACCCTGAACAGCCAACTCCAAGGCCACAGCCCTCCCTATCCCCCTGCTTCCCCCAGTAACCAACGCCACCTTATCCATCAAAAAACCCCCAACCCTTCCAATCTACCTATGCCCACTGGACCAGAAAAGGAGACTGCCTTTGTATCCCTCGCAATTCTTCGAACCAGACCTGTAAGCACCGTCCCCGGTCCCACTTCTACAAAGATTTGAACACCTTGGTCAATGGCAAACTGAATAGATTGGGCCCAACGCACAGGAGAAGTGACCTGCTCCACCAAGAGCCCACGCTCCATCTCACCATCCGTGATGGCCTGGGCCGTCACATTTGAGATCAGAGGAATGCCCAATGGTGAAAAGGGGAGGGACTCCAATACAGGGCGTAGTCTTTCTCTTGCAGGGACCATGAGGCTACAGTGGAAGGGGGCACTCACCTCCAATAGAATGGCTTTCTTAGCCCCTCTACCCCGGGCAGCCTCCGCCGCCATCTCCACAGCCCCCCTCTCCCCAGAGATCACCGTCTGCTCCGGTGAGTTGTAGTTGGCCACTTCCACCACCCCAAAGGTGGAAAACTCCTCGCAAAGCCCTTCCACTGCTTTTGACTCCATGCCAATAATGGCTGCCATGGCACCCTTCCCTGGGGGCACAGCCTCCTGCATGTATCTGCCCCGAAGCCTCACAGTCTCAACTGCATGCTCAAAGGGCAGACCTTCAGCAGCCACCAATGCAGAAAACTCCCCCAAGGAGTGTCCGGCCACCATATCTACCTTGATCCCCTTCTCCTTAAGGATGCGAAAGAGGGCAACACTAAGGGTGAGGATGGCGGGCTGGGCATTCTCTGTCAGGGTGAGCATTTCCTGAGGGCCCTTGAAGCAGATGGTGGCTAAATCAAGTCCGAGGATATCACTGGCTTCATTGAATACATCCCTCACCGTTGAATAGGCCTCATAGGCCTCCCTTCCCATACCCACCCTTTGGGAGCCCTGACCAGGGAAGATGAGGGCCACCTTTCCCACTTTACCCAACCTTGAACCCCAAAAGTCGTTCCAGCTCCCTCTGGGCCTCAGCCATGATGTCGCAGATGATATCTTTCACCGGCTTCACTTCCCGAATGAGGCCTACAATCTGACCCGCCATCACAGAACCCATAACCACGTCCCCCTCAAGGGCTGCCCTCCTCAAGGCCCCTGTCCCCAGCATGTCCAGCTCCTCAAGGGAGGCCCCCTGACTCTCAAGCTTGGCAAACTCTCTGGCCAACTTGTTCTTAATGATACGCACTGGATGGCCAGTAGAGCGACCTGTCACCACAGTGCTCCTATCCCCTGCTTCCAAGTAGGCCTTCTTCCAGTTTTCATGCACCCGGCACTCGGTACTGGCAGCAAATCGGGTGCCCATCTGAACGCCTTGAGCACCGAGGGCCAAAGCAGCAAGAAACCCCCTTCCATCAGCAATGCCACCCGCAGCTATTACGGGGATAGAGACTGCATCCACTACCTGAGGGACAAGGGCCATGGTGGTAAGCTCCCCTATGTGTCCCCCAGCCTCTGTACCCTCCACCACTAAGGCATTGGCCCCTTCCTTCTCCACCCTCTTAGCCAGGGCAACCGAAGGTACCACAGGGATCACCCTTACACCCGCCTCTCGGAGCTTTGGGAGGTACCTACCAGGGTTGCCTGCCCCAGTGGTAACCACCTTTACGCCCTCCTCAATCACCACGTCCACAAACTCGGGTACAGAGGGGTTCATGAGCATTATATTCACGCCAAATGGTTTAGTGGTAAGCCCCTTAGCCGTTTCGATCTCCCTCCTTAAGGTGTCCGGATCCATCAGATGCCCTGTGGCTATAACACCCAGCCCCCCTGCCTCCGACACAGCAGCGGCAAGGTAAGCATCAGATAGCCAAGCCATGCCACCCTGCAAAATGGGATACTCAATGCCTAAGAGATCACATAGCCCCGTTCGAAACATACCAGACCCTCACCACTCTATCATGAGGGCACCCCAGGTGAGCCCCCCTCCAAAGGAGACCAAGAGTATCTTGTCCCCTTTTTTGATTCTCCCATCGTCCAAGGCCTCCCTGAAGGCTAAGGGTATGGATGCGGCAGAGGTGTTTCCGTATCTCTGTATGTTAACCACTACCCTCTCCCAGGACACCCGAAGCCTCTTAGCCAAGGCCTGAAGGATCCTCATATTGGCCTGATGGGGAATGACCCAGTCTATATCCTCATTTGCCATCCCAAGCTCCTGAAGGAGCTCCCCTGTAGCCTCAGCCATACACTTCACAGCGATCTTGAAGAGCTCGTTTCCACGCATGAGATAATAGTGCAGGCGCTTCTCCACCGTCTCTATGGTGGCAGGCATCCGTGTCCCCCCGGCAGGCATCCACAAAAGTTCACCATAGGTACCATCAGCATGGAGCTTAGATCCAAGGATCCTTCCACGGTCACCCTGGGGTGAGACAACGGCCGCCCCTGCCCCATCACCCAGGAGCACGCAGATGGAGCGGTCCTGCCAGTCCATGACCCTGGTGAGCAACTCTGCCCCTACCACCAAAACGTTCTCATACATGCCTGACCTCACAAACTGACCTGCCACGGTAAGCCCATAGATAAAACCGGAACACGCTGCACTAAGATCAAAGGCGGGCTTCCCCTCGAGGCCCAGCTTGGGTTGCATCCAGCAAGCTGTAGAGGGCAGGAGGGTATCAGGACTGGCAGTGGCACATATGAGGAGATCCACCTCCTCTGCAGTGATCCTGGCATCATCCATAGCCTTCTTGGCAGCATGCACCCCAAGATCAGAGGTTACCTCCTCAGGAGCAGCTACATGCCGCTCCCGGATCCCTGTCCTCTGGATGATCCACTCATCCGATGTATCTACAAGCCTCTCCCAATCTGCATTTGTCATCACCTTCTCCGGTACATAAACCCCCAACCCACTGATCCTGGGTTCAATCACCTTTCCCCCCTTTGCCCTCAGTCTCTCCCACCCTTCCAGCCTCACCAAGGCGCTCCGCCCTCCACTTGAGGGCATCTCTCCAGTCTCTCCAGTCCCTCCAGTCCCTTATACTCGACCAGAAACCCTTCCCCAACCCTAAGCTCTCCTTAACCACCCCTAAATTGCTCTCAATCCTCTTATTGAGCCTCTTTTCTGCAAAATCACAAGCCATCTTCACAGCATTACGGATGGCATATGCGTTGGAACTCCCATGGCAGATAACGCAAATGCCATCCACGCCCAAGAGGGGTGCACCACCATATTCTTTATAGTCTGTGCGCCTCTTTATCTTATCTATGGATTTCTTGAAGAGGAGGTAAGCCGCCTTTCCCCTGAGGCTCCCCCTAAATTCCTCCCTAAGATAAGAGGCCAAAAGTGAGGCTGCTGCCTCTCCCACCTTGAGGGTGATGTTGCCCACCAAACCATCACATACCACCACATCAGTGATATTGTTGAATACCTCCTTCGCCTCCACGTTCCCCACAAAATTGAGCTGAGTGGCCTTCCTCAGCAACTGATAGGATGTGCGGATGAGGCCATCTCCCTTCGTCTCCTCCTCCCCTATGCTGAGAAGCCCTATCCTTGGATGTGGCCTCCCCATGATGTGCTTGGCATAGAGATGGCCCATGACGGCAAACTCTAACAGGTTCTCTGGCCGGCTCCCCACATTGGCCCCTGCATCTATAAGGAGAAATGGTTCTCTCCTGCCAGGCAAGGTGACCGCGATACCAGGTCTGCTGACCCCTTCCAGGGTACCCAGGATAAGCTTCGCAGCTACCATCACCGCCCCGGTGTTCCCCGCACTTACCACTGCCCCGGCCTTTCCCTTCTTGACCTGCTCCACGGCCTTTTTTATGGAGGAATTCCTCTTCTGCCTTAGGGCCTGCACCGGATGCTCGTTCATGCCGATCACTTCTGGGGCATCTTTTATAAAAACTGGAAGCCCTCGGGCGCCTCCGAGCCTCCCTAATTCGTGCTCGATAATATCCTTATCGCCCACGAGGATCACCTCACAGGCACATCCCTTAACCGCCTCCAATGCCCCCTCCACCACGGCCCCGGGGGCAAGATCACCTCCCATAGCGTCAATAGCAATCCTCAATCTTCACTCCTAATCCCATGAAAAATCAAGGAAAACCCCACATTAGCTTCCAGACCAATCCCCTTCGCTACTTTCTCAATACTCTTCCAGGCTTAGGACCTTCCTTTCCCTGTAAAAGCCGCAGTGGGGACAAACCCTGTGAGGAAGCTTGGGCTCCTGACAGTTAGGACAGATGGAGTAACCTGCGGGCTTAAACTTTGCCCTCCATTGAGCCCTTCTCTTGTCTCTCCTGGCCTTGCTGGTCCTGTTCTTCGGTACAGCCATACGCCGTCTCCCTCCTCACTTTTTCAACAGCCCTTCCTTCACTCTCTTGAGTGCCTCCCACCTGGAGTTCACCTCTCTCAAATGGCAATTGCAGCTCTCCACATTCAGGTCAACCCCACAGTAGGGGCAAAGCCCCTTGCACTCATCAGAACAGAGGGGCTTCATGGGCAGCGACAAATACACTTTTTCCATGTATAGATTCTCTAAGTCAACCACATCTTCATAGAAGGAGATACCTGCCTCCTCGCTTGAAATCTCCACCTCATCTCTCCCCTCTAACGCCTCTGCGGGGAGGTATTCATCCATAAACTCCACATCCACCTTGTACGGGAACTCCTTTAAACATCTGGAGCAAGGGAGAAGAAGGGTGGCGTGGATCTCCCCCCTCACAATGAGCCTTGAACCCATCATCTGTAACCTCAGCCACCCCTTGAGTGCACCCAAAAAGGGAAATCGCTCCCTCCCCCACTCCAAGTATCCCCTCTCCTGTGCTATCTCAAAAAAAAGCCCCTCACGGGGGATCTCTGTTACCTTTATCTCCACAAGACACCTCGTGGGAAGATCCCCATCAGATCTCCCCAATGAAAATTTTTTGAGTTATATCCGCCCCTTCTTTGAGATGTCAAGCAGCCTTTCTTTACAACCTGATACGCCTCTTCAGACGGAGCCTCCACCCCCTAAGGGTACGAGAAACCCTGAATGCCACCCTTTGTGTAAAGCCATAACGCATAAAGTAAAAGGTGTCCTCTTCCTTTTCCACTACCACCCTTTCCCCAACCTTGAAGGTAGTGGGAGCCGCAGCCCGGGCCAGAATCCTATGGCCAGAATAGGTAGTGACCATGCCCAGTACCAAGGGTGATGGGAAACCCTCTGGAGGGACATAAAGAATGGTATAGGCATCCAGGATACCTTCTTTGCTTACTCTGCTGGGATCCGGTCTGTGATGCCTATCTATTTCAACAGGCCTTTCATACCGGGGTTCCCAGGAAACAGGATGCACAGGGGTGTCGCTCTTCTCTATTATCACCACAGTGTTGTTGTTTGCCAACCCTCCTATGGAGTGTAAAAGCCCCACCCTCGCCCCTTTTACCTGGATGTTGGGATCCACCTGCTCCCTGAGCTGACGCACAATCTCCACCGCCTGAGCCAATCCAGAGGCCCCTACAGGATGCCCCCTCGCCTTGAGGCCACCGCTGGGGTTTATGGGTATATCACCACCCACTTCCGTCCTCCCTCTATCCACAGCCCTCCATCCCTTCCCCTCATCAAGAAGCCCCAAATCCTCTGCGCCTATAATCTCGAAGCAGGTGAATGCATCGTGCACCTCTGCCACGTCCACATCCCTTGGGTCCCTGCGGGCCATCGAATATGCCTGCGCAGCCGCCGACCTACACGCAGCAAACATGTGAAGATGGGTCCGGTGCCTCACGGCCAAGGTGTCACTCCCCTGTCCCAGGCCTGTCACCTTAACATCCCTCTTTTCCTTGGTGAGGACCAAGGCAGCCGCACCGTCTGTGATAGGGGCACAGTCATAGAGCCTTAAGGGGTAAGAAATCATACGACTATTGAAGTACTGTTCCTCAGTGATCTCCTTCCTGAATTGGGCATACGGATTGAAGACGCCGTTCCTATGGTTCTTCATGGCAATTCGGCACAGGCTCTTCTCTAACCTCTTATGGGAGACCCCCCACCTGTGTGAATAGGCCTGGGTCACCATGGCAGCTAAGGCCACCATTGAGGCCCCTGAATTCCTCTCGTATCCCTCTATCACCTCCGCCAGGATCTTGGTTACCTTGGGGGTAGACAGATGCGTCATCTTCTCCCCGGCCACCACCAAGACTGAGGAGTAAGTGCCACTGGCCACGGCATAAAACCCCGCTGCCAATGCAGCAGCGCCAGAGCTGGAAGCGGTTTCTACCCTCACGGAAGGAAGGCCAGCAAGCTCTATGGCGTCGGCAACGGCAGCGGCTACGTTCCCCTCCCCTGTAAACTCCTCCGGGTTCATTGCACCCACAAAGAGGGCCTCTACTTCTGATTGCTTGCTCTTTTGCAAGGCCTCCCTGGCCGCATCAACCATAAGGCTCACCAGAGAGCGATCTGGATGCTTTCCAAAGGGCACCATTCCCACTCCATCCACGTATACCTCCATTCAAACCTCCTCCCTGCCTCTCAAGGAATCCCCTAAGGTGATGGGATCAGCGAACTCAGGCTCCACCCCCACAGGCAATCCCCTACCTAAGCGGGTCACCTTCACCTTTCCTTTAAGCAGTTTCGCAACATACTGAGAGGTGGCCTCTCCCTCCAGCGTGGATGGAAGCGCCAAGATCACCTCACTGACGCCCTCCTGCACCCTCTCCAAGAGATCTCCCACGTGCAGTGAGCTGGGGGTTACCCCCTCCCATGGGGAGATGAGTCCCCCCAAGACATGGTAGAGCCCCCTATATGCACCGGTTCCCTCTATGGAAAAGAGATCCAGTGGGTCCTCTACCACGCAAATCTTGCTTCTGTCCCTCTCGGGGTCCATACAAATCCAACATGCCTCCCCCTCTGCGAGGTTGTGGCACTTTGGGCAGAGCGCCGTCTTTTCAGTGACAGCAATTAGGGCTTTCGCCAGCTCCCTGACCCTCCTTGGGGGAGAGCTGGCCAAATCTATGGCTATCCTCCACGCCCCCCTCTCCCCTACACCTGGAAGACGCTTCAGCTGATTGGCCAGACGCCTCAGATGGCTATAGGGCACCTTAAAGCTCATGTCCCCACTGATGAATCAATGCCTCAAAAGAGGCCAGGGAGGTTTATACCCAATTGGGAGGTAACCCGTGAGAGTTCCTCCTCCATAAGGGCCCTGGACTTCCTCAGGGCATCGTTCATCGCTGCCACCACCAAGTCCTCCAGCATCTCCTTATCCTCCAAGGCCCCAGGTTCAATGGTTACAGAAAGGACCTCCTGGCGGCCATTGACCACCACCTTTACCATGCCCCCTCCTGCATAACCCTCCACCTCCTTATTGGCCAATTCCTCCTTTATCTCCCCCACCCGTGCCTGGAGCCTCTGCACCTGCTTCATGATAGCTGCCAGATTCACATCCCTCCTCCTTTGTGGGTTTTATCTGCACTACCCTCCCTCTAAATAGCTTCAAGGCCCTCTGAATCCTGGGGTCATTTAGTATCTCCTCTTGGGGGCTTCTTGCCTCGAGGGGCTCCAGCAGTTCTTCTCCATTGTCTCTGAGTTTAATCTCCACATCAAGGCCCCTCTCATCAAGAAAGCGATGGATAAGGCCCACCGTTTCCTGTTCCTCCAGCCTCTCCTTCTCGAAGGCATTGAGCCTCTTAGACTCAACAACCAAGTATCCCTTTTCCTTGAAAACCCTGCACTTCTCGAGTATAGGGGCCAAAAGGGGTCTGGCCTTCTCCATATACTCCCTCAATTCCCTCGAAAGATCCCCTTCGCGAGGCAGTGGAGACACAGCAACAGGTTTCTCTGTGGGATGATCCCCCTTTATAGCACGGAGCCCATCAACTAACTGGGCCAGGGAGACGAGGCGGGGCATAGAGGCTATCCTTACCAACTCCATCTCTGCCAACGCATCGGGGAGGGGATGGCGCCTCAGCCTCTCTAAGAGCTTCAAGAGCAGATCGAGGATCAATTGATGATTGTACGACTCCTCTCTCCTCTTCACTACCTCTACCAGGGCCCCCCTTGCCTCTCCCACCAACTCCTCCACAAAGCCATACACATCGAATCCCCTATCCACCACCTGCTCCTTGAAGAGGGACAAGACCCTCTCAGGATCCCCACGAACAAGGGCCCTGTACGCCTCTTCCACCACACCAGCCTCCACCCTTCCCAAGAGCCTGGCCACCTCGTCCTTGGAGACTGGGCCAGAGGCAGAAACCAGCACCTGCTCCAAAAGCATCTCCCCATCTCTCAAGGAGCCACCTGAGGCCCTGCTGAGGAGTTCCAATGCCCCCTCATCAAGCTTTAAGCCCTCATGTTCCCCAATCTTTTTTAAAAGGGTGCGCACCTCCCCAGGCGCCAGGGGGCGGAAATGGAAGTGCTGGCAACGGGAGAGGATGGTGGATGGGATCTTCTTTGCCTCAGTGGTAGCCATAATAAAGACTACATGGGAGGGGGGCTCCTCTAAGGTCTTGAGGAGTGCATTAAAGGCAGCCTCTGTAAGCATATGGACCTCGTCAATAATATAGACCTTGAAGCGGCCTACCGCCGGGGCATACCTCACATTCTCCCTTAGCCCCCTCACCTCATCTATCCCCCTATTGGAGGCAGCGTCCATCTCCACCACGTCTATGAAGTTTCCCTGGGCGATCTCCAAGCATGGTCCGCACCGACAACACGGATAGGGGGTTGGACCCTCGCTACAATTCAAGGCCTTTGCCAGGATCCTGGCCACGCTGGTTTTGCCTACTCCCCTGGGGCCAGAAAAGAGATAAGCATGGGCCACCCTACCCCGCTGAATAGCCTTCATCAGGGTGTCCACAACCTGATCTTGCCCCACCACCTCCTGAAAGGTTTGGGGACGCCACCTCCTGGCTATTACCTGATACCTCAAAGATACCTCCACGGCAAACCAAAAAGGGACAACTTAAGAGATGCCCCACAAGGCAAGAAAATGCAAGGGAGCCCTATCCCAACTTCCTAAGGACGAAGAGAAACCAGGAGGTTACCAGGTAGATGAGTATGAGGAGCGGGCTTTCCCATCCCATACCCCAAAAGGCACGCCTCTTAGGATGGGTCAGTGCAAAAAGGGTCAAACCGGTCATCCCCATGGCGGAGGTCAGGGCCAAAAGTTGAGAAGTCGCAAGGGAATGCCAAAAATCGCCCCTATAAGCAAAGTCGAAGAAGGCAAGGATAGCCACGTTGAAGGCATTGGAACCAAACACGTTTCCCACGGCGAGGTCTGGGGCCCCAAGCCTCACTGCAGTAAAACTGACCACCAACTCAGGAAGGGAGGTGACTACCGCAAGAAAGAGGAGACCGACAAATGTACATCCCCAGCCAGTAACCCTGGATATTTCATTTCCAATGTATGCCAGCCATACGGCCAAGGCAACCATGACGACAGACATAATGAAGAACCACAGATAAGCCCCAGAAGAGCCCACATGGGGATAGAGATTGCGCCGCTTAAACACCCTTCGTTCGCGAGAAAGGATTATCCTATACCCTATAAGATAGGCCAACAGGATGAGAATGGAGGGCACCTGAAAGCCCAGGAAGGATGGGATAGAAAACTTGGAGGCCAATAAGAGGGATAAGGCAGCAAGGGCCATCATCAGTAGGCTGAGTGAAGCTGAGAGGATCTGACCACCAGAAACTGCAGAGAGCAATGGGCCACCTCTATATATACCATCCATCAACGCTAGAATTAAAAGGTTGAAGAGGCAGGACCCAAATATACCACCTGCAGCCAAGTTTGGACGCTTCACAAGGATCACCGCCGAGAGCCCAGTAGCCAATTCAGGGAGAGAGGTGACCCCCCCAATGAGGACGGCCCCTATCCAAAGCCGACCCAGTCCACTCTTCTCGGCTATCACGTCGCCGTAGAAGGACAGACGACTGCCCACCAAGACCACAAGAAAGGCACACACCACAAACTGGACCCAAACCATGGGCCTAAACTAAACACCTCCTAAAAACCCATGTCCAGAATCGTCCATTGATTTCTCCCATTCTGTGCCTTAGAAAGGATGGGCCATGAGGAGATACTACATACCCCAGGATACAAATCCTTTGATGAGAAGCTATAAACGGCTCATCAAGAAGGAGCGTCCCCTTCCTCCATTTCCCCGGGTGGTGCAAATCCAGACCAAGAGCGGGTGCAACGCCCGTTGCGTCTTCTGTCCCAACTCCATTGTGGGGCACAGGCTCACCCACGGTGAAATGGACTGGGAACTCTTCACCAAAATCGCCGATGAGGTTACCCGCCATCCTGTGGCTCGCATCAGCCCCTACCTCATGAACGAACCCTTACTGGATAGAGAGCTGGGTAAAAAAATCGCTTATCTGAGTGAGAGAAAAAAACCGGATACTATCATTAAGATAAACTCCAATGGTGCCTTACTGGATGAAGAAATGGGAGAGCAGCTCATAGAGTCGGGGCTGGATAGGATCAATTTCAGCGTCCATGGCATCAGAAAAGAGACTTACGAATCACAGATGGTAGGCCTGAAACTGGAGAAGGTGCTGGAAAACATCGATGCCTTTCTGGAGCTGAAGAACAAGAAGGGGTCCAAAAGGCCCAGGGTTAGGGTCACCATGGTAAGGACAAAGGCCATAGAGGAGGAACTCCCTGAGATCATGGCCTATTGGAAGGCGCGAGGGGTAAGGGTGAATGTAAGGCCCTTGGAGAATAGGGCAATGAAGGAGATCGCCTCCACAGGCCTTAACCCCAGGAAATGGAAACCCTTCTCCTTCTGCAACCGCCTCTTCGAGCAGGCCTATATCCTTTACAACGGCGATGTGGTGCTATGCTGTGTGGATTGGGAGCGGACCACCATCCTGGGCAACCTGAGGGAACAGACCCTGGAAGAGGTCTGGAATAGTCCCCGGTTTATGGAGATCAGAAGGAGGTATCTGGAGGGAGACCTCAAGGGTCTCCTATGCCAGAAGTGCCTCACCACTTAGGGCCATGGTACATCAGATAATCTCGTGGATAGTGAACACCGTGGGCCATATAGGCTATCCTGGCATTTTGGTACTCATGTTCTTAGAGTCCTCTTTCTTCCCCTTCCCCAGCGAGGTGGTCATCCCTCCTGCAGGGTATTTGGCCTCCCAAGGGAGGATGAACCTGCCCCTCGTCGTACTTTTCGGCCTCTTAGGTTCCCTCTCAGGGGCACTCTTCAACTACTGGATCTCCTTGATGCTGGGACGCCCCTTCTTTCAACATTATGGGAGGTACCTTTTAATCAGCGAAAAGGCCCTATCACGGGTGGACCGCTTCTTCGAGCGACATGGCCACATCAGCACATTTATAGGTCGCCTTCTCCCAGGCATCCGCCAGTACATCTCTCTCCCTGCAGGCATGGCCCGAATGAACCTCCCCCTCTTTGTGATATCTACCCTCTTAGGCGCCGGGCTCTGGGTACTGGTGTTAGCCCTGGCAGGCTACCTGGTGGGCTACAACCAGGAGCTCTTGAGGCTTTACCTTCATAAAATCACTTGGGCCATGGTGGGATTCTCGGTGTTCCTAACCATCGTCTATATGGCATGGCGGCACAGCAGGGGCAGATCCACTGGAGGCCGAAGCACCTGAAACCACCGGTTTGAGCGGGAAATTAATGGCAGGCCCGTCTTAAGAAGTCCCACCTCATTATTAAGAGAGCAGATCCCTCCGGCTTCCTAAGAATATGGGCAATCACCCCATGCGAAGTTAGCAACAAAAAGAAAGAGGAGAGAAAAACTGGTTAAATTGAGAGACTGATGTTCAAAGGCAAGGACTGAAGAAGAACAAGAAAAGATGATTGAAAAATGAGAAAGATTGCCCCTTGATCTGGTGAGGGAGAATTCCTAAGGCCGATTAAAGGTTGACTTTTCCCCAATCCGTTTTATTATTTTTAAGGAAACTGAACAGAAGAGGAGGTGCAAGATGAAGAAAAGAAGAGTGATTTTAGCTTTTGTTTTGCTTCTCTTAATTCTCGGTATTTCTGGAATCATCTTTATCACCTTTTTCCCAAGCAGGATTATCAAGTCTCAAATCGAAAATACTGTTCCAGGATTGAAAGTGAAGAGTGTTCATTTAACGAGTAACTCTCTGATTATCGATGATCCTATTATCAAGAATGGAGAGGCATTTTTTCAGGCGCAAAAGGTCCAAATTCATTTCAGTGGCGTTGTTTCCTCTGTTTCTAAATATCTCAAGAGTAAAAAGTTTGATTTAGACAGGGTTGAGATTCAAGGCTTTCAAGTCGCCCTTATCAGAGAGAAAAACGGAAAATTTGTTCTTCCGATTCCTCCTACCTCTAAAGCTTCTGATAGCAAAGCTGAGTCATCTTCATCCGTTCAGCTTCATATTGGGAGAGTTGTTCTTACTGGTGGGAGAATTGCTCTTATGGACAAATTGGTCGGAGCAAATACCCACCTCAATGGAATTAACGCCCAGATTATTCAAATTAATTACCCATTCTCTGGAAAAAGCACCTTCAATTTATCTGGCCGATTAGGAAGAGGAGAAATCAGTCTTAATGGTTCGGTTTTCTTGAAAACTTTTTCTGGGCAGGGAGTAATCTCTTTTTCTGGTATCAACCTTCTACTTTTCCAGAAATATATAAGTTTTTATTCTCCTCTAAACCTAAAAGCGACCGGATTGGCTATCGGGAGGGTGACCTTCTCTTTCAAAGGGAAAACTATCAGGTTCAAAGGCAAGACGACTTTTTCAAAAGTAAAGGTTCTTTCAAAAGGTATTTCCTCATCTATTCGTGAGGCAACACTTGATTTTAAGAGTCAGACTTCCTCTCGTGGGTTTATTCTAAAGAAAGGCTATCTTCTTCTTTCTGGGGCAACAATAGATAAGACCTCTTCTCCCCGCCTGGTTTTGGAATACCTGAATTCTCGGTTGGGTCTAAAAAACTTGGTTTACCCCTTTAGTTCCTCAAAGACTCACTTTGATTTGGCGATTTCTGGTCCAAATGTTACTCATTCTTCCGCTTCAGGATGGTTTAATCCGAAAGCACAAGATGGGCGGGTGAAATTTCGGGTGGAGAATCTGGACGTCACTATCTTTCAGGACTTTTATGCCCCAGTTTGCATTAGAAAGGGCCAATTAACTTTGGATGGCAAAACTTTAATTTATAGCGGAAGGCT
>WFSL01000009.1 GCA_015486015.1 Aquificota bacterium | reverse complement strand
CGCCAGCACCAGATCCCGGAGGATCTGGCCTGCTGCCCCTCGACTTGCATGTGTTAGGCACGCCGCCAGCGTTCGCGCTGAGCCAGGATCAAACCCTCCATGCCAAATCTAACCCCAGCCCCTCTCTACCCCCATATCCCTTTGTCAAAGAACATCTCAAGGCAAAAGGTAAGTATAAGCGTGACCCTCCCTATCGTCAACCCCCTAAAGTAGCCTTTTTAAGTTTTGCAGAGCAGAAAACCTATTAAATAAAATAGACATCAACCTGACCATATCACTATCTTGGAACCCTTCACCCTCTTGGCCTCGTAAAGTGCCTCCTCCAAATGATGCAACAGCTCCTTTTCGTCCTTGGCATCCTGAGGATATGTGACCACAGCCCCCTTGAGATAGACCAGCCGAGGAGAAGCAGCGGCCCAATCGCCCTTTTCAAAGATCTCCATCACCTCAAAGGCCTTTTTGGATGCCTCTTCCTTAGAGGTCTCAGGCATAATGACTACCATTTTGGCCCCGCTGTACCGGGCCACGATGTCAAAACGGCGGACCTGTGAGCTGATCAGGTTAGCCACATCTCTCAACAACTGATCTCCCCTCACGTGACCCATAGCAGAATTGTAATCTGCCATGCCAGAAATAGAAAATAAAAGCAATGAAAACGGGTGCTGGACCTCGTCAGCCCTAAGGACCTCGCGGAATAGGAGTTCATGGAAATGCTTAAAGTTGTAAATTCCCATGAGGGGATCCACGTTTACATAGGATATGAGCCTATCTTTAGTTTCGTAGTACTCTAAGGCTACTACTGTGAGTAGCGCCATGTCATCAAGAAACTCCATAGATTCCCTTTGAAAGACCCCATCTGCATCGCTATCCGCAAAGAGGACACCTATCACCTCTTCCCCTTTCTTTAAAGGCATTACTGCAAGCGATTTATAGGCATGCTCAAAACCTGCGCCATAAAGGGGATCTCCAGCCCTTATAAGTAGCTTCTGGGGATGCTGGAGGATATGGCTGACGAGTTTGTGCCCTGAGGAGGCGTGCAGCTCCTTGATATAAGAGTAGCTCAAGCCCCTCGATATCTTCACCCTCAGCCCCTCCTCTCCCACCAGGAGGACCCCACAGGAGATACACTTGAGTAGCCTTTTGATAGAATCGGCCACCAAAGAGAGTACCTCTTCGGCGTAAAGCTCGGAAGACAGTTGCTGCAACCCCTGCCTAAGTACGGCTATGCGCCTTTCACAGTCCACCCTCATATTTTCCCTCCTCTCCAATGGTCAGACTGCCACAATGTTTACCAGTCTATCAGGTATCACCACCACCTTCTCTATCCTCTTCCCTTTCAGATGGCGAACCACATTCTCTAACCTCTTGGCCCTGGCCTCCAGTGTATCTGCAGGGGTCCCTGGTATTGCCATAAATCTGGCTCTCACCTTACCGTTCACCTGAACCACTATTGTGACCTCTTCCTCTCGGGCCAACTCCTCTATATAACCAGGCCATGATTGGAGGCAGATGCTGGGCTCGTTTCCGAGCCTCTGCCAGAGTTCTTCACATATATGTGGTGTAAATGGCACCAACATTAGGAGCATTCCCTCCACAGCCTCCTTCATGACTTCCCTTGTGGCTTTCTCATGCCAGTCAACCTTCTTCTCCACATCATAAAGGAGGTTGAGGAATTCCATGATGCTAGCTATCGCTGTATTGAAGTGGTACTCTTCCTCGATATTCCTTGTCACCTTTTTAATGGTTTGGTGAAGCTTCCTCACAACGGCCCTCAGGGGTGAAGAGAGATCCTCAAACCTCCAGGCCTCCTCTTTAACCTTCAACTCCGGGGCATGAGATACCACAAAGCGCCAGACCCTGTTTAAGAACCTGTAGCACCCCTCTATCCCTTGGTCACTCCAGTCCAGATCTCTTTCAGGAGGGGCAGCAAACAAGAGGAAGAGTCGGGCAGTGTCCGCCCCGTACTTCTCAATCATCTCGTCGGGATCTACCACGTTACCCTTTGACTTAGACATCTTCTCCGAACGCCCTACCTCCACCTTTTGGCCACATACCTTTCCTCCCTCTTCCCGGAGGCAGGTGAGTTCTGGGGAGACCTCACGAGGATATAGCCAGCCATGCACCGGGCATCTGTAAGTCTCCTTCACTACCATCCCCTGGGTGAGCAATCGGGAGAAGGGCTCGTCTATCTCGAGGTATCCCAAATCCCTGAGTACTCTGGTATAGAAACGGGAGTAGAGCAGATGAAGTACTGCATGTTCGATGCCCCCGATATACTGATCGACCGGGCACCAATACTCTACAGCCTCTTTAGAGAAAGGGCCCTTCTCATAGTGGGGGGAACAGTATCTAAAATAGTACCAAGAAGACTCTACAAAGGTGTCCATGGTGTCTGTTTCCCTCCTTGCTGGTCCCTTACACAGGGGACAGGTAGTCCTGACGAAAGCCTCTACCCGCTCTAAGGGATTACCAGATCCTGTAAATGGAGCATCCTTAGGTAGCTTCACAGGGAGCTCCTCCTCCGGCACGGGGACAATTCCGCATGTTTCACAGTATACTACAGGGATAGGGGCACCCCAGTAACGTTGACGAGATATCCCCCAGTCCTTCAGACGATACTCCACCGCACCTCTCCCCCATCCCTTCTCCTCTATGTAGGCCACGATCGCTTGCATGGCCTTCCTGTTATCCATGCCCGTGAAGGGGCCCGAATTCACTAAGATACCATCACCCTCGAATGCCCCCTCCATCTCCTCTGGTCTGAGCTCCTCACCAGGGGGCTGGATCACCACCCTAAGGGGGAGTCCATACCTCTCGGCGAACTCGAAGTCCCTCTGGTCGTGGGCGGGGACAGCCATAATAGCCCCCGTTCCATACTCCACCAGCACAAAGTTGGCCACAAAGATTGGCACCTCCTCTCCGGTGAATGGATTGACACAGAACGATCCGGTGAAGACCCCTTCCTTCTCTGTATCCTCCAGTGTGCGCTCCCTCCGAGGCTGCCTCCTTACCCTCTCCACAAAGGAAAGGACCTCATCCTTCTGGGAGTTCCCCTCAATCAGCCCTAAAAGACCGGGATATTCGGGGGCCACGCTCATGAAGGTGATGCCATAGACTGTATCGGGACGGGTAGTAAAGATCTCGATGGCACCCTCTCTCCCACTAAGGGGAAACCGGATAAGGGCCCCTTCTGAACGGCCAATCCAATTCCTCTGCATGGTGAGCACATTATCGGGCCACCTCCCCTTGAGCCTATCTAAACCCTCAAGGAGCTCCTCGGCGTACTGGGTAGTTTTGAAGAACCATTGTTCTAATTCTCTCTCCACCACCGGGTGCCCACAACGCCAACAGCATCCCCCCTCTACCTGCTCATTGGCCAACACGGTTTGGCAATGCTCGCACCAGTTGACAAGCGACCTCTTCCTGTAAGCCAAGCCTTTATTCATCATTTCGATAAAGACCTTCTGTTCCCATCGGTAGTACTCCTCGTCACACGTGGCCAACTCCCGGTCCCAATCATAGCTGAAGCCAAGCCTCTTCAACTGCCTCCTCATATTTTCGATGTTCTCCTTGGTCCACTGGGCAGGGTGAATCCCATGCTGTATGGCAGCATTCTCCGCCGGGAGCCCAAATGCATCCCAACCCATGGGGTGGAGCACGTGATACCCTCTCATGGACTTGAATCGAGCGATAACATCCCCAATGGAGTAGTTCCTCACGTGACCCATGTGAATCTTTCCAGATGGGTATGGGAACATCTCTAAGCAATAAAAGGTCTCCTTTTCGGGTATCTCCTCAACCCTATAAATGTGGTGGTCCTCCCAATACTTTTGCCACTTGAGCTCTATGGATCCTGGGTCATACTTCTCCATTTCTCCGCCCTCCGAAGTGCCTATAAACTAAGATGCAAGGTGATTTAGCACATGGAGGCAAGGGCTTTCAACATAAACATACATACACATGCCTATTGTTCACACGTGACACCCTGCGTGGATTGTGAGATAGGAAGGGCATGAAGTGCAAGGTGTGTAAGAGGCCTGCGGTAATAAATCTGCGTGCCCAGAACCGGGGGCTTTGTGCCTCGTGCTTCGATGCGTACGTCTTGGATCGGGTAGAGCGAACTATAAAGCGCTTCAGGATGTTCTCCCGGAGGGAGAGGATCTTGATAGCCGTTTCCGGGGGGAAGGACAGCCTGGCCCTGTGGGATGTGCTGGTCAGATTGGGATACGCCGCTACTGGACTCTTCATAGATCTTGGAATAAGCAAAGAGGGATATTCTGCCCGCTCTTATGAGGCTGCAAGGTCATTTGCCCATGAGAGGGGATTGACCTTGCTGGTAGAGAGGTTGAAAGACTGGTGGGGTAAGGGCATAGAGGATATAGGCTGCAAGATACTCTGTCCCATCTGTGGCATGGCCAAGAGGTATCTCACCAATAGGGTAGCCGTGGAGGGGGGATACCATGTACTGTGCACAGGGCACAACCTCGATGATGAGGCGGCAGTGCTCCTTTTGAACCTGTTGAATTGGCAAATTGGATATCTTGCACGCCAGGCACCTGTTTTGGAACCCTGGCATCGGAAGCTTTCAAGGAAGGTCAAGCCCATGGTACTCCTGACAGAAAAGGAGACAGCCCTTTATGCAATGCTTAGGGGTATAAGATACGTGATGGAGGCCTGTCCCTATGCCCAGGGGGCCACCTCTCTCTTCTATAAGAGGATACTCAATCGGATAGAATACAGGTCTCCTGGGACGAAGCAGAGGTTTTACACCCTATTTGTCAGGTATAACAAATTATTTAAAGGCATAGCTCAGCAAGAGCGAGAGGGACTCCAAGAATGCGAGATGTGTGGGCAGCCTACCCAAGAAAGGGTGTGTGCCTTTTGCCGTTTCAAGGAGGAGAGAGATGGAGACCTTGGGAGAGAGGTTTCAGAGGGAGACAAAGTATAGGAGGGGGGAGCGCCCTGTGGCAAGTAGGATCCTTTCTCATCCAGATGAGTTTAAAAGGTATCCCAATGTACCACTCATCAGATTACCGACTCCACCCCTTGAAGAAGGAACTGGGATATGGGAAGCAATGCTCAGACGGCGATCTGTGAGATCGTTTCTATCCGCAGAGATACCCTTGGAGGCCTTAGCCCGCCTTGCTTGGTCCATAGGAGCTGTAAGAGAAAGATCTTACGGATCTCTCTTTCGCGTAGTCCCCTCGGCTGGGGCCTTGTACCCTGTGGAGACTTACATCATGGTCAATCGAGTGAAGGGGCTGGAGCCAGGTGTCTATCACCTTTACATCCCAGACTTTTCCTTGGAACTTGTTGTTTCAGGGGATAAATCCAAGACCCTGGCCCATGCAGCCCTGGATCAAGAGATGATAGCTCAGGCATCGGCGGCCTTCATCTGGACAGCAATGATAGATAGATCCCGCATCAAGTATGGAGAGAGGGCCTTTCGCTATGTCTACTTGGACGCAGGCCATATGGGACAGAACCTCTACTTATCAGCCACGGCAATGGGGCTTGGATGCTGCACTATCGGGGCATTCTTTGACGATGAGGTGAACAGTGTATTGGAGCTGGATGGGATACAGGAGACGGTCATCTACATGGGTGTGGTTGGTATTCCAGCTATATAGAGAAATGGGGGAAGAGGGGTAAAGGCTCTGTTGTCGTCAAAAATCTCAATCTAAAATTACCAAATTCAAGACCTGACCCCCAAAGGTGGGAGCTTTTTATTTTCTTTGTGGCGGGGTATAAGGCTCCTGAGACAAGCTCATGAGGAGGCATATATGGGGTATCACGTGAAGGATCTCTCCCTGGCTGATGGAGGAGCGCTCAGGATTCAGTGGGCTGAGAAAGAGATGCCTGTCTTGAGGAGGATTAGAGAAAGATTTGCAAGGGAGCGTCCCTTACATGGGATCGTGGTGGGGGCCTGCTTACATGTGACCACAGAGACAGCCAACTTGATGCTTACCCTCAAGGAGGGGGGTGCACAGGTAGCCCTGTGTGCATCTAATCCACTCTCTACCCAGGATGATGTGGCGGCGGCCTTGGTGACAGAGCATGGGATCCCGGTCTATGCCATAAGGGGAGAGGAGAAGGAAACTTACTATAGCCACATTGCATCCGTACTGGCTGAAAGACCTATGATCACCTTAGATGACGGGGCCGATCTCATCAGTAGCCTCCACTTCCTGGCCCAAGGCCGAGAGGGAGAACTCTCAAATAGCTTGGGTGAGGCCTTTGAAGGCTGGGGTGAAAAAGAGAGGGATGCATTAGTGAAGGGGGTCTTGGGTTCCACTGAGGAGACCACCACAGGGGTGATCCGCCTGAAGAGCCTTGCAGCCCAGGGTAAGCTCCTCTTCCCCGTCATCGCAGTGAATGACGCATATACCAAACATTTGTTCGACAATAGGTACGGCACAGGACAGTCCACCATAGATGGGATTATGCGCGCCACAAACCGCCTCATTGCAGGCTCTGTCTTTGTGGTTTGTGGATATGGGTGGTGTGGGAGGGGAGTAGCCATGAGGGCCCGGGGGATGGGGGCCCGAGTGATTGTGACCGAGGCAGACCCCATAAAGGCTTTAGAGGCAGTGATGGATGGGTTTATGGTGATGCCGCTTATTGAGGCAGCTAAGATAGGGGACTTCTTCATAACGGCAACGGGAGACCTCTCTGTGATCAGGGGGGAGCACCTCTCAGTGATGAAAGACGGGGCTATGGTAGCCAATGCAGGCCACTTCAATGTAGAAATAGACTTGGAAGCCTTGGATGATATGAGCATTGGTAAGAGGCGGGTGAGGCCTTTTGTAGACGAATACACTTTAAAGGATGGGCGTCGCATTGTGGTTTTGGGGGAGGGGAGATTGGTGAACTTAGTGGCGGCAGAGGGGCACCCTTCTGCAGTGATGGATATGAGCTTTTCTGATCAGGCCCTGGCTGTGGAGTACCTGGTACAACATGGAGAAAAACTGGAACCTGCCGTACACAGATTACCCTGGGATCTCGATCAAGAGGTGGCAAGGATAAAGCTCGAGTCCATGGGGATTGCCATAGACAAGCTAACAGAGCAGCAGAGGCAGTACCTCTCCAGTTGGGAGATGGGCACTTAATGCCATGACTATTGGGGTCGTTGGAGCAGGGAGTTGGGGTACAGCCTTGGCCCACCTCTTAAGCAACAAGGGACATAAGGTGCTATTGTGGGCCTATGAAGAAGAGGTGGCTCACTCCATAAATAGTGAGAGGCAGAATCCCTTTTATCTCCCTGGCATTACCCTCTCCTCGAGGATCCAAGCCACTACTTGTCTGAGCGAGGTGGTGAAAGGGGCGGGGCTACTGGTGAACGTGGTCCCTACCCAGCACATAAAGGGAGTCTGGGGAAGGATAGTAAAAGAGATGCCGGGGGTGCCAATAGTGAGCGCCAGTAAAGGGATTGAGGCCGCCACGGGTAAGACCATAAGTGGTATCTTCTCTGAGCTGTTGGGACCAGACGTGCAAAAGAGATGGGCCTGTCTCTCTGGTCCAAGCTTTGCTAAGGAAGTGGCCCTTGGCCTCCCCACTGCCGTAACAGTAGCCGGATGGAGCGAGGATGTGGTTCGGCTCGTCGCAGATACATTTATGACGCCTCGATTCAGGGTTTACACCCACGATGACGTGATAGGTGTAGAGCTTGGGGGAGCGTTGAAGAACGTGATTGCCATTGCTGCAGGGATATGCGAGGGAATGGGTTTAGGGCTTAATGCCAAGGCCGCCCTTATTACGAGGGGGCTGGCAGAGATGAGCCGCTTGGGGGTTGCTATGGGTGCCCGTCCTATCACCTTTCTGGGCCTCTCAGGCATGGGAGATCTCGTGTTGACTTGCACAGGGGATTTGAGTAGAAACAAGACCGTTGGATACCGCATCGGGAAAGGTGAAAAACTTCAAGACATTATGAAAGGGATGGTCATGGTAGCAGAGGGGATCTACACGTGTAAGGCCACAGTAAGGCTCGCAGAGGCCCTGGGGGTAGAGATGCCCATTGCCTCGCAGGTCTATAGGATTCTATACGAGGGCAAGGGCCCCGATGAGGCCTTCATTGAACTCATGGAGAGGAACTCCAGAGCTGAGTTCTACTGGATCTGAGGTGGCATGGTGAACCTCCCCAACCTCTTAACCGTATCAAGGCTGGTATTTGTGATTCCTGTGATCCTGTGCCTCTCCACCCCCAAATTGGGATGGAACCTCTTGGGTGCTGCATTCTTTTTTATCGCCTCATTTACAGACTTGGCTGATGGGTTCGTCGCACGGGCCAGGGGGGAGGTCACCCCTTTAGGGAAGCTATTGGATCCGCTGGCAGACAAGATACTCCTTTTGAGTGCCTTGGTGCCGCTGGTTTCCTTGGCCAGGATACCAGGGTGGCTTGCAGTGATTATCCTTGCCAGGGAGTTTGCTGTCACAGGGTTACGGGGCATCGCGGCATTGAAGGGGGTATCAATGGGCGCTGGAGAGATGGGGAAGGCAAAGACAGGGATCTACACCTTGGCCTTGATCCTGTTAATGGTACATCTCCAGACGATAGGCATGATAGCGTTGCTCTTGGGGGCTGTTGTAGCCCTTTACTCGGCTTACGGTTACTTTGCCGAGCACAGGGCAATATTTCTGGAGGGGGGTAGATGAAGAACGCCGGAGAGAGGATCATGTTCACCTCCGAATCGGTGACCGAGGGCCATCCCGACAAGATAGCCGATCAGATATCTGATGCAATACTTGATGCTATTCTGGCAAGGGATCCCATGGGGAGGGTAGCATGTGAGACCATGGTCACAACTGGTTTGGCCTTTGTAGCAGGGGAGATCACCACCGACTGTTATGTAGAGATCCCAGATATTGTCAGGGAGACCATCAGGGATGTAGGCTATACCAGGGCCAAGTTCGGGTTCGATGCTGAAACTTGTGCCGTGATTACTTCTATTCATGCGCAATCCCCAGACATTGCTGCAGGGGTGGATATAGGTGGAGCAGGGGATCAGGGGCTTATGTTCGGCTTTGCCACAGACGAGACAGAGGTTCTTATGCCCTTGCCCATCATTTTGGCCCATAGGATTTGCGAGCGCCTTGCAGAGGTGCGGAGAAAGGACATCCTTGACTATCTTAGGCCCGATGGGAAGTCTCAAGTGACAGTAGAGTACGTGAATGGAAAACCGGAAAGGGTAGCAGCAATAGTTGTCTCTGCTCAGCATGCCCCAGATATTACCCTTAGGCAGTTGAGAGAAGACATCATCGAATACGTAATCAAGCCCGTTATACCTTTGGAGTATCTGGATGAAGAGCACATAGTATACCATATTAATCCTACAGGCCGTTTCGTCCTTGGGGGACCTCAGGCAGATACTGGGGTGACGGGCCGCAAGATCATAGTGGATACATACGGGGGTTCTGCCCGCCATGGAGGGGGTTGCTTCTCTGGGAAGGATCCTACAAAGGTAGATCGATCAGCCTCCTATATGGCACGTTACGTGGCCAAGAACCTGGTGGCGGCCGAGCTTTGCAAGCAATGCGAAATCCAGCTCGCATATGCCATCGGGGTCTCAGAGCCCGTGTCCATATGCGTGGATACCAGGGGCACAGGTGTAATTCCCGATGAGCGCCTGGCCCTTATAGTGAGCAAGGTCTTCGACTTCACTCCTAAGGGGATCATAAGTGAGCTGAACCTGAGGAGGCCCATATACAAAAAGACCGCAGTATATGGCCACTTTGGACGTGAACTCCCTGAATTCACCTGGGAAAGGGTAGACAGAGCGGAGGAACTCAGGAGGGAAGCGGAGTTGGAATCGTGAGTTACAGGATTGTTGTTGTGATGGGTAGCGATTCGGACAGGGGGGTGATGGAGGGTGCCTTAGAGGTCTTAAGAGACGCTGGGGTAGAGTGTGAGGCTGTGGTGCTATCTGCCCACCGAGATCCAGAGAGGCTGAGGAGGTATGTGACGGGCTTGAGAAGTCAAGGGGTGAAGGTGGTGATAGCAGGAGCAGGGTGGGCCGCTCATCTGGCAGGCTTCATTGCAGCTCATACCACATTGCCTGTTATTGGGGTGCCCATCTCCTCTTCCCCTTTAAAGGGACTTGATGCACTTTTGTCGACTGTCCAGATGCCCCCTGGGGTTCCGGTAGCTACTGTAGCCATAGACTGCGCCAAGAATGCAGCATGGCTGGCCCTCAGGATCTTGGCCCTTTTAGACCCCTCTATTGAACCGCTTATTAAGGGCAAGGCATGAACCCTTCTTCAGATTCGCCTCTAAGGTCCTACACCTGGAGAGAAGGTGATTCGTTGCCACCGCAGCTGATCACCATCCTAAAGGATGGCGGGGTGGTGGTGATTCCTACAGATACGCTTTACGCACTATCTGCTCGAGCCTCTTCCGCTACTGCCCTGAGGCGAATTTACGAACTGAAGGGGAGGAACATAAATAGGCCCCTATCACTCTTCATGGCGGATGTGGAGGATTTGAGGAGGCACTTTCACCTCACCACTGATGCCGAGAGGCTGGCGGACGCCTTTCTACCTGGGCCACTCACCCTCGTGCTTCGCCCCAGGGTACCGTTTCCTCCCTGGCTCATGGGGCCCACAGGGGGTGTGGGGGTGCGTGTACCCGCACACCGCTTACCCCGAGGGCTGGTCAGGGCTATTGGTGAGCCATTAACCGCTACCAGTGCCAATGTGAGTGGTGGGAGGGATGCCCTCGTCATAGAGGAGTTGCCCCCGAGCTTGACCCAGGGTGTAGAGATGATAATCGACGGTGGGCGTGTGAAAGGGGTAGCCTCCACGGTGGTGGACTGTACAGGCAAGCAGATCAAGGTGTTGAGAGAGGGTGCTGTGGGCTTTTCTAAGCTGGAGGAGGTTCTTGAGGGAAAGGGCGGAGTATAGGTATGCCAGAGAAAGACCTGCCTCCCGGGTGCTTTATGAAAAGGCCTGTAGGGCGATGCCTGGGGGAATATCCCATAACATAAGGCATGTAAGGCCATTCCCATTTTATGTTCAAAGGGCAGAGGGTCCTTACATATTCGATATAGACGGTCATCGTTACATTGACTTTTGGATGGGTCACTATACCCAAATCCTCGGGCATGCCTTTCCTCCTGTGATAGAGGCAGTTACCAAGTTTATATCACAGCGGGGATATCACTTTGGTCTGGTACATCGGGAAGAAGTAGAGCTGGCTCAACTGGTGATTGAGCTTGTCCCTTGTGCAGAATCGGTGCGCTTCTGTTCTTCAGGAACAGAAGCAGGAATGTATGCTACACGCCTGGCCAGGGCATACACCGGTAGGAGGAAGATCCTGAAGGTGATGGGTGGGTGGCATGGGGCCTCTACGGATCTCACATTTTATATCCATCCCCCTTTCAACGGGATGGATAGCTTGGGCCTGCCTTTTAACGAAGAAGCTCCAGTGATCCCTGTGCCCTTCAATGATATGGAGGGCACCCTTCGGGCCATGGATAGGGCAGGTGATGACCTGGCAGCTCTTATAATGGAGCCCATGGTGGGAGCGGGAGGCTTTGTCCAGCCAAGCAGAGAATATCTACAAGGGATAAAGGAGGAAATAGAGCGCAGGGGAGCGCTCCTCATATTTGATGAGGTGGTTACAGGTTTCAGGCTGGCCTTGGGTGGGGCACAGGAGTATTGGGGGGTGACCCCCCACTTGGCAACGCTCGGCAAGGTGCTCGGGGGAGGGTTTCCTCTGGGTGCAGTGGTGGGGCCCAGGGATATACTCGCCCTATCAGATGGAACAAAGGGCAATCCACCAGTGCTTATAGGGGGTGGGACCTTTTCCTGCTATCCCCTCTCTATGGTGGCCGGGTTGAAGGTGCTGAACTATCTTAAGGAAAATGCGTCGTGGCTCTATCCGCTCTTGGAGGAGCGCGGGAAGAGGGTGCGGGCCATCACCGAACACATTCTCCTTGCCCATGGCATAAATGGAGTGGTCACGGGCACTGGTTCCCTTTTCGCAGTCCACTTCCCAAAGGGAGAAGTGAATGTCAGCAGCCCTGCATCCTTAGCCCAAAATGAGGATAACGAAAAAGGCCACCTTTTTCGCCTCCTTTTGCTCAATGCCGGGGTCTTTGTAGTACACGGAGGTGGTTCAATCTCACTCAGGCATGACGAACGGGTGCTTGATCGCTACTTCGAAGCCCTGTCGCAGGCCGTCCAGGGGCTTACCCGATGAGGGTGCTGGTTACTGGTGCTACAGGTTTTGTGGGGAGCCACTTGGTCCAGCACATGCTGGAACATGGGCACCGGGTATCCGTGCTAATCCGCGCTAAGAGGGGCTGGCTCGACGAGCTGGGTAATGTGGAGGAGTTGAAGGGTGATATCACCCGGCCCCATACCCTCGAATCCATCTCTAAGGAGTATTTTGACCTTGTTATACATGCAGCAGGACTGACCCGTGCGGGGCAGATCCACCATTTTTATTTGGCCAACGCTATCGGCACATACAATCTGATAAGGGCCCTGACTCAGAAAGGGCATAGTCCTGGCCTTTTCGTATACATATCCACGCAAGCAGTTGCAGGACCTGGAGAGGTGTCAGACGGAGTCCCCGAGCATCCCATCAACCCTTACGGGGAAAGTAAGCTATACGGTGAGATTATGATAAGGGATGCACACATCCCATTTCTCATCCTGAGGCCACCTGTAACATACGGACCCCGGGACATGGATGTACTTCGGTTCTTTCGCATAGTAAAGAGGGGGTGGTTGCCATCCTTTTCCAAGGGGAAGTGCCTCAGCCTCGTATATGTGAAGAACCTGGTCTATGCACTGCACTTCCTCTTAGAGAAGGAGGAACAAGGCACATATTTCCTTTCAGATGGTTCATATACCTGGTGGGAGATAGCAGAGGTGGCCGCCAGGATTATGGGGGTGAAGTTGAGGTCTTTCCCCTTGCACCCGGGGGTGCTTCGACCTCTAAGTGAGGTAAGCGAGCTTTACCGCTGCATGACGAAGCGTCCAGTGCTTCTGAGCAAGGAGAAGCTTGGAGAGATGATGGAGGATGTATGGATATGCCATCCTTCTCGCTTGAGTGCCTTGGGTTTCACACCACCTGTAAGACTCCATGATGCCCTGGAAGAGACCATACAGTGGTATAAAATAAATGGTTATCTGTAGTCTCCTTACAGACCGGGGAGGGCAACAGGATGCCTGGGAAACTTGGCGGGGTAGGATCCGGAAAAACAGGCGAGGCAGAAGGGATGATTCTCCATGGTATAGCCTGTGCACTTGATCATCCCCTCCAAGCTGAGATATTTTAAGGAATCGGCAGTAAGGTACTTCCTAATCTCCTCCACCGAGTGGGTAGATGCAATGAGCTCCCGCCTGGTGGGAGTATCTATCCCGTAGAAGCAGGGGTAGCGGATGGGGGGTGAGCTCACTCTGAAGTGGACCTCCCTGGCCCCCGCCGCTTTAAGCATCTTAACGATCTTCCTGCTGGTGGTGCCCCTTACAATGGAGTCATCTACTACCACCACCCTCTTACCCTTAAGCACTTCCCTCACGGGGTTGAGTTTTACCTTGACCCCAAAGTGACGTATGGACTGTTTGGGTTCTATAAATGTCCTACCAACATAGTGATTTCTTATAAGCCCCAGCTCCATAGGAATGCCGGACTCCTCACTGAAGCCCAAGGCGGCTACCATCCCAGAGTCGGGGATAGCCACCACCATATCGGCCTCTACAATACCCTCCCTCGCCAGCTGCCTCCCAAACTCCTTCCGCACCGAATAAACGTCCCTTCCAAAGATGAAGGAATCTGGCCTGGCGAAGTAGATGAACTCAAATATGCAATGGGCACTCTTTTCATGAGACACTGGGAAGAATGATTGGAGCCCCTTTTCGTCTATGGTAAGCACCTCTCCAGGCTCCACCTCTCTGATGAACTCGGCTTCAATGAGGTCCAGGGCACAAGTCTCCGATGCCACTACGTACCCTTCCTTAAGTTTGCCCAGAATCAAGGGTCTGAAACCCCAAGGGTCCCTGACGGCTATGAGCTGGGATTCCCTGAGAAACACAAGGGAATATGCTCCCCTTATCTCCTTCAGGGCCACCAATAAACCCCTAAGGAACGAGTCCTCACCGCTCCGGGCAATGAGATGGATGATCACCTCTGTGTCCATATTAGACTGGAAGATAGAGCCCGAATCCTCTAAGCACCTCTTCAGCTGATAGGCATTGATGAGGTTCCCGTTGTGTACCACCGCAAGGGAACCCTGGCGGTAGTTTACTAAAAAGGGCTGTGCATTGGTGAGGGTACTCTCCCCTGTGGTGGAGTACCGGTTGTGACCGATGGCTATGTAACCCTTGAGGCGCCCCAACCGGGAAGGATCGAAGATCTCTGCCACATGCCCCATATCCTTTTCAAGGTATATGTTTTCTCCATCAGAAGAGGCTATTCCAGAGCTCTCTTGCCCCCGGTGCTGAAGGGCATACAGGGCCAGGTAAACCAAGTTGGCTGCCTCAGGATGACCATAAACCCCTACTACGGCGCATCCATCCCGCCACTTCTCCGAAAGACCCGACCGAGCGGCGGACTGGCCTCTCCCCATTTTAGTACTTCCCTTCAAGGTAATCCCTCAGGATCTTGGCATGATCAAATGCCATCTCCCCAGGTAGATCTTCAGGTGAGAACGCCCCAATGCCAGAGGCATCATCACCAGCCTTGGGATCCCCCCTGCCCTCTGCAATAAAGACGGTGGTTATAGTGTGCTGCCTTGGATCCCTCTGGGGATCTGAATAGCAATGAAATTGACGGATCAGCCTTACGTCTAATCCCGTCTCCTCCTTCGCCTCCCTTATCGCCGCCCCCTCCAAGGTCTCTCCATAGTCCACAAATCCACCTGGCAGTGCCCATCCATGGGGTGGATTCCTCCTCTTCACCAGGACGATCTTCCCTTTCCATCGGATAATGATGTCCACGGTAGGTACAGGGTTCCTGTAAACCTCTATCCTGGCCCCACAGTGGGGGCAAAGAATAAAACCCTTAGAGGACAACTTTACACCCTAAGATCGAGTGATCTACCAACTCTCTCATTGAAGCTCTGCACTGACATTTACAATTTACCCTTTTGTCGGCCTTTCGCTCAACCCTTCCCTTAAATCTCAATACGACCTAACACACCTGCACGGTAAAGTCCAACCCATCAGTCTGGACAGCCCATTGACAGGGGTGTATCCATTCAATAACCTTTTTAGAAAACAGAGGAGGTGGCTATGGAGAAGGAAGAAAACTTTGCAGGGGAAGAGCCCTTGGAGGCCACTCCGGAGCATAAAGAGGGAGAAGGGAGGAGATCTATGGAAGAGAATGCGGAGATCCAGGGCAAAGAGACAAAAGGGGAAGGCGGGGGAAAGGCCTTTTTAGTATATCTGGCGCTGGCTTTTGGCATTGTGGCCCTTATTCTCAGTTTTTGGAACATGGGGCTGCACAAGGTGGTAGGGGTCCTGGAGCAGCAAGGAAAGGTGATAGAACATAGGCAGGCGGCTTTGGAGAAGAGCGTGGCCTCTCTCAAGGCCCGCGCTCTGCTTTCTCAGCTCCAATTGGAGGCCCAAAGGGTTTATGACCTGACCATGGGGGACAACGATTATGAGGCTGCTGCCAAGGTGGTGGACTCTATGGAGGGGCAACTTCAAACACTCAAAGACTCCTTCGGAGAGGGCAAGCTTCACGAGATGGAAACCCTCGTCAGTGCTCTGAAGGCTGAAGTAGCCAGGGGACCCAGCCCGATCCCTGCCTTGATCTCAAGGATCCAGCTTACCGCGGATAAGATTGCAGGGGCCTCTACCATTACAAAGGTAAGACCCCAAGAAGCAGCGCCCGCAGAGGAGGCACCAGCACCTAAGCCAAAAGAGGAGGCCATCCCAAAGAAGGAAAGAACCCAAGTGAGTAAAGCACCTGAAGGGCAAGGTGTGTTGTGGGATATCCTAAGATTTTTAAATAATCTCGGTGGAAAGATAGTGGGGAAGTGACATCGAGCACAGTGTTGGTTGAGATCCGGGGACTCTGGATCTCTTTCCCCTCATCTAAGGGATGGAATGATGCAGTTTGTGGATTGGACCTCACCTTGCATAAGGGTGAGGTCTTTGCCCTTGTAGGGGAATCTGGTTCTGGAAAGACCGTTACCGGCCATGCCCTCATGGGGCTTCTTCCTCCTTATGCCCGGGTAAAGGGCGAGATATCCTTTCAGGGGAAGGATCTTATGGCCCTCTCGGCGAAGCGGTATTGGGCTATTAGGGGAAGGGAGATCTCGATGATCTTCCAAGAGCCCATGACAGCCCTTAATCCCACTATGAAGGTAGGATTGCAGGTGGCAGAGGTTTTTATGCTACACCAAGGCATGCGCAAGAGGGAGGCACTACGACAAACCATTAGTCTCTTAGGGGAAATGGGCATCCCAAATCCAGAGGCCAGAATTCGAGAGTATCCTCATCAGATGAGCGGGGGGATGAGGCAACGGATACTCATCGCCATGGCTATGGCTGCCATGCCGAAACTCCTCATAGCAGATGAGCCCACCACAGCATTGGACGTTACTGTGCAGGCTCAGATCCTCTCTCTCTTGAAGAGGCTTCAAAGAGACAGAGGAACCACTATCCTCTTCATCACCCACGACTTGGGTATCGTGGCGGAGATAGCCCATAGGGTAGGGGTAATCAAAGGCGGGTTCCTGTTAGAGGAAGGCAGAGTGGAGGAGCTCTATGAAAAGCCCCTTCACCCGTATTCCAAGGCCCTGTTTGAGGTACTTCCCCATTGGAGGGGGAGAAGGGGATTCTCTCTCCCCGATGCGAAAAACTCCTCTTACGGAATGTGCCCTTTCTACTCCCACTGCGCATGGGCCAAGGAGGCGTGCAGAGAACATCTCCCCCCATTAAAAAGGGTGGGGAACAGGCTGGTACGCTGTTGGCTTTACTGAACCCCGGGCCCAAGGAGTCCTTCCAAGATGCTCTCAGCACTAAGCACGAGCGTCTGATCCAAGTGAGTAAGGGTTTATCTGCATAAAAATGGTGCAATTAAGATCTTTGCCAGGTCAAAGCTGTTTGTGATATTCCAAAGCAAAGGTTGCAAACATCTAAATAGGGGAGGTTACTTTATGGAAAAGGTGGAGTTTTTGAAGTTGGTAAAGAGCGGTGAAGTGAAGTTCATCGACGTGAGATTCTGTGATCTGTTTGGAATCTGGCAGCACTTCAGCGTCCCTGCCGACGAGTTTGATGAGGAGGTGTTTGAAGAAGGAATTGGCTTTGATGGCTCCTCCATCAGAGGATGGCAGACCATTAATCTTTCAGACATGATCATCTTTCCCGACCCAAAGGGCGCCTTTGTGGATCCTTTCTTCAAGGAGCCTACACTGGTGGTGATATGTGATGTGGTGGACCCCATCACCAAGGAGCCATATTCCAGGGACCCCAGATATGTGGCAAAGAAAGCCGAGGTTTATATGCAGTCCCTGGGGATAGCCGATACCGCCTACTTCGGCCCCGAGTTGGAGTTCTTCATATTTGATGATGTAAAGTATGGTTACGAAAGCAACTATGGATATCATTACATAGATTCCATAGAGGGGTGGTGGAACTCCGACAGGGAGGAGATGCCAAATCTCGGATATAAAATTCTCCCCAAACGAGGATACTTTCCAGTACCACCCCACGATCAGATGCAGGATGTAAGGAGTGAGATGGTCTTGAACCTCAAGCATGCAGGTGTACGCATTGAGGTGCATCACCACGAGGTGGCTACCGCTGGACAGGGCGAAATCGATATGCGTTACGCCCCTATGGTAGAGATGGCAGATAACGTGATGAAATACAAGTACATCCTGAAGGGCACGGCCAAGAAGTATGGGAAGACAGTCACATTCATGCCTAAGCCTTTATTCGCCGACAATGGAACAGGGATGCACACCCATCTCTCTCTGTGGAAGGATGGTAAACCCCTCTTTGCAGGCCATGAGTATGCTGGCCTCTCTGAGCTGGCCCTCTACTTTATTGGCGGAGTCCTGAAACACGCCAGGGCCATGTGCGCCTTCACCAATCCCACCACAAATTCGTATAAGAGGCTGGTGCCTGGTTTCGAGGCCCCTGTAAACCTTGCATATTCGGCCAGAAACAGGAGTGCAGGTATCAGGGTGCCCATGTACTCCCCCAGTCCTAAGACAAAGAGGATCGAGATACGCTTCCCTGACCCCGCTGCTTGTCCCTATCTGGCCTTTGCCGCCATGCTCATGGCAGGACTGGATGGGGTCCAGAACAGGATCGATCCAGGGGAGCCATTAGATAAGGACATCTACTCGCTCACCCCTGAGGAACTGGCAGGTGTGCCCACCACACCCGCCTCCTTAGAGGAGGCACTCAATGAATTGGAGGCAGATTGTGACTTTTTGAAGAAGGGGGATGTCTTTACCGACGATCTCTTAGACACCTACATCCGATACAAGAGGGAAAATGAGGTGGATGCCATTAGGCTTAGGCCCCATCCTTACGAATTTACGCTCTATTTCGACATCTAAAAAATTGACCCCAGCGTTGACTGGGGTCGTTGAGATGGGTACATTCCTTTGGGGTGTAGGTGTGGATTGGTGAAGGGATGCTTAAGATAGAGGGATTAAAGGTGGAAGTGGAGGACCGTGAGGTCCTCCACGGAATTGATTTGCACTTACCGGTAGACGAGGTGCATGCCCTTATGGGGCCCAACGGCTCAGGTAAGACTACGCTCATAATGGCCGTGATGGGGTTCGAGAGATATAGGATAACTCAGGGGCGCATCATCTTTAAGGGCAAGGACGTCACATCCCTTCCACTCTTTGAGCGTGCCCGTTTGGGAATGGGCTTAGCCTTCCAAAGGCCCCCTGTGGTGAGGGGTGTAAAAACACGTCAGTTGATAGAGATGTGTGCAGGTAAGAGACATGTAGATGTGGATGCCATTGCTCAAACCCTCAATTGCGAGGAGTTTCTGTACAGGGATGTAAACCTGGGATTCTCAGGTGGTGAGATGAAGAGATCAGAACTTGTGCAGCTTATGGCCCAGGACCCGGATCTGGTTCTCTTGGATGAGCCTGAATCGGGGGTGGACTTAGAGAACATAGTGCTTTTGGGGAACGCCATAAATAGGTTACTGGAGAGGGATTTAGAACCCAAAATAGAGGAGAGCATTAGGGAAAGGAAGGCGAGGAGGAGGAAATCGGCCCTAATTATCACACATACTGGCCACATCTTGGACTACGTGGTAGCGGACAAGGGGCATGTGCTTATTGAAGGACACCTGATTTGCTCTGGTAATCCCAAGGAGATCCTGAGAACTATAGAAAGATTTGGCTATGAGGAGTGTGCGCGATGTCTGAGGTGAAGGAGATGCTCTCTTCTGTTGAGGAACTGGAGAGGGTGGGAATTGAGCCTGAGGGTAAGGGCCGGTGTGGTACGTTCATTCAAGAAGATGAAAGGGTTGTAGCCTGTGGGATCCGCCAATCAGGGGTGGATCTGTTGCCAACCAAGAGGGCCTTGAAGGAGCTGGAGGGCACTGAGAGGTTTCTCTGGCGAGCATTACAAAGGGACCCAGATCTGGGGGAGTTCCAGAATGGGTATTTCATCAGGGCAAGGAAGGGTGTGAGGCCCATATTCCCTGTCCAGAGTTGTCTCTACATGGGCACAGGAGGGATGCAGCATGTCCACAACATCGTGGTAGTGGAGGATGAGGCAGAGCTTCATGTAATTACTGGATGCACCAGCAGAGAGATAAGGGGGACCCACTTAGGGATCTCTGAGTTCTATGTGGGGAAGGGGGCAACGCTACACTTTACCATGATCCACGTGTGGGGACCCGACATAGAGGCCCTCCCCTTGACGGGGGCCATTGTAGAGGAGGGGGGGGTCTTTATATCCGATTACATTTGCATGCACCCTGGGAAACATATCAAGATGAGCCCAACAGCGTATCTCCGGGGGTCAGGCGCAACAGCCCGTCTCCATAGCGTGCTTGTTGCGGTCCCTGGGGCGTTCATGGATATTGGCGCCAGGGTACATCTTCAGGCACCAGGGACAAAGGCCGAGCTCATATCCAGGGCTGTGTCCATGGGGGGAACCGTGATTGCCAGGGGTCATCTGATAGGGGAAGAGCCCCGCATAAAGGCCCACTTAGAGTGTAGAGGACTGCTCCTCAGAGAAGGAGGAGTAATCCATGCCATCCCTGAACTGGAAGGTCGAGCAACAGAGTTAGAAATGACCCATGAAGCTGCGGTAGGCAAGATCGCCCGTGAAGAGGTGGAGTACCTTATGGCCCGGGGACTTACTGAAGAGGAGGCTACCGCTGCCATTGTTCGGGGTTTTTTGAACGTAGATATCATTGGCCTACCAGCTCCCCTGAAGGAGGAGTTGGATACCCTCATCTCTCAGAGCGATCGGGAGTCTCTTTGACGAGGTTGGAGGATCATGTGGTTGGAGGCTTGTAAGGGGACCAATGGGGTATCCCTTGGGTGCCCCTTGGTTAAGGTTCAACGACTCAGGGTAGGCCAATGGATAGGGATAATGTAGGGGTATATGGTTTAGTCACTCGTGGCTTCGAGGCGGAGGCACTCTCCGAGGAGCAAGTAAGCAGGCTTGAGGAGCTCTCCAGACTCTGCAAGGGTGATATCTTGAAGATGACCTCGCTGGCAGGGTCTGGGCACCCTGGCGGCTCGTTCTCTTCTCTCGATATCTTTCTGGTCCTTTATTCCTGTGCCAGGATTTATCCTTCTGAACCATACCGGCCGGACAGGGATAGAATAATTGTAAGCCATGGGCACACATCTCCTGGGGTATATGCGGTACTGGCACGCATGGGCTTCTTTTCCAGGGACAAGGCTGTGGCCACCTTCAGAAAAGGGGGTAGCCCCTTTGAGGGACATGTGGAGAGGGCAGTCCCAGGTGTGGAGTGGACCACGGGGAATCTGGGCCAAGGGCTCTCTGTAGGGTGTGGATTCGCATTGGCCTCCAGGCTAACGGGTTGTCCTTTCCACGTTTATGTGGTCATGAGCGATGCGGAGCAGGCAAAGGGGCAAGTGGCTGAAGCCAGGCGCTTTGCTAAGAAGTTTGCCCTCTCCAATATCACAGTAATTATTGACTACAACGAGCTTCAGATAAGTGGTTCCATCCATGATGTGATGCCTGTCAACATCAAAGGTAACTACCTGTCCGATGGGTGGGAGGTGTTGGAGATAGACGGTCATGATTATCAGGCAATTTACCAAGCCATTAGGCAGTCCTTGCATTTAGAGGGGCCTGTAGTCATCATTGCCCATACCGTCATGGGTAAAGGGGTCTCTTTCATGGAAGGGGACGAGGTGTACCATGGTAGGGCCCTAAGGAAGGGTGAACTGACCCACGCCCTTCAAGAGCTGAAAGTGGATGACGATAGGCCCCAACTTCAGTCGGTGAGAGAGGCGTTCAATCCTTTTTCTCAGAGGTCATCCATACCGACTTATGTCCCTAAGATAGATCCTGGCAGCCCCTTCACATACCGCCCCAAAGACCGGATAGACAACAGAGCCGCATTTGGCAGGGCCCTTAGGGATATTGGACTAAGAAACTGTGGTGTTAAAGGGCAGACCCCTATAGCCGTCTTCGACTGTGACCTGGCCGATTCAGTAAGGACCTCGTGGTTTGCCCAGGAGCTCCCTCAATACTTCTTTGAATCTGGGGTCTCTGAGCACAATGCAGCTACGATGGCGGGAAGTCTATCTACTCAAGGTGTAGTGGCAGTCCTTGCTGACTTTGGGGTTTTCGGGATAGATGAGGTCTTTAATCAACACAGGCTCAATGACATAAACGGAAGCAACCTGAAACTTATCCTTACCCATCTGGGTTTAGATGTGGGGCAAGACGGCAAGACTCATCAATGTATTGATTACATTGGTCTCCTGAGGAACCTCTATGGTTTCCACTTGGTGGTGCCTGCCGATGCAAACCAGATGGACAGGGCCGTGCGATACGCCATCACCCATTACGGAAACTATGCCATAGGTATGGGTCGTTCTAAGCAACCCATTATCCTAAGCGAAGAAGGCGAACCACTCTTTGGCAATGACTACCGGTTTACCTATGGTCAGGCTGATGTGGTAAGGAGGGGGGATGAAGCCACCATAATCACTTATGGCCAGATGGTCCATAGGGCCATAACAGCCTGGGAGATGCTGAAGGGTGATGGGATAAGGGTAGAGGTACTCAACATGAGCACTCCCTTACACCCTGACAGGGAGGCCTTAAAGAGGGCAGCCCTGAAGGGTCCTATCATTGTCTATGAGGACCACAATGCGCATACAGGCTTAGGTTCTGTGCTCTCTGACTTGGCTGTGGAGATGGGGCTTTCTGCACGGATAAGGAAGGTGGGGGTGACAGATTATGGACCATCGGGTACCCCAGAAGAGCTTTACCACATGTTGGGCATGGCACCGGAAGATGTAGTGGAGGTAGTGGAAGAGGAAGTCCATGGTTGAGAGGCTCGTGGTAATCGGTGGAGTGGCTGGCGGCGCCACCGCTGCGGCAAAGGCCAAGAGAGTGAATCCTGGGCTCCAAGTGGATGTCTTTGAAAGGGGAGAATACGTCTCTTATGGCGCTTGTGGCCTACCTTATTATATTGGGGGTGTCATCGATAAAAGGGAGAAGTTAATTGTAAGGACTCCTCAGCAGTTCCAATCCCAAGGGATAAATGTTCATTTGAGGCATGAGGTGAAGGCTATAGATGTGAAGAAAGGGGAAGTTTTGGTTCTTAATCACCTTTCTAAAAGGGAGGAGAGATACTCTTACGATGCCCTGGTTATTGCCACGGGGGCTATCCCTGTCACACCCTCCATACCTGGGGTGAACTTGAAGGGTGTTTATACCCTCCGGCGCCTCGATGATGGGATACGCATTAGGGAAGAGTTGGACTCTGGTAGAGTGAAAAGGGCCGCCATAATAGGCGGCGGATTTATAGGGGTGGAGGTAGCAGAGGCCTTCAAGCGCAGGGGGGTAGAGGTACTGATGATCAAAAAGTCAAGTAAGGTGCTCAGGGACTTTGACGAGGTGGTATCCAAAGCAGCCAAGGAGATCTTAGAGGGGCACGGTATCACCATACTCACCGACTGTGAAGTGGAGGCCATAATAGGTAGGGAGCGAGTGGAGGCGCTCTCGATTAATGGGGAACGTCTCCAGGCTGATCTGGTCCTTATAAGTAAAGGGATAAGGCCCAATGTGGACCTGGCCGTCCAAGGGGGTATAGGATTGGGGCCCCATGGGGGTATAGCCACCAATGAGAGGGTAGAAACCAATGTTTCCGGGGTCTTTGCCGCTGGAGATTGTGCAGAGACATTCCATTTTCTCACAGGAGAACCCTATTACAAACCCTTAGGTACTACGGCTAATAAGCTGGGTAGGGTGGCTGGTACCAATGCAGCAGGCGGTGATGCCCGCTTTAAAGGGGTGTTGGGTACCACAATTGTGAAGGTGTTCGAGCTGTCTTTTGCTAAGACGGGCTTCACAGAGGCAGAAATTGAGAAGAGGGGCATACCCTACGAGACTACCAGTATCGTGGCTCGGGATAAGGCCCACTACTTTCCAGGGGGCAAGCGCTTCACGGTAAAGCTCAATTGGGAAAGAGACACGGGGAAGCTATTAGGGGGATGCATGGTGGGGCACGGTTCCAGCGCCTTGCGGATTGATGCATTAGCTACTGCCCTTTATGCTGGTTTAACCATAGAGGACCTTACAGCTCAGGATTTTGCGTACTCTCCACCCTTCTCCCCAGTATGGGATCCCCTTTTGGTGGCGGCCAACAGGGCTATGAAGGATTAAACCTTGGTAGTAGGGGTTCATCCCACAGCAGTGGTTCATCCTGATGCCGTCCTTCATGAGGGGGTGGAGATAGGGCCTTATGCCGTAGTAGAAAAGGGGGTGGAGATAGGGGAAGGGACAACCATTGGTGCTCATGCTGTAATACACCAGGGCACTACCTTAGGGAGGGAATGCACAGTAGGACCCCACGCCGTGTTGGGGGGTGATCCTCAGCACATGGAGTACCGAGGTGTTCCGACCTTCTTACGGATAGGGAATGGAAATGTTTTGAGGGAGTTCGTCTCTATCCATCGCTCCTTCAGGGAAGGCGAGGCCACAGTGGTAGGCAATAACAATTATATCATGGCCTACGCGCATATAGGTCACGACTGCCAGATAGGAAATGGGGTAATCATTACCAGCTTCGCGGGGATATCAGGGCACGTGGTAATTGAGGATAATGCCGTTATAGGGGGACAAGTGGGGGTCCATCAGTTTGTTAGGGTAGGGACTATGGCTATGTTGGGTGGAAACTCTGCATTTAACAAAGATATACCACCCTACACCCTCGCATCTGGGAGGCCCGGAAGAATCTATGGGCTGAACGTGGTAGGGCTGCGCAGGCAGGGTATCTCCCCCCAGGTGAGGAGTGCGCTATCCAAGGCCCTCAGGCT
Source organism: Aquificota bacterium (assembly GCA_015486015.1). Classification (GTDB taxonomy): domain Bacteria; phylum Thermosulfidibacterota; class Thermosulfidibacteria; order Thermosulfidibacterales; family B14-G1; genus WFSI01. The sequence goes on along the minus strand of WFSL01000009.1, from coordinate 19,967 downwards.
ATTGTATCGTTCTGGGCTCAATACCTCCGAGGCCTTGAGGCGTATCCCTCAGGAGGTAGCACCATACCCAGAGGTGCTCCACTTTGTTGAGTTTATAAGGGGGTCCAAAAGGGGCATATGCCCATGGGTTGGGAGGAAGGCTTCAGATGGAGAGAGTTAAAGCAGGGATTATAGGTGTAGGCCATATGGGCCAGTATCATGTGGGGGCCTATATGGAGATCCACTTTGTAGACGTGGTGGGGGTAGCTGATATTAACGAGGAGAGGCTCAAAGCAGTGCGTCGCCAGTACGATATCCAAGGCTTCACCGACTATAGGGAGCTGCTGCCCCTCGTAGACGTAGTTACAGTCGCAGTGCCTACAAGGGAGCACTTTAGGGTGGCGAAGGACGCTATAGAGGCTGGGGTACATGTGTTGGTGGAAAAGCCCATAGCTCCGAACCTGGAGGAGGCCAGGGAGCTCTTCAGATTGGCCAAGGAGAGGGGGGTTGCCTTACACGTGGGTCATGTGGAGAGGTACAACGGCGCTGTCCAAGAGCTTATGAAGATCGTGACTAACCCCCTTTTGGTAGAGGCCAGGCGCTTGGGGCCCTTTGTAAAGAGGGTCCAGGATGATGGCGTGGTATTGGATCTCATGATCCACGATATAGACATTGTGCTGGGCTTAGTGAAGTCAGAGGTAAAGCACATCGAGGCATCGGGAATATCGTACTATACAGACAAGGGGGACGTGGCCCTGGTACATCTTACCTTCGAGAGCGGGTGCGTAGCTACACTCACTGCCAGCAGGGTTACCCAGAACAAGATTAGGACCATGGCCGTGTCTCAGGATGACTTCTATGTATTCCTCAATTTTACAGAACAGGATATCCACATCCACCGTCAGGCCTCTTCAGAAGCCCGAAGAACCCGGGATGAGCTGAGGTATAAACAGAGTTCCATTATAGAGCAGGTCTTTGTACACAAAGAGAACCCCTTAAAACTCGAAATATTAGACCTCATCAACTGTGGCCTCAACCACCAGTGCCCCATAGTCTCCGTGGAGAGGGAACTCAAGTCCCTAAGCATCGCCTTAGAGATAGAGAAGATCCTTAAAGACAAAGGGGTAATAAGGGGGTGAAGGGGTCCAACCCTCACAGCCCTAACGCCTCCCGTAGGTACCCATAATTTTGGGTTGAATAACTGCCTTAAACTGTTCTATAAGACTTTAATAAAACCCAATTAGGGAGGCTGTTATGCAGAAAGTAAAGATAAAGGTAGCGAAGCTGCTCATCTTCTCTTTGGGGTTGTTTCTTCTTACTTATCCCTTTACCTCCTCTCAAGCGGAGGAGGCGTACAGAATAGGGGCCATCTTTGCGGTCACGGGCCCTGCAGCGTGGCTGGGGGACCCTGAAAAGAAGGCTGTTGAACTCATGGTTCAGAGGATAAACCGGCAGGGGGGTCTGCTGGGTAAGAGGGTAAAGGTAGTGATTTACGATACCTATGGTGACCCCCAAGCAGCAGTCCTTAAGGCTCGAGAGCTCATCACTCGAGACAGGGTGATGGCAATTCTTGGCCCCAGTCGTACCCCCACGTCTGCTGCTGTGATGAAGGCCCTCCAGTTGGACAGAGAGGAAAACCGCTTCCAGGTGCCTTTGGTGAGCTGTGCCGCAGGAAGAATCCTCACGAAGCCTGTAAAACCCTGGGTCTTTACCACACCCCAGACAAATGCTTTGGCAGCAGAGAGGATCGTAAGTTACCTGTCTGAAAAGGGTATCAGAAGGGTGGGCATCATCTATGTCTCCAATGAATTCGGAGAGGATGGATATGAAAGCCTTAAGGGCTCTGCTGCCAAACATAGGATCACCATTGTGGGGGTGGAGACTTACGGGGGGAAAGACAGGGACATGACTGCCCAGCTCACAAAGCTGGCGACCAAAGGGCCTCAGGCCATTATCAATTGGAGTGTGGGCCCTACCTCCGTGATCGTCACCAGGAACTTTAAGGAGCTGGGCCTCGACAAGAAGGGGATCCTGCTGGTTATGAGTCATGGGCAGGGGAATATCAAGTACGTCCAGCTCTGCGGCAAGGCGGCAGAGGGGGTGATCCTTCCTGCTGGGAAGATCCTGGTGGCCGAGGACCTTCCCAATGCCGATCCCCAAAAGCGGGTACTCCTCTCCTTCAAAGAGGCGTATGAAAGTGCATATCATGAGCCTGTTTCGCATTTTGCAGCCCATGCTTATGATGCCCTCATGCTGGTGGTCAACGCCATCAAAAGGGGGAAGGTAAGACCTGGAGATGGGAAGGGGTTAAAAGAGGCCTTGGAGCAGTACTGCCGAGGTTTCGTGGGTGCAGACGGTGTCTTCAACTACACACCACAGGATCACAACGGCCTCTCTGTCCAGGATCTGGTGATGCTGAAGGTAAAGAAGGGGCGATTTATCCTGATTCACTAAGCGCTACAGCGCAGTTTGGGTATTAATAGGATAGATGATGAGGAAGATAGCTATGTTCATATTGACTGACCACGCTCAGTGTAGCTCTCTTTGTAGGTGAAAAGGGGGAGTTCAAGTTGATCCACTAAATAGATCTTTATGGAGAAGGGGGCCTGGTCCTTGCCATGCCCCCTTCTCATTTTGGGAGGCGCAATTGGTTAACCTCATTCAGTATCTCTTTGCCGGGCTTACCATGGGGGTCATCTATGCACTGACAGGAGTGGGTTTTAACCTCATTTATAATGCTACCGGCGTCATAAACTTCGCCCAGGGGGAGTTTGTGATGGTGGGCGCCATGCTCCTTTACACCTTTCAAGAGGTACTCCACATTCCTTCGCCCATCGCCTTGGTTCTGGTGGTGATAGGGGGAATCATTGTGGGGCTTGTATTCGAACACACGGTGGTGAAACCCCTGATGCCCATGGGGGTGATCACAGTGATCATAGGTACCATTGGGGCCTCGGTGGTGTTGAGGGGTGGTGCTATGCTTATATGGGGTAAGGATGCCCTGGCAGTGAGCCCCCTCCTTTCAGAAAGGCCTATATTCCTCTTTGGAGCAGCCCTCAACACCCAGGTGTTGGTAGTAATGGCGATTACCGCCTTGGCGGTGCTCTTTCTCTGGTACTTCTTCTCCCACACCATAGTGGGGCGCGCCATCCAGGCATGCGCTATGAACCCTCTTGCAGCTCTACTGGCGGGGATACCCATGGAGGAGATGATGGCCCTCTCCTTTCTTCTCAGCGGCAGTCTCTCGGCCTTGGCAGGGGGACTCATTGCCCCCATAACCTTGGCAGAGTACGACATGGGGACCATGCTTGCCCTTAAGGGCTTCTGCGCTGCCATCATCGGGGGTTTGGGGAACAACCCTGGGGCCTTCGTTGGGGGGCTCCTCTTAGGGGTAATGGAAGGTCTCAGCGCAGGTTATCTCTCTTCGGGATACAAGGATGCCCTGGCCTTCTTAGTGCTTATCCTCATACTGCTCTGGAGGCCCGAAGGCCTCATCTCCAGAGGAAGGGGGGAGAGAGTGTGAAGAGGGACTACCTCCTCCTGCTCACCTTAACGGTCACAATCCTCCTCCTTCCACCCTTACTCCCTGGAGACTACTACGTGGAGGTCCTTCTTTTTGCCGGAATCAACGTGCTTGTGGCCTTAGGACTTTCTCTCCTCACAGGGTACGCCGGTCAGATATCGCTTGGCCACGCTGGATTCTACGGCATGGGTGCATACATATCGGGGGCCCTGACAGCACACTTAGGCTGGCCTGTGCCCTTAGCAGCCATTACTGCTCTCCTTGCCACTGCCTTTGTGGCAGCACTCGTGGGGTGGCCTACCCTGCGTCTAAAGGGGCACTATCTGGCCATGGCCACCTTAGGTCTTGGGATAATACTCTATATCCTATTTGTGCAGCTCCGGGGCATCACTGGTGGTGCATCTGGGCTTTCCGGCATTCGACCCGTACACCTTGGAGATCTCTACTTTGACACCCCTCGGCGCTACTGCTATCTGGTCTGGTCCATTGTAGTGCTGGCCTTCCTCTTCTCTATAAACCTGGTGCACTCCAGAACAGGCATGGCCCTTAGGGCGTTACATTATAGTGAGGTAGCCGCCTCCACCCTGGGCATAGATGTGGCTATGTATAAGCTTAAGGTCTTTGTGCTCTCCGCGGTCTTCGCGGCTTTAGGGGGCATTCTCTATGCACATTACATCACCTTCATCAGTCCAGAGACCTTTGGCTTCATGTACTCAGTGGATCTGGTGGTGATGATCGTCTTAGGGGGAATGCACTCTATATGGGGGGCCCTATTGGGGGGAACATTCCTATCTTTGCTCCCAGAGGCGCTTCACCGCTTGGAGGACTTAGAGGTGATGGTGCATGGGCTCATCCTTCTATTGGTGCTCATTTTCCTCCCTAAGGGGTTTGTAGGGCTTATAGAGAAGGTGGGGGAGAAGATCCATGGTGCTCCTTGAGGCCCAGGAGGTGACGAAGTCCTTTGGCGGAGTAAAGGCCCTGAACGGGGTGGACGTCACCCTCCAGGAAGGGACTATTACTGCTCTCATAGGGCCCAATGGATCCGGTAAGACCACCTTCTTTAATATCCTCACCGGAGTACTTCCCATGGATGCTGGACGCGTGATATTCCTGGGCCAAGACATCGGCAAGTGGCCTGCGCACAGAAGGGCGGCCTTGGGTATAGCAAGGACCTTTCAGAACCTCCAGATATTCCAAGAGATGACGGTGCTCGAGAATGTGATGATTGGAGGGTTTCGCCACACCCACTCTGGTTTTTTTGGAGGGGGCTTTGGACTTCCCAGGGCGCGCAGGGAGATGGAGCAGCTCAGGGATCGTGCTTTAGAGTTGTTGGAGAGGATGGGACTGGCGCCATACCAGGGTGCCCTTGCAGGGAACCTTCCTTTCGGCTTGCAGAGGAAGGTGGAGATCGCCCGGGCCCTTTCCTCGAGGCCGAGGCTACTGCTCTTGGATGAACCGGCAGCAGGTCTCACCACAAAGGAGACCCTCTCCATTGCCAGGTTTATTCAAGGGTTAAAGGAAGAGGGAATAACCGTTTTCCTGGTGGAGCACGATATGGATCTGGTGATGGGGATCTCCGAATGGGTGATTGTCCTTAATTTCGGGAAGAAGATATACGAAGGGACCCCGCTGGCGGTAAAGAGGGAGAGGAGTGTGATAAAGGCTTATCTTGGAGAGAGGGGTGCTCAGGGTTAGGGGATTGAAGGTATACTATGGCCGCATCCAGGCAGTTAAAGGGGTGAGCTTCCACCTCTATGAGGGTGAGGCCATCGCTTTCATAGGACCCAACGGGGCTGGTAAGAGCTCCATCCTCATGGCGCTCTCTGGGGTAGCGAAGAGGGAGGGAGAGATCAGGCTTAAGGGGAGAGAGATCTCCCGTCTCGCACCCCATGAGCTGGTAAAAATGGGTATTATTCAGGTGCCCGAAGGGCGTCAGGTTTTTCCGACCCTCACGGTGGAGGAGAACTTACTGCTGGGGGGATTTAATAGAAAAGGGGAGAAGGGATGGATCAAAAAGACCATGGAATGGGTGTGGTCCCTCTTCCCCCCATTGGCAGAGCGCAAGAGGCAACTCGCAGGTTCACTTTCAGGAGGAGAACAGCAGATGTTGGCCTTAGGTAGGGCCCTCATGGGCGATCCCAGGATCCTTCTCCTGGATGAACCAAGCTTGGGACTGGCACCCATGATAGTGGAAGAGATATACACTACTCTGAAGAAACTCAGGGAAGAGTGCTCTCTGTCCATTGTCTTAGTGGAGCAGAACGCCCGCCTGGCCCTGAACTTTGCCCAGAGGGCTTACGTAATGGAGTCTGGAGCAGTAATTCTCTCAGGGGAGACAGGGATGCTTAGGCGTGACGACACCGTTTTGGATGTGTACCTTGGAAGGGCCAGGGAGGGTTTCTTCGAATAGGGGGAAGAGATGAAATGGATGTGGGATCCTAAGTACGAGACCATGGACAGAGAGGAGCTGGAACAGATCCAGTTGGAGCGCCTCCAGTCCACTCTCCACCATGCTTACAGGCATGTGCCTTTTTACCAATCCCTGTTCGACAAGAGCGGGATAGGACCCGGTGACATTAACTCTCTCCAGGAACTGAGAGAGGTCCCGTTTACTACTAAAGGGGACCTGCTCAGGGGTTTTCCCTACGACTTCTTTGCCGTACCCCTCGCAAAGGTAGCCAGGATCCACACCAGCAGCGGGACCACGGGGAGGCCCATCGTTGTAGGTTACACAAGAAGGGACCTCCAGCACTGGGGTCACCTCAACGCCAGAGTCCTCATGGCGGGGGAGTTGGGGGAAAGGGATGTGCTTCAGGTTTCATTCAACTATGGGCTCTTCACAGGGGGTTTTGGCTTTCATGCCGGGGCCGAGCTCATAGGCGTCACGGTGATCCCTGCTTCGGCCATGGGCATCTCCAGGCAGATCAGTGTAATGATAAACTTCAAGACCACAGCCCTGGTGAGCCTCCCCTCTCATGCCTTACGCATAGGCCATTGCCTGCGGGAAATGGGCGTTGAGCCCAAAGACACCTCCCTAAGGGTGGGATTTTTTGGGGCTGAACCCTGGTCGGAGGCTATCAGGCACCAGATAGAGGATCATCTCTCCATCAGGGCCTTAGACAATTATGGACTTGCTGAAGTGGGCGGACCGGGTGTAGCATTTGAATGCCAGTATCGGAATGGGCTTCACATAAACGAAGACCACTTTTACCCCGAAGTAATAAATCCTACTACGGGGGAGGCATTGGGCCCAGGGGAGGAGGGGGAACTGGTGCTTACAACCCTCACGAAGGAGGCCTTCCCAATGGTGAGGTTCCGCACGGGGGACCTCACTTCCCTTGAATACAAACCCTGCGAATGTGGAGGAACCTTAGTGCGCATGGCCAGGGTGAAGGGGAGAGTAGACGACATGCTCATCATACGTGGGATCAACCTCTTCCCCAGTCAGATAGAGGATATTCTCCTCTCATTTGAGGTAGGGCCCAACTATCTCATACGTCTCTACCGGGAAGAGGGGTTGGATCAGATGGAGGTTCAGGTGGAGAGCCCAGTGGCAGGCGGAGAGAGGGCCCCCTTAGCCAGCAGGATAATGAAGGAGTTTCTTGACAGGCTGGGCCTGGATATCACTGTCAAACTCTTGGAGCCTGGGACCATTGAGGTATCCAAAGGGAAACAAAGGGCGGTAGTAGACGAAAGAGAAATCTGATGATGCCCTGGCCTTTTTACTTTCTTCTGTCCGGCAAGTTGCCTTTGAATCCCTTTTGTGCCATCTCTATAAGCCGAGATTCATTGAGGGAGGTGAATCCTTGAGGGTCTGGATGTGGATCCAGGAAGGCGGGGTTGTGATGTATCCCATAATATGTTTATCCATCCTTGCTTTGGCTATCTTTATGGAGAGGCTCTATGCGCTTAGACGCTCTAAGGTAATTCCAGAAGGCCTTGTAACGGAGCTGAGTTTCTTCAAGGAAAGGGGCAGGGAGGTGGAGGCCCTCACCACCCTATGTGATAGGTACGATTCTGCCATGGCCAGAGTGATAAGGGCGGGCGCAGAAAGGATGACTTACGGTCTGAGTGAGGTGGCCCATGCGGTGGAGGGGGTAGGGCAACATGAGGCGGCCCTCCTCTCCACAAACCTTAGGATGATGGGTGTCATAGCAAACCTTGCACCTATGCTGGGCCTATTGGGTACTGTGCTGGGTATGATCCATGCATTTTCTGTAATTGCTAAAGCAGGCACTGGACACCCTGGGCTTATCGCCTCTGGGATCTCAGAGGCCCTCTTAACCACAGCGGCTGGACTCATAGTGGCCATCCCCACCCTTGCAGGATACCACTACCTTAGAGGCAAGATAGATCGATATGTGGTGGAGATGGAGGAGGTGGCTATCTCATTCTTGGAGGGAATATCAGAGGAGAAGGGGTAAGGGATGAGGTTTCTGAGGGGACACGAGGAGGACTTCAGTTTAGACTATACCCCACTAATAGACGTGGTCTTCCTTCTGCTTATATTCTTTATGGTTTCCACTCAGTTTGTCACCTTCCAGAAGAGGTTGGAGGTAGCCCTTCCAAAGGCAAAGGCAGGGGAGTCCAAAGTGAAGAAGGAGGAGGTGGTCATAGAAATGACTGCCTCTGGGGCCCTTTTCTGGAATGGTGAGCCAGTATCCTGGGGAGGTTTAGAAGATAGGCTCTCGAAGGAGAAAGGTAAGATCTCCTCTGTGGTGGTGAGGGCGGACCGTTCACTTCCCTATGGAGATGTGGTGAGGGTGATGGGCCTTTGCAAGAGTGCGGACATCTCGGAGGTGGGCATAGCGGTAAGGTGAGTTGCCAATAACGTTTCCACGAGGCCAGGTATGTCCTGGATGGTCCTAACGGATAAGGCATATTCCTTTTCCACCCCCCAAACCATTACAGGCACGGGGTTGGTAGTGTGGGTGGTTCTGTTCACATCCTCCACATTTCCATGATCGCTGGTGAGAACCACAGCCACATCTCCCAAGGGAAGGCACTCCAATAGCGAGCAGAGCATGAGGTCGAGATCACGCATCACCTGGAAAGGAGACTTGTCTACCCTCCCATGCCCCACCAGGTCCGTAAGGAAATACTCGTAGACAGTGAACCGATGTTGCTGAACGATACCCGCCAGTACCTCCCCTGCCTCTTGAGAGGAGAGCAGGGGAAGAGAAAAACCCCTTTTGATAAGTGAGGCATTGGTGAAGTCATGGTAGAGGGCCTCACCTGCAGAGAGGTCCTGAAGTGTTCTTAAGCGAACCCCAGCTGTCTGGGCGTGCCAGGTGGACACAGAGATCCCTACTCTCCCTTTAAAGAACGGAGGTGTGAAGCCATTGGCAAAGCACAGCTCAGTGGCATCCATGCCCCTCTTTATAAGCTTGGAGAAGATGCCATTTCTTCTAATCACCTCCCTCAGCGTGGGGCCCGGCATACCACTCACATGCCTCCCCATCAGAACGGGGGCATTCACGCCCGTAAAGAGGGCAGTCTGTCCTGTTGCACTCTGGGGAAGCCCAGGGACACCCAGCTGGGCGTCGGCGGCTATGAGCAGTCCATCGTATGGAAGCTCTCTGCAAGGTTCAGCACTATCAATACTGAATAGGCAAGTGTGGCTGAATGTAGATCTCCGAGATATCCCCAAACCATCTACAAAGAAGAGGAGTACGCTCGAAGGTCTCACATTAGTACCTTCACATAGGCCTTCTTCATGAGGGACTGGAGCCAACGGTTGTAACGCTCGGAGGTCCTTTCCTGGATCATTTTCCTCTCTATTTCTCCCTTCACACTGTCAAAGGGGACATAGTTTCTCTCTTGCCTCTCTATTAGCTTGACAATATGGATACCTGCATCAGTTTTAATGAGCTTCATGTCCCCAGCCTTGACATTAGGGGAGAAGAGAAAGGCATCCAAGGGGCGCAAAAGCTCCCCCTTCCTCACCCAACCCATGTCTCCTCCCTCCTGTGCATTGGGCCCTTGGGAGTAAAGGGAGGCCATCTTCTTGAAACTCTCCCCCAATTTGAGCTTCTGAAAGATAGCCTCTGCCTTACTAACAGCCTCTTCCCTGTCACTGCCGTAAGGGATGTAAATGTCTGCGAACCTCGCTTTGGCTGGCAGTAAGTACTGTTGATCCTTGTGATTATCGTAGTACTCCCTCACCTCTTCCTCTGGGACCGCTATCCTCGACTTCACCTCCAGATTCACTACCTTGGAGATGAGAATCCTCCTCCTCACTTCCTCCCTATAACCCTCAAGGGTGATCCCCCAGTCCTTAAGGAGCTTCAAGAAAGATGCATCATCTAAGTTGTTTGCCTTTTTGAAGTTTTCTATATAGTCGTCTACCACGTCATCAGGAACAGTGAGCCCCAGTTTCTTTGCCCTTTGCACCTGAACCGTCTCCACTATTATGTGCCTCAACACCTCCCTCAAAGGGACATTGGGGTTTCTCAAGGCCCTCCGAATGAGTATGGCCCTCTCTTGGAGTTCGGTGAGGGTTATCACCTGATCGTTCACTACCGCTACCACCTTTTCTATAATGACTCCCTCTCCCAAGGACGGAAGTAGGAAGATCAGAAGGGAGAAGGTTAGTGCGGTGACAGAGCTTCTCATGGTTCCTCCTCCAGTAGAGAAAGTTTATCCTTGTATATCTCGATTTTCCCTTTTTGCATAGCAGAAGCCAGCCACCTTTGAAGGCAATCTTCCGCCTCAGCCTCCTGTATCCTCTTTTTGATTATGCTTCTCACCCTGGAGTACGAAAGCACCCTGGCCCCTTCCCTCCTAACCACCTTGAATATGTGGTATCCGTAAGGGGAGTGTATCACCCCGCTCACTTTCCCCCTCCTCAAGGTGAAGAGCACGCCAAACCCTGGGGGCTCCTCTCCCTTGTAGATGGGGGGCATGAGGCCACCCCTCTCTCCTTCTGGGCCAATAGAGTACCTCTTAGCCATCTCCTCGAAAGTGGCCTTTCGGGCCTTCAGGACCTTGAGGATCCGCTGGGCCTCTCCCCGGGTGGTCACCACGATCTGCCTGGCTATTACCTTTGGGGGCAACCTGAACTCCTGTCTGTGGGTCCTGTAATAAGTCTTGACCTCCTCTTCCGGAACAGCAGAAGGCGGACAAAGCCATTCTGTAACCTTGCCCATCAGCCAAATCTGCTCGAGCCTCCTCTCCAGATCAATGAGGGGGGCGGCAGAGGGTTGTTGGACCTTCCCCTGAATCTCCTCCGCCATGAGGTCAAGCACGGAATGAGGTGGGCGAAGTCCAAGCTCCTTGGCCTTTTGAAGGAGTATACGTTCCTTGATGATCTCCTTCAATACCAGCTCGGGAACAGCCCCCTCCTCTCCAGGGATCCCCTCCAACCGGTCCCTCAATTCTCCAAGGGTAATGACCTCCCCGTTCACCCTCGCCACTGCCTCCCTGGAAGGGGAAGTGGTCTTCCCACACCCCACTGCCAGGATGAGGAAGAAAGGCAAGAGGCTATTTCTTATTAACAGGCGTCTTCCCCTCAAAGATACCATTGAGCCTTTCGGGGTACTCCTGTACTTTCCACTTCTTCTCAATCTGCGCAATGAGGCGGTCGAAGGCCTGCTGTTGTTTTTCCTGGAGGAGCTGGTTCTTAATCTGTCCCTTCACTTTGCTGAAGGGCTTCTGTTTGGCAGGCCTCACCTCTTCTACCTGGATGATGTGGTATCCGAATGGGGATTTCACGATAGGGCTAATCTGACCAGGCTTCATAGAAAAGGCAGCCTCGGCAAAAGGTCTCACCACATCCCCCCTACCAAAGAAACCTAACTCCCCACCCTTTGCTGCTGTGGCCTTGTCGATTGAATACTTCCTGGCCAATGTGGCAAAATCTGCCCCTCTCTTCAGCTCAACAAGAATCTTCTGTGCTTGGGCCTTGTCTTTTACCAAGATGTGTCTGGCCCTCACCTTCTCCTCTGTGGTGAACTCGGCCTTGTGCTTGTTGTAGTATTCCTGGGCCTCAGCATCCGTGACCCTGATGCCCTTCAGGTTCTCTTTCAGATAACGATCAAGGATGAGCTCATTCCTGAATAGGGCGATCTTTCTCTTCATCTCCTGGTCCTCTTTTATCCCGTTGGCTATGGCCTCCTTAACCAGGAGACGCTTTTTCACAATATTATCCAAGAACTTGGCCCTGAGGTCCCTATTCTGGTGAATGGCCCATTGAAGCTGGGGAGGGAGCGTTTTCAAGGCCTCCTCGTAGTCCTCTGCTGTGATCACCTCATTGTCAAAGCGGGCCAGCACAGGGTTACTCGCCTCAGGAGGCGTGGAGCCACCCTTTGGGGCCTTTGCCCTCACAGGATACGCCCACGAGAGGGCCACGAGGAGAGCCATACATACCACAACATCTCTCTTCATACCTCTACTCCTTTCGTATTAAGTTTTGCTCAGGGTAACACCCTCGCTGAGCTCCTTCAACATTCCCTCTACCTCCCTTAAATCCTCCCCGTTTAATGGGATCACCAGTGTGTACTCACCCAGGGTCCTCATCCCCTTCTGTCTCACCAGGTGAGAGAGGCCGTCCTGTGCGAGGGGTGTAGAGGGAGAGAGGTGCAAGAAGATACCTTCTTTACCCTTTACAAGCCTTTCTCCCCCCAATTTTTTAAGCAACAGCCGAATCGAAGCGAGTGTAAAGAGGTTACGCACAGGCTTAGGAAATGGTCCAAATCTGTCCCTCATCTCTTCCTGCAGCTGGAGCAATTCATCTGGGCACCCTGCCTGGGCTATCCTTTTGTAAAGGGCAATCTTGGCCTTTTCGCTGCCCACATAGGTGGATGGTATGAGGGCCTCGACCCCAAGCTCGATCCTGGGTTCCGCTTCTTCCTTTAGGGGCTGACCTTGAAGCTTCATCACGGTCTTTTCGAGCATCTGGCAATAAAGGGTGAAGCCTACCTGAGAGGCATGGCCCCACTGCTGGGTACCAAGGATAGTACCCGCCCCCCGGATCTCCATATCCCGCATGGCCAGTTTCAGGCCTGAGCCCAACTGGGAAAACTCTCTGAGGGCATGGAGCCTCTTCTTCCCCTCCTCGGTGAGGGAGGCTGCATGGGGGATGAAGAAGTAGGCATATCCCATCTCCCTTCCCCTCCCTACCCTTCCCCGGAGCTGATAGAGTTGCGAAAGCCCAAGTATGTGGGCATCCTTCACCACAAGCGTGTTGGCAAAAGGCACATCCAGGCCAGACTCCACTATGGGCGTGGAGACAAGCACATCCACCTTCCCCTTCATGAACCGGTACATCACGTCCTCCAGTTCCTTGGCCTTCATTTGTCCATGGGCCATGGCTACTTTTGCCCCTGGCACCAGCCTCCTCACCAGCTCCAACAGCTCCTCTATTCCCTCAACACGGGGCTGCACCACAAATACCCTCCCACCCCTCTGTAATTCCTTCACTATGGCCCCTCTCACCAGGGATGGATTCCAGCGGGTGATCTGGATCTTCACAGGTCTTCTGCCTTGAGGAGGGGTCTCCATTATACTCATCCCTTTTACGCCTGAGAGGGCCATATGGAGGGTACGGGGGATGGGGGTGGCGGAAAGGGATAACACGTCTACCCCCCTCTTGAACTCCTTGAGCCTCTCCTTTTGCCTCACCCCAAATCGGTGTTCCTCATCCACAATTACCAAGCCCAAATCCTTGAAAGTCACATCACGAGAAAGGAGACGGTGGGTGCCTATTAGAATGTCCACCTCTCCCTTTTTCACCCTATCAAGGATCTCGCGCTGCTCCCTGGGGCTCTTGAAACGGGAGATCACCTCAATAATCACTGGATAGTGCTGAAATCTTTCAGTAAAGGTCTCCATGTGTTGCTCAGCCAAGATGGTGGTGGGTACAAGGACTGCCACTTGTTTCCCATCCAGTACCGCCTTAAAGGCCGCCCTCATGGCTACCTCTGTCTTTCCATAACCCACATCCCCGCAAAGCAGGCGGTCCATGGGATGGGGGGATTCCATCTCCTCCTTGATCTCTCGACACACCTTCTCCTGATCTGGGGTCTCATCAAAGGGGAACTCTTCCTCAAATTCCCTTTGCTCCGAGGTATCGGGCGTAAAGGCGTGCCCCTGGGCTATGCGCCTCTCCGCTTCTATACGCAAGAGCTGCTTGGCGAACTCCTCTACGGCCTTCTTGACCCGTTTCTTTGTTCTCCTCCATGTAACACCACCCAACTTATCCAAGGCAGGAGGTGTAGCATGGGCACCCCGGTACTTTTGGATGAGATGGAGTCGGGTAATGGGCACCAAGAGCTGATCGCCTCCATCATACTCTATCACCATAAACTCCTGTTTGATCCCTTCCACATTCACCTGTTTCAGGCCTATGTACCGCCCAATCCCTTGCTCTGTATGGACCACATAGTCTCCGGGGGCAAGATCTCTGAGTGTAGTTAAGGGGTCCCCTCTGCTCTTCACGTGCCTCCTCGCCCTCTTCCTCCTTACACCGAGGAGCTCTCTGTGGCTAACAATGGCGATCCTTTGCTGGGGCCAAAGGAACCCCTCCCTGAGGGATGAGGGGAAGATATACAGGGCACCCTCCCTCTCCGAAAACCGAGGGAGAGGTAATGGGTAGAGGTCATATTCTCTGAACAACTGGAGCATTCTCTCCTGCTCCCCAAGAGGGTAGCTCACATACACCCTCAACCCTTCAGAGAGCCGGTCACGCACCCAGTTCATACCCTGGGAAACCCGCTTAGTACCCTTGAGATGTGTGGCGGCCAAGGGGAAACCCTCCACGGGGAAGGTGATTCCCTCTTCATGGAGGCTGTTAACCAAAAGGGTGGGTAGACTCCCTATGAAGGCCTCTATTTCTTGGGATGTGAGGAAATCATCACCCTCGAGGAGCAGGCCTTCACGCTCTATCTCTACATCCTCGGGATATAAGACTACCACTGGCCTTGCTCCAAGGATGGAGGGCAATGGTACCCTCCCTTCACCCCTCCTCTCACGATAAGGAAGAATCAAGGCCTTTTCCCTCTCCTCAAAGGAGGTTTGGGTTTGCGGATGGAAAGACCTGATAGATTCTACCTCGTCGCCCCACAGCTCAATCCTTATGGGAGAATCCTCGTTGAGTGGGAAGACATCCACTACGTAGCCTCTTACACTAAACCCCCCTACCTCCTCCACCTGATCCGTCCATTGGTATCCCAAGTCTACAAGCCTCTTTGTAAGTTCCTCCCTTGGGATTTCCATCCCCTTAATCACCACCAGGATCCTCTCCACAAACCAGTCCGGCTCTATCACCTTTTGGGCTAAGCCTCGAACGGTGGTCACAAGGATGGGAGCCTGCTCTAATAGCTGGAGGAGTACTTGCATTCTCTGGGCAGAGACCATGTTAGAGGGGGGTATACCAGAGGAGGGATCGGAGTCCCAAGGGGGGAGGAACACCGCCTCCTGAAAGGCAGAAATCTCATCCTTCACCTCTTCCCCCATCTCTTCAGGCAGTAAGATCAAGGGTGGAGAAGGGAGGGCATCTCGCCACAAATACAATAAGTACCCTAAAAGAGAGTGTCTTACCCCTGTGAGCAGGGGTCTCTCTCCTCGAAGCCAGGCCTTTAGAACCTCTTGGAGCGCCTTCACCTATGATCTGCCAGGATCGAAGAGCCCTGTGCTTAGGTATCGTTCACCGCCATCGGGAAAGAGCACCACTATCCTCCCCTTCCCCATACCCCTGGCATACTTAAGTGCACCAAAAAGCGCGGCGCCACTACTCATGCCTGCCAAAATGGCCTCTTTCCTGGCCAATTCCTTGGTGGTGGAGATGGCATCCTGATCCCTTACCTTGATTATGGCATCAGGGAGGGAAGGGTCAAAGATAGCGGGTCTCCTGGACTCCTCAAGGCTTTTCAGCCCCTGGATTCCATGGTGGGGATAAGGTTCCACCCCTATCACCTTGATATCAGGGTTGTACTCCTTCAACCTCTTCCCCACTCCCATGAGGGTTCCTGTTGTCCCCATGGCTGCCACGAAAGCAGTTATCTCCCCTCTCATCTGCTCCAAGATTTCCACGCCTGTGGTCTCGTAGTGGGCAAGAGGATTGGCAGGGTTATCGAATTGATTGGGCATGAAATAGAGATCCGGCCTTTCGCTTGCCATTCTCAGGGCCTCTCCAAGGGCACCATCCATACCCCTGTCGCCAGAGGTGAGTATGACACTTCCCCCATAAGCCTGGATAAGGAAGCGCCTCTCTACGCTCATGTTTTCAGGCATCACCACAGTGAGCCGATACCCCTTGATGCAACAGACAAAGGCGAGCCCGATGCCTGTGTTGCCACTGGTGGGCTCAATTACCTCCTTCTCCTTGGTAAGCACCCCACGTTCCTCAGCATCCTCAAGCATATAGAGGGCTGCCCGATCCTTTACACTTCCTCCTGGATTGAACATCTCCAACTTGGCCCATATATCCACCTGAGGCGTAGAAAAGTGGTGGAGCCTCACCATAGGGGTATTACCAATTAAGGCCAACAATCCTTCTCTTTTCATATTAAAAAAGGAACAACCTCTGACCCTCTATGGGATCAAGGTCTCCATAATCTGCTGCTGTTGAGATCTGAATGGTAAAATGCCTGGGGGAATGGCGTCTCCCCCCAGGCCATGGCCCTTACTTACCCCCCTCCTGCTTTGCCGGTGCAGAAGGTTTTGGTTGGGTCTGCCCTGCCTTCGCTGGCACAGGTTTTGCTGGCGCAGGTTTCGCCGGTGCGGCTTCCGCCGGTGCAGGTTTTGCTGGCGCAGGTTTCGCCGGTGCGGGAGCCTGTGGTACCTTAGGTTGGGTTTTCCCCGCCTTCTGCTCCACCTGGGCAGGCTTCTTTCCCTGGACCTGCTTCTTGGCGGACTTCCCACACCCCAAGGGCAGGACCAACAGCATCGCCAACATCAACACCACAAGGCTTCCTCTCATGGAGCACCTCCTTTGTTTTTAATGGTTTCATATACACTCAAGGGAAATATAAAGCAACCCCTCTCCAACGCCCTGCAAGGGAGAACAATCCATCACGACAGCCTCATGTGTTGGTCGATTTCCCACATGCCCCTTAGCTCTTCAATGGTGGACAGCCATCTTATAAACCCTGAGAAAGAAGATTTGTGAAAAGATACACTTGACAACGCCTAAAGAGACATTTATGAAGAGGTGGGAGGAATGGATGAAGAGGCTTTTTTGTTTGGTTTTGAACAGGGCTTTTATGCCTTTTGATGTGGTGTCTTGGCAGAAAGCCATCACCTTAGAGTGGCTGGGAAGGTGTCTGGTGATAGAGTACCATCCCACCGAGGTGGCCAGGAGTCCAAGCCAGGAATTTCCGGTGCCAGTGGTGGTGAGGGTTAGCTCTATTAGGTCTACCACGGTAATGGATAAGCCCACCAGGATGATGATCTACTATCGGGATAACTTTAGGTGCGGCTATTGTGGAAAGACCTTGAGGGATCACGAACTCACCATTGATCACATCGTTCCTAAGTCCTTGGGGGGTACATGGTCATGGGAGAACCTGGTCACCTCCTGCGTTCAGTGCAACAGGGCTAAGCGGCAGGAGATATGGGTTCCCAGGTATGCAGAACCTGTGAAGCCCCGATTCTTGTTTACCAAGTATCTGAAGATTGCCCGAAGTGTGGATATTGAGACTCAGGAGGTATGGAGGAGGTATCTGGCATGCCCCCACCGGAAGGCGGCTCCCTGAGCTATTCACCCACCACGAAGGTGGTCCCCACCGTGTTTAGCACAAAAGCGCCTGGCATCTCTCGGGCGAAGGCCGTTTGCGCCACAAATCCTGTACAGTGGGTGGGTACCAATAGGCGGGGGGAAATGGCTTTCATAGCCTCAACAGTTTTACCTATGTAAGGCTCGTACACGGGTCCTGAAAGGTGAAAACCCCCAATCACAGCGTACACCTCGTCTACCCCAGTTAAGGTCTTAGCATAGTTTACGGTGTTAATTATCCCTGAATGACCGCATCCAGAAACCACCACAAGGCCCTTGTCCTTCACACAAACCACCAAGGCTTGATCATCCAAAAGGGCATCTTGCTCCACTTCCCCATCTTTTTCCACGTAGCCCATGGGGAAACCTATTTCAAAGTCCGTCTCCCTGGGGATCTCACCCGTCAGCAAGATGAAGCCCTCCACCAACCTTGGCCCCTCACACTCTCTGATCTCCACCCCCATATCCTCCAACTTGTGCCTCTCCAACCGGGGAAAGGGAAATAGGGTGCCCCTTCTACGCACCCCTCTTTGATAAAAGGCCCAGGGGTGGCAAAGGAAAGGGGCCTCCTTGGGGACTATGCCGTTGCCATACACCTTGTAAAGGGCACCAAAGTGATCGAAATGGCCATGACTCAACACAAGGTAATCCGTTTCTCTCAGGGGGAGATCCAAGTGGGCCATGTTGTGAAGCGTTCCCGTTTCCGTGAGTCCCGTATCCAGCAAGACCCTCACCACCTTGCCACCATGATGCACCTGGATGAACAGCGACAGCCCATGCTCTGCCAAAAGCGGGACATTCATCCTTCCCCCTTCAAAGAAGGGCCTCCTCACCGTGTCCCCCCTTCCTGGGACAATGAGGTCGGCGTAGTTGTCGATCACAGTGGTCACTTCAACCTTCTCTACTGGTTCCAACTCTACTCTCATAACACACCTCCCTTTACGCAAATTGGGGCATCAATTCCTTCATATGCACAGCCTGAGTGGTTCGGATAGTCACTCCACCACCCCTAAGGAGGTACCCAGGTCCTTTGTCCTCTATGGGCTCCCTCACCACCACTACATCTACGCCCGTCTCGATCAAGTATTCGGCGAGCTTCAATCCCTTGCCCTTCTCCAAGGTGCAGAAGGGGTTCTCCTTTACCTCCACCTCTAAGAGTATCTTGGTAGAAGGGTCGAAATGTAAGAGCCCTATAAACGGGGCCTTTCCAAAATGGGAGGAGAGATTACCCTTTCCATCATCCAAGGGGACGGCCCAAACCACCTCGTGCCTATCTTCGGGCTCATAGTGGATAAAGACCCTCTCTACATGGGGTACCGCCTCCATCACCGCCTCCTCTATCTGCTCTGTTAGATCATGGGCACGCCTCAGATCCCTCTCTTGAAGGACCACTTCTACATGGGCAAATATGCAAGGCCCAGAGCTCCTTGCTGCCATACTCTTGATCCTCTTGACCCGGGGGAAAGAGAGCACCACCTTCGATATGGTATCCAAGGTGGTGTAGTCTACTGAGGCATCCAAGAGACTCTTCAAAGCATTTTTCGCAAGCCGCCAGGCGGCATGGAGGATGAAGAGGAGTATCACAATGGTAGCCACTCCATCCATGAAGGAGAGGCCCAAAGAGACGATGAGCAGGGAGAGGACCAAGATCACCGTTGTGAGGATATCCACCTTCCAATGCTCTGCATCGGCGGTCAGGGCAGGGGAGTTGAGCCGCACTGCCCAGTGCTTTTCAAACCGGACAAAGAGATAGATTGCGCCTGTAAGGAGTGAAAGGACCACCAAGGCCAAGGGAAGGTGCCGGAGATACTCAGTGTGGGGCATATGCCTCACTACTTGGTATCCAGCCATCAGGATAAACAGGGCCGTGATAAGCTCTAAGATGTTCTCTACCTTGTAGAGCCCAAATGGGAAACCACTGGAGCTGAAGCGCGACACCCTTATCCCTACCCAAACTGCCAGGCTTGCCACAAGATCAGAGACCCCATGAATAGCGTCCGCAAGCACAGCAGAGCTACCCGTGAGATAGGCCAGAAAGGCCTTACAGCATGTGACCACCAAATTGGCCGCCACGGAGTAAAAGGCAATCCTATCACTCCTCCTGCCTTCTAAGTCATCCACTTGACACCTCTGGAAGTAGGGCCTATGTTTTTATGAGCATATGCTTATAAAGGGGAGGGAATGTCAAGGCCGAAGAAGGGGAGACGGGTAGAGGGGACTCCTCGGGTTTTCCTTTTTGCCCCCATGGACCGGACACCTCAAGGGGAGGTCATCCTTCCCCTTGATGAATGGGAAGCCCTTCGCCTATCTGACGGCCTGGGTCTACCCCAAGAGGAGGCGGCTGCACATATGGGAGTATCCAGACAGACCTTTGGCAGGCTCCTAAACCGGGCACGAGCGAAGACAGCGAAGGCGCTGGTCCAGGGGCTTAGCATCAAGATAGCCCCTGAAGTCTACCCTGAAGGCACCACATTCCTATGTAGGGACTGTGGATACACATGGTCCCCATCCTTCCCTTTATCATTCCCCGTTCACTGTCCCCATTGCAATGGCAGCGGGGTGTTCCGAGAGGGAGGGGGTTGGGGGAATACAAGATAGGAGGTGGAATATGCCAGGTTTAGATGGAACTGGGCCCTGGGGTCTTGGTCCCAGAACAGGTAGGGGTTTGGGATTGTGCCCCCCAGGTGCTTACCCATACCCTGATTATAGGTGGCCCGTTTTGGGAGTGGGAAGGGGTGGATTCCCATGGGG
>WFSL01000008.1 GCA_015486015.1 Aquificota bacterium | reverse complement strand
CCCCAAAGCAGTTTGTCAAATGTTGAGACCTGACACCTCGCCGTGTCAGTTTAAGCCTCCCCACCACCCCCAAAGCAGTTTGTCAAATGTTGAGACCTGACACCTCGCCGTGTCAGTTATCTTAGCCCGTCCTCTAATTTTACAAATCTATATCCACGGTTTCTCAAAACTTTCATAATTACTGGCAGGGCACGAGATGTGCTATATCCTCTGCCATTTATGTGAAATATCAAAATGGAATCTGGCGTAACATTTCTTAGCACCCATCTGATGAGTTGTTTGGGAGAAATGTTTCTGTCAGGATCTCCACTGGCAAAGGTCCAATGGACGACTTTATAGCCCAGTGATTCCACTAATTTTACAGAATGTGCGTTGCAGTTCCCAGCGGGAAATCTAAAAAATTTTGTTTTTCTACCAGTGATCCTAAAAATTATTGCCTCAGTTCTTTTCACTTCGTCCGTGATTTTTCTATCAGGTAGTTTTTCCATGTGTTGGTAGTGATTAAATGAGTGATTTTCTATTTCGACAAAATTGTATCTGGATAACTCCCTGAGAATCATGGCGTTTACTGTACGTTTAGCGAACTTTCCCGATATAAAAAGGGTGAAAGGTATCTTATTTCTCAGCAGATAGTCCAGAATTTTCAAATCAAAGAAGGCAGGAGTTCTTGTTTCACACGCATCAAAAGTTAATGCTACTATCTTCTCAGATCTGGGGATTTGAAGAGTAGTTATAATTTTCGAATGCAGCGAGTTTGGGTAGAAAACAATTGCAATAAATATAAAGGTTGCAGTTATTATGTCATAGACGTAATTTCTGTTGCTTGATTTTGTCATGTTCTTTTTCGTGGAGTACCCCAAAATTTCCATTTGCCATCCTCACTGTAAAGTCGAGGGTTGGATCAGGTTAATGCTCACCCAGTCCTTCCTTGTTAAGGTCCTTAGCCTTTCTTTCATGTCGCATTCTCTCCCTGATTATCATCCTCATGATCTCTCTGTTGAAACGCTCTGTGAAAAGCACATATTTAGCCTCCTCTTGAGGAGAGAGTTCCTTTTCCAGCGCCTTAAGCTCTTTTACCCTTAACCTGGCCAGCTCTACTCCTACATTGAGGTACTTTAAAGATATGGCCCTTATATCCCCTTTCACCGCTTTGCTTCTTGATGCCTTTCTAAGCTTCTCCCGAAGGACCCTCCTCTCCTGCATCAACTTTCTGCGCTGAAGGTCAAACCCCCTCAATATGGTGAAAAGCTTCTGGGCCCTTTCCTGAGAGAGGTTCAGCACATCCATGAGTCTCCAGTTCCTTATGGTCTCTACCTTCTCCATAATGCGAGCCTCATTGACCTTGGAGGCCGCCAAGGAGGCACTGGGCAATCCCAGAAAGCTCACCAGCAGCGCAATTACCAGCCCATATTTACAGACACCCTTCATGCTGCACCTCCCATCTGATTTATAGTGCTCCTTTTTGTGTGTGCATACGCTTCATAATGCCTTCTAACTCCCCAGGCGAAAGGGTGCCCAGGGATTCCAGCGCGTCGACCCAGGGGGTAATGGTTGAGAAGGCTTCCCCGTCATATGATGGGCCCGAGTCTAATCCCTGCTAAATAGGAGGAGTTTCCTTCTAATAGTGTTTCGGTGGAGCCCCAGGATCCTGGAGGCCATGATCTGATTTCCCTGAGTCTGGCTCAGCACCTCTTCCAACAAGACTTTCTCCACCTGGTCCACGATTTTGCCATAGATATCTCTCTCCCCCTCTCTTAGCATGCGTTTCACCTCTTTCCGCAGATAGGAGACAAAGGGTGGCTGCTCCCGATTCTCCCTGATGACCAGGGGAAGTAAATCCACCGAAATAGGCTGACCCCGAGCTAAAGAAACCAGTCTCTCAATTACCTCTTTGAGCTCCCTAACATTGCCAGGCCACCGGTATCTCATGAGGGCCTCTATAGCCTGGGGCGCAAAACCCTTCACTTTACCTTCACCAGCAGCCTTCTTGAGGAAATAATTTGCCAGAAGAGGTACATCTTCTGCCCTTTCTCTAAGAGGGGGAATCTCTAAGGTGAGGGTTTGGAGCCTTAAAAAGAGATCTTCGTTGAACCCCCCTTCCACTACCATACGGGGCAGATCCCTGCTGGTAGTAGCTATAACCCGGGTATCCAGAGAGGTAAAACCGGCCCCCGGCACTGAATACTCCCCGCTTTCCAAAGCGGATAGAAGCTTCTCCTGAATCTCGGGTACCAGTTGCTCCACCTGTTGGATCACCAAGGTTCCCCCTTTGGCCCTCTCCAGTTTGCCGCCTTTGCCAAAGAGCTCTGTCTCCACCCGGGGTGAGGGAAGCCTGAAAGGGGCAAAGATGACAAAAGGCCCCTCTTTCCTGGCACTGTGGGCATGAATATATCGGGCGGCTGCTGTCTTCCCTACCCCCTCCTCACCAGTGATGAGGACCGAAAGATCGGTAGCTGCAAGCCGCCCCATCCGTTTAAGGACCTCTATCATTACCGGGGACCGTGAGACAAACTCCTCGCTATCCTCCTCTTCTTCCTCCCTGGTGACCAAGGTTTCAGCCTCCCTCACTAATGACCTGA
Organism: Aquificota bacterium; assembly: GCA_015486015.1. GTDB lineage: Bacteria > Thermosulfidibacterota > Thermosulfidibacteria > Thermosulfidibacterales > B14-G1 > WFSI01. Next base: position 27,843 of record WFSL01000008.1, on the reverse strand, counting down.
GCCTTGCCAAGTCGAACGGCTTAGGCAAATAGTCCATTGCCCCCCTCTTCATTGCCTCTATCACCGTTTCAGGGCCCCCTCGCCCAGTCATGAGGACCACAAGAGGAGGGGCTTCTCCCTGGAGGAGTTCCTCCAAGAGATCCAAACCCGAACCATCGGGGAGATAGATGTCCAAAAAGACCAGTTGCACTTTCCCCAACAGGGGACGAGCTTCCCCTAAGGTGGAGGCTTCCAGCACCCTATGACACCGACCTAAAGCCTTTTGAATAATCCACTGAACACTGGGGTCATCGTCTATTACGAGAATCTCCATATATTCTACCTCGCCATGGGTAACAGGACCTCAAAGACGGTCCAAGAACCTTCTCTCTTATACCAAAGGTGACCCTGATGGTACTTGATGATCTTGTAAGCCGTAGAAAGCCCTAACCCCGTGCCCTTTGCCTTGGATGTGTTGAAGGGAGAGAAGAGCTGCTCCTCCACCTGAGGAGAGAGGCCAGGCCCCTCATCCTCTACTCGCACAGAAAGAGTATCTACCCCCGGAAGCAGCCTCTTGTTCCAGGCCAAACCCGTCTTCACCCTTAGAACGCCTCCCTGAGGCATGGCCTCTAAGGCGTTTTTTACCAGATTGGCAAAGACCTGGTAAAGCCTGAAAGGATCTGCCATGATAGAGGGGAGGCTGGGGTCATACAAGCGTTCAACCTTTACCCCTTGGACCATGGCCTGATGCTTAAAGGTACTGAGCACCTCCTCTAACACCCTGTGGACATTGGTTTCAACTCGCTCCAACACCAAAGGCCGGGAGAAGTCCAGGGCATCTTCTACCAATTGCTGGAGCCTGAGGACTTCCCTTCTTATAAAGCGGGCGTACTCTGCGGGGTCACCGTTTCCCTCCTCCAAAAGTTGAACAGCTCCCCTCAGACCTGTGAGGGGTCCCTTTAACTGATGGAAAGCCCTGCTTAATACCTCCTCCACCAATGAGATAGTGAGGGCTTTCTCTTCTCTCTCCTCCAGCATCCTTAGGCGGGTTACATCCCTGAAGAGGATGCCAGCGCCCCTGTTTTTACCTGTATCCATTGGATAAATGCTGGCCAACAGATGACGCTCGTGGTCACCAGCCCCCAGGTTCAGGGGGAAACCCCTTATCGCCCTCCCTTCTTCCAAAACCCTGGCAAGAGCTTCTGCCAAGCCTTTATTGGCTACTACCTCTTCCAAGGACTTGCCCTCCACCTGCCCCATAGAAGCGAACGTCTCTCTGGCAGGTGGATTTCCATAGACCACCATTCCACTCCCGTCCACGAAAAGGTAAGGCTCACCCAAGCCCTCAAGAAGCTCCCTGAAATCCAGTTTTCCTTTCATCTCTCACCAATATATAATACTTTAAATCCCGCAAGTTCTTTCATCCACGAAGGAAGATAAGAATGCCCACGACCACTAATAGAAGGCCTCCTCCCCTTCTCACCAAGTCCAGTGGAAGCCAAGAGGCCAGCCTCTCTCCCACCAGCACTGCTAAGAGGGTGGTGCATACCAGGGCCATAGAGGCCCCCACGAAGACGGGCCAGAAGGAGTTAGCAGAAGAAGAGAAACCCAGGACAGCCATCTGGGTCTTGTCTCCCAGCTCCGCCAAAAACACCGCCCAAAAGACAGTGACCAGGCTCTTCCAATCCATAACTCCCCCTCAACAGAAATGTCCCTTGCCATGTAGCACATATGAGCCTCAGAATCCACTTCCCCAAAGCATCCTTTGATTTCTTTGGTAATTGTGATAGGAGAAAAAACATGAAAAGGATCACCCTGGAGCAGCTGGAAAGGGCTTTCAAGGATCATATTCCCAGGAGTATTGAAGCCCAGCAGCGTATACCCTCGGCTGTTTTAGTCCCCTTCCTGGAGAAGGCAGAAGAGATCCATCTCCTCTTCATGAGGAAGGCAGAAGATGGCTCTCTCCATGGAGGGCAGGTATCCTTTCCCGGGGGGGCTTATGAAGAGGAGGATAAGGACCTCCTATCCACTGCCTTGAGGGAGACGTGGGAGGAGATAGGGGCCCCACCTTCGGCATGGGAGATTCTGGGCAGTCTGACCCCTGTGAAAACCAGAGGAACATCCTTTGTCATTCACCCTTTCGTAGCTTACTTAAGGGAAGAGATCCTCTTCACCCCAAATCCTAAGGAAGTTGCTGCCATATTCACTGTACCCTTGAATTACATCCTGGAGCGTCACCCCTTTAAGCCTCAGAAGCTTCAATGGAAAGGTAAGGACTACACTACTTTTCTTATCCACTATCAGGGAGAGATCATCTGGGGGGCTACAGCCCGAATCCTGGACCAATTGTGCAACATTATTAAGGCAGTCGGCCCTTCCTCTGACGTAGCACCTCGTAAAGCAACACCACCGTGGCTGCCGACACGTTGAGGGAGCCTACCTTTCCCTCCATAGGGATCTTTACCAGAAAATCGCAGATCTTCCTCACCATTCTGGAGATCCCTCGCTCTTCGTTTCCCACCACCACGACCAGAGGCAAGGTCAGATCCACGTCCCACGGGGCACTCCCCTTCTCCAGATGGGTGCCTACCACCCACAGCCCTTCATCTTTCATCTTTCTTAAGGCCCTGGAAAGATTGGTCACCTTATCTATGGCCAGATGGAAGAGGGCCCCCGCTGAAGACCTAACCACAGCAGGGGTTATGGATGCAGATCTTCTCTTAGGCACCATCACACAGTGGACCCCCATGGCCTCTGCAGACCGCAGAATAGCTCCCATGTTGCCAGCATCCTCTACCCCATCCAAGGCCAATAGAAGGGGGATTCCCCCCCTCATTTTCACCTCCGCCACCACCCTCTCACAGGGTGTAAGCTCTACAGGGGAGAGAAGAAGGACCACACCTTGATGATGCAGTGAGTATTGATCCAGCACTTTCTTGGGTACCTCTACAATCTTGGCCCCCCTCTTTCTGGCTAAAAGAAGCAATCTTTCCACCTTTCCCTTGGCTTGTTTGAGCACGTACAATGTCTGCACAGGAGTTTCAGACGCCAGGGCCTCTTCCACCGCCCTGATCCCCCAAATCACCATCTCCTCAACCACCACGTCGTCTCTCAGCTAAGAGATCCTTCCTGACCTCTTCCAGGAAGCTAATGACCATGGGCATCCGGTAGTCGGGGTAGGTCCATTCTAAGGGCCTAAAGGCCCCATGGCGATAAACGAGAGTCACCTCGGCGTATATCCCTCTGCCCAAATAAATCCTATGAGAATATCCCTTGGTGGTAGCCAGAACCAACTGGGCATCAGTGAGGTATCCCGGATCCAAGTTCACCACACGATGAAGCCTCCCATCCTTGTATTCTCCCAGTTCCTCCTCCAGAGCATTGGTGAAAAGCTTGGCCTCTATCAGGCTATCCATGGGGAAAGGCCTGGCAAAGGCCCAAAAGAACTTGATGAGATCCCGCCCCATCTCGGGCACATAGTACAGAGAATGGATGAAGGGGTAAGAGGGGCTTTCCAAGGCTACAGGACCAAACTGAGACACCATTCTCTCCTTTACTGTCCCCCATGGCCCATGAGGTGACCCCATAAAGGCACAAATGAGACGGGCTGGCTTAGGCTTCCTTATTCTGCCCACCCTTCCTCACATCAAAGCGGATTTTGGCAAAGCGTTTCTTCCCATACTTGAGCACGTGTTCCCCTTTGTCGCAGGGTATCTCTCTATCTTTGTCGGTAATCCTTTTCCCATCCCATCGCACCCCTCCTTGCTGGATGGCCCTTATAGCCTCACTCGTAGAGTGGGCAAAACGAATGGCTGTCAAGACCCTGGGCAACCACACTGCTTCTTTCTCAGACACAATGGTGAACTCAGGCATTTCTGAGGGGAGATGCCGATCCTTGAATACCCTTTCAAACTCCTCCTCGGCATTTTGGGCCGCCTCTTCATCATGAAAGCGGGCCACTATTTCTTTGGCCAGGTCCATTTTAGCCCGCTTGGGGTGAAGCTCACCCTTAGCCACCCTCTCTCTCCTGGCCCTTATCTCAGCGGGAGGGAGATCCGATAAAAGCTCATAATATCTCCACATGAGCTCGTCAGAAATGGACATGAGCTTGCCAAACATCTCACTGGGAGGTTCAGTGATACCTACGTAGTTCCCCATGGATTTGGACATCTTGTGCACACCATCCAGGCCTTCCAATATAGGGAGCATCATGACCACCTGAGGTTCCTGTCCGTACTCCCTCTGAATATCTCTGGCCACAAGGAGATTGAAGCGTTGATCAGTCCCCCCCAACTCCACATCGGCCTCTAAAGCCACCGAGTCATAGCCCTGGAGCAGAGGATAAAGGAATTCATGAATGTAAACTGGTATCCCTTCCTTGAAACGATGCTTGAAGTCGTCCCTCTCTAACATCCTGGCCACGGTGTATTTGGCAGCAAGCTCCATCATGCCTTCGGCCCCCAAGGCAGAAAGCCATTCGCTGTTAAATGCTACCACTGTCTTTTCAGGATCCAGTATCTTGAAGACCTGCTCTTTATAGGTGCTGGCGTTTTCTTGGATCTCCTGGGGGGTGAGAGCTCTCCTGGTCTCAGTACGCCCCGTAGGATCCCCTATCAGGCCCGTAAAATCGCCAATGAGAAAAATGACCTGGTGTCCCAGATCTTGAAATTGCTTCAGTTTCTGAATAAGGACGGTATGGCCCAAATGAAGATCTGGGGCCGTGGGATCAAAACCCGCCTTCACCTTTAGAGGTCTACCCTTTCTTCGGCTTTTCTCGAGCTTTTCAAAGAGCTCCTCTTCAGAGACCATCTCCTCTACGCCCTTTCTTAACAGCTCCATCTCCTCCTTGATATCCACCACCCACCTCCAGCACAGATGTTTGCCGCTTCAAGGAAAGGCTGAGTTTCTTAAGTGCACGCAGGCTCTCATTTTTGCAAAATACTACAAGATGTCTTTGCGCCATTTCAAGGGTTGTGACCAATGAAGGGGCTCTTAAACACTTCATCACCTTTGGCTTCAACCGTTAGGGCGAGGATGGCGGTGCCCAAGGCGTGTTTAAGGAGTTCCCCTTTGGAATGCCCCGGCTCTCCCTTGATCCACCTCGCAAGGCCAGAGGTATGGAAGGGCGATCTTACCCTTTTCACCCAATGGGGAAGTTGCCTCTCTCCCTTAGTAAGGATCAGCGCCTCCTTCAGCTCCCCCACCAATAGAGAGAGGGTGGGCGTGAGAGCATCCACCCGGTAGACCTTGGAAAGGACCTCTGAAACCCTGAGCTGCGCCATCCTTGCCCACCCCTCACTCCAAAGCCCACCTTCCTTTCCCTTCTCCCTAAGGAAGTGATGGGCCATCTCATGGGCACAGAATGAAAGGAACATCCCCTCCCTCATATCCCCCATTACAATACGCCCCCCTCCTATCCTCATATAGCAGCAGCTATGTTCCATATTGATCCTCGTCCTTCGATAAACAGGTACAGGGATGTACAGGAGGCTGCCTATAAAGAGGAGAAGAGGCACTGCTTCACACCTCGTAATTAGGCCTGCTGAGTGCGCCAAAAGCACCATGTAAAAGAGGAGCCCTGCTACGCAGACAATAGTGAAGAAAAATATCAAAATACTTTTCTCAAGTCGCCTGTGGTAGGGTGAAAATCTGAGTTCAGGATGAGGCACAGCTCCCCCTGTGAGGTTTTTCATCTCAAGATGCACCTTTCTGAAGAACTCCTCTGCCTTCTCCGGGGTGGTTCTTGATCCCTTAGGATATCGGCCCTCTTCTCTCTTAAGCAAATGGTTGTACCTCCTCAGGAGAGAGAGGAGGCCATCCCACTGGCTCCCCACTAATTCCTTGGCGTCAGAAACGCTTTTTGGCCCCGTCTCTTCTTTCCTCCACAGCAAAGGAATTCAATTATTATTTAAGGAACCCTTAAGAAGAAGTGGCATTAAGGTGAAGGACCCACCAGCTTGTCCCTTCCCTCACTGAGCCTTACTTTTCCCAAAATTCCTCTGGGGCAGGGGTGAGACTTTCGGCACCCTCAGGTGTGATGAGGTAGGTGTTCTCCAAACCCACAGCTCCCTCTTGAGGAAAAAGGAACTTGGGCTCCACAGCCACCACCATATGCTCCTTCAGCTCCATTTCCAGCCCTCTGGCTATGAAGGGGTACTCATCAATCTCTGTACCTACCCCATGGCCTATGAAGTTCACCCTATAGTCCCCATACCCCATGAAGTGGTCTTTGAAAGGGGATTTATCAGCTATCTTCAGTACGCTGTTGTATATCTCCAAGGTCCCCTTCCCCGGCTTAAGATGCTCACGAAGGTAGGTGTGGATATCTATTAGTACACTATAAGCATCTCTCATCTTCTGAGGCGCAGGTCCCAAGCAGCATGTCCTGGTCATGTCCACCAGATAGCCCATAGAAGTGGCAAAGAAGTCAAACACTACCGCCTCCCCGCGGGCGATCCTCTTCATGCTTGGGCCTACAGGTACAGATGGTGAAAGACCTATCCCATTGAGGGGTGCGTTCATATAGCTGGGGATAGTGGCTGCATATCCAGAAAGGATATGGCCTAAAAAACCATCCATTCTCCCGCCCCTCATAGTCTCTCCACCCTCGTGTCCCAGGATCCTCATCTCTGTTCCCACTCTGCTGGCCAGTTCTACCTCTGTAATGCCCTCCTCAAGTATATCCAAAGCCTTCAGATATCCCTGGACTACAAGATTTCCCGCCTTTCTCAGGGTCGCCACCTCCCAATCGGTCTTCACCGCCTTGCACGCCCTAATCAGAGGTGAGATATCCCCCCACTCCTTGTGGTCAAAGATTTTAGAAAGCCTCTGAAACATATTATGTGGAATAAGATCCATCTCGGTTCCCACTTTCCCTTCCAAAGAAAGGTGGTGGGGTAGTTCCCTCATGCTCCTGATGGGGATCACTTCCCAGGGCGATTCTGTTCGCGCCCTGGCTGGATACTTCTGGACACAATATATGGGCTCCTTTGCAGGGTCTACAAAAAGGATTCCCTCCTGCCTGCTACCTGCTAAGTAGTAAAGATCAGGAGGATGAAAAAGGATAGCGCCCGAGAAACCCTCTTCAACCATTAGCCTCTTGAAGCGGTCCAAGCGGTGTCTGAGGTCCTCCTCGGGTACAAAAGGAGTAAATGAGGAAAGCACCTCCCTTAATAAGGCTTCTTCCATCAATTTCCTCCTTGAGCTATTTTTTGAAATTTTATTATAAGTAATTACACTGGAGGTGGCAATAAATGGGAATCTCAAACACGGCGGGCCTTTTGGTAAGGGCATGCAGGACTTATCAAAGCTACCCCCTCGGACATGAAATGCGGCAGCTTTTCCTATCCCGCCTATTTGAAACCCTTTCTTCTCACCTGAAGATGGGGAAGGTGGGGCTTCAAGTGGAAGAGCTGAGGGTGCTCGATGAATCGGGAGAGGAACTCCTTAAAGGGGAAAAGGAAGATCCTTTTCCATGGGTGCTTTATAAGAACGGAATTCGGGGGGTTACCTTTTTGCCAGGCCTGACTACAAAGGAACTGGATACCTTCATCTCTCTGTTGGTGAACAGGTCCAGCGACCTCCTGTACTACTTATTAGAGGAAGACCTTCCCCACGTCGTTCTTGAGGTGGCAGAGTACCTTTTACTTGCGGAGGAGGTGGAGATACCTGGTAAGGAGGAGTGGTCTCCTCCGAAGGAATCTTACATCTTTGAAGAGTTTGAGCCCCCTTACTCGGGAGAGGTGTTGAAGGGCCTCGCCCTCACTCCTGAGGATACAGCATACATAGAAGAGGCGTTGAGGCGAGAGTCAGAAAGGGACCATCTCTCTATCTACTTGGATACCGTCCTCTCTGTCTTCGCCATGGAGGAATATCAGGGGCTTGCTGCGGATATTATGAGGAGTTTGGAACACTTTGCCATGGAGTCACTGATCCTTGGAGACCCATGGGTTGTTCTAAACCTATTGAGACGCCTTGCAGATATGAGAGAGGAAGGGAAACTGGACCAGAAGAGGATAGACCTCTTGGACGCCTTTATGACCTCTCTTGGCTCTCCTGCTGCCCTGGATCTTATTAGAAAACACTACTCTCCATCCTGGGGGGGTGCGCTGAAAGAACTGCTCCTCAGGTTGGATCCTCCCCATACAGATAGACTATTAGGCTGGTTGGAGGAAGAGAAGAGAGAGGAGGTAAAGAAGGCCCTTGTGGAGCTGATAAAGAAAAAGGCAGAGGCACTCCCTGGGCTCCTTGTTTCATTTTTCACTAAAGCGGGGCCAAAGGGGAAAAGAGAGATTGTAGATCTCACATGGGACCTCCGAGAGGAGGAGGTCAGAAGACTTTTAGAGGTGGCCCTCGATTCGGAGGAGGAGGCCATAAGGCGGGCTGCCGTGAAAGCGATGCTCAGGATAGACCCTTCTACCCTAAGTGGGCTTGTAGAAAGGTTTTTCAAAGACGGGGGCCCAGCATTCCGGGTGCTTCTCTTAGACGCCATAAACGAGGTGGGTGGGGTGCCATCGCTGGCACCTATGCTTTACCAGGAACTCTCGGAGAGCGATTTCTTTTCCAGGGACTATCTGGAGAGGCGCTTCTTCTTCATAGCCCTTCTGGCCTCCAGTGAAGAAGCATTTAAACAAGCATTACGAGATCTACTCGCCATGGTGCCAGGATGGAAGATGAGAAAGAAGTGGAGGGAGACTGTTGGGATAGCCCTTAATGTGGCAATAGATGCTGGCGGTATAGGGGTGGGAGAAACAAAGATGCTGGTGAAGGGATCTGAGAACAAGGGGGCGGAGAAGGTGTGGGAGTCTGTCCTTGAAGCGCGGGAGGGGATCCAGTGATGTCTATCAGCTGTGAGGATGTCTGCATGCTCTTTCTGAGGATACTGAGAAACGTTTTGGTGTATCCTAAGGAGCATCCCCTCATATCCCAGGGGGTGGAAAGTCTCATGGAATTCATAGGGGAGCATGACGGACTCATTATTGAGGTGAACAAGGGTTATTTATACGTGAATTCCGATAGAGTGGGAATTACGGCAGCTAACTACCTTTTCCTTAGGCTCCTGATTCAATCGTTTAATACCCTGGGGGTAGGGGAGGTGGAGTGTCTTGGGGGGCTCGTTGAGAAGGAGCACCTCTATGGCTTTTTTAGTGCAATGGCCAAGGCTACGGACTATGAAGAGCTGGTGAGCCTAATGGACAGGGAAGGGATCGCAGGAATCGTTGTTAGGCCCTCGCCCGAGGACTCTAAGGAGTGGGTAAGGGAGAAGGCCAGAAAACTCTATTTCCACACCATAAAGGTGGTAAGATCTTTCTTTGAGACTGGGGAGGTCTCCCCAGTCAAGATGAAGGCGGCAGCCTCATATCTGTTGGATCTCCTGAGACACTCTGAAGAGGCCCTTTTGGGACTAACCATTATCAAAAACTATGATAATTATACATATAACCACTGCCTCAATGTGGCGATCCTCTCCCTTGCCATGGGGCTAAGGATAGGCATGGAAAGGAGGCTCCTTGTCTCCTTAGGTGCAGGGGCATTGATGCATGACATCGGAAAGGTCAAGGTGCCCATAGAAATCATTAATAAACCCAGTAAGCTTGATGATAGTGAATGGAAGCTGGTGAGGCGCCATCCCGTTATAGGATCGCTCATTGTGCTCAAAAACTGGGGAATCAGCAAAGAGACCTCTCTTATCCTCGAACCTGTGGTGGAGCACCACTTAGGTATGAACTATTATGGTTACCCGGAGTGGCTTAGGACAAGGGAGACCCCATTAATGGCTGGAATAATTCACATTGCAGATTTCTATGACGCTGTGACTACCCCCAGGGTGTACCACAAGAGGACATTTTCGCCTATGGAAGCCATGCAGTATCTGCTTGACAACGCAGGGGTGAGGTTCGATCCTATATTGGTTAAGGTCTTTTTCAATGTAATGGGATTCTATCCCGTGGGATCCATAGTAAAGCTCAGCACTGGGGAGTGGGGAGTTGTGGTGGAAATGCCGTCCCATGCCCCTTATTTCGATAAACCCGTGGTGGTCTTGGCGGCAAACAGTGATGGAAGGCCTCTGCCCCCCAAGAGGATGGACCTTAAAGGGACTGACGTAACCGTGGCTGGGGTCTCTAACCAATCACTATGGAATGTGGGCTTGGATCCCACAAAGCTGGCCCTTTGTCCCATCGAGGAGCAATGAGTATCGCTGAACAACTCCTTAGCCAGTGGGACACTCTCCTTTCCCTTACTCATGAGAGGTGGGAGTATTACGCCTCATTGAAGGAGACCATCCCCAAGTGCGAGGGGGGCGTAAAGGCTGAAGAGGCAGAAAGGCTCTTTCGGCAGGTTGTTAGCGCTACTGAGAAAGTGATCGGTCTACGACAACAAATGCCCAGATTGATCTTTTACCCGGCCATATCTGAGAAGAAGAGAAAGTTCCGCAACCTCTCTATAGGCCTGGGCATGGTATTGAGTGCCATGTCGGTGGTGGTGGTGTGCATGGTCAAGGCAGGTGCTATCTCTATAACAGAGGGCTACTACTGCGTCTTGCCCATAGTTCTCTTTCTCCCCCTTCCATGGACAATGTATAAGAGGATAGGGGAATATATGGATCAGGGGTCCTATTACCTGGGCGCAGGGGAAATAGTGATCTACGATCTTCCTCGAGCTCGGTTCCTCTCATATTGTGCTCACGAGGTGGCCAGCCATCTGCTCAGTAAGGTGGGACCCTCATGGGAGTTTTACAAAGGGGGTTGGACAAGGGGAGTGCAATGGCAGGTGGCCTCTGTACTGGCCAAAGAGGGGGAATGCGGGGCGGCCATACCTACCCTACGGCTCATGTTGGGTGAGATGAGGATGGCATTGGAATGGCTCTCCAAGCGAGAAGAAAGGGCCCTTCCCCGCTGGATAAGGCGTCTCCCAAGTCCCTTTGCTTCTTCGTGGTGGAGGGAGATGATAGCAGGAAAAAGGAGACCTACATCGGATACCTTGTCTCAGGCCTTCTCTACCATATATTTTCAACTGCTGGAAAAACGGGAGGGCCCGGGAGTTTACAAGGAATACTTGGAGGGGAAGGCAGACACCAGATGGCCATTCGTGCCTTCAGATCCGAAGGAATGGTGAGTGGGTGGAGATCAGAACTCTCCCATGCTGTAAAGGGTTTTGATGAGTTGAAAGGGCTCTTCCCGTTTTCCGAGAGTGAAGAAAAGGAGATAAGAGCGGTTTGTGAGAATTATCCTCCTTTTATTCCCCCATTTTTTCTCTCTCTTATAGAGAGGGTGGACCCAACGGATCCCATCAGGCTTCAGGTCGTGCCTTCTCCTATGGAGCTAAGGGACCCGGGGATGGAAGACCCATTAGCGGAGGATAGGTATTCCCCCTTCCCTGGAGCCGTTCACCGGTATGAAAACCGCCTTTTGCTGGTCACCACCAACCGATGCGCCGTGCATTGTCGCTACTGCTTCAGAAAAAGGAACTGGAATAGCTCCCCATTTATCTTTTCCCACTGGACGGAGTTGGAAGGGTATCTCAGGACCCATCCTCAGGTAGAAGATCTCCTAATTTCGGGAGGTGATCCCCTCCTCTTGCCAGACGCCATGTTGGATAGGCTCCTCTCCTTGGCGCGCTCCATTGAGAGCCTGAAAGTGGTGCGTATCGGTACCCGTGTGCCTGTAGTCCTACCCTCGCGGATAAATAGAGGGCTCTTAAAGGTTTTAGAGGTCCATGCCCCCCTATGGATCTGCCTTCATGTGAATCACCCGAAGGAGCTCACAGACGAGCTGTACAACTCTGTGATGAAACTCTCTCGGGCAGGGTGTGCTGTGGTTTCTCAGACGGTGTTGTTAAGAGGGGTGAACGACTCCACAGAGACCTTAGCCACTCTGTTTATGGGTCTCCTTTCACTTGGGGTGAAACCCTACTATATCTTCCAGTGTGATCCCGCCCCAGGTACTGCCCACTTTCGGGTGGGAATAGAAGAGGGGCGGCAAATTGTGAAGGCCCTGTGGGGAAAGGTTTCTGGCTTAGCCTATCCCCATTATGCCATGGACCTTCCCGGGGGCGGTGGAAAGGTGTTGCTCTGATGAACGCCAAGAAGCGACTGGATCTCCTTCTGGTAGACCGTGGTTTAGCAGAAAATAGGGAAAAGGCCCAGGCACTCATCATGGCAGGGGAGGTATGGGTCCAGGGGGAGAGGGTGGAGAAAGCGGGAAAGGCCTTCCCCCAACATGTCCAAATAGAGGTGAGAGGTCAGGCCTGTCCATATGTGGGCAGAGGAGGGCTCAAGCTGGAGGGGGCCTTAGACGTCTTTGGGGTTTGTGTGGAGGGCAAGGTAGTAGCGGATTTTGGGGCATCTACAGGGGGATTCACCCACTGTCTCCTAACCCGAGGGGCAAAGAGGGTGTACGCCATTGATGTAGGTTACGGCCAGCTCCACTGGAGCCTTCGTAAGGATCCTCGAGTGGTGGTTATGGAGAGGGTGAACGTACGCCACCTTGGACCTCTAAGTGAAGAGGTGGACATGGTGGTGGCGGACCTTTCCTTCATCTCACTCACCTTAGTCCTTCCCGTCGTGAAGAGGGTGTTGAAATCTGGAGGTGAAGCCCTTCTTCTGGTGAAGCCCCAGTTTGAGGTGGGCAGGAAGAAGGTGGGTAAAGGGGGTGTAGTGAGGGACGAGGCCCTTCGCCGAGAGGCACTGGAGCGGGTGAAGAGTAGAGCCAGGAAGCTGGGTTTTGAGGTACTCGGTGAAGTAGACTCTCCCCTGCCTGGGGCCAAGAAGGGGAATGTGGAAGTCTTTCTATACCTAAGGCTCTCCCAAAAGGCAGGTTAGGATCTCTTCTGTAGCCCGAGAGCGGTTGAGGGTATAGAAGTGCAATGCCTTAATATTCTTTATGAGTTCCCTGCACTGTGAACGGGCGTGCTCAATACCTATCCGCCTTACCTCTTCGGATGCGGGGGCATCCTCTAATCTTTTCAATAGGCCCTTAGGGACAGTGGCACCACAGAGTTGGGTGAAGCGCATCACCTGCTTCAAGTTGGTAATAGGCATGATGCCAGGTATAATAGGCACCTGGATCCCTATAGCCCTGGCCCTTTCCAAAAAGTTAAAGAAGAACCGGTTATCAAAGAAGAGCTGGGTGATCACAAACTCGGCCCCTTTCTCTACCTTTAACTTCAAATATTGGAGATCTGCTTCCTTATCCGGATTTTCTATGTGGCCTTCGGGGTAACCTGCTACCCCAACACAGAAGTCCCATCCTGACTTTATGAACTCCACCAACTGGTAAGCATAGCTAAAACCGCCTGGGACAGGTCTGAAATTCTTTTCCCCCTGGGGTGGGTCTCCCCTGAGGGCCAAAATGTTCTCTATCCCCTTTTGAGACAGCCAATCCAAGGTCTCCGCCAGTTTCTCCTTGGTGGCCCCCACACAAGTAAGGTGAGCCACCACGTTCAGCCCTTGCTCCTTCATGGCGCTGGCTATGTCCAGGCTCTTGTCGTGGGTGCTGCCCCCTGCCCCATAAGTGATAGAGACAAAGGCCGGCTCCCACCTTTTCAATCTCTCCAGGTTCTCCCACAGGGCCCTCTCTTCCTCATGAGACTTAGGTGGAAAAAACTCAAAGGAGATGGCTAACCTCTTCTCTTTTAGTATATCCTTCACTCGCATGGCTCTTTCATTATTCTATGCCCCAAAGCCACGTCAAGGCGCGCTCGGCTGGGGAAGCATCTAAACCGGGCGGATGCCCTCCAAGTCTTTAGTGCTCGTTGACTGATCGGTCATCTGCGGATAAGGAGTAGAATCTCAGCTATTTTTTTCAGTGCAGACCTGTAAAGCGGGTGAAGAAGATGATAGGGTTCTTCTTATGGACAACCTCAGAGATATTGACAGGAGGAAAATTTGGCCCCAGATTCATATAAGAATCCGCAATGGGAGGTGTGGAGATAATGAGGAATCAGCTTAAGACCTTCTTTCTTTTAACCGTGCTTACAATACTGTTTGTTATCATAGGCGACGCCTTGGGGGGAAAGGGGGGAATGGTAGTGGCCTTCCTGTTTGCTGCTGGCATGAACTTTATGGCTTACTGGTTCAGCGATAGGGTGGTACTGGCAATGTACAGGGCCAGAAGGGTTGGTGAGGCAGAGGCACCGGAGTTGTATGCCATTGTAAGAGAGCTGTGTCAGAGGGCAGGTCTACCCATGCCCAGGCTTTACATCATCCCCACCCAAACACCAAATGCCTTTGCCACAGGTAGGAACCCTCGCCATGCTGCTGTAGCAGTCACTGAAGGCATCCTCCAGCTGCTTTCCTACGATGAGTTGAAGGGTGTGTTAGGCCATGAGTTGGCCCATGTGAAGCACAGAGACATTCTGGTCCAGACGGTGACCGCCACGGTGGCCGGTGCCATTGTGATGCTCTCTCGGATAGGCCAATGGGCCCTCATATTCGGCGGAATAGGCGGAGACGACAGCGATAACCCCTTAGGTGCTATCGGGGCCATTCTCATACTTATCATAGCGCCTATAGCCGCCCTTCTGATTCAGATGGCCATCTCTCGGGCACGGGAGTATTATGCAGATGAGGGCGGAGCAAGGTTCTGTGGCCAGCCCCTTTACTTGGCCAATGCCTTGAGAAAGCTGGAGAGGGGGGTCCAACACCAGCCCATGAAGGATGCTAACCCCGCCACGGCCCATATGTTCATCGTAAATCCCTTAAGGGGAGGCGGTGTAGTCTCTCTCTTCTCCACCCATCCACCTACCGAGAAAAGGATTGAGCGCCTTGAAGCCATGGCCAGGGGAGCCATGTGAGTAGGAGCCACATACTCAACCTTTCCAGAGGATGAGGAACACCCCTACTAAGATCACAAGGCTTCCCATCAATCTCTGTCTGAGGTGTGCCTCTCCAAAAAAGTAGCGACCATAAAGGACGGCAATCACCATACTGAGCCTTCCCACCCCAGAAACGTAGGCTATATTGGCCATCCCTATGGCCTCTAAGAAGGCGTATACACCGCCAGCAAAGAGGAGGCCCACTGCCCCAAACCTCCAGTCTTTCCATATTCTGAGAGGCCTGCCGCTGGTGAGGAGGAGTACAGGGAGAAAACCCAAGGCCATAGCCACAGAGTAGAAAAGGCTGAAAAACTCTGGACTGGAGGCTCTCAAGGCCACCTTGCCTATGGCTGTATCTATACTAAAGATGAAAGCGGCTATGATGGCATAACGGGCACCCTTCACCTGGTAAAGGGCCTTAAAGGGTGCAAATACCCCCTTCTCCTTCAGATGGAGATTGAGGGTATATGCCCCTGCGGTGACGAGGCATACCCCCATCATCCCTTCAGGGGAGGGGTACTCCCCTAATATCACAACGGAGGTGAGGATCATGAAGACAGGGGCGGTAGACAAGAGGGGCACCACCAAGGATAGGGGATAACCCTTTACGGCCTTTATATAGAGGGTTGAGGCTATCAGATCTCCAGGTAGCCAGAAAAAAATGGTCCACCAAAATGCAGGTGCCACAGTAGGCATGCCCCGAAGTAATAGCACCGCGCAAAGTGGGGGAATCGAAAAGGCGAATCTGGCCCAAAGGGTGATGTATTCATCCATCCCCCCATCATCCATGAGCTTCTTAGAAAAAAGATCGGCAGTGGCCCAAGAAAAGGCAGCCAGAAAGGCATATATGAACCACATCCTCTTTCCTCAGGAGGCCTGAATGAGGGGGTTTCCCCTACTCGCCCTGCCCTTTCTCCTCTTGAGGCTGTTCGGTCTCTTCCACCAAGGGAATCTCTGCTACCTCTTTCGGGGCTGCCTCCTCAGGGGGAGAGGCCTCTTCCACATGGGGCGGCGAGAGGCGGGAGAGCCTTCCTTCCAACGCCTCTATTTCAGCTTGAAGCCTTCTAACCTCCTTGTTCCTGGCCCTCACCTGGCCTCTCAATCTCAACTGCTCTGACACAGCCAATCCCCAAGCCACTATCACCCCCAAGAGCAGGGAGAGAAAGATGACTACAAACAGGGGGATCTGGGGGGTATGATAAAAATAGAAGCTCACAGCTACCCCCTGCATATTGGCGATGGCGAAGGCCACCAGTATAAAGACCAAGATCATGCCGATCAGTAGCTTAAAGATCACCATGTTTACCCTCCTATGGCCTTCTGAAAGGCCCTCCTGAGTTTCCCATACGTGGACTTTAAGTGTTCAGGCACCACCTTCACATCGGCCAGCAGGGGCATAAAGTTGGTATCTCCCCCCCACCTGGGCACCAGATGCAGATGGAGATGGTCCTTCAAACCGGCACCAGCAACCTTTCCCAGGTTCATCCCCACATTGAATCCTTCAGGGTTCATCACTTCCCACACCACCCTTATGGATAGGTTTAGGAGTTCCATGAGGTGGCCCCTCTCGTATGGAGATAAGTCTCCAAGGTTCGCCACGTGCCTCATAGGGGCCACGAGAATATGTCCAGGATTGTATGGGTAACGGTTTAGCAGGACGATCCCTTCTCCAACGGCCATGTGTAGTACTAAAGTCTCTTCCTCATCAGGATGTTCAATCGCATCACAAATAAAACATCCCTTCCCCTTCGGAGATAGGATATATTCCATTCTCCATGGTGCCCACAATACCTTCACACTTCCCCCCATCTTCTTGTAACACCACCCCTCGAAAGGTTCAATCTTCGATCATTCACAGCCAGAGGGGGTACATAAGGCACCAATATCCGGGCCAAGGACCCCCTTTGCGTTTTCCTCTTCGCATGAGGGTTTGGCCCCTTCCCTGAGTGAGAGTTGTATGGCTCTGAGGCCTTGAACCACTTCCACTTTCCCCTCCTTTGGGACTACCAAGGTAGGTACACCCTCTATTCCCATGGCCTCCAGCACAGCCCTATTGAAGCTCATAAGCTTCTCCAAGGCCTCCCTTTCCCCATTATCCAATGAGACATTTACAGTTTCTCCCTTCTCCACTCTCTGCAGGGCCTCTTCTGGCTCTATCCCCTCTCTTAACAAACTGAACATGGCCAGGGCCCTCTTCTGGTTGTTAGAGTGCACCTGCACCTGCCTTAGTACGAGGGCAAAGCCATTTTTTATAGCCCACTCCCTTACAACAGGAAAGATCCTTGCACAAGCCGGACAACCCACACTGAAAAAGAAGGCCACCATACGCTTCCCATGACCAATGGTATAGTACTTTTGAAGGATCCTCTTTTCCATTGGTCCAGTGCAAGGGTGTGATCCACCTATCTGCCAGGCATAGGCGCTATTAAGAGCCAGAAAGGCCAAGAGTATCAGGAGAATAACTGATGAGAATGGCACCTCCTTGGTGACGGAGAGCAGAAATAGCACCAGAACCAATAGCTCTGTGGCCACACAGACCAAGCAGAACCTGCCCAGGATCCCCCATTGAAGGTAGAGGTAGTATAGTGACGCCCCTATTCCCAAGGACGCCCAGAGGAGGAGGCCTCTACGCCAAGCTATCCCCAACCCCAAGGCCACAATGAAGAAGGCCAGCCCCAAGGCCGGCAGAGGGATACCAAATAGAGATGCGTAAGGCGAACCCTGAGCCAGTCTACAGCCTTGATAAGGACACAGCTCCCATCCCTTCACAGTAGTGAATAGGTCTGCCCCAGTGAGTAACAGCCCCAAAACAGAGACTACTATGGCTCCACTATTTGCTCCTTTCCCCCCCTTCATCTCTTTACCCCCTTGATCAGCTTCGAGTTCCCCGTGGGGCTCTTCTCCCTCACCACATCCTTGAAGAAACGGGAGAAGAGCTTGAGCTCCTTAGAGATGAAACGGGAAGAATCCAGGGAGCCCATGGACGCCAGCCTCACTTTATAGAGGAACCTCACCACTGGATGGGAGGGCTCCTCATGTTCCATCATCAAAAAACACCCCCCAGGGAGGAGAACCCTCTTCACCTCTCCCAAGGTCCAGAGCTTCTCCCAATCCCTGAGCTCGTAAAAGGCGTGAGAGCAATAAACCACATGGAAGCTCTCGTCCCTGAAGGGCAGGAAGGGGGCGCTCCCCTGGACCCATACGAGGTGCCGTGCACCCTTTCCCTTGTCCCGAGCCTTCTCGAGCATCCCCCATGAGAAGTCGAGTCCCACTACCAGGCTCCCTGTCCTACTTGCCTCTATGGCTACTGATCCTGTACCGGTGCAGAGATCCAAGACCCTCATGCCCCCTTTGCAGCCCCCCTGCTCAACGAGCCAAGATCTGAGCTTCCCAGCCTTATCGGCAGAATGGAGGGCTATCACCTTGTCATACACCCTCGAAAAGAGGTCGTAGTAAAATCGTCTACCACGCCTCATAGACCGAGCCTCCTTTCGCCTCCCTCAGGCCTTCTATGGGGGGGTTATAGCCAAAGGGATTTCCCACCAGCAAGTAACACCTTACGCCTCAGTTGCCATTACCAGAGCAAATGGGCGTTGCCCAGGTGCACATTCCTCAGGCCTGCATCCTTAGCCGCCTCCAGGCACTCCATGGCCCAGCTTCGGGGTGTCGGCGGTAGATCATCCAAGAGATACTGGGGATAAAAGGCCAGAAGGGAGTAAGGGATCCGGGGATCACAAGAGGCAATAAAACCTGCAAGCTCACGCACTTCCTGGGCATCCACGTAGCCTGGGATGAGGAGGGTACTGGCCACAAGCAGGGGGATCTGAGTGCGCTCCGATATGAAGTGCGCTGCATAGTGGAAGTTGGAGAGGGTGATTCGATTATCTACGCCGCAGAGGGCACGATGAAGATTTCTATTCCATGCCTTCAGGTCAAATTTTACAATGCCCCCACTAATCATAGAAAGGTGGATCACCTGCTCCAATAGGGATCGGCTCAGGCTCCCATTGGTCTCCCAGCAGATGCGGAGTATCTTCCCCTCTGACATCCTCAATGCCTCATAGCTCACGGCCAATGCGTGGAGGATCTGGGAAGAAGGATCACCCCCAAAGAAGCAGATACAAGCCGTATCCTCGCCCACCTGAGCAGCAAGCTCATCGGCGCTCACTGCCCCTTCTCCTAACCTCAGGGTCTCAAGGTAGTGCCAATTCTGACAAAAGAGGCAGTGGAAGGTGCAAGAGCAGTAAAAGATAGCGAGGTTCTTGTAGCCATACTCTGCCTGTGGGGCATAGCTGTAGTCTGGATACCCTGCCCCAGAGCAGCCTGGGCATACCCAATGGGCCACACAGTTAGTGGGAAGTGGATCGTAGTACCACTGGAGCTTCCCATTTCTCTTTTCTCCAAACAAATGGGTAAGTTTCCCATTCTTGTTTGCCTTGGCCCCACAAAATCCCAGGCCACCGAGGGGAATTTTGCAGGCATTGCCGCAGTAACGACACTGGACTCCCTGAGGGTCCTTGGGCACCTCGCCTGGGAGGTTAAAGCGTCCCCTTGCTTCTATGTGAATCTGCCTGGCAACTTCCAAGGCACCACCTATATCCCTTCTGAGGCAGTCCACACAGTATCCAATCCTCTTAGAGATGAAGGGTAAGTTCCTCCCACACCCTTTACAGGTCATGGGCCCTCCGCAAATAAGATTGGCATAAACTCGTTTTCCCAGATGAATTGGAGTAAGGGGGACACATCTTCCCTCTCTGTCAGGCTTCCCTCAAGGAAGTATCCTACCAGTTCGCTTAGGTAGGAATCATTAGCCATCCCTGTTGTCCACATTTCCCCCCTTTTCCCGTCACATGCCAAGGCAAACCAGTGGTTACCAAAGACCAATACCACTACATTCCTCTTAGGCTCCTCCAGAGAGGAGATGCAAAACCCGGTATCCCAGATAGCCTCTATGTAGTAATCACCCCCTGTGTACCTTTCCATCAAGGTATGTACCTACCTATCAGGGGTTTGAGGCGGTGATACGCCTCTTCAGGGATAGCGTGGGGTTGTGTAATGATAGCATCTTTTAAGGCCTGGGCACAGGGACAATTCCTCTCGACGGGTAAGCGCTTCACCACTCTCTTTACGATTTCCTTGGCCTTCTCCACATTCCTCAAGAGGGTCTCAACCACCATCTCTACATTCACGGCTGCCTGAGAACTGTGCCAGCAATCGTAATCTGTAGACATAGCCAGTGTAGCGTAGCAGATCTCTGCTTCCCTGGCTAACTTGGCCTCGGGCATGTTGGTCATGCCAATCACCGCTACCCCCCAATCCCTATATAACCGGGACTCGGCCCTGGTAGAGAACTGAGGCCCTTCCATACAGAGGTAGGTACCACCCTCGTGAACAGTAACCCCTGCCTCTCTTGCCTCGTGGGCCAGCATTTCACTTAGGATAGGACACACAGGATCGGCCATGGAGACATGGGCTACTATCCCCTCTCCAAAGAAGGTGGAGGCCCTCCCCCGGGTCCTATCGATAAACTGATGGGGCACCACCATATGTCCAGGCCTGATCTCCTCCTTCATGGAGCCCACAGCGCTGATGGAGACTATCCACTGTACCCCCAAGAGCTTCATACCATAAATGTTGGCCCGGTAGTTCACCTCCGAAGGCAAGAGCCTGTGGCCACGCCCATGGCGCGCCAGAAAGGCCACCGTCTTATCTCCTATCTTCCCCACTATGAACCTGTCCGACGGGGCACCAAATGGTGTCTCTAAGACCAGCTCATCCAATACC
The DNA here is from genome assembly GCA_015486015.1 of Aquificota bacterium. Classification (GTDB taxonomy): domain Bacteria; phylum Thermosulfidibacterota; class Thermosulfidibacteria; order Thermosulfidibacterales; family B14-G1; genus WFSI01. Next base: position 7,266 of record WFSL01000008.1, on the reverse strand, counting down.
TTTAAGCCTTCCATCTCATAGAGGCCGCTACCACCTATGACACCTATCAGGGGCTTATCCATCCTATCTCCTCAGGATTCTATCTCTATCAAGCTCCCAACGCAGTTCACGGCAAAGCTGTCCCCCAGTACCTCTGCCAACCTGAGTGTGGCCCTGAAACCTGTACAATGGCATGGCACCACCAAGGCAGCCCCTGTCTCCTTCAAGTGCATGACCGTCTCCTCGATGACGTCCTGGTCCACCACACCCAGATGGAAACCCCCAATCACTGCAAATACCTTTTCATTACCCATCCTCTGGGCTTGCTTTACCATATTAATGATGCCGGGGTGGGAACACCCAGCGATCACTACCAGTCCCCTGTTCCTTACCTTCATCACCAGGGCCTGCTCATCTGCGAAAACGTCCAACTCTTCCTTTCCATCCCTTATCACCTTTGCTGCAGGCCAAGGCTTTTCAAAGGGCATCTCCCTTGGCACCTCCCCCGTCAACATAAAGTAATCACCTACAACTGTGGGCCCCTTGTTTGTTACAAACCTTGCACCTAAGGACTCCAACTCCTCTCTTGGGAGCTGCCATGGACCTACTTTCCCCCTGGGGGTCACTACCAGCTTCGGGAGGAAGGAGTCTGGATGGGTGTATACCTCTATCCCTTTTCCCCTTGCCTGTAGAAAACCCACCATGCCGCCAAAGTGGTCCACGTGGCCATGGGTAAGGAAGAACACTTCCACCGACCCTGGGTTTATCCCCAATGCCTCCATGTTATGAAGGAGCATTACATCAGAATGGGAAGAGTCCACCAGGAGATTGTGCCTCCCCTTTTCTCCATCGGCTTCTATGTAGAGGGCATATCCGTGCCCTGCCATCAGAGGCTTCTTCGCCTGCCCTGGGGTTATTCGCTTCACCAGCTCTGTAGAAGGCTCAAATACATCAATATAGTTATCTACCAGTATCCGTATCCTTACCCTTTGGGTCTCCGTCCAATCCATGGTGCACCTCCCTTTTAAAAAATCCGATTCCTTTATCCTATTACCACGTGGATGATACAAAGGGGAAGGATGGGGAATTGATTGAAAAGCAGGCATAAAACCCTGTAAAAAGTGGAATGGCTTGATAGGGGGAAAGAAGAATGGGGGATCCCTATTCAGAGTATCAGGTGGTCATTGTGGGGGCGGGCCCGGCAGGTACCTTTGCAGCACTGGAGCTCCTAAAAATGGGCGTAAGGGATATTCTCATCATAGAGAAGGGACCACCCCTTGAAGAGAGGCACTGTCCCTTGAAGGAGCGGGGTAGCTGTCAAAATTGCAATCCATGCCGTCTCCTCTCGGGGTGGGGAGGTGCTGGCGCATTCTCAGACGGGAAGCTTGCCCTTTCTCCTAAGGTGGGGGGATTCTTGGATGAGCTTATCCCAGAGGAAAAGCTCCAGAGGCTCATTCAGGAAGTGGACAGGCGATTCGTGGAATTCGGTGCCCCCGAATCGGTTTATGGCACGGATTTCGATGCCATTGAGAGGCTGAAGGACCGATGTGCCCGAGTGTGGCTGCGCCTCGTTCCCATTCCCATAAGGCCCATGGGGACAGATAGGTGCAGAGAGGTGTTGGGACATCTTTATAGGCATCTCCACCCTCAGATAGAGGTGGCATTTCACCAGGAGGTGGATCTCATACGTCCCCATGGGGAGACAAAGGAGCTTGTTACAAAGGACGGTACCACTTACAGGGCCCGTTTCATCCTGCTGGCACCTGGTAGAGAGGGGAGCCAGTGGTTAAAGGAGCAACTCTCACCCTTTGGGGTAAAGTTCTACACCAATCCAGTGGATGTAGGGGTGCGTGTGGAGGTACCCGCCCAGATCATGGAAGAAATCACCTCCCTAATGTATGAAATGAAGGTGATCTACAATACCCCTACCTTTGATGATGAGGTGCGCACCTTCTGCATGTGCCCTTACGGGGAAGTAGTGATGGAGAACTGGGGGGGCATCTTCACCGTCAATGGTCACAGCTACAGAGATTCCCATTCCTCCAGCACCAACTTTGCCTTACTGGTAAGGACCACCTTCACTCAACCCTTCCACTCACCCATCGCCTATGGAGAGTATTTGGCCCGCCTGGCTAATCTCTTGTCAGGCACCGTGATCATCCAGAGATTAGGGGACCTGAGGGGGGGGAGACGTTCTACCAGGGCACGCATCGAGAGGGGCCTTATCAAGCCTACACTCCAGCAGGCAGTGCCAGGGGACCTCAGCTATGCCTTGCCCTATAGGTACCTGGTGGACATCACAGAGATGCTGGAGGCCATGGACAAGGTGATCCCGGGGATAAATTCCCGCCATACCCTCTTATATGGCGTAGAGGTGAAGTTCTACTCCCTGAGGCCCATGATAGACTGTGAAATGCAAACGCCCGTTCCAGGCATCTTCGTGGCAGGGGACGGGGTAGGAGTGAGCAGAGGGCTGGTTCAAGCCGCTGCTTCAGGCATCTTAGCAGCCAGGGCCATTGCTCAAAAGTTGCCTCATCGAAGTGGAAACCGCCCCCGCTGAAGGGGCGGTAGCGGCATCATCTTTGGAGGCAGGGATTGAAGAGGGTGGTTATTCAACCTCTACCTTAATCTCCTTAGGCTTAGCCTCCTCCACTTTGGGAAGCACAATTTCCAGGATCCCGTTCCTGAACTTGGCCTTTACTTCGTCGGACTTCACGTCCACGGGCAGCCTCACGGTTCTGGAGAAGGCCCCATATACCCTCTCGGCATAGTAGTAATTTTCATCCTTGACCTCTTCCTCCTTCTTCTTCTCCCCTTTGATCAGCAGGTCCCTACCCTTGATTTGGATTTCAATATCCTCTCTCTTGAGGCCAGGGACCTCAGCTTTCACCACGATGTTGTCCTTGTCATCATAGACATCTATAGCGGGATAGGCGGGAAACTCTTCCTCCCTAAGCCTACCAAAGAGGGTAGGGAACCTTCCGGGGCTGAAGAAGTCCTCAAACATCCTGCCAATCTCCCTCCTAAGCCTGTCAATCTCCCTTTCAGGTGCCCATCTTACCAGCGCCATATCTCACACCTCCTTCTCTTTTTTTAGCCCTGCCTCCATTAGAAAATTTGGGACGCAGCCCCTGATTTGTCAATACTTATATAAGAAAATCTTAGCCTTTTATGCATAAGGGGGTCAGATCTTGAATTTGGTAATCTTCCGCCACATGCCCAACCGGGCGTATCTATGAGATTTCCATAAGGATGGAGAGCCTGGGCCATTAAGAGGGAATGTGCCCTTGCCCGGTTAGGACAATCCATTTCTGCACAAGGATAGGGACTTGACCGAGGGCGCTTTACCGTTGATTTTTAGAAGACAGCTGTGATATATAATATTAAACAAAAGCAATGGAGTGATAATCGATGACCGAGCAGTGCAAGACAACAGATGTATTTGTGAGGATAAAAGAGGAAGATCTGGCCTTGGTAGAGGTCTTCAATGCCCTGGGAAACGAAATCCGTCTGGAAATCGTAAAGATGCTCGTCAAGAACGAAGGACTCTTCTGTTCAGATATAGTGAACGAACTCCACCTGAGCCAACCTGCCATTTCTCATCATCTTAAAGAACTGAGAAGATCCAAAGTCGTTACTTATAGAAAAGAGGGGTCTTTGGTCTTTTACGAGGTGAATAAAGAATACCTGCGCTCTATCCTGAACCGTTTCATGGAAATGCTGAGCATGGCTTAAAGATCCCATATGGAACTACACTTGCCAAGGGTCCAAAAATTGAAGGGGAGTAGTTTATACTAATCATCTGCTATCTTCCCAGGATTTCTTATATTAATCCAAAACCATTTTTAGACTATAACCATTATATTTAATTATTTAAAATTTTAAATATTGACATTACCCTATTGACATTGTCCCTTTGAGAAAGTAAAAGTTTTAGGGCTTCAAATTAAAAACCACCGTGGAGGTGAAGAATGGATTTCAAGCTCAGTGAAAGAGAAGAACTCTTAAGAAAGTCTATTGCAGAGTTTGCTCAAAGGGAAATTGTTCCCCTGGTAGAGGAGATGGAGAAAACGGGTGAGTTTCCCCGGTCACTCATCAAGAAAATGGGTGATATCGGGCTTCTGGGTTTGGTCACTTCCCCTGAGTACGGGGGTAACGGCATGGGTTTTCTAGCAAGAGCTATTGCCATAGAAGAAGTCTCTAAGGTTTCTGGAGCAGTGGGTCTTGCTCTCCAGGTTCATCACATGGCCTGCTGGCCCATTGAAACTTGGGGCACTGAGGAACAAAAAAAGAAGTATCTTCCTCGCCTCACCAATGGCGAAACCTTGGGCGCTTGTTCTATCACCGAACCCAGTGGCGGCTCCGACGTCTTCGGTTTGCAAACAACCGCCAGGGAAGAAGGCAACTACTGGATCATTAATGGTAGAAAGTGCTTTGCCACCAACTCCCATGTGGCCGATGTGATAGTAACTGTAGCCAGGACAGGAGAGGACGAAAAGGGCAGACCAGCCTTCAGTGCCTTCATCGTAGAGCCTTCGTTCCCAGGGTTTTCATTGGGCAGGGAAGAACATAAGATGGGCTTTAGAGGCGCCTTTACAGGGGAGCTCATCTACAACGATTGCAAGGTCCCAAAGGAGAATCTGCTGGGCAAGATAGGAGAAGGCCTTAGAATAGGATTGGCTACGGTAAATAGGGTGGGAAGATCGGGAATGGCCTCTGTTGGTGTAGGGCTATGCTATGCTTCCTTAGAGGAAGCATCCAAGTTTGCAAAAGAGAGGGTTCTTTATGGAAAACCCATATCCAACCTCCAGGCTATTCAGTTTATGTTGGCTGACATATTCGCACTGGCTGAGACTGCACGCTGGCTCACCTACCGGGCAGCTTGGATGATGGACCAAGAGATGCCATGTGATACGGAGATGACATTAGCCAAGCTGGTGGCTACTGAGAACGCGTTTCAGTGCGCCAGATTGGCATGTGATATCCATGGTGGATACTCTGCCATACAGGAGTATCCTGTGCAGAGATACCTGAGGGATGCCTGGGTCTCCATCCCCTCAGGCGGGACCTCTCAAGTGGCCAAGGTTGTGTTGGGGCGTCACGTGATCAAAAACTTCTGAAGGGTTTAGGTCATGCCCGAAGCGGTGGTCTGCGTTAAACCCATCCCCGATCCCAAACACTGGGATCGCCTCTCTTTGGATCCCAAAACAGGGGTGCTCAGGAGAGGAGGCATTCCTACTGTTATCAATCCTCTGGACAAGCACGCCTTAGAGATAGCTCTCCAGCTCAAGGACAACTTCGGCTGGGAAGTCACAGTGGTGAGCATGGCCCCTCCTGAGACAACCCAAACCTTGAGAGAGGCCCTGGCCATGGGAGCTGATCGGGCTTTCTTGGCAAGCGATCGTCTCTTAGGAGGGGCAGATACCCTGGCTACGGCTTACACTTTGGCAGGTCTCATAAAGAAAAAGGCTCCTAACTTCCAGATGATCCTCTGTGGCAATATGAGCTTAGACGGTTCCACTTCCCAGGTGGCTCCCCAGATAGCGCACTTCTTGGGGGTGCCCCACATTACCCATGTGAGCAAGATAGAAGCAAAAGACGGTATCACATTCAAAGTGACCATGGACCTGAAGCTGGCTCAATTGATCTTAGAGCACCAGGGTCCTGTGGTCTTGGCTGTAACTAAGGAGGTGAATCTGCCCCGTTTGGTGAACATCATGGGCATCCTTGCCGCTGAGAAAAAGCCCTTGGAGGTATTGTCTGCCGCCGATTTGGACCTGGATCTATCCAAGATTGGACAAAACGGTTCTCCCACCCGGGTTCGTAACCTCTTCATGCCCGAGATCAAGCGCAGAAGGGAGATCATCAAAGGTGAGCCAGATGAGGTGGCCGAAGAGCTCATCAACCGCCTCCACCAAGTGGGTATGCTGTGAAGGAGGTTGTCATGGGAGACTATAGGGGATTCTGGGTATTTATAGAGCAGCTTCAGGGGCGTGTCTCCGATGTAGGTCTGGAGTTGTTGGGTAAGGCCAGAGAGTTGGCCGATGCTACCAACACCTATGTGGGGGCCTTGCTTCTGGGAGACTTCTCAAAAGCCAAGGCCAAGGAACTCATCAGCTATGGAGCAGACAAGGTGTACCTCTTCTCCCACGAAAAGCTGGCCACCTATCACAGCCTGGCCTACACCAAACTCGTCTGTCAGGCAGTAACCCAGGAAAAACCCGAGGCCCTCTTCATAGGAGCCACCCCCTTAGGAGCCAACCTGGCCCCCCGAGTGGCAGCCCAGTTGGAGACGGGTTTGTCGGCCCACTGTGTGGACCTCAGGCTGGGGGAAGACGGCATTCTGGAGCAGATCGTACCGGGATTCGGGGGCACCATGATGGCTGTGATTATATGCCCTGAAAAGAGACCTCAGATGGCAACGGTTATGCCCGGAGTTTTCCCCAAACCCGAACCCCAGGACCGTCAGGGAGAGGTGATCTCAATGGCGGTGGAGATCACCGAGAAGGACTTGGTGCCCAGGGTGGTAGAGTTCAAGGCCAAAGAGCAAAAGACAGTAGCCTTAGATGGGGCCAGCGTAGTGGTGTGCGGCGGCTACGGCATGGGTAGCAAGGAAAACTGGCAACTCCTGGAAGAGCTGGCCAGGCTCCTGGGAGGGGCTGTAGGGGCCACGAGGCCTGCCGTGGATGAAGGCTGGGCCCCAGAGGAGGTAATGATCGGGCAGAGTGGCAAGATTGTACATCCCAAACTCTACATTGGGGCAGGGGTGTCAGGGATTATGCACCATGTGGTGGGTGTTCAGGATTCTGAGATCATAGTTGTTATCAACAAGGACCCCAATGCTCCATTTTTCCAGGTCTGCGACTTTGGGGTGGTAGGAGACGCAACCCAAGTGCTACCCGCTTTCATAGGAAAGCTAAAGGAGAGGCAAAAGCGGGCGTGTGATTTCCTATCTATTGAGACACCACAGATGAATGAAGGCCCCTATTCCCCAGATTCCAAGGGAGATAGCCAGTGATGTCCAAAAAGGAAGTCCCCTCCTTAAAGCGATGATGAAGACTACAAAGAAGAGGGCAGTTGGTAGAAGAGCAATCAGTACGGAATGCGAGAATATGCTTATCCGCTCCACATCCCTTGTATCTACATAGACCCAGAGTATCACCAGGAGGGTGGTGAGGGGCATGGCTGCAAGGAGCCCAGACAATACGGCATGTCTTTTGGCCAGCTCACTGAGGGCCACAATGATGGCTGCAGAAACAAGGCCCTTTGCAATAATCGGCATCTACT
>WFSL01000007.1 GCA_015486015.1 Aquificota bacterium | reverse complement strand
CCCCAATGCTCCATTTTTCCAGGTCTGCGACTTTGGGGTGGTAGGAGACGCAACCCAAGTGCTACCCGCTCTCATAGGAAAGCTAAAGGAGAAGCTCCAAGTAGATTAACATCTGATAGGGAGAGGGAGCCTCTCTGCTCCTTCTCCCCAAAACCCTACTAAGGACCCCAGGGGAAATTATGGATTTAAAATTAGGATTATTTAGAAATTAAGATTAAATCTAATACACAGGAGGTGAGTGGGATGAAGTCTTTCAGAGAATTGCCAAAAAGGCTTTTGATTTCTGTGGATCTCACAGAACACTCTTTTGAAACCGTAGCGTATGGCACAGCCCTGGCAAAGAAACTTGGTTGCCAAATCACATTAGTCTATATTGCACCCCTCTTCTTCACAGAGGCAGACGTTATGGAGCTCCAATTAGGAAAGAAACCCGAAGAACTGGAACTGATCCTAAAGTCCAAAGCGGAAGAGAACCTGAAAGAATTTGCTGCCAGAGTGATGGAGCCCGGAGATTCTTACGAAACCATCGCAAAGGCAGGAGCCCCTCCCAAGGAAGTAGCAGAGACAGTGAAAGAAACTAGTGCAGACCTAGTAATCGTAGGGTGCCACAGAAGAACTGGAGCCGGATTGGTGGACAGAATTGTGGAAAAGGTTCCCTGTCCAGTCTTGGTAGTCAAATAATGGGCCAAGCCAGAAGGAGATAGCTGTGTTGCCCAACTTTTTAGAGGAGGTGGTTATATGAAGTTTTATATGTACAAAAGAGAGTACGGTATGGAGCAGCCCTATTGGGGAGGGCCTCTAAAACTGAGGCTCCCTTTCGTCCATTATCCCATGGAGTGGGCTGACTTTATTCAAGGTGCCATTCTCTCTGTGGTGCCTATGGGCATAATTGCCGCTATGACCAAATATCTGGGCATTCCCTTTGGAATCGCTATCACTATGGTAATCATCAACAACTTTTTATACTTGCTTCACACCACTTTCGGAGACCCAGCAGTAGCGGGCTGGATTACAGCGGGTATTCCTCTTTATATCGGTTATCTATTACAATTCCCTTTTGGCCCTGTAAGGTTAAAAGCCCTCATTGCTTTTCAGTTAGTGGTTGGGCTAATCTTCTTGGTTTTGGGAGCTTTTGGCATCGCTAAAAAGGTGGTGGCTATAGTTCCTGCCTCTATCAAGTCAGGGATTCTCCTGGGGGCAGGTTTGGCATCCATTATCAGGATTTTCAAGCCTGGATCCTTCTTCACGGAGATGCCTATCACACTTTCGGTATCCATTCTCTTTTCCTTCTTTATGCTCTTCTCCAGAAGGGCTCTGAGACTAAGAGAACAGTATGGGATCTTCAGATGGATCGCCCAGTACGGCATTGCTCCCGCCTTTGTAGTAGGCTACATTGTGGGTCTCATCACTAAAGAAGTGAAACCACCTGTCGTCCATTGGGGATTGGTCCACTGGGACATCTCAGGGATGATAACCAAGGTCTCCGCCTTAGGTGTAGGTTTTCCCAGCATTGATCTCATGATCAAAGGTATTCCCTTAGCAATTATGGCTTACATCCTGGCGTTTGGCGATATCCTCATCTTAGAGTCCCTCGTGGATGCGTGCAATAGGGAAAGGCCTGATGAAAACGTGGTCTTTTCCGCTAACAGAACCCACATCATTACTGCCATCAGGAACATCGTAGAGGCCATTTTCCTTCCTTTCCTTTCCCTGGCAGGACCTCAGTGGACAGGGGGAGAGGCCTTGGTAGTAAACAGGTTCATCAACAGCAGCCCTGAAGAAGAGCCCACATATTGGGGTGGTGCTACGGCTCTCTTCTGGGGTATGAGCATTGCGCTCTGCTTGGCCATTATCGTTACTGTATGTAAACCCGCTCTCAAAGTGGGATTCGCACTCACCCTTGCTATTCAGGGCTGGCTCTGCTGTTATTTGGCTATGGAAATGCTGGAGAACAACATCCAAAGGGGTATCTCTGGTGTTATGGGTTCTATTATAGCCGCTAAGCCTGGTTCGGCCCTGGGGCTGGCAGCAGGTATTGTCATGTTCCTGGCCATTGAGTTCATGAAAAACGGAGTGAGCCCCATTAAGGAGAAGCTCACCAATAATGCAAAAGGATCCCCCAAGGAGGAATCTTCAAAGGGGGAAGATGGGGATCATTAGCTTAAATAAACCAGAAGGAGGTGTGCCATGGCACTGAAAACGGCGGAGGAGTACAGGGAGAGCCTCAGGAAAATGCGCCCCAACATTTACAAATTTGGGGAGCTCATTGAGGATGTCACTACCCATCCTGCTACCAGGAGAACTATAAACGGCCACGCTCAGCTCTTCGAGGCCTACAACAATCCTGAGTATGCCGACCTCTTCACCACCACCTCACACCTCACAGGGGAAAAGATCTCTCGTTACCTCTCCATTGTTAAATCCGCTGAGGACGCCATCAACAACGTAAGGATGAAAAGGGCTGCATATCACCTCACAGGTACATGCACAGGGGGTAGATGCGTAGGCTGGACATCTATAAACTCTCTATGGGCCACTACCTGGGAAATGGATCAGGAGTATGGAACGGACTACCACGAGCGCCTGAAGAACTGGCTTTTGTATGCCCAGGCCAACGACGTCACGTGTGCAGGCGCCCTCACCGATGCAAAGGGGAGCAGGGCTCTACCTCCCAGCATGCAAAAGGATCCGGATCTCAACTTGCACATAGTGGAGAAACGAGAAAACGGAATTGTGGTAAGGGGGGCCAAGTGCATGATATGCGGCATCGCTGCTGCCAACGAGATATTCTGCCTCCCAGGGGGGGCTTATAAAGAAGCCGATAAGGACTATGCCGTAGCCTTTGTGGTACCCAAGGACATAGAAGGGCTTACTATTGTGGAGACCAGGCGTCCAAGTGATATGCGGGAGTATGAAGAGGGGTTCGACATCCCCGATGAGATAGGGGGCATCACCCAAGCTTACCTTCTTTTCAATGACGTGTTTGTTCCAAAAGAGAGAGTCTTCATGTGCGGAGAGTACAAGTACTGCCTGAATGTGATCCAGTACTTTACCTCCACCTATAGAGCGGCCATAGGAGGGTGCGTGGCAGGGCAAGGAGACCTGAAGGTAGGGGCAGCCATCATTATGGCGAGGGCAAATGGGCTCTCTATGCGCACTTTCTATGACAAGCTCATCAGGATGCAGATCAACAACGAGACCACCTTCGGAATGGGTGTGGCCGCTTCTGCCTTGGGGAAAGAGCACCCTTCGGGTTGCTGGATATGCGATTCACTATTGGCCAATTCTAACAAGGTGCATGTGGCCACCTTGCCTTATGAGACAAACCGTTTGGCCCAGGAGATTGCAGGTGGCATAGGCGAGACGGGATGCCTACCATCCTATAAAGACATTATGGACCCCAAGTACGGAGATCTAATTAAGAAGTACATAGAAGCAGGGCTGGATTGGGAAACGAGGGCCCGGGGTGCCAGGTTAGTGGAGTGGCTTACCTTAGGCCCAGGGGTACCAGGCTGCATGCACGGAGGAGGTTCCCCCGATGCAGCCAGGCTTATGGTAAGGGTGAATACCCCGTGGGAGAAATGGGTGGAGCTGGCCAAGAGGATTGGCGGCATAAAGGCAGACGTACCAGAACCACCCAGGCCTAAAAAATAGTGCATAGAGGAGGTATCTGCATGAGGGAGCTGAGCAAAATGCAGGGAGGGATCGGCGTGGAGGTGTACGTCAGGCCTGATCCTAAGGAAAAGTATTGGGATCCGGAAATCGAAACCATGCCCCCTGAGAAGATTAGAGAACTCCAGCTTGAAGAGTTGAGGTATATTGTGAAGTTTTGCTATGAAAATTCCCCTTACTACAAGAAGGCCTTTGACGAGGCAGGGGTTTCTCCTGACAAGATCAAGACTGTAGAGGATATAAGGCACCTTCCCTTTACCAACAAACAGATAGAACGAGAGCGTCAGGAAGCGGTGCCTGATTTAGGGGATATGGTCTGTGTACCTGAAGAAGATATAGTGTATATTTCTGCATCTTCAGGATCTACGGGTGTTCCTACTGCCTCTCCGTTCACTGCCAGGGATCTTGATGAGTTCCAGGATTATGAAGCCCGCCTCTTCTGGAGCATTGGAATGAGGCCTAATGACCGCTACGTCCACGCCCTAAACTTCACCCTCTTTGTGGGTGGACCCGACGTCATTGGAGCCATGAGGACAGGTGCGCTTGGGATTTGGGCGGGGACAATACCCTCTGAAAGGCTCCTGTTCATTCTACGAAACTTCAAGGCTACCATTACATGGACCACTCCTTCTTACGCCTGGTATTTGGGAGAGACCGCTAAGAAGGAAGGGCTGGACCCCAAGAAGGATTTCTACCTCAACAAGCTCATAGTGGCTGGAGAGCCCGGAGGTTCTATCCCCGCGACACGCAAGGCTATCCAAGACCTGTGGGGCGTAGATCTGTTCGACTTCTATGGCCTTTCGGATCTCTTCGGTGCCAATGCTGGGATGTGTGAGGTCCAAAATGGGCTCCATATATATGAAGACCACCATATCGTGGAGGTCCTGGATCCTGAGACCCTCGAGCCTGTTGGAGATATGGAGAGGGGTGAGTTGGTACTCACCACTCTGAGAAAGATGGCAAGGCCCATGATCCGATTCCGCACGGGTGACATTGTCACTGTTACCTGGGAAAAGTGTGAATGCGGCAGAACCCATCCCAGGATCATGGGGGTCCATGGCAGGTTGGATGACATGCTCATCATCACCGGTGTCAATGTCTTCCCCAGCGACATAGAGTATGTAGTGCGTCAGGACAAGAGACTCACCGGTGAGTACCGGATGGTGGTATATAGGGAAGAGCATCTGGACCGCTTCGATGTAGAAGTGGAAAAGTTAGAAAGCGTGGATATGGACACGGAGTTGCTTGCCAAAGAGGTGCGGGAAGCCATTAAGGTCCGAGTAGGCGTAGCCCCCAGAAGGGTTATCATTTTGAGGGAGGGGGAGATTCCTAGGGCTACCCACAAAGCCAAGAGAGTTGTGGACAAGAGGGAAAAGGTTTGGGCTGATTAGCCAACAGGTAAGCATCGTCCCTTTGCTTGTTTTGCTTTCAGGGATGACCCCCTGAGGGGTCATCCCCCTTTTCATTAACTACCATCCCCCCAAAAGCCAGAGATGGAGAGCAGCCCCCACCATCCAAACCCCCATGGAGACCCCCAGGGCAGGCCAGAAGGATAAGCCCCTCTTCAGGCTCAAAACCATGGCCAAGAAGAAGAGGGCCGTGGGGATGAGGGCCCACAGAACCGCCCGGGAGAACTGGTAAATGGTGGTTACTTCCTGAGTATCTACATAGACCCAGAGTATCACCAGGAGGGTGGTGAGGGGCATGGCTGCAAGGAGCCCAGACAATACGGCATGTCTTTTGGCCAGCTCACTGAGGGCCACAATGATGGCTGCAGAAACAAGGCCCTTTGCAATAATCGGCATCTACT
>WFSL01000006.1 GCA_015486015.1 Aquificota bacterium | reverse complement strand
GGGGCTATCAGGGGGAGGGGGGGCACGGGCGCCAGCACTTTGTCCTTGGTGGAGGGCTTGGCAGACAAGGGCCATAATGTGGCTGTGGTCTGTTTCAAGCGGGGCCTTTTATACAATACCCTGGTAGGCAAGAATAAAGTTAGACTCATTACGGGCATCAAGATGGCCCCGGGCTTCCGCCCGTATCAGTGGTTCAAAGACTTGCGGAAGCTCTATCCCTTCGTGAGAGAGTTCAAGCCTCAGATCATTCACGCCCATTCCTCTCCCGACTACTGGTTGGGATTTCTCCTGGCACTTATGACGGGAGTCCCCTTGGTTAGAACACGGCATGTGCCAGTCCCCCTAAAGCCTCATCCCTTTAATCTCTTACTTTACCGTAAGACTACAACGGTGGTAGCCGTCTCCCATGCTGTCGGGGATAGCTACTTTTCAGGGGTGAACTGGAAACCCGAAAGGGTGAAGGTGATCTACGATGGTGTAGATGTGAAACGTTTTCATCCCAAAGTTAACGGTGGGGCAGTACGTGGAAAGCTGGACCTTGACAAGGGGCACATCCTGGTGGGCAGTGTAGCCCGTTATTCTCATGTAAAGGGTCTCCCCCATTTCTTAAAGGCCTTGGAGCAGTTGATGGAGAAGGACTCCAGGATGCGTGGGCTCGTGGTGGGACGGATGAAGAGCAAGTCCCTCTACAGGAGCTTGAAGGAATGGCTGGTGGAGAGGGAGCTGGAGGAGAGGGCGGTTCTCTGGGGGCATCAAGATCGAATAGAAGAGGTTCTGGCGGCCCTGGATTTAGCTGTCCTGGCATCCTTGGGATCCGAGGGCTCCAGCCGGGTGGCCCTGGAAGCGGGTGCATGTGGAAAACCTCTGGTGGCCACCGCTGTAGGTGGCCTCCCTGAAATGGTGCTGACAGGCAAGACAGGGATCCTGGTGCCTCCTGGTGACAAAGAGGCACTGGCCCGAGCATTAGAGAGGGCGCTATCTCCCTTGGTGAGGAGGTGGATGGGACTCAACGCCCTGAAAAGGGTAACAAAAGCCTTTACTAAGGAGAGGTTGGTGGAAGGTATCGAGAACCTCTATATGGAGGTGCTCGGAAGGTGAGGAAGATGAAGATTCTCCACCTGGCTACTCATGGCTCCATAACCCGGGGTGGAGCCGTCCAGGTGGTCAGGCTGGCTATGGCATTGGCTGCTCGGGGGCATAAGGTAAAGGCTGTCTTCAACAGGAAGCGTACCAAGGACGTGGAAAGGTTTTCGGTCCTGAAGAAGGGGGGGGTTGAGGTAGCATCCCTGCCCTTAGAACTCCTAAAGCCTGGTCCCATAATCACCTTCCGCCACATGGTCTTGGAGGAAGGTTTTCAAGTGGTCCACGCCCATAGGGACCCTGCCCTTAAATTCGCTTTTCTATCACTCTTGGGGACGGAGGTGCCCCTTGTAGCCCAAAGGGGAACTACCTACAGGCCCAAAGGGGTGGTGCCCTTCATCCTCAGAGGCAGAGGGGTCTCCAGAATCGTGGCCGTAGCCCACGCTGTCAGGGCCTCATTGGTGAGGGAAGGGATACCCGAGGAAAAGATGAGGGTGGTCTATGGTAGCGTGGATACCGACCGCTTCCACCCTGGGGTGACAGGAGGGAAGGTGAGAGAAGAATTGGCTGTCTCCCCTGGCGCCCCCATAGTGGGTATGGTAGCAGCCTTAATAGGCAAAAAGGGCTATCCTCTATTCCTTGAGGCTTGCGAAGAGGCCTCAAGGGTCTTGCCAGGTCTTTATGTCCTTATGGTAGGCGCCGGTAGCCCCTCCAAATTCTCCAAAGAAGCGGCCCCTTTGGGCCCCAGGGCCCACTTCGCAGGCCATCGTGAAGGCGTGGAGACGTACGTAGCAGCCATGGATATAGTGGTATGCGCTTCGACAAAAGGGGAGGGGCTTACAGGTTCTCTGAGGGAGGCCATGGCCATGGCCAAACCTGTGATCTCCACAGTAGTATCGGGAAACCCTGAAGCTGTCATTCATGGGAAAACAGGGCTTCTGGTTCCCATAGGAGATGCCCCATCCATGGCTAAGGCTATTCTCTTTCTCCTCTCCAATCCTGCTCTGGCCAGGAGACTGGGTAGAAACGGAAGGCGCCTGGCCGTCAAGCTCTTTTCCGATGAAAGGAGGGCCCAGGTCATGGAGAGCCTCTATCGAGAGTTGGTGAGATGAAAGGCATCCTTCTCTTTGCCCGTGTACCTATGAATGTGGTGTACCTGAAACCCATTTATGAAGCCTTAAAGGGGGAAATACCCTTTTGGGGTACAGTAAAACCCCCAAAAGGAGAGAAGGGGGGTGATCTCTTCACTTCCTTAGGCCTCAAGGTAAAGGGGATTCCTCCATGGCTGGCCTCTCGAATGCCCTTGGATGTTTATCTTTCTCCTGATATCATGCTGGTGGGGAAAAGGTGCCGCTGGAAGATCCATACCTTCCATGGTATCTCCTTCAAGGGAAGAGCCTATACCTTCAAGGTTTTAGCTTACGACCGTCTCTTCATTATTGGCCCTTACATGGAGGAGCGTTTCATAGAAAAGGGCATCCTCAAGGAAGGGGATCCCCGGATAGTCAGAGTAGGTATGCCAAAGCTGGATCCCCTGATAAATGGCACTTGGACAAAGGAGAAAGCCCGGGTTTATCTGGGTCTGAAAGGGGATGTCCCCATGGTCCTCTATGCCCCCACCTGGGGAGCGGGTTCATCCCTGGAGGCCTTTGGCGGGGCCGTGGTGAAAGAGGTGTTGGGGCTGGGTCTTACCCTGTTGATTAAGCTCCACGACCATACCCTGAGGAATCCTAAGTGGAGAAAGGGGATAGAGGCATGGGAGAGGGCAGGGGCTGTAGTGTATAGGGATCCCGACATAGTGCCTGCCATGGCCGCCAGTCACCTGCTTATTTCGGATTTAAGCTCTGTAGCCAATGAATATCTCCTGCTGGACAGGCCTGTCATCTACCTGGCAGCCCCCGATTACCAGAGACGTTATGGCGACACCATAGACCTAAGGACATGGGGTTTCGCTGCCGGTCCCCTTGTGGAGAAGCAGATCCATTTGAAAAAGGCCCTCATGGAGGCCCTGGACCAGCCCAAGGCCTATTCAGAGGTGAGGCAG
>WFSL01000005.1 GCA_015486015.1 Aquificota bacterium | reverse complement strand
TTACCATCCAGGGCCCACGCAAGGGACGGCACCAATAGTATTACCCAGACGACCCACTTCTTAAAACCTTTTCCCACCATAACCCACCTCCTAAGAGATTTCGGAGGTAAATTTACATTTATTGTGCACAATTCCAAGATTTATATTGCACTATTATTGTGCAATATAGGGAACCAAAAGAAAAAGGCCCGGAGAACCTGGGCCCAAGGAAACCTAAAAAGAGCCTCATCAATCGCTGTAGGCCGACTCCTTGTGCTGAGAAAGGTCCAAACCAGTGATCTCATCACCTTCTGAGACTCGGAGCCCCACCAGGGCATCCACCACCTCGTAAATGATAAAGGTCACCACCCCCGTAAAGATGGTGACGGCCACCACCCCTACCACCTGGACGACAAACTGATGAGGGTTGCCCAAGAATAGCCCATCGGCCCCTCCAGGATTCACCAATTTGCTGGCAAACAGCCCTACCATTAAGGTTCCTAAAGCCCCTCCCACCCCATGGACACCAAAAACGTCCAGAGAATCGTCGTAACCGAGTCTATTCTTCACCACGGCCACGAAGAAGTAACACACCACGCCTGAAGCTATGCCTATGACCATAGCGGGCAGGGGTGCTACAAAACCCGAGGCAGGGGTGATGGTGGCCAAGCCTGCTACGGCGCCCGTGGCTGTCCCCAGGGTGGTGGCAGAGCCACTAAGGATCCATTCTATCAATGCCCATGTGAGGCCTGCCGCTGCTGCTGCGGTATTCGTAGCCACAAAGGCATTGGCAGCCACACCGTTGGCCGCCAAAGCGCTACCTCCATTGAATCCAAACCATCCAAACCACAGACAAGTGAGACCCAGGTAAACCATGGGCAAGTTGTGAGGTGCCATGGCCTGCTTGGGATATCCCAGGCGTTTGCCAAGGAGTATGCACATTACTAAAGCAGCTATGCCAGCATTGAGGTGAACTACAACTCCACCGGCGAAATCCAACATCCCCATCTTTGCCAGCCATCCCCCATGGCCCCATATCCAGTGACACACGGGATCATAGACCAAAATGGCCCACAGAAGAGAAAAAAGGACAAAACCCGAAAACTTGATACGCTCGGCAAAGGCACCAATGATGAGGGCTGGAGTAATGGCGGCGAACATACCTTGAAAAAGCATAAAGGCCAGGTGGGGTACAGTGGGAGCATATGGGCCCGGAGCTTCTCCCACCCCTCTCAAACCCAACCACTGAAGGCCACCCAATATGCCCTTGCCCAAATCGGGACCAAAAGAAAGGGAATAACCAAAGAGCACCCATTGAAGACTCAAGATGCAGGCCAAAAAGAGGCACTGCATAATGATGGATAGCACGTTCTTGCTCCTCACAAGACCACCATAAAAGAAGGCTAAGCCCAAGGTCATGAGCAGCACCAAGGCCGCAGAAAAAAGGACGAAAGCGGTATCCCCTGCATTGATCATGGCAATCCCTCCCAAAGTTTTTTGCATTGCATCTGTACAGGAGCTAACGCCATGGAAGGGGATTTACAAGGAACTTGGTGAACAATTTATGTGCAAATATATCCCCACGCTCACCCTTAGGGTACGCCTGAGATGCTCTAAAGCTATCAAAAACAAGATCTTTTTCTAAATCTTGTAACCCTCCTCTCCGTGGAGCTCCAAATCCAAACCTGTCTGCTCCACTTCTGGTTCCACCCTGAGGCCCATAACAGCGCCCAGGATCTTGAGTATGACGTATGTAAATACAAAGGCATAAGCTATGGTTACCCCCGATGCCAGAACCTGCTTACCCAACTGAATGGCCGATCCTGTAAAGAGCCCTTTGGCCCCTACCACAGCCACAAGACCCGTGGCCAGGGCCCCCCAAAGCCCACCTATCCCGTGGACACCAAAAGCATCCAAAGAATCATCATACCCAAGCTTCACCTTCAAAACCACAGCGCCATAACAAATGATTCCTACGGTAGCACCAATAAAGAGGGCCCCCAGGACATTGACGAAGCCCGCAGCAGGAGTAATGGCCACCAAACCCGCCACCAATCCCGAACAGAAACCTATGGTACTGGCCTTGCCATGCTGTACATACTCTATAAGCAACCAAGACAGGGCAGCCGTTGCAGCAGCCACGTGGGTGTTGACAAAGGCCAGAGCCGAAAGCTTCCCCGATGAGAGGGCACTTCCAGCATTAAAACCAAACCAACCAAACCAAAGGAGACCAGCCCCAATAGCCGTCAACACCACGTTGTTAGGCATGATAGGTTCTTTCAAGAAACCTTTCCTCTTGCCCAAGACCAGAGCAGCCGCCAAGGCCGATATCCCGGCATTTATATGGACCACCGTTCCTCCAGCAAAGTCTAAAGCCCCCAGGCGGGCCAGCCATCCCCCATCACCCCAGACCCAGTGACAAATGGGATCGTACACTAAAGTAGCCCAGAGAAGCAGGAAGACCACATAAGCAGAGAACTTCATCCTCTCCACTAAGGCCCCAGAAATGAGGGCGGGAGTGATAATGGCAAACATCATCTGAAAAGCCATGAATGCCAGCTGAGGCACAGTGGGAGCGTAAATGGGGCTGGGCTCCATACCCACTCCCCTGAGGAAGAGGTGATTGAGTCCACCTATGACATGCCCCACATCAGGGCCGAAGGCCAAAGAGTAACCTATAACCACCCACTGGATGGTAACAACGCCCAAGGCTATGAGACTCATCATAACAGCATTGAGAACGTTCCTACTCCTCACCATGCCTCCGTAAAAAAAGGCCAAGCCTGGGGTCATGAGCATGACCAGGGCTGCGGAGGCCAAAAGCCAGGCCGTATCAGCCCCACTCACCTGGGCACCCTGAGAGGCCACGGCCATAGATGGAACCATGATAAGGGCAATTGCAGTAAAGAGTGCCACTTTCTTCATTCAAAACCTCCCCCTTTTTGACCTAAGATGAATCAGTAAAGGAAAGGGTACAACCCCTAATATTGCACTTTTATAGTGCATATAAACGCAGATAGAAAAATAGAATTAAAGGGGAGATGGCCCGAACTAACGGCCAAAATAGCCTGTAAAAGTAGCCTCTTCTAAAAGGTAAGGGGCAAGAGCTTCACGAAACTGGGCTATGGAGAGATGGCCCGACAGATTTAGCTCCTTCACCTTCAAGGCATAAACGGTAAAAACGTAGGGATGATCCCCTGTGCCTGGAGGCGGTTGGGGCCCCCCATAGCCTGCAAAGCCAAAAGAATTAACGAGTTCTATTGCGCCTGGAGGCATACCACCCCCTGAAGCCCCCTCAGCCAAAGCATGAACAGAGGCCGGTATATTAATCACCAGCCAGTGAACCCAGTTTCTGGCTATGGGATGGGGATCATGACAGGATAGGGCAAAGGATCTGGTCCCCTCCGGCACATTCTCCCATTTCAGTGGTGGAGATAGGTTTTCGCCTCCCGCACCTGGCATTACGTATTTCAGAGGAATCCTCTCACCATCCCGAAAAGCTGTTGAATATAATTTCATTTTTGCACCTCCACACAAGTCCCCCTGACCCATCAGGGCCAAGAGTACAACCACAATTGCTAATATCCCTTTTTTCATGATATACCTCCAAATCTTTATGTGCCAGCACCCTGATTCTTTACCCTCAAGAACACCTTAGCAAGAGGCCATAAACACACCACCACCCCAAGTGGCAGGAGCAACACCACTATCAGATCCCTAATGGGATGGGCCTTTACCACCCCAAAGTGATGCCCTATGTAAGCGTAGATAACGGTGGTGGGGAATACACCCAGGGCCGTAGTCCACAGAAATGTCGAAGCCGAGAGCGGGGAAATGGCCAAGAGTGGGTTAAGCATAAAGTAGGGAAATGCTGTGGTAAGGCGCACAGCTAATATATAGCGTATCCCTTCCTTACGGAGTCTCCCATACATTTTCTGGAGTCTATCCCCAAGCAACTGCTGAACCCACTCCCTGAAAAGGTAACGTGCCATGAGGAAGGCTATCATAGCCCCAATGGTAGAGGCTATCTCCGCCAGCACAGTGCCCCCCCAAAGGCCAAAAAGGAAGCCCCCTACCAAGGTAAGAAAAGCTGTGGCACCAGGGATACACAGGGCCGCCACCGATATGTATACCCCAAGATACACGAGAATAGACAAAAGGGGATGGTGATATACATAGAACTGGGCACTCCCCCTATACACATAAAACCGCTCCTCTCTTAAGTACTCCCCACCCCCCAATTGATAGAAAAGTACTATGAGAGCAAGAAGAAACAAAAGCAGGAGTATCCTTCTCGCAGTAGCCACTACCTCTCCACCCTTAGGCCTCCTCCGGCCAATATCATGTTACACTCTCAACTTTTCTCTTATATACAGCCTGTCCAAATCAAACAACAGGACCCAATACTTTCAGCTACCACCTGATCCCTCTTCCTCTGAAGATGGCCAATATGGTATCTCACCGGCTTAGGGGGTGAGCTATGAAGAGGCTGTTTGTCCATGTGCCTTACGGAAGGTTGGAGGAAGTAAAGCATAAGCTTATAGATTCGAAAATCTCCCCAGAGGTATACCTCTCTGCCTCGGACTTGGAAGGGCACCGTCCTGAGGAGATCGTGGATGATTTAATGGCCCTCAGGGATGCAGGGCTTTCCCTCACCATCCATGCCCCATTTATGGACCTGAACCCTGGATCGGTGGATCCTGCAGTGAGAAGGCTAACCCTCAAGAGATGGCAGCAGTTAGGCCCCATAGCAGAGGCCCTCCGTCCCCAGGTAGTGGTGGTCCACCCTGGCTTTGATCACTGGAGGTACGGGGCCGCTGTGGATCAATGGTTGGACTTGGCCTCTGAAACCATTAAGGAACTCATGGAAGAGTACCCACCCTGGGTCACTGTGGCGGTGGAGAACATCTTCGAGAAGGACCCTTGGACCATAAAGGCGCTCTTAGAGAGGGTAAACCACCCAAGGGTAGGCCACTGTTTTGACATAGGCCACTTCCTCGTCTTTGGCAATACAGACCTGGATACCTGGTTCGCTGCCCTGGGTGAATGGACGGTAGAGCTGCATCTGCACGACAACAATGGAGATAGGGACGCACACTGGGGGATGGGAAAGGGGATAGCCCCATGGGATAAGCTCTTTTCTATAGTGGTCAGAATGGAGACACAGCCGCTTTATGTGATTGAGGCCCACACAGAGGAAGATGCCCTTTTAAGCCTGGATTTCATGAAAAGGAAAGGTTGGCTTAGGCAAAACACAGGATATTAAAGCAAAGCCCAAATGTGGGCGTTTTGGTCCAAATTCCTGTATCTCTAAATTGGGAGGCCGCTGAGCTGATCGAGGATACAATTTTCATAAAACCCAGAAGGATGCCCCTCACGGGAACCTTTCAGGTACCAGGGGACAAATCCATATCCCATCGCGCCCTAATCCTATCAGCCCTGGCCCACGGGACATCCAAAGTAGAGGGACTCTTAGAGAGCAGAGATGTCCTAAGTACTATAGAAGTGCTGAGACGCTTAGGGGTGGAGATTTATGGGAGTGGGGGGGATTACTGGATAGAGGGGAAGGGTCCCGAAGCTCTCAGAGAGCCAGATGAGATCCTCATGGCCCACAACTCAGGCACTACGGCCCGCCTCATGCTTGGCGTCTTGGCTGGAAGAGACTTCTTTTCCGTGATCACAGGAGACGATTCCCTGAGGAGGCGACCTATGGCCCGAGTGGTGAAGCCCCTGCAAGACATGGGGGCCACCATCCTGGGGCGCCAGGGGGGGGATAGGCTCCCTCTGGCGGTGAAGGGCGGAAAGTTAAGGGGGAGGAAACATACCCTAAAGGTAGCGAGTGCCCAGGTAAAATCGGCCATCCTCTTGGCAGGCCTCTCGGCCAAGGGGGAAACGGTGGTGGTGGAGCCCAGACAAAGCAGGGACCATACCGAAAGGATGATGGCTGCCAGGGGAGCATCCATAGAGAAAGAGGATACCACCATCCGCATATCCCCAGGGGAGATGAAAGCCATGGACGTTAAGGTGCCCGGGGACTTTTCCTCTGCAGCCTTTCTCATCACAGCAGCTCTCATTATCCCAGAGAGCCGCATTCGGATCCAGGGGGTGAACCTCAACCCCACCCGCACCGCCTTCCTAAAAATGGTCCGAATGATGGGGGGAAAGGTAAAAATCATTAGTGAGTGGAACGAGGGGGGAGAACCTGTAGGAGAGATAGAGGTCCAATACACCTCAAACTTGGTGGGGATTAGGGTAGACCCAGCAGACATCCCCTCAGCCATAGACGAACTGCCCCTCTTGGCACTATTAGGCTCCATGGCCTATGGAGAAACCCTTCTGGATGAGGCAGAGGAGCTGAGGGTAAAGGAGAGCGATAGGATCGCCGTCACCGTCTCACAAATGGCCTCCTTAGGGGCCAGGATAGAGGAGCTTCCACAGGGATTTGCAGTCATGGGGCCTATAAAACTGCACGGAGGCCGAGTGATCAGCCATGGTGACCATCGGATGGCTATGCTCCTTGCCCTGGCAGGCCTCGTCTCCCAGGAAGGGGTAACCTTAGAAGGTGCCCAGGCCGTAGACGTTTCCTGGCCTGGCTTTTTCCATGATCTGGGGATAGTAGAAGAGGAATGAAGAAAATACCAGAGCTCAAGAAACTCTTTGAATACTTAGATCGTCCTATCCAGTACCTCAAAGGAGTAGGGCCAAGAAGGGCCCAGACCTTAGCGAGACTGGGGATTTCCACTGTTGAGGACCTCCTCTTTCTCCTCCCCAGGGAGTACGAGGACCGAAGGTTTATCACACCCATCCACCAGCTTCAGCCAGGGACCAAAGCACTCCTGGAGGTTCAGGTATGGAGCACCAGGGTTACTGGAAGCAGGACCCCCATCTTCGAGGTGGCCTTCAAGGATGCCACGGGTGTTCTAAAGGGGAAGTGGTTCCACTTCCGTACCGATCAAATGAAGAAGGCTTTCAAAAAGGGTAGGAGAGCCCTGGTATATGGAGACGTCCAATTCAATCGTTACGAATACTGCTTAGAGATGATCCATCCCCAGGTAGAGTTCCTAAAGGAGGGGGAGGAACCCAAAGGGCACGTGCTCCCTGTCTATCCCCTCACCGAGGGGCTAAGCCAGCGGGAGCTGCGCAAGATCCAGGTCCAAGCCCTGAAGGAACTGAAAGGGGTAGCCATTGAATACCTACCAGAAGGGATAAGAGAAAAGATGGCCCTTCCCCCATTTTACCAAGCGTTGCGAGAGATCCATTACCCCATAAAGGAAGAACCCCGGCAACTCAAGGATCGGTCGAGCCCTTCCCTTCAACGGTTTGTCTTTGAGGAGCTCTTCCTCTTCCAACTGGCCTTAGCCATCAAGAGGGGCAGAGCTACCAAAGAGCGAGGGATCGCCTTTTCCGTGGATGGGCCCAGGCTCAAAGGCCTCATGGACTCTCTCCCATTCCCCTTGACAGATGCCCAGAAGAGGGTCCTCAAGGAAATTCGTGGAGACATGGCCTCTCCCCATGCCATGAACCGCCTCCTTCAGGGGGATGTGGGCTGTGGCAAGACCATTGTGGCCTTTCTCGCCATTGCTATGGCTGTGGACTCAGGCTATCAGGTGGCCATGATGGCCCCCACCGAGATCTTAGCAGAGCAGCACTTCCTGAGCATGAGGGAGCGCCTAACCCCCTTAGGGATCAGATGTGCCCTACTGGTTAGCGGCCTCTCTCGCAGGGAAAGGGAGGCTGTCCTATCAGCTATGGTATCAGGGGCATTAGACGTAGTGATAGGCACACATGCAGTGATCCAGGAGGGTGTGGAGTTTAACCGCCTGGGCTTGGTGATCATAGATGAACAGCACAGATTCGGTGTCCTTCAAAGGGCCAGCTTGAGGGCCAAAGGGGAGAAACCCGATCTGCTGGTAATGACAGCTACACCTATTCCCCGAACTCTGGCACTTACGCTCTACGGTGACTTAGATGTCAGCGTCATAGACGAGGTGCCCAAGGGCCGTCAGCCCATAGAGACAAGGGTGGTACAGGAGCATCAAAGAAAAGAGGTCTATCAATTCATCCAAGAGCAATTGGCTAAGGGCCGCCAGGCTTACATAGTTTACCCACTCATTGAGGAATCGGAGAAACTCCAACTGCCTTCGGTAATAGAGATGTATCCCAAGATCGCCCAAGCCTTTCCTTCTTACAAGGTGGGCCTGCTCCATGGCCGTCTGCCCAGAGAAGAAAAAGAAAAGATAATGAGAGAGTTCAAAAACGGCAAAACCCATCTCTTGGTCACCACCACCGTGATCGAAGTAGGCATAGATGTACCCAACGCCACAGTGATGGTGATTGAAGGGGCAGAGCGCTTCGGCCTATCCCAACTTCATCAGCTCAGAGGCCGAGTGGGCAGAGGGAGCCATGCCTCTTACTGCCTCCTTATGGTAAGCAACAAACCCTCTCATATATCTAGGTCTCGACTGAGGGTGATGGAACAGACCTGCGATGGCTTCCGCATTGCAGAGGAAGACCTGAAGATCCGAGGACCCGGCGACTTTCTTGGAGTACGCCAGTCAGGCCTTCCCCCCTTCAAGGTAGCTGACCTGGTGTTAGACGCCTCAACCCTTCAGGAGGCCCGAAAGGAGGCCTTCGAGCTGGCAAAGCGGGATCCAAAATTGGAAGACCCCCAGCACAGAGGGATCAAGGAGCTGCTCATCCGCAAGGGTTACCACAAAGGGCTGGAACTCATAGACGCAGGATAAGGGTCATTGCCCACAAAAACAAAACGGCCTGGGCTATCCATCTTTACAAGTGGATGGAGACCCGAGCATAAGAATCTGAGAGAGATGTCTCCCTATTTCCTAATCTCCACCCAAAAACCCACCTTATCAGGGATGATGCGGTAGTCAGGGATATTAGCTTTGTGCAAGACCTCCTCCAGTTTCCCAAGGGAAGTATACGCCACAGCCGCCTCCCCCAGGGAACGATCCCTCAAGGTCCTCATCCTCTTTAAATCCTCATTAGTGACATATCGGCCAAAACCACCACCCACAAAGGCAATGCCCTTTCTCCTCAACACCCTGTAGATCTCTTTGAACACACGCACCTTATCATCCCAACAGTGGTAAGCGCCCCTGCTGATTATGAAATCGGCAAACTCATCATCGAAGGGTAGATCATAGGCATCGCCCAATACCGGGGTTATCCTATCCTTAAGGCCTTCCCTTTCTATATTCATGCAGGCCACCTTGTATATGGCCTTCTCCTTCTCCAAGGCGTATATCCTTAAGCTAGTGCGCTTGCACAACTCTATAGCGAAGATAGCCGTACCAGCCCCCACATCCACACATACACCCTCCAAATCGCCGTAATCCTCTACAATCTGCCTAATGGTAGAAAGGATGGCCGGCATAAAGTTCTCTCTTACCTTCCTATCAAATTCCTTGGCCCTTTGAAGATCCATCTTGCCGTATTCAGCAGGGACCCGCTCCTCAGGCATAATTACACCCTCCTTCCGCCCCAAATAGCTTCCTTGCATATTTATCTTACCCTCCACATCCAGTCAAAGGCATCCTCCAGGGTTTGCCTTTCCCCGGGATAGGCCCTAAAATCAAATTGCCACTTCTGGAGGAGACCATGGCCATAGACGAGTCCATCCTCAGAGACCTGGAGGCCCGTAAGGAGAAAGCCCGGCAACAGGGCGGTCCCGAGAAAGTGGCTCGGCAGCACCAAAGGGGCAGACTCACGGCAAGGGAGCGCATTCACCGCCTTCTGGATCCAGATACCTTCTCTGAGGTCGGGCTCCTGGCCACCTCAGACATGCCGGGCATGGCCAATAAGACCCCAGCAGATGGCCTCATCACGGGCTTTGGCAAGATCAACGGGCGTCCTGTAGCCGTAGTGGCCAACGACTTCACCGTCCTGGCCTCCACAAATGCCCGTATTTACTCAAAAAAGGCCCATCACATGAGGGACCGGTCCCATAAGCTGGGCATTCCCCTTATCTGGCTGGGAGAATCAGGAGGAGGCAGGGTCCCCGACATTCAAGGCTATCGTATTGCCTCCCTATGTCCTGGAGATGAGAGGTCCATCTTTTCCCAGTACTCCAGAATCCGCCAGACACCTTGGATCCTGGCTGTCATGGGCCAATGCAATGGGGTACCCATGTGGCAAGCCTGTCTTTCAGACCTGGTGATTCAGGTGAAAGGGTGCACCCTCTCAGTATCAGGAAGCCGGGCCTTGAGGAGGTCCATTGGTGCCACTTACAACGACGAGGAAATGGGAGGGTGGCAGGTTCACGCCGAAATCACAGGCATAGTGGACCGGGTAGTGGAAGACGAAGAGGAATGTTTCCAGGTGATAAAAGACTACCTGGACTACATGCCCTCCCACATAGAGGAGCTTCCCCCTTACAGGCCTGCCCAATCCCAAACCCAGGCACCCCAGGAAGCCATCCTGGAGGTACTACCTGCACAGCGCACCCGCCCTTACGACATGTACCGCATTATCAGGATTCTGGTGGACCGTGGAGAGATCTTCGATATCAAGCCACTCTTTGGTAAGACTATTATTACCTGTCTGGCTCGGATAGAAGGCCATGTGGTGGGATTTATAGCCAATCAACCCATGGAGAAAGGAGGGGCCATGGACACCCAGGCCCTGGACAAAATGACCAGCTTCATGGTCCTATGCGACTCTTTCAACATACCCATTATCTTCATCCACGACACCCCAGGGTTCCTGGTAGGGAAAGAGGCAGAAAGGAGAAAGGTGGGGGCCAAAGTGACTAATGCCCTCCACGCCCTGGCCCAGGTCACGGTGCCCAAAATTTCCATCATAGTGCGCAAGAGCTACGGCCAGGCCATGTTTAGCCTCTGCGGACCCAGTGCAGGCCCCGATTTCATCGTGGCTTGGCCCACGGCGGAGGTGGGTTTTCTGGCACCCGAAACTGCCGTAGATGTAGCCTATGGAGCCCTGGCCCCTGAGGAACGACGGAAATTGGTGGACAAGATGATCCAGGACTCCAGCCCCTATCCCCTGGCCCAGGAGTTCTACCTCCACGACATCATAGATCCCAGGGAGACCCGAGACTACCTGGCTGAGGTCCTGGGAAGGGTGCGCAACTCTAAACACAGGGGTATAGGTCAGCACCGCCTCATCAACTGGCCCACCAAATTCTGAAAAGTCTTGGGCCTCGAAACCCCTCCCACTGCGGTGAATGTTGTCGCTTTTACCAGTCCATCCCCCTGAAGAGGTGGCCCTCATCTAACCAAAGCCAACCTTGAATCCTCAAAGGATCCGTTTATCGGCTCTGGCTCAAGATCCAGATGCTTTAGCTACCTCATCCCCATGAGGTTGCAGACAAGGGGCGCCACCTTCACCCCCACCACCACAAATACGGCCACAACCAGGGTTTCCACCCCTGCCCTGATCCCTATCCCTGACATGACAGCCGAAGAGAGAAGGTCTGTTAGTATGCAGAAGGAAAGGGCCCCAACTATTCCCCACCTGCCGAATATAATGGCCATGAGGTAAACCATAGGTATTGAGACCACGGTCCCCACAACCACCACAGCTGGTATGGAGACCCCCGTGTTTTTGGATATGATATGAATCATGCCTGCCATCCTGGGGCATACCACAAACAGCGAAAAGGCAACCGCCGCAAGAACGAAGCTCCTCATCTCCGCCCTCCACAGAATTTTCGAAAACATACTATACCAAAACGATCCCCACCAAGCCAAACCTTCAGATTTACACTCCTTTTAGTCAGGCTCTAAACTCTTTTTTCTTTGTAAGAGCAATGTACAAAAAGGAGAAGCTTTTGATGAGGCAAAGCTGAACATTATTAGGCTGAACGAGACGAGGACGAAGAGAGTGCATTACAGGACCAAGGAACGGGCTGCATAAATCTGGTACGAATGAAAAGCAGAGGCGCTGAAGAAAATGAGAAAAAACCTTTCACAACTTCCCATAAAGACGGGCGACCTCGCAAGTATCCATGGCCCAGGAAGCCTTACGAGTGTGTGAGGCGCCCTTCAACCAGATGTTTACGTGAGGCCGTAGGGACCTCGAATAGACGGGTGGAGGGATGTGAAAAGGCTACAGGGAAAAAGGAGGCCTAAGATGGAAGAAAAAAAAATTTTATAGGCTTGACAGCCCTCTTTCATAGATGGATTCCTTCCCCTGGAATTACCGAGGGGCGTGGGCTGGAATACGCATTTAAGGAGATTTGCACTGACAAGGTAGAATTTATCGATCCTTCCGCCCCCTATTGAGGTAGATAAGCTTATAGTTAACCGAAGAAACTGGGAATAAAGCGCTCTCAATAAAGATGGAATAACTCTAAATCGGCGCGTTCCTCACTCTACCACGATCTTCCCTTTTGGCTCTCTTATGACCTCCCCAATAGTTGTTGCCTTCTCCACTCCCCCTTCGTGAAGTCTCATTAATAGCTCCTCGGCCTTCTCGGGATGGATAGAAAGAACGAGACCACCGGATGTCTGGGCGTCAAACATAATCCACCGCCTCCATTCGGGCACACTGGTGGAGAATTCTACCTTTCTCCCTCGAAATTTCCTATTCCTCTGTGTTCCGGGAGGGATGAGCCCCATTTTTGCAAACTCTTCCACCCTCGGAAAGAGGGGGAGTGAGGATGAGTCAATCTTTATGCCCTTATCCTTGCTTTTTTCCACCATTTCGTAGAGATGCCCCGCAAGCCCAAACCCAGTGATATCCGTGCAGGCGTGGACACCTACCTCTCGTGCAATTTCCGAGGCCTTTTTGTTCAGGGTTGCCATACTTCGGGCAACCTCAGCCTCCGTCTCTTCATCCACCATCTTTCCTTTCAATGCATTGTTGATTATCCCAGTTCCCAGAGGCTTGGTAAGTATCAGTTTGTCTCCTATTTCAAGACTTCCCTTAGTCAGTATTCTTCTGGGATCGACTGTCCCTACAATTGATAGGCCATACTTTATTTCTACGGGATCAATGACAGTATGGCCCCCCACAAGTACAACGTTAGCCTCTTTAAGCTTATCAGCAGCACCTCTTAATACTTCCTTAAGTATGTTCAAGTCCATGGATGCAGCAGGGAAACAGACGATATTCATGGCGATAATCGGATCCCCTCCCATAGCATAGACATCACTTAATGCATTAGCAGCGGCAATTTGGCCATACATATAAACATCTTTAACGATAGGGTTAAAGTAATCAAGCGTAACAACAATCGCAAGGTCCTCCCTCAGTTTGTAAATTCCAGCATCCTCTCCCAATCCCGTGAGAAGATTTGGATTGGGGGAAAGGGGTAACTCATGTAGAACTTCGTTTAGGTCACCCGGACCCAGCTTTGTCCCTCAGCCTCCACCTAATGCCGCATCATCAAATAGAATGGGTATCTTTTCTTTGTTCATGATTCCTCTCCCATGATCAGTTCCCCAGCATTTGATCCCCGGGAGATATCACAAACGCCTGTAAAGTTGATTACGACCGTTTCCTTAGGGTCATTGGGTTTTGTCTTTCTTATTTCGTTTTTTGCGTAATCACGCTCAGGCCTGTTTATTTCATAGCGTGCTTTTCCCTCAAGCTTATATCCTTCGCCCAAACCGTTGCCCCACACCGACGTGCAGACATGTCTATTATTTAACACATTGTCGTGGCTTGCTTTAAGGGGCAAATCGCCGATTACTATGACATCTTCATCAATCCAGTAATGCTGTAGTATAGGGACGACATCGGGCCAACCTTCTCTATCGCATGTGGCAAAGGCTATGATCTTGCCTTCGTTCACCATCTCCTTTGCTCTTTTAGAAACTAACATAATGTATCTTCTTCTTACCTTCAAATTCCTTTTATCGTTTATAGATAAAAACCCTGAAATGTCAAATTAGAAATATCTATAGAATCTTACAGATAATATAGATATAATCTATTGTTCAATAGGAAGCCTCTGCTGCAACGGCTATCTTCTGAGCTTCGTTCAGCCGAAAAGAAGCCTTATAGTTATTAGCGAATTAACAATTTTGATGTTGATGAGTAACATCACCCAAAATTCACAAATGAGACTAAATAAGGCCAAAAATTTGCAAGCCAGCCAATTTCTACAATCTTTCTTTTGTCTATTCCTGGAATATAGGGTTTAATATCGAGTACTATCGAGTCATCCGCGGCATCCATCTCTCTGACGTAGAGGATGTTTTTTCTTGTTTAAAAGGGTAACTATCTAAAACCCCAGCGGGTTAGGTTGGTGTTTCCATTCCTTTTAGTTAGGCTCTAAACTCATCAGCACCCAGAAATATATGCGACGTGCCCATATGTTTCCATTCCTTTTAGTTAGGCTCTAAACTATTCTGGCGGAGACGCCGCTTGTTTCAGAAAAGCAGTTTCCATTCCTTTTAGTTAGGCTCTAAACACCCTTTCATTGACCCTCACAGTGGAATTCTCTCAAAGTTTCCATTCCTTTTAGTTAGGCTCTAAACGCCTGTTAGCTCTACGCACTTCTTAACTGTTACTCCTGTTTCCATTCCTTTTAGTTAGGCTCTAAACGTAAATGTGGAGCAATACTCCGTTTCGATGCTTTTCAGTTTCCATTCCTTTTAGTTAGGCTCTAAACATTAATTGATATCCCTGTTTGCCTACAAGCTTTTTGTAGTTTCCATTCCTTTTAGTTAGGCTATAAACATCATTATTTGTCAATTAAAATTTACTATCAAAAACGTTTCCATTCCTTTTAGTTAGGCTCTAAACTT
>WFSL01000004.1 GCA_015486015.1 Aquificota bacterium | reverse complement strand
GTGGAGAATTACATGCTCTACATGGTCTTGGGCATCTTCCTGATGTTTACCGTTTATATATTCATAAACATTTTGTAAAAATTTTAGAGGAGGAGCGTTCATGGAGCTCAACTTTGGTACAAACGTCTTTGGCTTTCCCATCCTCTCTCTCGTTACTTATCTACCTTTAGCGGGGGCTATATTCATCCTGTTTGTTAACAAGGAAAAGGTTAAATTCATCAAGTATTTTGCCTTTGCTGTAGCCCTGGTAGATTTTTTCATTTCTATTGCCCTGTGGCTTGGTTTTGACAGATCCACATGGCATTTCCAGTTTGTGGAGAGGTGTAGCTGGATAAAAGCGTTGGGGGTGGAGTATTACTTTGGTGTGGATGGCATCAGCCTTTTGTTAGTGCTTCTTACAACCTTTCTTACAGCCATTTCCGTTCTCTCTTCATTTAATTACATCAAGGAGAGGGACAAAGAGTACTACATAGCTATGTTGGTTTTAGAGACAGGGATGTTGGGGGTCTTTGTGGCCTTGGATATGTTTCTCTTTTATGTTTTTTGGGAGGTTATGCTGGTTCCTATGTACTTCCTTATAGGTGTTTGGGGTGGTCCCAGAAAGCTTTATGCCGCCATCAAGTTTTTCCTGTATACCTTGTTTGGTTCTCTTTTCATGCTTATTGCTATCATCTCCATGTATTTCCTCTATCACCATATCACGGGGGTATGGAGTTTCAACTTTGTTAAGTGGACCTATAACATGCATATACCAGCGGGATTCCAGTTTTGGCTGTTCCTGGCCTTCTTCTTAGGTTTTGCCATTAAGGTGCCTTTGTTCCCCTTCCACACGTGGCTTCCCGATGCCCACGTTGAAGCCCCTACGGCGGGTTCCGTCATACTGGCTGGTGTCCTCCTGAAGATGGGGACTTACGGTTTTATCAGGTTTAGTCTTCCTCTCTTCCCCGAGGCTTCCAAGTATTTCATTCCTTTTGTGGCCATACTATCCATAATAGCCATCATATATGGTGCCCTATGCGCCTTGGCCCAGGAGGATATGAAGAAGTTAGTGGCCTATTCTTCCGTTTCTCATATGGGTTTGGTGATGCTGGCCATGTTTGCCCTCAATCCCATGGGTCTCGAGGGTTCTCTCTTGCAGATGATCAATCATGGAGTGTCTACGGGTGCCTTGTTCCTTATCGTGGGTATAGTTTACGAAAGGGCTCATACCCGGCTTATTAAGGACTTTGGAGGTATATCCAAGGTGGTGCCTGCCTTCGCTGCCTTTTTTATGATAACCATGCTTTCTTCCATAGGACTGCCAGGGCTCAATGGTTTTATAGGAGAGTTCACTTGTTTGGCGGGTGTCTTTAAACATAACTGGGTATACGCTGCTTTTGCCGTTACAGGAGTGATACTGGGAGCCGGTTATATGCTCTGGTTGTACCAGAGGACCATGTTTGGGCGTATCACCCATGAAAAGAACCTTAAACTTACAGACATGAATCTCAGAGAATGGATCTATATGACTCCTTTGGTGATTACCTTTATTTGGATTGGCATATATCCCAAACCCTTCTTTAATATTATGAAGGTGAGCGTGGACCATTTGGTGGAGCGAGTCAACCCAGGTTATTTCAAGCAGAAGGCCCAGCACGAGGCCAAGCTGAAGGAGGCTTTGTTGAAGTTGAGTCACGGTGAAAAGGCCCAGGCCTTAGATTGAGGGGGTGAGGAATGAACGTATCTGTGCCAGTGCCTAATCTGAGTCTTATTGGGCCAGAGATCCTAATGCTGGTGCTCTCCTGTGGCCTTCTCATGGTGGATCTCTTCATTCCCAAGGATAGAAAAAGGATTGTTGGAGTCTTGGCCCTTTTGGGAGTGGTGATCATTGGCCTGGTAACAGCCACTTACTGGGTGGGATTATCTAAGCCAGTCACCACCTTTTCTGGCACCTTTGTCATGGACAGATTTGCCCTTATGTTCAAAGAGGTGTTTCTCTTTTGCACGGCCATCACCATTCTCCTTTCCCTCAAATACCTTGAGATGGAAGGGGTTAGCCTGGGAGAGTATTATGCCCTTATGCTCTTCTGTACCTTGGGCATGATGATCATGGTTTCCGGAGCCGATCTTATTGTCATTTATTTGGGGATAGAGACTATGGCCTTGTCTGTGTATGTTTTGGCGGGCTTTATGCGTTTTAACCAGAAGTGCAACGAGGCAGCTTTAAAATATTTCCTTTTGGGGGTCTTTATTTCCGGTATCCTTCTCTATGGTATAGCCCTTACCTATGCTGCTACAGGTTCTACCCAACTGGCCCAGGTGGCTTCTGTAGTGAAGGCTAAGGGACTTGGAAGTAATCCTTTATTGGTTGTGGCTATGTTCCTTTTGGCTGCTGGTTTTGGCTTGGAAATTGCCATGGCCCCTTTCCACTTTTGGGCCCCTGATGTGTACGAAGGTGCACCCACTCCTATTACCGCCTTCATATCCGTTGCTCCTAAGGCAGCGGCTTTTGCAGCCTTGATAAGGGTGTTTTTCTACGGCATTCAACTTCTCATGCCCCATTGGCAGGTTCTCTTATGGATTATATGTGCTGTTACCATGACCCTTGGAAATGTGACAGCCCTTCTTCAGGAGAATATGAAAAGAATGCTGGCCTACTCCAGTATAGCCCATGCAGGGTACATCCTTTTGGGTGTTTTGGCGGCTAACCAGATGGGGGTGCAAGGGGTTACTTTCTACTTTTTTGCATACGCCTTTATGAATATGGGAGCCTTCGGTTTGGTCATATACCTGAAAAGGGGAAATATAGTGGGGGACAGGGTAGACGACTTTACTGGATTGGCCCAGACCCATCCTTTGGCGGCAGTGATTATGGTTATCTTTCTCCTCTCCTTGGCGGGCATACCACCAACGGCTGGTTTTGTGGGCAAGTTCCTCCTCTTTGCTGCGGCTATAAAGGCAGGATTTTACTGGTTAGTGGTCATAGCGGCCCTCAATTCAGTAATCGCCCTTTTCTATTATTTCAGAGTTGCCAAGGTCATGTATATGAAGAATCCTGAGCCCCTTCCCCAGCCGGTACCTGGTAAGGGATTGGTGTTGGCCTTGGCTTTGGTAAGCGTTTTTACTCTTGTCTTTGGGATCTTTCCCCAACCCCTTATGGCTTTGGCTAAGAATACTGCCCATACCTTTTTTATGTTCATGTCTTAGCGGGACTGTCGGCTGCTTTAGAGACTGATTCAGGCCTTTGTAGAGGGTTCTCTGCAATGCCGTCATTTGTCTCCAATGGATTTTTCTTCTTTGTTGCCCCATGGAGATAAGCATGTTACTTTTTAATAAAGGTGTTAATTTAATAGACCAAGAAAAGGGCAAATCATAAGCCGTTAGATTTGGCTCG
Source organism: Aquificota bacterium (assembly GCA_015486015.1). Classification (GTDB taxonomy): domain Bacteria; phylum Thermosulfidibacterota; class Thermosulfidibacteria; order Thermosulfidibacterales; family B14-G1; genus WFSI01. The sequence goes on along the minus strand of WFSL01000004.1, from coordinate 12,549 downwards.
GAGGCAGATTTGGAGGCAGACAGAGGGGTTTTGAAGGAGTTCGAAGAGAAAGCCAGGGTTCTGGGAATCAAGATCACTCCTCAAAGACTGGCTATTTATCAAGAGTTAGCTCGGCGCTACGATCACCCCAGTGTGGAGGAGGTTTTTGCCCCTTTGAGAGAGATAATGCCGGGGCTTTCCATGGCCACAGTTTACAGGACCCTTCGATTCTTTGAGGAAAAGGGGCTGATACAAAGGGTCCCATCCGTGGATGATAAAGTGAGATACGAAGGGGAGAAGGCACCCCATGCCCATTTTGTATGTGAGAAGTGTGGACGGATTATAGATTTAGAAGTGGATTTTTCCCCATGTCTGGATCTTAAAGTGATGGAGTCCCGGGGATTGAGTCCAAAACGCTGGGAGCTGGTTATCTACGGTTTATGTAGCAAGTGTACAAGTTCCTGATCCCTATCTTTGAATATCTCCTGGTAGGCCAATTTGTGGAAAAGGAGGAGTAAAGGGAGGTGTTCTTCCCCTTACTCCTGGTACAATTAGAGTTTTCTCACTTCCAGATCTTCCATAAGGGCTTGAAGGTCGTCTTCGTGTTCTACCTCATCTGTCAGGATCTGAAGCACTGTATTGTGGGTGATGGGGTCTCTTTCCTTCGTAAATTCTAAGAGCTCGCTGTATACCTGGATGGCGCATTGCTCTCCCTTAATGTTCTGCTCCAGGATCTTTCTAATGTATGGATCGTCAGGGTCCTTGAGAAGGTGATGATTCTGTGCCATGGATATACAAAAAGGCAAAGGAGGTAGATATGCTTCCTCTCCAAGGGATTGTAGTCCTGGATCTTACCCGGCTTTTACCTGGACCTTACTGCTCCATGATTCTGGCTGACCTGGGCGCTGAGGTGATTAAGGTGGAGCCTCCCCCTCCCGGGGACTATATGAGGGAGTTTGAACCTAAGCTCAAGGAGGATAGCGCCTTCTATTATGCTGTGAACAGGAACAAAAAGAGCATCTCCCTTAACTTCAAGGATAAGGGGGACTGGGAGACCTTTTTGAAGCTGGTTTCCAAAGCCCATGTCCTCATGGAAGGTTTTCGCCCTGGAGTCATGGACAAGCTGGGACTGGGCTATGAGAGGCTTAAAGGGATCAACCCTGGACTGGTTTACTGTGCTATAACGGGCTTCGGCCAGGATGGTCCTTATCGGGACAGGCCGGGGCACGATATAAATTACATTGCCATGGGAGGGGTTTTAGACCAGATAGGGATGAAGGATGGTCCTCCGGTGTTGCCCACTATTCAGATTGCTGATTTGAGTTCAGCCTTCTGGTCGGCTATTGCCATTTTAGCAGGGGTGATTCGTTCTAAGGCCACAGGTAAGGGGACCTTTATTGATGTATCCATGATGGATGCCGTGCTGTCTTGGCTTCCTATCCACCTTGCCCAGTATGCCGCCACAGGCCGTGCCCCCGCTAAGGGTGATTTTCTCTTGGGAGGAGGGCTTCCTTGTTATCGGGTATACGAGACGGCCGATGGAGCTTATGTGACGTTGGGGGCTTTGGAGGAGAAGTTTTGGAAGGTTTTTTGCCAGGCTGTGGAGAGGATGGACCTCTTGCCTCACCAGTTTTCTCAAGATCCCCAGGTGTTGGAAGAGATAGAGGTCCTCTTCCGTTCCAAGACCTTAGAAGAGTGGTTGGAGCTTACCTGTGCTACCGAGGATCTCCTGTTGTATCCCCTTAACTCCCTGTCGGATCTCATGGATGATCCCCAGGTGAAGGCCCGGAAGATGCTCTGGAAGGTGAGGCATCCCATCGAGGGGGAACTCCTCATGGTGGCCCCCCCCTTTAAGATGGAGGGGGTAGAGTTTGCCTGTAGGAAGCTTCCCCCTGCCTTGGACGAAGATAGGGAAAATGTCCTTCAGCGCATTTTGGGGGATGGATAAAGATGGAGTTGGATAAGCTCTTTAATCTGGAGGGTAAGGTAGCCCTGGTGACGGGGGCCAGTAGAGGTATTGGAAGGGCCATAGCTAAGGTTCTGGCTCGGGCTGGGGCCCTGGTAAATATGGTGAGCAGGAAGGGGGATTTGCTGGCCCAACTTCAAAAGGAGATTTGGGGAGAAGGGGGAAACTCCTGTTATCATGTGGCCAATGTGGCCTCAAGGGGGGAGATGGAGGAGGTTTTCAAAAAGGTGAGGGAGAGGCATGGCCATCTCCATATTTTGGTGAATAATGCCGGGGTGAGCCCTCATTATTTGCCCTTTCACGAGACGGCTCAGAAGGACTGGGACAAGATGCTGGCGGTGAATTTAAAGGGGACTTTTTATGCTTCCTATTTGGCTTTTCCCTTGTTAAAGGCTGCAGGGAGAGGGGCTGTGGTCAATGTCTCTTCCATAGGGGGTCTCATAGGCCTCCCAAGGGTGGCCGTGTATACTGCTACCAAAGGGGCCCTCACCACCTTCACCAAAACCCTGGCCGTTGAGTGGGCCCCTTGCGGTATCAGGGTGAATGCCCTGTGCCCCGGGTTCATAGAGACGGATATGACTTCAGGTATCTCCAGGAATGAGGGTCTCAGGGAAGAGCTTATGGCTAGAATTCCCCTGGCCCGCTTTGGACGTCCTGAGGAAGTGGCCTATGCCACCCTCTTTATGGTTTCGCCTGCTGCTTCCTATATGACAGGCCACTGCTTGGTGGTGGATGGGGGTTGGACCTCCTGGTGAAGGGACGACTTTTGTGGATGGAGACTCTGCCACCTTGTGTTCTATATGTATTTTAGAGTATTGTAGGATGGAGGGAAGGAGAGAAAAGGATTGCGAGGATTTTTCTAACCTCCTTTACTGTTTGGAGATCTAACCCTTCCAGGGTGCCTCATAAAAAGGCCATAATCCCATTCATTCTTGCATAATACTTAGAATCGATTATATTTGGTATAAGCTCACATAGTGTTATAAAAAGTGCAAATTTGTAATTGCTATTGCTGAGGGAGGTGTGATGGGGGGAGAGAATCCAGACAAGCTCGGTTCCTCGTTTTTTCAAAGACTGGTAGAGCAGTCCCTGGCCGGGGCTTATCTTTTTGGCCAGCATCACTTTCTCTATGTCAATCGCGCCATGGCGGAGTTGTTTGGTTATCAGCCTGAGGAGATTGTTGGGAAGTTAGGACCGTTGGACCTGACTCATCTTGAGGGCCAGGCCCTGGTGCAGGAGAATGTTCGTCGCCTATTAAGCGCAGAGACAGAAGGTGCCCTACACCAGTTTCGGGGTCTGCGTAAAGATGGGACCTCGATCTGGTGTGAGGCTTTTAGCCGCCGTATAGAGTATCAGGGCCAGTCGGCAGTGATTGGAATGCTTGTGGATATCACCAAGCGCAAGCGGGCAGAGGAGCAACTGCGCTCTCGTGGTGAAGAACTCACTACGCTATTTGAACTGTCAACCCGCCTGCGGAAAGCCAAATCCAGCGACGAGATGCTGGCCGTTGTGCTCAGGGAGGCGGGCCGACAGCTCAAGGCTGACGCCGGCTGGGTGGAGCTGCTCTCGCCCGACCGCACCTGTTTCACTATCACTCTGGCCGACGGGTTCTGGCAGGCGCACACTGGTCTTACCTTTCCTGCGGTGCAGGGCTTGTGTGGCCTGGTGCTGAGCACAGGCGAGCCTTATGTCAGCGAGAACTACAGCGTGGACCCCCGAGCCCTGTCCGTGGACGCTGCCACCGAGACTGGCCCTGCCGTGTGTGCGCTGCTACGTTCGGAAGAGGAGTTGTTGGGTGTGCTTGTTCTCGCCCGGCGCCTCCAGGCGGAGGTGTGTCCCTTTGCACCTCACCAGATGCGCCTCCTTGCATCCATCGGTGAAATGGTGGGTACTGCCCTGCGCCGCCAGCGCCTCTTTGAGAGTGCCCAACATCGCCTGCGGAAGATAGAGGCCCTGCGCACCATAGACATGGCCATCACAGGGAGCCTTGATCTGCGGGTCACATTTAGCGTGGCCCTGGACGTTATCACCAACCAACTGGGCGTTGATGCCGCTGCCATCCTCCTCCTCAACACGCACACCAAGACGATGGAGTACGCTGCCTGGCGCGGTTTTATCACGGAGGGTCCCAGGCCCACTCATCTGCGTTTGGGCGAGGGCTATGCCGGTCGCGCCGCCCTCGAACGAGAGACCGTCCACATCCCCAACCTCTCCGAGATTGAACCCGACCCAGTCCAGAGCCCCCTTCTGGAAGAGGAGGGCTTTGCCACTTACTACGCGCTGCCCCTCATCGCCAAGGGTCGCATACAGGGGGTGTTAGAGATCTTTCACCGTTCTTCCCTGGAGTCTGATGGAGAGTGGACGGCGTTTCTGGAGACCCTGGCTGGTCAGACGGCGATCGCCATTGAAAACGTGGCCTTGTTTGATAGTCTCGAGCGTGCCAATATCGAGTTGATCCAGGCCTATGACGCTACCATCGAGGGCTGGGGCCGCGCCCTCGATCTGCGGGATGAGGAGACCGAGGGTCATTCCCAGCGGGTCACCGAAATGACCGTGCAACTGGCCCGGGCAATGGGCATGAGCGAAGAGGAGATTGTCCATGTGCGTCGTGGAGCATTGCTCCACGACGTTGGAAAGATAGGTATTCCCGACAGCATTCTCCTCAAGCCCGGGAAACTCACCGACGAAGAGCAAAAGGTCATTGAAAGGCATCCTCGACTGGCCTATGAAATGCTCTCACCCATCGCTTACCTGCGCCCTGCTATAGACATTCCCTACTGTCACCATGAAAAGTGGGACGGCACGGGGTACCCCCGTGGGCTGAAGGCAGAAGAGATACCCCTGGCAGCATGCATCTTTGCTGTGGTGGATGTGTTTGATGCCCTCACCTCTGACCGTCCGTATCGCAAGTCCTGGTCCAAGGAGAAGGCGCTAAGGTACATTCGCGAGCAGAGCGGTAAACACTTTAACCCGCGGGTAGTGGAGGCTTTTCTCAAGATGATCGTTGAGGGAGATACCACATGAGCGGTGTTTACATGTCCGCTTACGGAGGAAAAGGATACATCAACACCGCAGGAAGATTTGGGTCATTATTTTGACCTTCCAGTATTGCACGTTGAATAGCGACTATCTCCCTTTAATTCTGTGTATCTCCAATTCCTGCAGGGCCATTTTCAAGAGGGTGATATCGAGGTACTGCTCGATTCTCCCGCCTGCGTAGGGTCCTTGGAGTATAGGTTGGCTCCAGTGCTCCAACCACCTCTCCCGTATCCCCTTCCGGGGCAGGATATGGCACTGGAAGTTCTCTACGTATGTGTTGTCTTCATAGGTTGCGAGCACTCTTTCTTTGAACTCATTTCCATGTTCAAATAACGTAGATATATATTCTGATACGAGTTTCTTCTTGTTTTTACCTAATACGTCCCTTCTCTTTAAACCAAAGAATTTTTCTGTGCACTTGTTGATCCATAACACTTCAAAGTCAGAGTTCAAAAGAAAGATAGCGATTCTTAAGCTGTCTAACACGGATTCTAAAAGGGCATAACACTGGGGATATGCGCTAAGTCCGTTATCTTTCATGTCCTATACCCTCCTTTTTTTTCAGTATCATATCTATTACCTTTCGGCCTTAGTATGCAAGAAAAAACCGGGTGAGCTACCATTCACCTCAATTTTTATCTTGATCTTACTCTGGACATGTTTTATTAAACAAATTGCTATGTGAGTTTGGCGTGGTGGCTGCGGGCATGACTTCTTCTGAGGTTTGCTCGGCAGACTTTCAGGTGGCTAATGCATAGAGGCGGGAGTGATGAAGGACCTGCTTGAGGCTTTTTAGGGAGTGCTATGGTAGGGATTTGCGATGACCGTGATGCCGTCAAAGGGCAAATGTAGTGTTGCTCTTGAAGGGAAGGTGGTTACTAAGGAGACAAAGCGAAATTGTCAATTTGTAGGCCGATTAGTGGGCATGTGCCAAATAACTGCCAAGTTGATAGAAAGCTACAAGCGAGCGGAGGAAGCTCTTCAAAAATCGCAGCAATTCCCCCAAGCTGTGTTCAGTATTTTAATAACTAATGCCGCCTTTGTTCACGTGATTACATATGAGCAACGATACCAGTTGCACTCGTCTCATCGGCATCATCATCCTGGCCAGAACCCTATCGCTGCCCTTAACCAAGTATGAGGCGATGGTGGAAAGGGTAGAAGCATCCCCCATGTTCAGGCAACTCTGGCCCGAGATCATCTCTACTACCGTCTTCCCAAGGGCTCAAGGGATAGAATGTGCAGGGGACCTGGTGCCAAACGCCATCGGGCAGCTGCAAGGAGACCAGGCAGGCTTTTACATGAGTTACCGGCATGTCAGGTTAGCAAGGGAGTATAACATTGACGAAGGGAAGATGAGGCGATGGAAACAAAGGCATCTACTCTCTGGTAAGGATGTAGCGAATGATATCCAGTTCCTGGTGCGTCAGCTGTGGCATATCAATGTCAGGAATAGACTGACCCATATGGTGCTGATGGGCATCGCTGAGCATCAGAGAAGCTACCTAAGCTCGGGAGACGTGCGGCACCTGAAGCCATTGAGTCAGGTAGCCCTGGCCAGATGGATAAGAGAAAAGTCACAAGCCAACGGTTGTTTCCTTCCACCCAATAGCAAAATAGAATTAGTTGATAGCAGCATGATATCGAGGCTCATAAGGGACATGAGCGTGATGGGTCTACAGGGCCAGGAGATCCCCGTGCGCAACCTACTCCCCAGCACTCGTGATATTCACAAAAGGTTAATCAAAGCTATCATTGAAGAAGAGAAGGATCTTATCAGGCAAGGTGGGGCCAGAAGGGCTTACACTGACAAAGAGATCAAAGAAAGGTTGAGAGACCAATACGGTATCTCCATCTCACGGCGCACGGTCAGCGTGTGCCGCCAAGAGTTGAGGATACCTTCGTCGTACACCAGGAATAGCCACCGTACGTATCCGCCCAAGCTGGTTTGCTTCTCGTTCTATTATCCGATGAACATGGCTTCAGTAAAGGCTAATGCCCCAGAGCTTCCTGGAATATATGAGATATCCCTTGTCGATATGGGAATTGGGTATCCCCTATGCTCTAGCGAGGTGGTCTACATTGGAAGCGCCAAGAACCTTAGAAAAAGACTGACAGATCACCTGCGCCCGGGCTCAAAGAACACTGACCTGAAGGACCTTCTCAACGACCATCGAGCCGTTTTTAGATATGTTGTCAACCCCAATGGCGCAAGGACCGAGGAGAAGAGGCTTTGCCAGTGCTTTATTATGGCTTATGGTGCTCTGCCGCTTTGTAACCGGATTAGACCGTGAATGAAAAGTATGGGAATGGAGGTGGAAATGGAGCCGCATGGTGAATGTTACGGTGATGGCAACCCATCTAAGGAAGAGCTGCTGGCTCATTATCACTACTTGGATAGCATCTTGGAGAGCATGCTCGATGCCGTCATCGTGGCCAATCCTGACGGCACCATCCGTACAGTCAACCGTGCTGCCTTTGAACTCCTGGGTTACTCCGAAAATGAGCTCATAGGCCAGCTAGTTGGCATGATCTTTGAAGAAGAAGAAGAAGAAGAAGAAGAAGAATTCTTCAAAGGTACAGGGTGGGTGAGGTTGCTCCGTGAAGGGGCGGTTCGGAATGTAGAGCTGACACTGCTGACTAAATCGGGCGAACGGATTCCGGTATTGTTTAACGGATCGGTCATCCGAGAGAAAGACGGGCGCTTGGCTGCTGTGGTGGGCGTGGCCAGGGACATCCGCGAGCACAAAAAAGCAAAGGAGAAGCTGGAGCATATCAACCTTGTGCTGCACGCCATCCGCAACACCAATCGCCTCATCACTAGGGAAAAGGACCGCAACAGATTGCTTCGAGGTACCTGTGAGAATCTCACTGAGACTCATGGCTATTACAACGCCTGGTGCGCTCTATTTGACGAGTCCGGAAGGCTTATAGCGGCTGCCGAAGCCGGACTGGGTAAGGGATTTTTGCCCCTAGTCGAGCAGTTGAAGCGTGGTAAGTTGCCCAATTGTGGACAGAAAGCACTCTCTCAGTCGGGCATTATGATCACCGAAGATCCACCCTCTGCTTGTGTTGATTGTCCTCTGGCAGGCAAATACAGCGGCCGAGGAGCGCTGACCACTCGGTTGGAGCACGGCGGAAGGGTCTATGGTCTGCTCAGTGCTTCTATCCCCAAAACACTTGTTGCAGACGAGGAAGAGCAAGTCTTGTTCCAAGAGGTTGCCAGTGACATCGCCCTTGCCCTGCACAACATAGAACTGGAAGAGGAACGCAAGCAAGCAGAGGAAGCACTCAAGGCATCCAAAGCGTATACTGAATCTATCATACAGAATTTCCTTGATACCCTTATAGTGGTTGACGCAGAGGCGAAGATAAAGACTGTAAACCCGGCAACCTGTCAATTATTAGGCTACACAGAAGAAGAACTCATAGGACAGCCAGTTGGCATGATTTTTGAAGAAGAAGAAGAAGAAGAAGTGAATCGGTTTTTTTCCTTTTTCCGTGCGCCAGAGGATAAAGAAGCCCTTGGCCCACAGGATACCATACGCAATTGGGAGCTTACCTACAAAACCAAAGATGGACGACTCATTCCAATGTCTTTCAACGCCAGTGTACTAACTGATGAAGCGGGCAATATCACAGGTGTGGTGGCTGGAGCAAAAGATATCACAGAAATAAAGCAGGCAGAGAAAGCCTTGCGCGAAAGTGAAGAGAAATACCGTTCACTGATAGATGAGGTCATAGAAAGCTCCAACGTGGGCCTGTTCATCCTTGATGCTAATTTCAGGATTGTCTGGCTCAACAAGGCCTTAGAGAGATTCTTTGGTCTCAAAAGGGAAGAGGTTATAGGAAAGGATAAGAGGCAACTTATCCAGGAGAAGATAAAATACATCTTTGAAGACCCGGATGGATTTGCAGATAGGGTCCTATCTACCTACGATGACAATACCTATATTGAAAATTTTGAGTGCCACGTACTGCCAGACCCAGGCCGAGAAGAGTGCTGGCTGGAACACTGGAGCCAACCTATAAAACTGGGTCTTTATACCGGCGGGCGCATTGAGCACTATTACGATATCACCAAGCGGAAAGAGGCAGAAAGGGCTCTCCAGGATTCAGAGGAGAGGTACAGGATCCTTGTGGAGAGTTCCCTCACCGGTGTCTTTATTCATCAGGATGGCAGGTATGTGTTTGTCAACGAGCGATTCGCCCGGATGCACGGCTATACCGCCGAGGAGTTGATTGGGAGGAGCTATCTGGAGCTGATTCATCCTGAGGACAGAGAGGCTGCCAAGTGGCGAACAGCACAGAGGATGAAGGGAAAAATTCTCCCCGGACAGCATGAGATCCGAAGGCTTACAAAGGACGGACGGGTCATCTGGTGCCAGATGATGGTGGTAGCTGTTCAATATAAGGGGAGGCCTGCTGACATGGGTAATGTGGTGGACATCACCGAGCGCAAGCAGGCAGAAGAGGGGATGAAAGAGGCCATTGACAGGCTTCACTCTGTGTTGGAGCATACCATCTATGCCTTTGCCTCCACCATAGAAAAGAGGGATCCCTATACAGCAGGTCACCAGCGGCGGGTGGCCCAGCTCGCTCTTGTCATAGCTGAAGAAATGGGCCTCCCGAGAGAGGAGTGCAGAGGAATCTACATGGCTGGACTGGTCCACGACATTGGAAAGATCTCTGTGCCGGCAGAGATCCTGAGCAAGCCCGGCCGCCTGACAGATGTGGAATTTGGGATGCTGAAAGCACATCCTCAGGTGGGGTATGATATATTAAAAGAGGTGGACTTTCCGTGGCCTTTGGCTGAGATAGTGCTCCAACACCATGAGAGATTGGATGGATCCGGGTACCCCCAGGGACTCAAGGATGGGGAGATTTTATTAGGTGCCAGGATCCTGGCTGTGGCCGATGTGGTGGAGGCCATGGCCTCTCACCGCCCCTACAGGCCAGCTTTGGGTATAGATGTTGCCTTGGAAGAGATCTCCCGGGGCAAGGGCATCTTCTATGATCCCCGGGTAGTGGACACCTGCATAAGGCTTTTCGGAGAGAAGGGGTATCAGTTTGAGTGATTGAGGGGGGATAGAAGAAAGCTTTTTCTCGGGTCGGGTATGTCAGGGTTGGGGAAGTAGGCATTGGTTAGAAAAGTTGGTTTTTGTGCTGCGTATTCCAGCCTGAACTCCCTGGTGATTCCAGATCAAAGTATCCATGCCAATATAGATCTCCATAGGGCTGTACCTCCTAAACCGCCTTTGGAGGGCAGTCCTCTTTCATGGATCCATTTTGAGGTGAAGATTACCATGCCAGAGTCAGGGTGTAAGATGAAGTGGGGAGTTTCACTGGAATCACTGGGGACTTTGACTGGAATATGCAGCTGGAATATGCACTTACCTGCCTTAGTATGCAAGAGAAAACCGGGTGAGCTACTATTCACCTCGGTTTTTGAGCTTGTTTTTTTCTTGCACATGCCATATCTTCGCACAAATCTTGTAAATAAATTGAGCATAATGGTTTCAGGTTCTCGGGAGTGTGGCTTCTAAGTGTTGCTTAACAGACTCTCAAGGGGGGGTGATGAAAAAAAACCTGCTTGAGGCTGTTTTAGAGAGCAACGTGGTGGGGGTTTATCTGATCCAGGATTGGGTTTTTCGCTATGTGAATCCTGCCCTGTCCAGGATCTTTGGGTACCAGCCCGAGGAGATCATTGACAGACTGGGGCCTTTGGATCTTACCCATCCAGATGATCGTGAGATGGTAAAGAAAAACATCCAGGAACGGATCAAAGGGCGAGTTGCCCATGTGCACTCGGTCTTTCGGGGTCTGTGCAAGGACGGGGCCACTATATACTGTGAGTCCTATGGAAGGCACATCGAATATGGAGGTGGGCTTGCTGTTGTAGGTACCCTGGTGGATATCACCGAGCGCAAGCGAGCAGAAGAGGCACTGCGGGAGAGTGAGGAGCGGTACAGGACTCTGGTGGAAACGGCCAGGGACGTGATCTTTAGCCTTTCTCCCGATGGAGTAATTGTGTCGCTAAATCGTGCCTTTGAGACTCGTACTGGCTGGTCTTCCTCACAGTGGATTGGGAGGCGCTTTACTGGTCTGGTTTATCCTGACGATCGCCCCCTTGCCGAGGAAACATTCCAGCGTGTCTTGGAGGGGGAATCATTGCTCCCTGTTGACATCCGAATTCGGCTGAAATCGGGTGTTTATGGTGTCTATGAACTTACTGGTGGCCCCATTGTGCAAGGTGAGAGGGTGATGGGTGCCTTGGGAATAGCCCGGGACGTCACTGCTCGTAGGCAAATGGAGGAGATGCTTCAGTGGGATTTGAAGGTGAGTACTGTTGCGTCTGAGATCGCCCATGCTCTGTTGAATCCTTTCTTCTCCCTGCAGGATATTGGGCGTGAGATCCTTGCTCGCTTGATGGATCTTACAGGAGGCCGGCACGGTTTCCTGTCCATTATCGACCCTGAGAGTGGGGGGGACGTTAGGCTTTTCTTTGCCGGGGTGGATAATCAGGAGTGTGCAACGCGGCTAAAAGGTGAGGTGGCTTTCCCTAAGGGTTCGGATGGGCGTTATCATGGTCTTTGGGGACATGCCCTCAACACGGGCCAGCCCTTCTTTACCAACGAGCCAGGTGACCATGAGGCCAGCACGGGAGTCCCCAAATGGCACCTCCCATTGCAAAACTTCATGGCGGCACCTGCTATGGTGGGTGATGAGGTGGTGGGTCAAATTGCTTTAGCCAATTCCCCCAAGGGATTTACCCAGCGCTATTTGGAGCCCCTGAAGCGTATCGCCGATCTCTATGCCCTGGCAGTGAGGAGGCACTGGGAAACTGTCGCCCTCAGAGAATCGGAGGAGAGGTACAGGACCCTTGTGGAGAGTTCCCTCACCGGTGTCTTTATTCATCAGGATGGCAGATACGTGTTTGTCAACGAGCGATTCGCCCGGATGCACGGCTATACCGCCGAGGAGTTGATTGGGAGGAACTATCTGGAGCTGATTCATCCTGAGGACAGAGAGGCTGCAAGGCAACGAACGGCACAGAGGATAGAGGGGGAGCTGTTGTCTGGGTACCATGAGATCCGAAGGCTTACAAAGGACGGACGGGTCATCTGGTGTCAAATGATGGCGGTGGCCATCCAGTACAGGGGAAGGCCTGCTGTCATGGGCAATGTGGTGGACATCACCGAGCGCAAGCAGGCAGAAGAGGGGATGAAGGAGGCCATTGACAGGCTTCACTCTGTGTTGGAGCATACCATCTATGCCTTTGCCTCCACCATAGAAAAGAGGGATCCCTATACAGCAGGTCACCAGCGGCGGGTGGCCCAGCTCGCCCTTGCCATAGCTGAAGAAATGGGCCTCCCGAGGGAGGAGTGCATGGGAATCCACATGGCTGGACTGGTCCACGACATTGGAAAGATATCTGTGCCGGCAGAGATCCTGAGCAAGCCCGGCCGCCTGACAGATGTGGAATTTGGGATGCTGAAAGCACATCCTCAGGTGGGGTATGATATATTAAAAGAGGTGGACTTTCCGTGGCCTTTGGCTGAGAT
>WFSL01000003.1 GCA_015486015.1 Aquificota bacterium | reverse complement strand
TTCGGCTCATACTTTTCTATCTCCTCCGCTGCCCGTAGCAGCAATTTTGATACTCTCTGATACGATATGCCCAGCATCTCTGCTATTTGCCGCATTGTAACCCACCCGGTTGGGTTAAACCAGTACAGCATTACCACGTCCCGCTCTGTAGGTGTGAGAGGTACCTCATCGAGGATCTTTTTGGTAAGCCAAGGAGGTGGTGATACTCTACGCCTCACCATCTTTTTCTCTCCTCCAGTTGTAAATCTTTCTCAAGGCTGCATTCCTCATGTCTTTGATCCACTTCTCCGTGACAGGTCGCTTGTCCCTGCCTTTGATCTTATAACGAGTTGCGGTCTCTGTAGGGTTTAACCCTTCTACGTACAGGCAGGCCAGGACATAGCATTCCTTCTCCGTAAGCAACTCTGGATCTTTGAGGGCAGTGATAATGTCGTCTTTGCTTAGATCCCATCGTATCAGGTCTCTCTCCATGATGGGTAATATATACCATGTGTGTTGACAATGCAAGGGGATTAATTGCGTGTGGGCGGAATTACTTATAGCATAGGGGGTTGACAAACAGAGAAAAGGGTATATGATAAAGATAGGCGGGCGAGTGGTGAGGGTTATCTTGGGAATGGCTCCTCACCATTTAATTCCCCGCCAGCTCTTTGAAAAGGATTGGGGGCGAATGGGGAAGGTTATCGGTCGGAAAGGATCCTTCCCCAAATCTTTCCCCTAATAAGGAGAGGGGCAATGTTTAAAGGAATAAATCTACAACAGAGTCATCAGCAAGAGCCTGCGTTTGGCAGAGAAAAAGAACAAGTGAAGAACCTGGCCGAAGGCTATGTTTTCCAAGTGGATAAGTGGATGCGTCTCAACAGATTTCTTGTTCTGGGATCGGAAGGTGGCACCTATTACGCCAGCGAGAAAAAGCTTACCTTAGACAATGTCCATAGTGTTCTGGAGTGTCTCAGAGAAGATGGCACCAAGACTGTTCAGACCATCAGGGACGTTTCTCATTCAGGTAGAGCCGCCAAGAATGATTATGCCATCTTCGCCCTGGCTTTAGCCTTTGCTTTTGGAGATGAGGGGACTAAAAGACTTGCCAGGATTGCTTTCAATGACATTGTCAGGATAGGAACACATCTTTACCAGTTTGCTAGTTATCTCAAGCAAATTGGGGTAGGATGGGGACAGGCCAAAAAGAAAGCCATCGCCGATTGGATCAACAGCAAAGACAATGATACCTTGGCCTATCAATTTCTTAAGTACCAAAACAGGGTTGGCTGGAGGAACATGGATATCATCAGAATTTCTCATCCTATACCTACCGACGAGAAAAGAAGCGACCTGTATTCCTACTTTGTGGGTAGGGGATATCAAAAAGATACTCTCCCCGCTTTAGTAGAAGGCTATGAGAAAATAAAGTCTACAACTAACCCCAAAGAGGCTTGCAAGCTGATTGAGAGGTATAACCTGCCCAGGGAATGCGTACCTGGAGGGTTATTGCAGCATCCAGAGGTGTGGAGGGCGGTTTTGCCTAATATGCCTCTTACTGCGCTTTTGAGGAATTTGGGCAAGCTCACGCAGATAGGCGTTTTGAAGCCCCTCTCTGATGAGATAGGTTATGTTTGCGAGAGATTAACAGATGGGGCTTACATCAAAAAGAGCCGTGTTCATCCTTATGCTGTGCTCAATGCCCTATCAATATATAATTCTGGCGTCGGCTTCAGAGGAAAGCTGCGCTGGAAGCCTATTGGCCAGATCTCAGATGCATTGGATGAGATGTTTTACAAATCCTTCGAGAATGTGGAGCCCACCAACAAGAGACTCCTCTTGGCCTTGGATGTCTCTGGTTCCATGGACTGGCCCATGAATAATTCCACCCTCACTCCACGGGTGGCTTCTGCATGTATGGCAATGGTGACAGCCAGGGCTGAGAGCAAATACGCTTTTGTAGCCTTCTCCCATGAGATGGTGCCTGTCAATATCACCAAAACCATGGCTCTAAAAGATGTGGTAAGAGAATTATCAATACTCCCTTTTGGTGGCACAGACTGCGCTTTGCCCATGTTGTGGGCAAGAGACAGGAAGATACTGGTAGATGCATTCGTGGTTTATACAGACAATGAGACTTGGTATGGGAGGATTCATCCTTTCCAAGCGCTCCAGCAATATAGGCGAGTATCCGGCATTCAGGACGCCAAACTTATTGTGGTAGGTATGACTGTCACTGATTTCACCATTGCCGATCCTGACGATCCTAATATGCTGGATGTGATAGGGATGGACACGGCAACACCTGAGCTAATAAGCTCTTTTATTAGAGACGAGTTTTAAAAGGAGGTGTCTTATGGGAAAAGGAATTTCCTTCCATTCAACAGATGTGCATTTTGACCGGCCCCCAGTCGCAAGAGCATACGGGCCGAGGGATAATTATCAAGGAGTTGTGCTGACACTTGCTAGCTATGGTGGTAGTGTCTCCTTCTATTTCAACACCGCAGAAGATGCTTTGGAGACGGTCCGACGGCTGGAGGAGGCGGTTCTAAGCTGTGTTAAAAAGGAGGGGAATTAGATGAGTGATGAGGTTGCAAGGGTAGACAAGGGTTCTCTGCCTTTTGTTATGATGGACGCGGCAGATGATGCGCTTATTATTGCTGAGCTGGAGGGAAGGATCTTGGAGACTTGGGTTTATGAGTTCAGCAGCGGGGGGCAGAAGGTCCAAGGGTTGAGCAAGATTGGAATTGACCAGGCCACCAGGGAATTGGCTAAAAAAGGAGAAGTGCTCCGGGAGCTGGAGCATGAATATAAAATAGACCCCACCGACAAAGGATATATGCTCTTCACTGTGAAAGTGGGACGCTATGCCATATCCCAGAATGGACAGGAGATCTTGCTGGATACTGCCATAGGCGCCAAGCGCCAGTGGACTAAAATGCTTCGGCGTGATGGCCGGGTTGCCCCTGATCCTTTCTGGTTTGAAAAGGGATTGGCGAAAGCAGCCAGAAATGCAAAACATCGCCTCATCCCTGAAGAGATCAAATCAAAAATTCTGGCCTTCGCAAAAAAGAAAGGGCGAGTGCAAGAGATTAAACCTGAACAACCCCCAGAATCTTCATCACAGCAGACTTCTGAACCTGAAACGACCCAAAAGCCATCAAAAACTACAAAACCCGATACAGACAAAAATGGAGCCTCTCAAGGCTGGTATGCCCTCTTTATAAAAAATGTTCAGAAAATCAAAGGGGAATTTGAGGAATTGAATAATGTTGGGGCCTACTACGCAGTCCTGGGGAACCTTGGGTATGAGCATGCTAATGAGGTGAAGAAGAAGGATCAGGCGAAGGAGCTTTATGCCGAACTGAAAAAGCAATTGAAGTTTCTGAAGGAGATGGAGGAGGAGGCATGAGGAAAACAGCAGAGTTTTTGAGAGCACTCCTG
>WFSL01000002.1 GCA_015486015.1 Aquificota bacterium | reverse complement strand
GGTCTTGGTTTTTCTGGGATTGGCAGGGCTCTATTTGGGTGCCACGCACTATGCAGGGAGGCTGGTGGAGCATGCAATCCGGAAGAAGTTAGGGCCAGGCTTTTCTGTTGCAGAGGTGAGCCTTGGCCTTACCGAGGTAACAGCCAAAGGGGTGATCCTAAAGGATGTCCACCGTGGGAAGGTCCTCCTCAAGGTGGAGATGGCTGCCTTATTTCCCAGCTGGACCTCCCTCCTTTCTGGAAAGGTGATGATCCGAAAGATCCTCCTT
Source organism: Aquificota bacterium (assembly GCA_015486015.1). Classification (GTDB taxonomy): domain Bacteria; phylum Thermosulfidibacterota; class Thermosulfidibacteria; order Thermosulfidibacterales; family B14-G1; genus WFSI01. The sequence goes on along the minus strand of WFSL01000002.1, from coordinate 72,602 downwards.
CAGTCTCCCCTTATTCGCATAGAGAAATTGGCAGATGGGCGGCTGATCTCACCCTTGGGTACCTTGGGTACCCCAAAAGAGACTCACCCCTTGAGGAAGGCTAAGGGAGTGTCCTCTACCCCAAGGAAAGCTGCGGCCATCAAGATTGGAACCGTAGTGGTGAGGGATGGTACCCTTTTCTACATAGACAGCTCATTGCATCCCCCTGTGATGATAAGCATGAAGGGATTCAATCTCACCCTCAGGAACATAGAGTACCCCTTTAGAGATGAAAAGGTCTTAAAAGGTCTCTTGGAGTTATTGCCCTCCGTTAGGAGGGCAGCATGAATGCCAAGGGAGGTGGACCTCTCTCCGCTTGTGTGTTGGCATAGAGGATAGCCATTTGGGATACACCGGGGGAAGTAGTCGTAAGTGATCCTTCTCAGCACTCAGCAGATGAGGGTCATTCTTGATATCCTCGTCCCTGGTGGTTTCCTTTTTGAATAATAAAAGGGGAGAATTCTCCCACCCTTTTCACGTAGAGGGTGGCCATAGGGGATAGTGAAAAGTCGTCCGGGTATTTAGGGGTTGATGCCTCAGGAGAGGTGGAGTAAGGGTTGTGAGAACATAGGATTCAGGTCAGGAGGCAGTTTTGGGAAATGGGCGCAAATTTGCTCAATATGGGTTCAATAATGGATCACAAGAGGGGGTTCAGAATAGATGGCTGTGAATAGAGGGGTTGTACCCAGGGTCTTTAAGGAGCGCATCAGGGTATTCATTGTTGGTGGGGGTAGTGCCTGCAAGTTGCTTCTCACTGCTATACGTGACGATCCATTCATTGAAGTGCTGGGGTTAGCGGAGATAAACTTAGATGCCGAGGCTATTCCCATTGCCACCTCCATGGGCATACCCATATATAGGGATTACCGAGAGGTTTTTGACCTACCTGAGGTAGATCTGGTACTCAATCTTACTGGCGAAAAGGAGATAGGAGATGAGCTTTCCGCCCACATGGGGGGTGGTGCAGAGGTCATGGGGGCCTTGGGAGGCAGGCTCCTTTGGAGCGCACTCTCCTGGAAGGAGTATCTTGCCACCACAGATTACTTGACGGGCTTGTACAATGCAGGGGTCTTCCATCGGACCCTTCGATCCGAGGTCGAGAGAGGCATTAGGTACAGCGCCATGTTCTCCATCTTCTTTATGGACATGGATAATCTCAAGGAGGTGAACGATGCTTATGGCCATGTGGTGGGGGACAAGGTGCTCAGGAGGGTAGCAAAGGCCATGCGCTCTTCCATTCGGGGCTCTGACGTTGCCTGTAGATACGGGGGAGACGAGTTTGCCATGATACTACCCGATACACCACCAGATGGAGCCATAAAAGTGGCAGAGAGGATTAGGAGGCGCATAGAGTCTATATGGAAAGAGGGTTTTCCCCGTGTCACAGTGAGCATTGGGGTCGCCGCATTTCCCATAGATGGTGTCACTTCAGAGGAGTTGGTGAGAAGGGCAGATTGGGGGATGTACCAGGCAAAAAGAACAGGTGGAAACAGGGTCTGCTATGCTGGAGATGAGGTATCCATCCCTCCCATCTGCCGCTCTGTAAAAGACGCACTATCCTTCGTCTCTGAAAGGGGAGAAAGGGACAAGTACAACAGGCTCCACTCGGAGGTGGTGGCCAAGGTCTCAGTAGAGATAGGGAAGGCTTTAAAACTGAGTAGGAGTGAGATACGGATGATAGAGACCGCTGGCATTCTACATGACATTGGAAAATCAGAGTTCTTCCCCGATGCTGCCTCGTGGAGCTACAAGGAACACCCTGTAATAGGGGCCTTCATGATCAGAAACATCCCTGCCCTTTCAAAGGCCCGCCCCATGATCCTCTTCCACCATGAAAGGTTTGATGGCACGGGTTTTCCCAAGGGGCTGAAAGGTGAAGAGATACCCTTTGGGGCCAGGGTGATACATCTGGCGGACAGGTTATGCAGGTTACTTCAGGATGAAGGACATTGGAGCGTTGGTAGGGTGACGAAGGTCCTCGAGATTATTGGAAAGGACCAAGAGGCTGTCGACCCTCATCTGTTGGCCGTCTTCTTGCGTTCCTTGAAAGGGAGGGATCCCCAAGAGCCCTTGATCGAGTAACCACAAATGGGGCTAATAGGTTATAAAAAGAGGTCCTTTTGGGAAAAACGCATCAGCCCCTCCTGAAACAGGTAAATAGTCGGACGCGCTTACAAGGTGCCATGAAATGGATGAGGCCGCAAGGGATTCACATTCCTTTGCCCTTTGGGTTCCCCCGACGTTGTGCTATAAGGCCATCACATGAAGGAGTTGCGTCTGCTCTCGCCACAGGGAATGCTGGGATATGGATATCCTGAAGAGTCTCTGAAAGCGGGGTTAGAGACTTTCCCCCACATGATAGGTGTAGACAGTGGTTCCACCGATGCTGGACCCTACCGTCTGGGTTCAGGGATGCCCATTGTTCCTCGCATAGCGGTGAAGAGGGACCTTTCACTAATGCTGATGGGTGCCGTATCCCTAAGGATACCGTTGATCATAGGTTCTGCGGGAGGGGCTGGGGCCAGGGAGCATGTGGAGTGGGTACTGGGGATACTCAGGGAGGTGGCAAAGGAGGAGAACCTCTCATTCAAGTTGGCGGTAATCTGGTCTGATGTTGATAGGGGATGGCTCAAGTCGAAGGTGAGATCAGGGGAAGTGAAGCCTCTCGGGCCTGTAGGGCCGCTCACGTTGGAGGAGATAGACAAGGCCAAGAGGATTGTGGCGGTCATGGGGATGGCCCCATACATTGAGGCCCTAACCTCAGGGGCCCAGGTGATCGTTGCGGGTAGGTCTAATGATCCCGCCATCTTCGCCTCCTTTGCTGTTTGGAAGGGATTCGATCCAGGTCTTTCCCTTCACTTGGGGAAGATCCTGGAGTGTGGTGCCCTGGCGGCTGTACCTGGAAGTGCCTCTGACTCTATGCTGGGCATCCTAAAGGAGGGGTGCTTCGCCGTGGAGCCCCTGAACCCATCTCGACGCTGCACAGAGGTTTCGGTGGCAGCCCATACCCTTTATGAGAAGGAGCATCCCTATCTTATCCCTGGGCCCGAAGGGGTGATGAACCTGCAAGGCGCTACCTTTCATCAGGTAAGCGACAGGAGGGTGGAAGTGAGGGGTTCTGCATTTGAGCCTGGGAGGGAATGCTGGATAAAGTTGGAGGGTGCCCGCTTCGAGGCGTATCGATCTATCTTCATTGCCGGCGTCAGGGACCCCATCATGATTTCCCGGGTAGAAGAGTGGGAAAATGCCACCAGGGAGACCTTACAAAGATACTTTGGCACAGGAGATTGGAGTGTCTTCTTCCACATCTATGGGAGGGATGGGGTGATGGGGGCCTTGGAGCCAGTGAAGGCCATCTCTTCCCACGAGTTGGGCCTGGTCTTCGAAGCGGTAGCACCTTCCCAGGAGAAGGCTCAGGCCTTGTGTTCCTTTGCCAGATCCTTCCTCATGCATTACCACTACAAGGGACGGAAGGCTACAGCAGGGAATCTGGCCATTCCTTACTCACCCGCCGATATCCCTATGGGACCCGTTTATTCCTTCAATGTCCATCACCTGGTTAGGGTGGATGACCCAATGGAGCCCTTTGATATAGAGTTTATGGAGATTAATCCTTGAGATGGGCAAGGCTGGGAGAGGTGGCGGAGGTAATCCGCAGCAAGAATGCCGGCCCTTTTGAGCTCACCTTCGATCTGATCTTTCCAGACATGGAGAGCTTTGAGTTGGTGAAGCGCTCTGGAGTGATCACGCGGGAGTTGGTGGCCCGCCTCTACAATCTGCCCCTAAATCAGGTGCTTCACGTAGTCTTTGTCCCTGCTGCCAGGGCCATAAAGGTTACGATAGTGAGGCCGTTGCCATCAGGGTGCATAGGTGACCCAGACATATACGGGGCTCAGCAGCATGCCCCGTGGCTGGATGTGATAGTGCCCCTACCAGAGCAAGAGTAGAAGGAAGTATATGATAAGCACCATCACCATCCTTATTCCCTGACTGGTGAGGATAATGGCTAATGCCAGCTTAGGAGGGTACAAGGCGGCATACCTGGGAAAGTTGAGGCGCAGGCTCCTGAAGGGGGTACCCACAGCATTGCCAATGAGCATGGCGAGCACCGCCTCTTTGGAGGTGATGAGCTCTGTCTGGAGAAGGCTACCGGCTACGGCGGCTCCACCGGCTATGTGGAAGGCATGGGCTGCGCTCACCGTGAGGGCGGCGGGTGGTAACCCGGGGAAGACAAGGTGGGTGGCAAGCGCGTTTTGGAGCCTTTCAAAGAAGCCCACGTTCACCAGGTAGAACACTATCCCCATAACAGGGGCAGTTATGAGCATGATCCTGAAGGTGATGGTGGCCCCGCTCTTCAGTGCCCTCTTCAGCGACTCAAGGACGGGGGGCATCGTGTTGTTGGCCTCTTCCAGGGTTATCTCCCAGACCTCTGGAGGCAGTTTTAGCCTCCCTATTGCCATGGCAGTGACCATAAGGCCGGAACTGGCCAGTATTTGACACCCTATATACACCAAGCCTACCCACCCCATGAGGGGATAAACTATCCCCACCAACAGGGGGACAAAGGAGAGGAAGAGGGGGAGATTGAGGATCATGGAAGAAAGGATTACTTGATCGGTGGAGAGCTCTCCTTCTTTGTAATGGAGGGAAAGGAGTGCATCTCCTGCATATCCGGACACAAGGGATGTAACCAAGGCCCCTTCACAGGAGGGGGGAAGATGAGCTGTCTTCAGGATGGGCCGTGTAAGTGCTCTGAAGAACCTGGTCCACCTCCTCTCCTCCATCACCTTCCCCAGGATCACTCCGCCAAAGACCATCATGGCCACCTTGATCAAGGTAGCAATATAGAAGTGCAAGGTGAGTCTCATGCCCTGACTTCCTCAGCTCTCCGTACGCATCTTTATGAGAATGCTGCAACACTTTTGGCCATCTTCCTTAAAAACCACCCAGTTCAGAACCTCCTGCTCTCTCCTTGGCAGAATTCTATTGTAACTCCCTTTGTAAGACAATGACGAGAGGGAGCCAGCGATCGGGGATACTGGCCATGAAGGCATGGGCAAGGTACATGGTCATGATGGTTTGGGCCTTTGCCTTGGTTTCTTGCCAGGAGGTCACTACCAAGCGTGTAGAGGGAGGTTCCATTTGGAGTTAAAGGTCCATATTGGGTTGATAGCCCCTCTTTTCTAAAACGCCTCCCAAGAAGGCAGAGCTTACTGTAACCAAGGGAATGGCAATGATGAGTCTGGCTAAGGAGAAGGGAATACCTAAGAAGGAGGCCTCAAAGATGAGCATAGGGATCCTGCATAGGCTTGACGCCCCTATGAAGGTGAGGATCACCCCAAGGCCAGCCCCCTTTTTGTAAAGGGTGACCGCCATGGGGAGTGCCACGTACAATCCGCCTACCATAGGTCCGGCAAGCACTATCGCCCAGATGTAACCCTGGATTCCAGACCCTGTACCTAAGTGTTTCTCCACCGTCTTCTTAGGCACCCATACCTCGAAGAGGCCAATGAGCACGAAGGCAAAGGGGAGCACCCTCGCTATCTGATAGGCAAAGTCGAGGAGGTTCCTGCCTGTCTGAATGCCCGGTTTGAACCCTGTAGCCAAAGAGGCAGCCAAGAAGATGAAATACAAGACGATCGCCCATAACCTTTTGCTCTTCATGGTATCTCTTTAAAGATAATCCCTATGGCCAGAGAGGTAAGAAGCGCCAAAAAGAAGTATAGGAGGTTCCTCACCAGTGCTACCTTCGCTCCCAACACCCTCTGCTCTATGGGGAAGGTAACCACCCCCACCATCATCAGTGTAGTCACAAAGGCGGCCAGCACAAAATATGGGACACCCTGTTGATGGAGAACCCCTGCCAAGGGGTAAGCAATAAATCCGGGGACATAGGTGAGAGACCCTACAACGGCAGCTATGAGCGCCCCTATAAGCTTTCCAGGGCCCTGCATATATTCCGTTATTCTTTGAGGTGATACGAAGGTAAGGGCTAAAGAGACCAGGACGAGAAGAAGGGCAAACTCCCCCAAAAGTTTTGTAAACCTCCTGAGGGCAATTCTAAGGGCCTGGATGGTCCTTGATAGATCAACCACGAGGGAAAAGAAAAGGCACACACCTGTTAGCATAGCGAGCATCCTCACGTTTCCACCCCCTTTGTACAAAAGGGTATAATAAGAAACAAAGATGATCAATGTCTCCCCCATGCACGTGCGAAGTCCGCCGGTTCCCTTTCATGTATGTTAGAGTTAGTATAAAGGTATGAATAGGGGCCGTCTGGAGAAGCACGTAAAGAGATGTTGGAGAGGCGAAGGCCCCTGGTGGGAGAGAGGGATACTCCAAGGTGCTTCTATGTGCTACAGCGCAGCCCTTACGATCAGAAGAGCCCTCTATGCCCTGGGAGCCAAGAAAAGACACCGCCTTCCGGTGATCGTGGTGAGTGTAGGCAACCTGACCCTGGGGGGAACGGGTAAGACGCCTATGGTGGCCTGGTTGGCAAACCGTTTTGGGGAGAGGGGCCTTCCGGTAACCGTGGTGAGCAGGGGCTATGGGAGGCGCAGTGAGGCAGAGACTATCATAGTCTCCCGATGGGGAGAGATACTTGTCTCTGTTGAAGAAGGAGGGGATGAACCTTTAATGCTTGCCAGAACACTACCAAAGGCGTCTGTAGTGGTGGCTTCCCGTCGAGTAGATGGGGCGCGCATGGCCGTGGAGGAGTTGGGAGCACGTCTCGTAATCTTGGACGATGGCTTCCAGCATTGGGCCCTGTTTAGAGACCTGGACATTGTGCTGGTGAGCGGTGAAGAGGGCTTTGGTAACGGGCTCTTATTCCCTGCTGGGCCTCTCAGGGAGCCCCTGAGTGCCTTAAATAGGGCCCATATCGCTGTTGTCACCAAATGTAGAAACACTGTCCTCGAAAGGGAGATCAGCATGGTCGCTCCGCAGCTCCCTATATTTACTGCATCTATAGTGGTCAGGGAGATACGCGCACCTATGGAGGGAAGGACCATACCCTTGGGCAAGGTGAAGGGCATTGAGGCTGCCGCATTTTCGGGTATTGCTTTCCCTGACTCATTTTTTCGCCTCCTTTCGAATGTGGGGGTGATCTTGAGAGAAACAAGGGCTTACCCTGATCATCATTTTTACACGGTGGAGGATGTGAAGGGGCTTTCAACCATGGCACACAGGTGGGGCACGGTCTTCACCACAGAGAAAGACTGGGTCCGCATAGAGAACATGAATCCCGAGTTCTCCCCTTTAGTGGTAAAAATAGAGATGGATGCATCAGACAGCTTCTTTGAGGCCGTCTGGGCAAGGTGCGAGGATGGAGGCTAAGAAGGGAGAGGAGTTAGATAGGCTCAAAGGGAGGCTGCTCTATGTGAGGCGCGCACTCATAGTAGCGTGCCTTGTGCTTTTGGCAAAGGCCTTCCATCTCCAAGTAGTAAAAGGGAATTACTACTTAGAGAGGTCACGGTCCATAACTATTAGGCAATATCAGGTGAAGGCCCCGAGGGGGAGGGTGTTCGACAGAAATGGGGAACCGCTTGCCATAAACAAGCCCTCCTTCAATCTTTATCTCGTACCCGCTGACTTGCCTAAGGGAGAGGTAGACGTCCTTTTTGAGAACTCCCATCGCTATTTAGGTCTCACGGGTAAGGAACTGAAAGAGAGGCTTTCAAAGGGAAGGAAGGATCCATATACACCTGTCTTGTTGAAGAGGAACCTCTCACAGCAGGAGCTTGCCCTGGTGGAGGAGAGGCCATGGCTTTTTCCAGGTGCCATGGTGGTGGCCGAGGGAAGGCGCTTCTATCCTCATGGTACCCTTGCTGCCCACGTACTGGGGTACATGGGAGAGGCGAATGTGGAGGATCTACGGCACGGGGACTACCGTTTAGGAGATATGGTCGGTCGATCGGGGATAGAAAAAGAGTACGAGCAAGTGCTAAGGGGAACCCCAGGATGGGAGCAGTGGGAAGTGGACGCCAAAGGGAGGAAGAGGAGGCTCCTGGACTCTTCCAAACCCGTTCCTGGGGACGACATATACCTCACGTTGGACGCCAAGCTCCAGCGCAAGGCGGAAGAGCTCCTCAAGGGAAGGTCGGGAGCTATAGTAGCCATGGACCCCAATACAGGGGAGGTGCTGGCCATGGCCAGTTCGCCCTCTTACAACCCAAACGACTTCGTGAATGGTATCAGCCCTGAAGCGTGGAAGAAACTCTCCACTGATCCCCTACACCCCCTCCAGAACCGCTGTATCCAGGGGCTCTACCCCGCAGGCTCGGTCTTCAAGATTGTGGTGGCCCTCGCGGCCCTTGAGTCTCATGCAGTCAAGCCCTCAGACAAGGTATTTTGCAATGGGGGATATCTTTTTAAAGGGAGGGTTTATCACTGTTGGAAGGCTCATGGGATGGTGAATCTGCGACGGGCCATTGTGGAGTCATGTGATGTATATTTCTATGAGGTAGGGCGAAGGCTTGGGATAGACACTATCCACAAATACGGAAGTCTATTAGGCTTGGGGAGCAAAACGGGGATTGACCTTCCAGATGAGAAGGGTGGCCTCTTACCCAGCGCTGAGTGGAAGAGGAAGGTCAAGGGGCAAGTGTGGTTTCCAGGGGAGACCCTCAGTTTGGCCATCGGTCAGGGCTATCTCCAAGTAACGCCTTTGCAATTGGCTCTCATGCTTTCCGAGGTGGTAAATGGGGGCATGAAGATCCATCCTCATCTCCTCCTGAGTATAGTGAGGGGAAAGCAGAGGGATACCCCCGAGCAGGTGGCGGTGGAAAAGCTCCCCTTTAAGTCCTGGAATCTGGCCTTTATAAAGGATGCCCTGAAGGGAGTGGTAGAGGACCCCCATGGGACAGGAAGGGCTGCACGGATTCCAGGGATAGCGGTGGGTGGGAAAACGGGAACAGCCCAAGTAGTGGCACTCCAGGAGGACCCAGGGGACAGGAAGGCTATCCTCGCGAGGCAGCCACATGCTTGGTTTGTGGCTTTTGCCCCTGTTGCCAGGCCCAAAATAGTGGTCTCTGTCCTTGTAGAACATGGGGGGCATGGTGGCGGTACAGCGGCCCACATGGCCGGTGAGATGATAAGGACCTACCTTTTGGAGGGGTACAGTGAAGGCAAGGGGAGCAGGTAAACGCTGGGACTTCCCCACGTCGCTTCTGATGGTTTTAGGCCTTATTATGGTGGTGGGGTTGGTGACCCTGTTCAGTGCCAGTGGCAGTGGCGGGGCCTTCAGGCGCCAGCTTCTATGGAACTTCATCGGGATATCGGCCATGATGCTGATCTCCCTTGTACATCCCAAGGTCCTAAAAAGGTATTGCTTCATCATCTATCTGGGGACCTTAGCGCTTTTGGTGATCGTGCTCATCCAGGGGAGACCTGCCATGGGGGCCCAGAGATGGATCCATTTTCTATGCTTTAGGATACAGCCATCTGAGTTTGCCAAGTTGGCCTTGGTACTCTCTTTATCCTGGATATTGGTACAACAAAAGGGCCCATTCGACCTGTTGTCCCTGTGGAAGCCTGTGGGACTGGCTGCCCCCGCATTTATCCTCACTGCCCTACAGCCAGATCTCGGCTCAGCCCTCATTATACTTGCACTCACTGCCATCATGGTGTTGGTGAAGGGGATAGGTTTAAAGAGCCTGGTGACAGTGTGCTTGATCGTGTTGGTAGCCCTCCCATTTACCTGGCAGCACCTGAAACCTTACCAGAGAAGGCGTATAGTAGCATTCCTGAACCCACAGGCCGTAGCCAGATCCGCAGGTTACCATGTTATACAGTCACAAACGGCCATAGGATCGGGAAGGATATGGGGGAAGGGTTTTCGTAAGGGATTTCAAACCCGCCTCCAGTTTGTGCCAGAAAAACATACTGACTTTATATTTTCTGTATTTGCTGAGGAGAGGGGTTTCATCGGTTCGGTTATTCTTATCTTGCTCTATCTGACCTTGGTGATGCTGGCCCTTTCAGTGGCTTACAAGACGAGGGATGCCTATAGCTTTTTTTTAGCCACAGGGATAGCCGTTATCTATGGCCTCCATTTCATTATTAACATAGGGATGACCATGGGACTCTTACCCGTAGTGGGTGTTCCCCTTCCCCTCATGAGCTATGGAGGGTCTTCTGTAGTTGCTACTTACTTGGGGATAGGGATTATCATGGCCGTATATAGGTGGCGATTGGGGTAATCTGTTAATGGGAGGTGATGGGTATGAGAGGGGCAATAGTGGCTGTGGGAAGGGAGATCCTCACAGGGAAAACCCTGGATACAAACTCCCACTGGTTGGCCGGGGAGTTGACGGCTATGGGAATCAGGGTAGTCAGGATCTCTGTAGTAGACGATGTGATTGAAGAGGCTACCCAGGAGATCTCTTATGTCCTCTCTATGGGCCCAGCCCTGCTGCTCACCACGGGTGGTCTTGGTCCCACAAGGGACGATCTCACCCTGAGGGCATGGGCCAGAGCCTTACGCAGGAGGATGGAGCTCCACGTCCAGGCCTTGGAGATAGTGAAGTCAAGGTATCAAGAATTATATCGACAGGGGTTTGTTGACACACCTGAGATCACGCCCGAGAGAGAGAAGATGGCTTGGATGCCTCAGGGGGCTGTGCCCTTATTCAACACCGTAGGTACAGCCCCGGGGATGCTCATCCAAGAAGAGAACAGGATCCTCGCAGCACTCCCAGGGGTACCAAAGGAGATGAAGGCCATGTTTGAAGGTGCACTCTCACCTCTCCTTGCCGAGAGATTGAAGGAGCGGGGGGAAGAAAGGGTAATGCTTGAGGAGGTGATTCATACCGGTTTCAAAGATGAATCACTTCTGGGTGCCCTGGTGAACAGGGCGTTAGGGGGCATAGAAGGTGTGTATCCCAAGACCCTGGCCACTCACTTTGGGCCCGATGTGGATTTAGCCGTTCGCATAGAGGCATGGGGGAAGAGCGAGAGAGAGGCCAAGGAGAAGCTTAAGGAGGCAGTTGAAGCACTCAGGGGGGCCCTCAGAGAAGGATAGATTCGCCAACCCTGCTTGGTCTGTGTCATCTACCTGGCAAAGGATAGGCTTTGCATTGCATGATGAAGCCGCATACCTTAATAGACAAGCGATACCTTAACGGAGGGGACATGATGGAGAGCAATAAGGGAAAGGAAGAGGGCTTTGGTTTGAAGGAGCTCTTCCTCTTGGGTTTGGGTTTTATGGCCACCTTAGAGGAGGAAACGAAGAAGACGGTGGATCAGTTGGTGAAGAAAGGGGCTGAAAGGCAAGAGAAGGGCCGCAAATACATCCGGGATCTCAAGGAGAGGGAAGAGTCAAAGCGCATGGAGGCCCGCTTAGAGGAGGCACTCAAGAAGGTGGTGGAGATAGCTGGGCTGGCCACCAAGGAGGATATTCACCGCTTGGAGAAGAGGATCACTGAGACCTTTGGCCCAAAGGAGGAGAAGGGTGGGCCGCAGGGGTAGGATAGAAAGGTCCACGGCAGAGACAGAGATCACAGTCTCTGTAAATCTGGACGGGGAAGGGAAGGGAGAAATCTCAACTCCTGCAGGGTTTTTCAACCATATGCTCCAGACCTTAGCCCGCCATTCTTGTATAGATCTTGATGTCAAGGCTACTGGAGATGTGGATGTAGACCTTCACCACCTCGTGGAAGATACAGGGATCGTCTTTGGAGAAGCCCTTGCCCAGGCGGTGGGGGATAAGCGGGGCATTGAGAGGTTTGGAGAGGCATTGGTGCCTATGGATGAGGCCTTGGCTCAGGTGGCTTTAGACCTCTCCGGCAGGTCTTTCCTCCGATTCTCTGCTTCTCTCCCGGCCCATAGGGTGGGAGACTTTGACACGGAGCTGGTGCAAGAGTTCTTCCAAGGGGTAGTGAGAGGGGCAGGGATCACCCTCCATATTCGTCTACTCGAGTGTACCAATACCCACCATGCCATAGAGGCCATGTTCAAGGCCTTTGCCCGAGCCCTGAGGATGGCAGTACAGGTGGTCGGTGAGGATGTCCCATCCACAAAGGGGGTCCTCTGAATTGATAGCGGTGCTGGACTACGAGAGGGGAAACCTCAGGAGCGTCCAGAAGGCGTTAGAGTATGTGGGGGCCCAAGTGGTTATCACCAGGGATCCAAGGGTAGTCAAACGTGCAGACAAGCTTGTGCTGCCGGGGGTAGGTGCCTTTGCAGACTGCATGGACAATCTTCATAGGTTCCGGCTTGTGGAGCCCTTGATGGAGTTTATTGGGTATGGTCGGCCCTTTTTGGGGATATGCTTAGGGCTTCAGCTCCTATTTTCCCAAAGCGAGGAGTTTGGTACCCACACAGGCCTGAATCTCATTCCCGGAAGGGTAGTGCGGTTCCCCAGAGGGTTGAAGGTACCACACATGGGATGGAACACTATACACATACTGAGGGATGGTTGCCCCCTCCTCAGGGGGATACCAGAAGGGGCGTACTTTTACTTTGTACACTCCTACTACGTAGTTCCCTACGACCTTTCTGTGGTAGCTACCAGCACAGAGTACGGCGTAGAGTTTGCCTCCATGCTATGGAGGGAGAATGTCTTCGCCACCCAATTCCATCCTGAAAAGAGTCAGCGCTCAGGTTTAACCATGTTGGAGAACTTCCATCGTTTGTGAGGGTAAACGGTGCGATCTCTGGGTGTTTTTGAAAAGCTGAGGATCCTGGGTCAGGCCTCAAGCTACGATGTCTGTGCGTACCCCTCTGCTGATAGGCCCGACATCGTTTTCCCCGGAATCTACCACGCCTGGGCATCGGGCAAAAAGGTGCCACTTCTTAAGGTACTCTTTACCAACCACTGCAGCCTTAACTGCCGCTATTGTGCCTTCTCCTCGCTCACAGACTCGCCCCGCTGCACCTTCGAGGTGGAGGAGTTGGTTCGTCTCTTCATGCTCATGTGGAGAAGGGGGCTAGTGCAAGGTCTCTTTCTCTCCTCTGCCATCCCAGTACACCCCGATGACACCATGGAGAAGATGGTCTCTGTGGCCCGGAGGCTTCGGTACAGGGAGGGTTTCAAGGGTTACATTCATCTGAAGATTCTGCCAGGCACCTCTCGGGATCTGGTGATGCAGGCCATCCCCTTAGCCACACGACTCTCTATCAACATGGAGATGCCCAGAGAGGACCTCCTAAGAGAGGTAGCCCCGTCTAAAAGCCTGAGGAGCGATGTGCTTCCCATTCTCCCTCTCCTGGAGGGGGGCTTCACTACCCAGTTCGTAGTGGACCTGGGGCCAGAAAGGGATCTGGAGCTATTGAAGGCTGTAGATGTCTTAGTGAAGAGGTATACCTTGAAAAGGGCCTACTTTCAGGCCTTCAGACCCATTACGGGTACCCCCTTAGGTAACAGACCTCCGGGTTCTAAGGAGAGGCAACTCAGGCTATATCAGGGTGAATTTTTAGTGAGGAGGTATGGATTTTCGCCAGAGGAACTGGTGGATCACGAGGGCAACCTCCCTAAGAGGATAGACCCTAAAACCTACTGGGCTAAGAGGCATCCCCACTTCTTCCCCCTAGACCTGAAAGGCGCCACGTACCATGAACTTCTGCGTGTACCCGGTATAGGCCCTCAACTGGCGAGGCGCCTCGTTGCCCTTCAGAGGAAGGGCGAGCTCTCTCTGTTGACCATTGAAAAAACGGGCATCAACCTTAGAAGGAGCGGACGTTACCTCCTCCTTGACGGTAAGGCGCTCGCAAAGGGATCCAGGCAGAGTCCCTACCCTTGAACCCTCTGAGACAGCGAGGAGGGAGTGGCAGAATAGTTCAGGTTGGAGTATCTTTGTAGAGGGAGGAGATGCCCAAATGAGTAGAAGGGGGTGGTAGCCATGAAGAGAAACATCGCTTTGTTGACGGCTGCACTTTTCCTACTGGCAACAGTGGGATGTGCCTCCTTCAGGCAGACCGTAAGGAGGGACTGGAAAGAGGGGACCGCTGGGGCAGTAACAGGGGCTATTATTGGCGTGGTCGTCACTGCAGACAATACTACCAGTAATGTGGCAGGGGCAACCATAGGGGCTGCAGGTGGTTTTCTCCTTGGTGTGGGCATGAAAGAGGGTTATGACCATTGGTTCAAGAAGAGCAAAAATGAAAAAACCTCAGAGAATTTCTGTCCTGCTTATCCAGTAGAGGATGTAAAGTCTGCCTGCGTAGATTTACACCCCAATTGAGCATTCGCAATCTGTCTTCAATCCCGTTCTTAGGTGAGGAATTCTCCTTAAAAATTGCCGGCCCCTTAGAGGGGCCGGCTACGCGAAGGGAGGTGGATGGGTGGCTGGTCATCTATGTAAAGGGTTCTACCCTGATCTTCGTGCTAAGCAACCGCCTCTTGCTTTTCCCCTTGCCATTAACGACTCCCCTTTCGCTCCTTTAATTCTCACCTTCTTAATACATCGGCATCATGCCACAGGTTTAACTGGTTATTTATTAAGTGTTTATGTTTAGGGCTATGCCCCGCTGATGCGCAAATGGTGCGTGGGGCGCAAGTATTGAGATGCCTGACTCAGGGTTGCTATAAGATGGAGACCTCAGTAGATTTATCCCTCAAGGAGATGGAGGCGGCAAATGAGGATCCACCCAGAATGTTATCCATGCTTTTTGCGCCAGGCATACGCTACCTTAAGGCTTGTTACCCAGGATGAAGGGATACAGGAGAGGGTACTTAAGGAGATTATGGAGAAACTATCCATGTACGAGGGGAAGGATCCTCCCCCTAAGGTTTCCAGGATTATTTATGGCACCATCATCCAGCATTTAAGTGTTATAGACCCCTACAAGGAGAAGAAAGCCGAGAGTAATCGGATGGCGATGGGGCTTTATCCTAAGCTCAAGGAGGCTGTGAGGAGAAACGCAGACCCTCTGTATATGGCTGTGAAGGTGGCCATAGTGGGGAACATTATAGACTTTGGTGTTGGAAGGACCTTTGAGTTAGAAGGGGTTGAGGCCTTAGAGGGATTGGACCTTATAATAAGTCACTATGATCAATTCCGCCGGGATTTGGAGGATGCTAAGAAGATACTTTACATAGGGGATAACGCAGGGGAGGTGGTCTTCGACAAGGTGCTCATTGAAGAGCTCAGTGAGAAGGAAATCTTTTTTGCTGTGAGATCGAAGCCCATCATAAACGATGTCACTTTGCAGGATGCACGGGAGGCAGGGATAGATCAAGTGGCCCGGGTGGTTGAATCGGGGTGCTGGGCCCCTGGCACCTTGTTGGATGAGGTCTCACCAGAATTCCGGGAGCTCTTCTTCGGTGCCGATATGGTGATCAGCAAGGGGCAAGGGAATTTTGAAACCCTCGACGATGCACCACGGGATATATACTTTTTGCTGAGGGCGAAGTGTGATGTGGTGGCACAGATCCTGGGTGTCCATGTGGGAGACACCTTGCTTATAAAAGGGGGATTGTCATAAAGTTATAACACTATCCAGGCTGTAAAAGTCTGAGCCAAAGGCCCTGTCCATTTTTCTCACCAAATGAGTGATTCCCCTCTCATAAGCAGCCTCCAGGTTTTCTATGATCCCCACTGATTCTCCCCTTATGGGAACGATACAGCAGTGAATGTCCCCTTTGTGGTATTTCAACAGCGAAAAGAGAAAGGTCACCTCCTCCTGGAGTGGAAGGTTTAGCGTCTTCACTATCCCTGTGCATAGGCAGGTGGTTTCCTTCTCTCTCCGCCTCACATTGGCAGGGATAAAGCGGTGGGAAAAGATCCCCTCCTCCCTAAACTTCCCCCTTAAGAAGGAGGAGATGACATAATGGGCGGTGACATCCCTATTGGAGTAGCGGCTTGGTATTACATGCCTCTTGTAGATCTCCAAACCGTTTTTCTCTTCGGGGACGTTGCTTTTTGCCTTGTAAAGCCTGTCCAAGTACCCGCCCTCTAAGTAGACCCCTGCTACCTCTTGGGCCAGTTCAATAGCCCTGGAGGCGAATCTCATGTTTTGGACGCTCTCAACACCAGAGATGTCGGCAAAGAACCAACCGCAACTGGTGAAGATGTACTGACCCATGCGGGCCATCTCCAGGAGTTTGGTTGCCTTGATCCGCTCCTCTTGGTGGAGCCTCTTAGACTGATGCTTGTTCAAGAGGGAATGGAGTGCCTTGGGCCCCTTTACCATCACTTCAACATAGTCCATGAGGGCCTCCCATGGGTCCTTGAAGAGCCTTCCGCCTTCCTCCTCAAAGACCGTGTCTAAGCGATCCTTGAGCCAGTCCATGGCTTCCCTGAAGGGGGAACGCCACTTTTGGTTCCATTCCGGTTTTCCCCCAGTTGCACATCCGCAATCCGACCTCCACCTCTCCACCCCATGGGAACAACTCCAAGAGGTGCATTCCTTAATCTGAGCGAACACGGTGGGAAAGTCCTGCTCCAAAAATGCAGAGTAATTACAGAGGTGCACCTTTTCCTTAAGTGTCTCCAGGACCCTGTTTAAGGTCTCTGCCCCCTTTGCCTTGTGGTGACCAAAAGTCTCCCCATCGGTGGCAAAGTGAAGTAGGCCATCCTCTATCTCTTCAAGGTGGGAGGCGATGAGTTTAAGGAAGGTGCCCGGGTTCTCAAGGACATCGCCAAAGCTCACCGCTTCCCCCATTTCCCGGTTAAACACAAACACCCAGATCCCCCTTCCACCTGGCAACTTTTGATAAAGTGGAAAGGGATAGAACTTCTCAGGGTAAGGGGCCCAAAGTCCACCTTCCTTCTTTTTCCAGAGGGCGATTTGATGAGGTGCCAGTATGGTGAAACGGATCCCCCTCGTGGCCATGAGCTCCAATGTCTTCATGTCCACGGCCATCTCTGGTAGCCACATCCCATCCGGGTCCCTGTTAAATCGAAGCTTGAAGTCCCTTATCCCCCACTCCACCTGGATTTCCTTATCCCTCTCCCTTGCCAAGGGCAGGATGACATGGTTGTAAGCCTGGGCAATGGCGTTACCGTGCCCCAGGGCCTCTCTGCTTCTCCTGTCCGCCTTGAGGATCTCCTTGTAAACATGGGGGGCATTGCGGGCAAGCCAGGAGAGTATAGTGGGGCCGAAGTTATAGCTCATAAAGGGGTAGTTGGGGATGTTCCTCTCATAGCACTCGTGGGTAATGCGCTGATTCCAGTCGTGGTAAGGGGCTGCATCTTTATGGATCTCCACTTCCCCCAGCCAGGGATTCTCCCTGGGGGGCTGGTAGAAATGGCCATGAACAACGAAGGCCTTCACGAGACCGCTTCCCTTGCCCTCTCCATAAACTCCTTCACCAAGGAGACCTCATCCTCCCTGGAGGAGACCCTTCCCCTGAGCCTTGCTACCTTGAGAGCGTCCAGTATCTCGGAGTATACAGGGCCAGGTTCGATCCCCATGGCTACGAGATCCTTGCCCGTGAGGATGGGCTCCTCGTGCTTCAGCCTGGTAAGGTAAAGGGAGATGGCCCTCTTTGCCTCCTCGCTGGTGGTAAACGCCATGGTGTAAAGGACCGTCTCTAAGGCTAAGGGTTTGAGAATGGTGTATATCTTTACAGGATCTTTTATCCCCTTTGCCAGGAGCCTGGCAGCATAGGGCGTCTTCTGGTGGGCCTCCAAGAGGACCCTGTTGCACCTCTTGGAAAGGGATAGCCTTTTTGAGAGTTCTTGTACCTCAGAGGAGGGGATCTCCTTAAAGAGGGCTGCCATATATATGATCCATGTGTCCGCCTTTTCCTCCAAAAATAAAAGATCATACCAGGCCAGCACCTCGCCTATCCGCCTGAAGAGCTCCTCTATGGAAGGGGTGAGATGAAGGTCGGGATGAATGAAGGGGAGGAGCCCTAACTTCTCCATCCTCTCCACCACCCGCAGGGGGGCCTTCTCGGAAAGCATCTGGCGTAACTCGTTGGAGAGCCTCGTACCAGAGACCCTGTTGAAAAGCTTTTGCTCTACTGCCTGTTTTATGAGGCGTTCCGTCTGACCGCCGATCCTAAACCCGTATCGCTGTTCGAATCGAACTGCCCTGAAGGCCCTTGTGGGATCTTCCACAAAGCTGAGGTTGTGTATCGCTCGGATCACCTTATCTTTGAGGTCTCTCTGACCGCCGAAGTAGTCTATAAGCGTGAATGCGTCAGGTTTGTTGAGCTTTATGGCCATGGCATTGATAGTGAAATCCCTGCGGTAAAGGTCCCTCTTCAAAGGACCAGCCATCACTTCCGGTAAGGCCCCTGGTTCCTCGTAATACTCCATCCTTGCGGTGGCTACGTCTACCTTCCTCCCATCTGGCAAGACCACTACACCGGTTTTGAACTTTATGTACTTATTGGCCCTCCCACCTGTAGCCCTGGCAAACTCATCAGCAAAGATCAGCCCATCCCCCTCTACCACCAGATCCAGGTCCAGGTTGGGGACCCGGAGAAGCAGGTCCCTCACAATCCCTCCCACTAAGTATACGTTGTAGTCCAACCTTTCAGCTACCTTCCCTGCCAACTGGACCAGTTCCCAAGCCTCCGTTGGAAGTCTCTCCTTTAAGAGTACCTTCACATTCTTCACAAAGGGCTCTTTTCTGATCCTTAGGGAGTGGGGCTTCGTGCTCAGGTCCCTGTAGAGGGTCCTCAAGAGCTCACCCCTTGTGACTACCCCTACTACCTTGCCCCCTTCTATTACGGGGACTATCCTCTGTGCCCCCTCCAGCATAATCTTTTCCAACTCGTCTAAAGGGGTATCAACGTCCACACTCTGTGCCTCGGTATTCATGTAGTCTTTCACTGGGGCATCCTGGAGTGCATGGTAAATGGCCTTCTCCACCGTTTGTCTGGTGATGATTCCCATGAGTCTTTCACCATCGACCACCAAAAGGGCATTTATGTTAAACCTCACCATAGCCCTCTCTGCCTCCCTGATGGACGTGGTAGGTGATACCCAGAGGGGTGGACTTGTCATGATGTCCCTTGCCCTTCGGGCACATGAGAGGGCCTCCTCAAGCACCTTAAGGAGCCTCTCCTGGGCCTGTACAAGGGTGAGGTCTTTAATCACTGCTGAGGCGGCTGTGGGATGCCCACCGCCTCCAAACTCCTCAGTAATAGCCCCTACATCCACTGCCTCTATCCTACTCCTGGCTATGAGGGTGATTCTGTCATCCATCCTTGCCAGTACAAAGAGCACGTTCAGATTCTTCATGTCCTTTAGTTTGTGGGCCAGGACCGCCAAATCCCCCACGTACTTCTGGCGTGAAATGGTGGAGATGGCCACCTCTACCCCGTAAATCCTATGTATCTGGGTATTTTGGATCATCTCGTTGAGGAGCTCCACCTGTTCTGGCGTGAGATCCCTCTTCACATAGTCAGAGATTAGGTTGAGGTCTGCCCCATTTGCTATCAGATAGGCGGCGGCCTCCAAATCCCTTGGAGTGGTAGAGTTGAAGGTAAAGGCCCCGGTATCTTCGTATATCCCTAAGGCCATGAGAGTAGCCTCTTCGGGGGTGATAGGGATCCCTTTTTCTCTGAACATCTCTGTAAAGAGGGTGACGGCAGCGCCTACCTCATCCACAACCTCAACCTCTCCCCTTATGTCCTTGGGATGGGCAGGGTGGTGGTCATATATGTGAATTGCAGCCTTCCCCATCTCCACAATCCCTTTCAGGTCCCCTATCCTCTCCTTCAGCTTTGTATCCACAATGACAAGCAGCTCTACATCTTGGGGATTTATCTGGGAAACAGATAGGGTCTCTAAGGCGAAGGGGGACTCCTTCAGGTAGTCCCTGACCTTCTTCTCCTGGGAGCCCGGAAAGACGAGATGAGCCCTTGGATAGAGCTTCTTGGCCGCCACCATACATGCCAAGGCGTCAAAATCAGCCATTATGTGACTGGTGATTATCTGCATCTCCCTTGTTTTTTATATTTATCTTATGCCTTGGCCCTTCACAATACCGCTTATTGTATAAAAAAGTAGAGCATGAGATAATTTTCGATGCATTAGAAAAACTATCGGGGAGGGGACTATGGGCAGAATAAAGATGTGTTTAGGGATTTTGGCTTTTGCTTTTCTCGTGTTCTGTTCCCCCACGGTGGGGGCAGAAGAGGTGGCCACGATAGTAACCCCTTCATGTAGTGCAAGTAACAACATTGCCGCATGCATTTCCCCAGGTGAGAGGTACACTGTGATCACATACTACATCAACCCGCTGGGCAAACTGCATAAAGGGGCAACCTCTTACATTACCTTAGTAATCCTGGATAACCAAACCGGGAAGCTCTATATAAAGAAGATCTCCGAGAAGGATTTTGGAAACAGAAAAACCTTCCTCTTGAACCTTAGGTCCAACCTTCCACGCTAAGCCCCTCCAATTTGCAAGGTAAGGCTCAATCCCTCTCCCTTTCCACCTTGTTGATGGCCTTACAGCTGGGACAGTGTATCTCTTCCTTTTTCGGGGTAGAGAGAAACATCTTATGGCGGCTGAGGACCCTACCACAACGCCAACACCTTTCTTCCACCCAATAGTCCCCTTCAGGGGTAAAGACCCTCACCTTAAAGGCAGGATTTATCCTGGGTCTCCTGCCCCTCCTGGTGGCAGGACTCTTGGCCCTTTTCCTACTCAACATCCGTATCACCCCCTCAATAAATTCTATAAGGAATATAATCTATTTCAATGGATATTTCAAAGGGAGAACTCCCTTAAAACTGGTCTTTCTAACCTATCAGTGATCTCTGCAACCACCTTAAATCCTTCCTGTTGCCTGAATCCTGGGACCTCCATATACACCCTTTTTATTTGCTTGGCTAAGTCTAATGCCTGGCGGAGGGCCGAGATGAGATCCCCTTCGTAGATATCACACTGCTGGACAATGGTACTGAGGCTCGCCCCACTGGCCCATAGGTATCCAGCATCGGCGAAGTTCCAGTTGATCTTCCCGCTTTGGGGCTCAAAGAGATAGCGCTCCTCCAAACTGGCTATGTATTCTGCCAGCTCCTCTACCTCCCTCCTGATCCACTTGGCAAGTGCAGAGGTCCTCACCCTCGACCTGTCAGGTTCCCTGCCTATGCAGAGCAAAAGCGCTCCTACCTCCACAGGGCTTAACCGATCAAATATCCCCTCCAAGATCATCTCTGCCACCATGAGCTCCTCTATGTGTAAGCGACGCAGGATCTCTGCGCCAATGTGAAAACCGTTTTCTTCATCCAGGTAATCCATCTCCTTGAGCACATTGCACTTCCCCTCAAACTCCCTCACCAGATAGCTGGAGAGGAATCGCAACTGCTCCTCCGCCTTTCCAAGCCGTTTCTCTAACTGCCTCCGTCTCCTCTGTGCTGCCCTGCATTGAGAGAGGTGCGGACAGAAGTTGCAGTGCTGAAGCCTTAAATCCTTGAGCTGGCGCTCCAAGCGGATGATCCCTTGCACAAGATCCCTCTTTCTGGTGTTGAGCCTCCTTAACTGTGCAGGAGAGGTGATCGTCTTCCCGTTTAGTCTTTCCTGAACATGGGAAAGCCTCTCCTGCTTCACCCTTAGGGCCTCCTCGAGTTCCTCCTTCCTCTTAAGGTAGAGAGCCTCTTCATACTCACACTGGTAAGTAGGAAGGGCCTCTATCTCCGCCTTGATCTCTTCAATATACTTAGAGAGGCGCCGCTTCTCTTCTTCGTGCTGGAAAGACCAAAGGGAAGAGGAGAGAAAATCCTCAATGTCCATCTCCTCACTCCTTGCGAGGAGGTTTACCACAGAGTTGTAGGAGAGCCGAAAGGAGCTCTCTACTGGCTCTATCCTATCCTCTCTGTAAAAGGGAGTCTCTTCGTGGTCTCTTGGGTCAAACCGGACCACTACGTAACCAACGTCGTCTATGCCCCTCCTCCCTGCCCTCCCTGCCTTCTGGAAGAACTCCATCTGGGTGAGGGGCCTGAAAGAGTGACCATCATACTTAACTACACTCTCAAGGCAGACCGTCCTGGCAGGCATATTCACCCCTAAGGCAAAGGTGGAGGTGCAATACACTACCTTCAGTAGCCTCTTCTCAAACAGGACCTCTACCACCCTCTTAAGGTGCGGCATCAAACCCGCATGGTGGAAGCCAATCCCCTTCAGCAAGAGCCCCCTCACCTTCTCGAGGAAGGGCCTGGCCTCATCGGGTATCTCCAGCCTGTTGAGGTAATCCCTCACTTTACGCTTTTCGCGATCCATGAGAAAGGAGTGATACCTTCCCAGTTCGTAGGCATAAGCCTCTACCTTCTTCCTATTAAATAGGAAATAGAGCGCAGGGAGCATCCCCCTGTGCTGGATCTCGGAGATGATCTCTAAATGGTTCATGGCCTTGAGGAGGGAACCCTTGCGTCTATCCCTCTTGTACATCTCTACCCTCTTCAGTACCTGCCCTAATGGCTTGAGCCCTGTATCCTTGGTGATCCCCATGAGCTTCAGTGGCACCGCCCTCTTGATGTGGCGCACCACCTCTGTCTTCCGCCCCTTTATCACCTCTATCCAGAGGGCGATCTCTTTTGCATTGGGTACGGTAGCAGAAAGCCCCACAATCTGGACCTCGGGAGGTAGAAGCACAATGCTCTCCTCCCAAGCGGCACCCCTATCCACATCTGCCAGGTAGTGTACCTCGTCGTACACCACCATGGTGGGGATATCCTCTAAGGCGCCCTCCTGCAGCATGTTTCTGAGCACCTCCGTGGTCATAACCACTAAGGGGGCCCTGTCGTTCACCACCTCGTCCCCTGTGATCAGACCCACGCATTCCTCCCCAAATATCTCAGTAAACTCCCTGAACTTCTGGTTGCATAGTGCCTTTAAGGGGGCGGTAAAGGCCACCCTTCCCCCCTTCTCCAGCACCTCCTTCAGGATGTGATCCACAATAGCAGTTTTACCTGTCCCCGTGGGGGCAGCCACTATCACATTACTGCCCTCCTGGAGCTTTCTTATGGCCTGCTTCTGAAATCCGTCTAAGTCTTTATATGGTATCATCATCTCTCCCTCTCCCCGCAACTATAGTCCCAAGAACAGGAAATGCAATAAATTGTGGAAGCGCCACCGTGAATGATTGCCCCTCAAAGGCAGAGGATGTACCTTTATAAAGGGAGGGGTCATGGAAAAGAACAGGAAATTGGCCAAGATCTTCGACCGGATTGCGGACTTCTTGGAGTTTAAGGGTGACAGTATCTACCGGGTGAATGCCTATCGGAAGGTGGCGAGGGTGATTAAAGATCTGCCCGTGGATGTGGAAGAGGTGTACCGCCAGGGGAGGCTGAAGGAGATCCATGGCATAGGGGAGAAGATAGGGAAGAAAATTGCCCAATACTTTGAGGATGGGACTATACGTAAGTATGAGGAGCTTCGAAGGGAAGTGCCTGAGGAGCTCATAATCCTGTTAGACGTGCCCAATCTTGGTCCCAAGACCTTGCGCCTCGCCCACGAGTACTTGGGCGTTCGGAACTTGAACGACCTGAAGAGGGTGATAGGAGATGGCTCCCTTGCACGGCTTCCCGGGATGGGGTCTAAAAAGGTCCGGAAAATAGAGAAGGGCCTGGAAATGTTCATGAAGGGACAGGAGAGGATGCTCCTGGGAGAGGCCCTCCAAATAGGTGAGAAGATGGTGCACCATCTCACCCCTTATGCCGCTAAGCTCTCACTGGCGGGCTCACTGAGGCGCATGAGGGAGACCATAGGGGACTTGGACATCCTTACTACAGGGGAGAATGAAGGGATTATGGAAGCCTTTGTGAATACTCCAGGGGTGAAGGATGTACTGGCTAAGGGGGAGACCAAGGCCTCCATCATTGTAGATGATACCCAGATAGACCTCAGGGTGGTGCAGGAAGGGGAGTGGGGAGCTGCACTTCAGTACTTCACAGGCTCCAAGGAGCATAACGTACACTTGAGGGAAATTGCCAGGGGAATGGGGCTCAAGGTCAATGAATACGGGATCTTCACCATGGAGGAGGATAGGAGGGTAGGGGGTATCCGTGAGGAGGAGGTGTATCAGGCCCTGGGCTTAGAGTACGTGCCCCCAGAGCTCAGAGAGGACAGAGGGGAGATAGAGGCGGCGGCCCATAGTGCTTTGCCAAGGTTGGTGGAGCTTCATGAGATCAAGGGTGATCTGCATGTTCACTCCCAGTGGTCTGATGGTACAGCCACCTTGGAGGAGATTGCTTGGGAAGGGGCAAGGTTGGGGTACGAGTATGTGGCCGTCACCGACCACTCCAAGTCCATGAGGATTGCCCATGGCCTGGACGAGAAGAGGCTGGAGGAGCAGATGAAGGCTATCAGGGACATAAATGCCAGGGGTGTGGGCGCCTACCTCCTTGCAGGAATAGAGGTGGACATTCACCCAGATGGTTCCCTGGATCTGGACGACGCTGTTCTCAAGGAGCTGGACTGGGTGGTGGCCTCTGTCCATTCCCACTTTGGCCAAGACGCCACTGAAAGGATCATCGCTGCCTGCCAATCCCCATGGGTCCATTGCATAGGACACCCCACTGGGCGCATCATCTTTTCCAGGGATCCATACCCCATGGACCTGGACGCCGTGCTTAGGGCAGCAGCCGCTACGGGTACCGCCTTGGAGATCAATGCCCATCAGGACCGACTAGACCTCAGCGACCTCCACGCCCGAAAGGCGAAAGAGATGGGGGTGAAGCTGGCTCTGGGCACTGATTCCCATCATCTGGGCCAGCTCTGGATGATGCGCTTAGGGGTGGGCGTGGCCAGGAGAGGATGGCTGGAGCCTCGAGATGTGATAAATACCTATCCGCTAAAGGAACTACTGGCCTTCACCAGAAAAAGTAGATAGGGCGAAGAATTAGAGGTACTCCTTCTTCCATTTCTCCAGCAGGAAGAATGCCTCCATTGGAGAGAGGCGGGAGAGATCCAAAAAACGCAATTCATCCCTTATGGGGTCCTCCTGCACGGAAAAGAGCAGGGACTGTCCTTCAGAAGGGGGAATTCTTAGCCTCCCCTTCTCCAGCATATCAAGGATGGCGGCAGCCCGCTCCGTCACCTCCCGAGGCAAACCTGCCAGCTCGGCCACATGTATACCATAGCTCCTGTCGGTAGATCCTGGAACCACCCGATGCAGAAATACGACCCGATCCTTCCACTCTTTCACCTCTACATTATAGTTCTCCACCCCCGACAACAAGAAGGCCAGCCTGGTGAGCTCATGATAATGAGTAGCAAAGAGGGTAAAAGCCCCTATCTCTTTACAGATATGCTCCACCATGGCCCAGGCCAGTGCCACCCCATCGTATGTACTGGTGCCCCTGCCCACCTCGTCCAGAATGATGAGACTCCTTTCAGTGGCATTATTAAGGATGTTGGCCACTTCTTCCATCTCTACCATAAATGTGGATCGTCCGCCTGCCAAGTGATCCCCCGTCCCAACCCTGGTGAGTATTCTGTCCACGGGAGAAAATTCCATGGCCTCGGCAGGCACAAAGGAACCCATCTGGGCCATGATCACCAGAAGGGCCACTTGACGGATGTAGGTGGATTTGCCGCTCATGTTGGGCCCCGTGATGATGTGGATGCCCTTTTCAGGTGTAAGGTGAGTGGAGTTGGGTACAAACTCCTCCTTGAGCTGGGCCTCCACCACAGGATGGCGCCCCTTCACTATCCTTATGCCAGGGCGATCTGAGGGGTTGGGGCGGCAGTATCCCCTGGCAGCGGCCACCTGGGCAAGGGAGAGGAGCACATCCACTAAGGCCACCCTCTTGGCAGCATCTTGGATCCTCCCCACCATCCCGCTCACCTCTTCCCTTAGGCTACAGAATAGCTCGTGCTCTAAGGCCAGCCTCCTCTCATGGGCACTCAGGAGGCGATACTCCAGCTCCTTGAGTTGAGGAGTAATGTAGCGTTCTGCATTGGCCATGGTCTGCTTCCTCTCGTAATGGGCAGGTACCTTGCCCAGGTGGGCCCTCGTCACCTCTATGTAGTATCCAAAGACTTTATTGTATCGGATCTTAAGACTGGGGATGGAAGTGGCCTCCTTCTCTCTAAGCTCCATCTCTCTCAGGAGCCTTTCTCCATCCACTGAGAGGCGGCGCAGCTCGTCCAGCTCCTGCGAGTACCCCTCTCTGAATATCCCCCCTTCCCTGCTGAGATGGGGTGGTTGGTCTACCAAGGCCCTCTCCAGTAACTCCCGCAGGTCATCCAAGGCATCCCATTCCCTTGAGAGTTGGACCCACAGAGGGGCCTCAAGGGAGCCCACCGTCTCCCCTATCTTCCCCATGCCAGAAAGGGAGTCTCGTAGAAGCCCCATGTCCCTTGGAGTAGCCAGGTTCAAGGCTATCCTGCTGGAGAGGCGCTCCATGTCCCTCACACCTTCCAAGGATGCCGCCAAAGCTGCCATGGTCTCCCTATTCGTTATCAATGCCCCTATGGCATCCCAACGCCTCTGCATCTCTCCAGGGTCCAGGAGGGGGTGCAAAATCCAATGGAGAAGCAGCCTTTCTCCCATGGGTGTCCTGGTCTGGTCTAAGATGGAGAGGAGGGTCTGCCTTTTGCTACCATCTACCATGTTTCTTGTCAGCTCTAAATGCTTGATGGCTGTGGGATCCAGGTAGAGGTAACCCTTTGGCTGGTAGAAGCGAAGAGACCTCACGTGGCGCAAGGGCCTTTGCTCCAGCCGTGTGAGATAATAGAGTAAAGCGCCCGCCGCCATGATCCCCTCCCTCTTCCCTTCCCCACCAAACCCCGAGAGGCTCACGGTGCCAAAGTGCTCGAGGAGCAAGTCTCGGGCCGTCTCCAAGGCAAAGCTCCAGTCCTCCAAGGTGTCCACAAAGACGTGGGGGAGGAGCTCCTTCAATCTCTCCATCACAGGCGTTTCCCTGACCCCTTCCTGGAGAATAAGGGTGGATGGGGAGAAGCGCTTTAGGATCTCCACAGCCTCACCTTCCTCCCCCTCAAAGAAGGAAAAGTCCCCACACCCTAAGTCCAGAAACGCCAATCCCCACCTTTCCCCCATTGCCAGCGCCGCCACATACTCTCTGCCACCCTCCTCTTCTATGATGGTGCCAGGGGTTACCACCCTCACCACCTCTCTCTTTACCACCCCTTTGGCCTGCCCTGGTTCCTCTACCTGCTCGCAGATGGCTACCTTATATCCTGCCCTCACAAGCCGGGGGAGATACTGATCCAAGGCGTGGTAAGGCACGCCACACATGGGCACCTCATTTCTCTTGGTAAGGGTGATCTGAAGAACCTGAGAGGCCTCCTTCGCATCGTCATAGAAGAGCTCATAAAAATCCCCCAACCGGAATAGCAGCAAGGCATCCTTGTACCGGGACTTCACCTCATGATACTGTCTCATCATAGGGGTAAGGGAACGTAGCATCTTTTTATCCCCGCTCAAGATTATTAATAATCATACCACGATCGGCGGTAGGGGGAAATGAAGAAGGTTTATCTCGTGTCCTTAGGGTGTCCAAAGAACACGGTGGACTCAGAGGTACTCTTAGGCCTCTTAGAGGAAGAGGGTTACATCGCCACCTCTCATCCAAGGGAGGCCCAGGTGCTTCTGGTAAATACCTGCGCCTTCATCCAAGATGCGGTGGAGGAGAGCATAGATACCATCCTCACTCTGGCCAAGATGAAGCACGCTGGGCAGTGTTTGGTAGTGGCAGGGTGCCTCCCGCAGCGTTACGGTGAAAAGGTGAGGCGTGCGATGCCCGAGGTGGACATATGGGTGGATCTCCACAACCTCGAGTCCCTGCCAGCATTGATAAAGGGGAGGAGGGCACCTCCCATTCCCCATGCTTTCCTGTTGCACTACCATCATCCGAGGCGGAGGCTCACCTCTGCCCCATGGGCCTATTTGAAGATAGCAGAGGGGTGTAGCAACCGATGCAGCTATTGCACCATCCCCTACATCAAGGGGCCTTTCAGGAGCAGGCCCATAGGGGACATCGTTCAAGAGGTTAGGAGGCTGGCTGCGGATGGTGTGTTAGAGATAAACATCGTATCCCAGGATATCACCCGCTATGGCGAGGATATAGGATACAAGTATGGCCTCCTTGACCTCTTGGACACCTTAGAAGGGGTAGAGGGGATCCAGTGGATACGCCTCATGTATGCCCATCCCGCAGGTGTCACGCCAGAGCTTGCCAGCAGAATAGGAAAGGGCAAGGTGCTCCCATACCTGGAGATGCCCATCCAGCATGTAAACGATAAGGTCCTCTCTACCATGGGTAGGAGGGGAGGGAAAAAGGCTGTGATGGAGGCATTGGATAGGGTGAGCAGAGTTGGTGGGGTGTTCCTCAGGACTACTGTAATGGTGGGGTTCCCCAGTGAAGGGGAGGCCGAATTCCAGGAGCTAATGGGTTTCCTGAGAGGGGCACCCATCTTTCGCTTGGCCGTCTTCCCCTACTCCCCTGAGGAAGGCACCCCTGCCTATACGATGAAGCACCACAGGAGGAATATTATCTTAGAGAGATATAACGAGGTACTTGCCATTCAGAGTGAGATTCACCTCACCAGGAATCTGGAGTTAGTGGGTAAAAGTCTTCCTGTGCTTGTGGAGGATAGGGGATGGGGGCGTTTTCCGGGTCAGGCCCCCGAGGTGGACGGGAAGGTGAGGATCGAGGGGAAGACAGAGACCCCAATAGGGATGGCCTTGATCACAGAGGCCGATGGGGTAGATTTGTATGGAAGTACTCTCCCATCGGGAAGTCGGGGGAGTGGTACATGAGATCAATCCTACAGGACCTCATTCAGGGCATCCAACAGGAGGTCTATCTCCTCCCTCTCCACGATAAGTGGAGGCAGGAAACGCACTACCCTCTCGCCAGAAGGGATAGTGAGAAATCCCTTTTCCATGAGATCCGCTATGACAGGGGCAGCAGGACGGTTTAGCTCCAAGGCCAGCATGAGCCCAACTCCCCTGGCATCTTTTATGCAACCTTTATAGGAAGCCAATGCCTTGAGACGCCCAAGAAAGTATTCCCCCTTCTCTTTCACATCATCCAGGAAGCCTGGCTGGGTCATCACCTCCATGACCGCCTTACCTGCTGCACACGCTAAAGGGTTTCCCCCAAAGGTAGAGGCATGGGTGCCCGGCTCAAAGGCCTTAGCCACATCCTCAGTGGCCAAAAGGGCGCCTATAGCCACTCCTCCCCCTAAACCCTTCGCTAAGGTTGCTATGTGGGGTGTTACACCGAACCTCTCATGCCCTAAGAGGGTGCCCAAACGCCCCATGCCCGTCTGAACCTCATCCAGCATGAATAGCAGGCCCTTTTCTTTACAGAGGCCCTCCACCTCTTGAATGTAACCATTGGGAGGTACCACCACGCCCCCTTCCCCTTGCACCACCTCCAACATGACGCCGCAGGTTTTAGGATTGATAGCTCTCTTCAAGGCCTTTATGTCCCCAAAGGGGACATGAGTAAATCCTTGCGGCAGTGGTTCGAACCCCCTCCTCACCTTCTCCTGTCCAGTGGCGGACATGGTCATCATGGTTCTGCCGTGGAAGGAGCCTTCCATAGTAATGATCTCGAAGCGCTCCTTACCCATAAACCTCCTGGCATATAAGCGGGCCAGTTTTATGGCTGCCTCATTGGCCTCTGCCCCAGAGTTACAGAAAAAAACCTTATGGGCAAAGGTATGCTCTACCAACAGCTGGGCCAATTGGATCTGTGGGAGGATATGGTAGAGGTTGGAGACATGGAGGAGGGTGATGGCCTGGTCTTGAATGGCCTTTGCCACCTTGGGATGGCAGTGCCCCAGGTTGCACACGGCAATACCCGCCCCGAAGTCGAGAAACTCCCTACCCTTGTCATCCCATACCCGAGTACCACGTCCCCTGACCAATAACAGGGGATACCGGCGATAGGTGGGCATAAGGTAACGTTCGGACAGCTCTATCCACTTGGCCACTTCCCTGTCCTCATGCATAACTGTGGAGTCCTACTATCAAGAGGTTCACCCCCAAATAGGTGAAGAGTACGGCTGCAAACCCAATAATAGAAAGCACTGCTGTCTTCTTGCCGCGCCATCCCCTCGCAAATCGGGCGTGGAGGAAGGCCGCATAGATGAGCCAAGTAATGAGCGACCAGGTCTCCTTGGGATCCCAGCTCCAGTAAGAGCCCCAGGCATAGTTGGCCCAAGCTGCCCCCGTGATGATACCCAAGGTGAGGAGTGGGAACCCTACCACCACTGATTTGTAGTTTATCTCATCCAATACCCTGAGGTCAGGCAGAAAGCCAATATCCCTTCCCCTTTCGCTGGCCCATGCCTTCAGTAGGTACATGAGGCTTACCCCACAAGAGACAGCAAAAGCGGCATAACCCAGAAAACAGGTGATCACATGGGCAACCAACCAGTTACTCTGAAGAGCTGGAATGAGGGGCTCTATCTGGGTCCTGATGCCAGGCCCTATAGTGGTATAGGCCAAGGCTATAAAGGCAAAGGGCATGACGAAGGCGCCTATGGTACGATTCTTGTACCTCCACTCTATAACAAGGTAGATGAGCACTATGGCCCAGGCGAAAAAGACCATGGACTCATACAGGTTCGTGAAAGGTGCATGTCCCCATCCGAGCCTGTGGGATATGACAGCCCTGGCTATCATGGATGCAGTAACCAAGCCCCACCCTACCAGAGCTACAAGGCTAGCTGTGATCCCTACCGCCCTATGCCTGAATGGCACGTACACAAAGTAGAGGATAGTGGCCAAGAGATAAACGAGGATCGCTATACCCACAAGCCTCGTATCCAGCGTGTGGCTTAAAACGGCCCCATGCATATCCCTTTCCCCTCCCTATGGCTTTCCCGGGGCCAAGGCCCTCTTCAATGACTTTATCAACTCCTCAAAGTGGAGTAAAAAGGCACCATGACTCCTATTGGTGTTTCCTGCCACCAGTACATGCCTCCTTTTTCCTTTGTCCTCTATATAGACCCAAACACGCCTGTGGGAAAGGAAGAATGAGAAGGCGAGTCCCACAACCATCAGGGTGCAGCCCAACCAAACTATCCATACACCTGGGTCCTTGGAAACCTGGAGCCCCGTATATTGCAGTCCCTTAAAAGAGATATACCGAAACCTGAATGGTACCCCCTCCACGCTGTGCACCTCGGGGAAGTAAGCAAAGACCCAACTCCTATATAGGGGCCTCCCACCTTTCTCAACCTCCAACAGGGCGGCGGGGTTCCTCAGCTGATCCGACCGATTCATGGGCTGATTCCCCTCTCCCACAACCAGATCTGGATAGAAGGCCACCAACTTCAGAGTGTATCCGTCCTTTAAGGGAGATACCTTCCCTGCACCCACATGCACCACAAATCCCTCTCCACTCCTTGGTATCACCTTCAGTGTAAGGGTCCCTTCCAGGTTCGATATGGTCCCGTAACTCGCCTGATAGAACTTGATACCTCTGTACGTCAGGGGATGGTTCACCCTGATGTCCTTGGTGAGGACAGGCCTTCCATGCTCCAAGATAGTAATGGTGCTCCTGTACTCCTTTGGAGTATTAGTCCCTGGATAGTAGCTTACCCGAAAGGCATCGCATCGCACATCGAATGGAAGAGTGATCACCTTATGGGTGCCAAAGATAGAGACATTCCTGCTGGACTCACCCTCCACGATGGTCATGCCCCCTGTGAACCCCCAGATTCCACCAATAAGCCCTCCGATGAGGATGGTAAGCACAGATAGATGGGTAACATAGACCCCCATGCGGTTAATCACGCCCCTTTGACCAAACACCCTCCCTACCCCCTCTTCCATCAGCATCTCTACCCTGTATCCTTTGGAATGGAGCACCTCCTTGACCTTCTCAGTGACCTCTTTCAGCGGGTACTTTGTTTTGAGGGTCTCCTGGGGCCTCATCTCTTTTAAAAGGCCGAGGGGAGGATAACGGAGGGGTGCTTTGATATACCTCCAGGCCCGGGGAAAGCGATCTATGGAGCAGACTACTATATTTACCACAAGGATGGAGATTAGCATAAGGAACCACCATGAGTGATATACATCGTAGAGTCCCAGCATCTTGATAAGTTTATACCCTGCTTCGCCATAAGCCTCGATGTATTGATGGGGGTCTCCCCTTTGGAGGATGAGGGTACCCGAAATCGAGGTGATGGCGAGGATGATCAAGAGTGATATGGTGAGCTTTAAGGAGGTGAAGAACCTCCAGAGCTTGCCCCAGATACCATGACCATCCTTTAACAAGCTGCCTTCTCCCATTCTAATCTTAAAATTTTATCAATTGGTAATGTCTCGTTCCGCCAAATGCAAGGCCCGGATCTGTGGACGGTACGATAAAAATACAGTATAAATAAAAAAATGGTGAAGGAGAAGAGGGGCTACGTTTGCACTGGGTGTGGGGCCTTTCTGCCTAAGTGGGTGGGTAAGTGCCCTTCTTGCGGTCAGTGGAACACAGTAGTGCCTGTCTCTTCCAAGCCTGGAAAGCATCGGGGACCCAGGTATGTATCTTTGGGGGCTATACCCAGCTCTGGGGAAGACGAAAGGCTAAGGCTCCCCTTGGAGGAATGCAATAGGGTTCTTGGAGGTGGGCTTGTAAGGGGGAGTATGGTGCTGCTCGGTGGTGAGCCGGGGGTGGGGAAATCCACAGTACTCCTTCAGATCGCTATGGCATTGGCGTCGAATGGAGAGAAGGTGCTTTATGTGTGCGCCGAGGAGAACCTGCCCCAGGTGAAACTTAGGGCCCAGAGGATAGGGGGTGCCAGCCCCAACCTCTATCTGCTCCAGGAGACGCGGGTGGAAGAGATTCTCACTCAGGTAGAGCTGCTCTCACCAAGGGTGATGGTCCTGGACTCCATCCAGACTGTGGTGCTGGAAGACTTGCCTTCTTCGCCAGGAACAGTGGTCCAGCTAAGGGAAGCTACAGCCAGGATCATGGAGGCTGCCAAGTCCACCAACACCACTGCCATCCTTGTGGGCCACGTCACAAAGGATGGGAGCATAGCTGGCCCAAAGACCTTGGAGCATATGGTGGACACGGTATTACAAATGGAGGGGGAAAAGGGTCAGCCTTATAGGATCATCAGGGTGCTCAAGAATCGGTTTGGTCCTGCCATGGAGATGGCGATCCTGGAGATGACGGAGAAGGGGCTTAAAGAGGTAAAGGACCCATCAGCCTTATTTCTTCAAGAGAGGCTGTTAGACACACCTGGATCTGTTGTGGTGGCCAGCCTTCATGGAAGCAAACCTTTGCTCTTGGAGGTTCAGGCCCTGGTGGCCCCATCCACCGGGGGAATCCCCAGAAGGGTGATGGCGGGTGTGGACCCTGCCAGGACCTCCTTTATTCTGGCAGTGGTGGAGAAGCACATAGGTATCCAGCTTCAGAACCTCGACCTCTTTATCAATGTGCCTGGAGGCATGAAGATTGCAGAGCCAGGCGGTGACCTGGCCATCCTTTTAGCGCTGGTATCCAGTTTCCACGAGAGACCGGTCTCCTGCAGCCTGGCCGTATTTGGAGAGGTAGGCTTAGGCGGGGAGGTCAGGGGTGTAAAGGGTGCCATCTATCGGGCAAAGGAGGCAGAGAGGCATGGCTTTCCCAAACTCCTTCTCCCTTCAAGTGATGTGGAGAGGGTAACCATGAACGCCGGCATAGAACCCATAGGCGCCTCCAATGTTAGAGAAGCCCTTGAAATTGCAGAGCGTTTATGACATATTAAAACTCCATGAAGAAAGAGGAAGGTTTTAAGGTAGGCGACAAGATAGTTTATCCTGCCCAAGGGGTGGGTATCATAGAGGGCGTGGAGGAGCTCACCGTAGAAGGGGAGCGTCTTTCCTTTTTTTCTATCCGCATCTTAGAAAAGGACGTGATGATAAGGGTGCCTGTGGATAAGGCAGAAAGGGTGGGGCTGAGGAAGATTATCACCGACAGTTCTGTAAGGGATATCGTAGAGATCCTCACCAGTGAACCCACATCCCGTGGAGAGGAGAAGGTGAGCTGGACCGTGAGGCATAGGGAGTATGCTGATAAGATAAAGAGTGGCTCCATTGAGGAGGTTGCGGAGGTGTACAGGGATCTCATGCAGCTCAGGAGGGATAAGGAGCTCTCCTTTGGCGAGAGGAAGATACTGGAGAGTGCCAAACAGTTTCTCATCGGCGAGATCTCTGAGGCCAAGCACATTGCACCGGAGGAGGCAGAGGGGTTACTCTATGGCCTCTTCCAAGGGAATAAGGAGGAAGAGTAAGATGTTAATGCTGATATTGAGGTTTGCGATCGTACTATCGGGTACCCTCTTGGGGTTCTTTATGGGGAAGGGATACCTTCCCACCACGGAGGGAGCAGTTTTGGGGGCAGGGGTTGGATGTATGGCGGGTCTCTTATTCATCTATGTAGTGCAGAAGGTATTGGAGTTCAACCTCAGGACCCTTGTAGGTGCCCTTATAGGGGTTACCATGGGGCTCATCCTCTCTTATCTCATCATCGATATAACCGAGATCAGGTTTCCCATCACCGGTGCAAGGACCCTCTTCAACGTCTTTGTAGGGCTCTGCTTTGGTTACTTAGGGGGGATATTGGGTGTAAGGGTGGCAGAGTCGGTGGAGTTCTCCAGGGTGGGGAGGGACAGGCTCCCACTTGCATGGGGAGGAAACAATAAAATTTTGGACACCAGCGCTGTTATTGATGGGCGTATTGCAGAGGTAGTAGAGACAGGGTTTCTGGAAGGGACCATTATCATTCCACAGTTTGTGCTAAAGGAGCTCCAACATATTGCAGACTCCCATGATCCATTGAAGAGGAGCAGGGGAAGGAGAGGTCTGGATGTACTAAAGAGGCTTCAGGAAGGCAAAGGGGTAAAGGTGAAGGTTTCTTCTCAGGACTTTCCCAAGATTCAAGAGGTAGATGAGAAGCTAATTGCCCTCGCCAAGCGTATGAAGGCAAAGATCATTACTACAGATTACAACCTAAATAAGGTAGCCAGTCTCCAAGAGATAGAGGTGCTCAATGTGAACGAGCTTTCAAGCGCCCTGCGTCCAGTAGTACTCCCTGGTGAAGAGATGGAGGTGTTTATACTCCGCCAGGGGAAGGAGCCTCAGCAGGGGGTGGGATATATGGATGATGGGACCATGATCGTGGTGGAGAATGGGAGAAGCTATATAGGGAAGAAGATGAAGATAGAGGTAACCAGCCTTTTACAGACCCCATCTGGGCGCATGATCTTTGGAAGGGTAAGGGAAGATTCAAGGGGGCAGGCTGAGAGAGAGGGGGTTCAGAAGGAGTTAAAGGATAGGTCCTGACCTGAGAGGGTAGTGGGATCGCAGTCAGTTGTGTAATAATTGTAGCAGCGGGCAAGGGGGTGAGGGCTGGCACCCCGAAGCAGTGGGTTCCGGTAAGTGGTAAACCGCTCATTGCCTATTCCATAGAAACCTTCGAGCGCCATCCACTGATACACTCTATCTATATAGGTGTGGATCAGGATCATGTGAGGGAGGGGGAGAGGGCCTTGGCCATGTGGGCCCCCACCAAGGGGAGGGAGGTTTACATTGGGGGGGAGAGGCGTCAAGACACCGTATGGTATGGTTTGGGGCGTTTGAGCGAAGAGACCCTGGTAGGGATACACGACGCTGCCAGACCGTTGGTCACCCCTGATCTCATCACCAGGGTGATTGAAAAGGCCCAGGAAAAGGGGGCCGCCATCCCCGTGATACCATTGAGGGACACAATTAAAGAGGTGGAGGGAGATAGGGTGATCAGGACCCTGGAGAGGAGGAAAATGAGGGCCATCCAGACCCCCCAGTTTTTTGAGAGGGAGATCATTGAAAGGGCTTACAGGGAGGCCCTTGATAAGGGGGCAGAGGCCACAGACGATGCCGCCTTGGTGGAAGCGGCAGGCTACAACGTCTGGTGTGTGGATGGGGAGGAGGGGAACCTTAAGGTCACATACGCAGAAGACATAGAGCAGGTAAGTGTGAGGACAGGGGGGGCCGTAGCCGTGGGCTTTGGATACGATGTGCATCCCCTATTGGAGGGGAGAAGGCTCATCCTTGGGGGTGTGGAAATGCCATCCCCAAAGGGGCTTTATGGCCATTCCGATGCGGATGTGCTTTCCCATGCCGTTGTGGACGCCCTTTTGGGCGGAGCAGGGCTTGGGGATATAGGTCTACACTTTCCAGATACTGACCCTCAGTATTGGGGCGAGTCCAGCCTCACCTTCCTCGAGAGGGCGGCCTCGCTGCTCAGGAAGGGGGGCTGGGAAATCCGGCACATAGACGCTACCCTTGTGATGGAGGCGCCGCGAATAGCCCCTTACAGGCAAAGGATGATAGAGTTGATGGCCCAGGCCCTTGGGATTCCCCCTTGTTGCATAAATATAAAGGCCACCACTACAGAAGGACTGGGCTTTGCGGGGAGGCAGGAAGGGATAGCCGCCTATGCAGTGGCCACCTTACAGAGGTGGGTGGGTAACAGACGCACCTGGCCCCCTTAGAGGTACTAAGGTGAAAATCACTTTTCCTGAATGCTCTCCTCCACCTTTATACCAAAGTGGCGTCCTCCCTCTTCAAGATAGACCATTACCCGATCGCCCTCCCTTAGGGAGACAACGGAGAGGGCATCGCCAGACGGGGAGACCAAGCGGATAGTCTCGGCGTTTTGGAGGATGCATGTACCTGGGACATCTCCCACTTGCGCCTTCACCATAAGGAGAGGCCTCTTCTCCACCTTGGACCTGCCCACTATCGCACCCTTGGCATTGCCCTGGTGGTCTACCAGTAGCACCTCATCCCCGCTCTGTAACTCCGAGAGATATCTGGTCTTTCCACCAGGTACCATAGTGTAAGAGTGGACCGCTCCGGCGTTGACGCGGAAGGGCCTGGGGGCTACATAAGGATTTTCTATGCTCTCTGCGTGAATCAGAAATAAAAAGCTGCTGGAGTTTCCCACCAGCATCCCCTCCCCTTCTCCCATTAATGTGCATGTGTCCACACATACCCGATGCCCCATCCATAGAGGTTTCACATCCCGGATGGTCCCCTCCACCAGGTCTACCTTTTCTACCTCGTCCTGGACCATGAGCACGAGCCTCCTTAGAAGGGAAGGATCATCAACATCCACCACCACCCCTGAAACGCCTTTCTCCAAAACCCCCAATGCGAGCCTCATCTCGTCCTCGCTCCTCACCACGGCAAAGATGGCATCTGAGGCTGCCACCAGGTTTTCTAAGGGAATCACCTTCCAGTCTACCGCCTCTACCACCACAGGGCCTTTGCCACATAGCTCCAACGCCTTCTCCTGATCTTCCCCGGAATGGATGCTCACATGAAAGAAGTCCTTCCCAGGTTGTAAGTCCCCCTCTTCACCCAACACCTTTATCCGGCCCAACTCCCTCACCTTGGAAACCGCATCTCCTTCTACCCATATACCATGAGCCCCAGCCTCCAAGGCGGTAGTGACCAACTCTTTTCTGAAAGGAATCACCCTAACCCATACCTCTCTCAATGTAACACCTCCAATGCCTCTTTTAAGGAGGCTCCTTTGTGGACCAATAGGGAGATGGCCTCCACCATCTTTTGGGGGGAGGAGTGCTGGAACACATTTCTTCCAATAGAGACACCTGCCCCCCCTGCGTCAATGGCCCCCTTCACCATCCTCAAGACATCCTCCTCGGTGTCCATCTTTTCTCCACCAGCAATGAGCACTGGAACAGGAGAGCCTTGGGTCACCTCGGAGAACGAATCGGGGTCTCCCGTATAAGGAACCTTTACCAAATCGGCACCCAACTCTGCTCCGATGCGAGCGGCGTGCTTTACCACGCTTACGTCGTAAGGGTTCTTTATCTTTGGCCCCCTGGGATAAACCATGGCCAGCAGGGGCATTCCCCATTCTAAGCAGCTCTGGGCCACCTTGCCAAAGTCGCGTAGCATGTTCTTCTCATCGGGCGCCCCGATGTTCACATGGATGGATACGGCATCGGCCCCAAGCTTTATGGCCTCTTCCACGGTGCACACCAGCACCTTGCAGTTGGGATCTTGGGCCAAGGCAGTACCTGCGGAGAGATGTACGATGAGCCCAATATCCCTTCCACCTCTCCTATGACCCACAGACACCATCCCCTTATGCATTAGCACTGCATTGGCCCCTCCTTGCGCTACGGCCTCCACAGTGTCCTTAAAGGCTATAAGCCCCTTGATAGGCCCCACGGTTACGCCGTGATCCATGGGGACTATCACAGTGGTCCCCTTGGCCCTGTCCATGATCCTCTCCATCCGAATGGTCTTACCTATCATGATGCACCTCCTAAAAATTTAGGGCCGGGGTGAAAAACCCACGGCCCTAAAAGAGAAGAAGGGAGGCCGTGGGTTCTGCCTGCCCACGGCCCCTTTGACTCAACTATGCGCTGAGGGACCGCATAGGCAGGCCCCACCAGTAATAAAACCAAAACCAGTTAAATATCCTGTAATTCATTTTCATCATGGTTTGATTCATACCTTGGACCCAGGGGTTTGTCAAGAGAAAAAATAAAGATGGCCTTCCTTTCATCAGCATTTTCCCCAGGGGTGGGGAATGAATATGCGATGATAGAGATGCAGGGCGTACCTGTCTGTCATGCCTGCTATGAAGTCACATACCTGGGTAGCCACATCCTCAGCAGGGGCAGGTGGGAGCTCACAGGGGTGTTCCATGTAATAGAAATAGAGCTCCCTCACTACCTTAAATGCCTTAACAAACTCATTATAAACCAAGGGATTTAGGTATACCCTCTCATGGAGGAAAGACCTCATCTCAGTAATGGCCTCCAACATCCCTGGAGAGAGGGTGATGCGCCTCAACTCCTCCTCCAAAGAGGCCCCGATGGCATCCAGGACCATAGAGTTGATACGTTTAGCATGAGTATCACCCAAGAACCCTATAAGTTCCTTAGGAACATCGTCCATGGTAATGATCCCAGCCCGTAGTGCATCGTCCAAGTCGTGATTCACATAGGCGATACCGTCGGAGATCCTCACCACCTGACCCTCCAAGGTTAGTGGAGTATCTTCCCCCTCAGGCAAGATGGCCCCCATCCCCTTGGAGTGTTTCAGGATCCCGTCCCTCACCTCGAAGGTAAGATTTAGCCCCTCGCCTCCCTTTTCCAAGAGATCCACCACCCTCAAGCTCTGCTGAGGGTGGCTAAACCCTCCAGGATGGATCTCCTGGAGTACTGCCTCCCCTGCATGGCCAAAGGGTGTATGACCCAGATCATGACCCAAGGCGATGGCCTCTGTGAGGTCCTCGTTTAGCCTCAGTGCCCTGGCAATGGTGCGTGCAATCTGTGCCACCTCCAAGGTATGGGTGAGGCGTGTTCTATAATGGTCCCCCTCTGGCGAAAGGAAGACCTGGGTCTTGTGCTTAAGCCTCCTGAAGGATTTAGAATGGATTATCCTGTCCCTGTCTCTTTGAAAGGCCGTCCTCACAGGGCAGGGCTCCTCTGGCCTCGCCCTGCCCTTGCTTGTTGCACTCTTGGCTGCAAAGGGATGGAGGATCTGAAGCTCCATCTCCTCTGTGATCTCGCGTATATGAAGTAGTGACCCCATATTCCACCTGAACATTATTTAGTTTATAGCCCCCATTCCCACATATCAATGAAGGCTGGATTTCGAGTGGAAAATGGGGTATACCTCCAGCATGAAGAAGCGGAAGGGATTGCAAGGGCAGGTCACGCCCCCTCGATGGATTTTGTCTGATCTCCTCCTGCCTGAGATCTCGGCAGGGCTTATTGCCATAGGAACTGTTAGTCCTTTTACCCCTCAGGGGGCCTTGGGGTACTTAAACCACACTCTTGCCCTTATCCTCGACAGGCTTGGCAAGGGGATTACAGGCTCTAAGGGGGAGAGGGTCCTGATATCCACCATGGGGCGTTGGAAGACCCCATGGGTCTTGCTCTATGGGTTGGGGGAGGTGGAGGGGCTGAGCAAAGAGTACCTTGCAGATGAGCTCAAGGTCTTGGCCCGTGACTTAGAGAAACTTAAGGTATCACCGCCGGCCTTTCTCCTACCAGGGTATGACCCATACAGGTGGGGAACCCCTCAGGAGGCAGCCCGGCTCCTCATAGACAATATCTCACCCCCTGCCATACTCCTGAATCCACAGAGGGATATCCTTCACCGTATCCATTACCACTGTCGTGGCCCCTTTAGCTATCTCCTACGATCTGAAGTTGAAGGAAGGTGACACCCTTTTCCCCTTTGAATAGCTGGGCGATATGGGGATGACAGGTGAAGTAGAGGACCTGGAGCCTATCCGAAAGGGAAAGAATCGCCTTAGCCGCCTTAGCTGCCCTTGTGGGATCGAAGTTCACTAAGATGTCGTCGAGCACCACTGGGAAAACCATCCCCCTCTGGGCCACTTCTGTCATGATGGCCATACTGAGGGAGAGATATAGTTGTTCCCCTGTGCCTCTGCTGAGGTAGCGTGACGAAAGTCGATGACCGTCGGACCTCTCCACCCACAGCTCCTCCTCTCCCATAGGTAGATAGACCCTACTGTATCTCCCCCCTGTCATGGTGGAGAAGAGGCGGGAAGCCTCCTGCAAGACCCGAGGCTGATGCTCCCGCTCATACACCTCTCTGGTCTTCTTGAAGAGCATGAGGGCCATAGTATCCACTGTCCATCTGTTAACGGCCTCCCTGAGTCTCTCGATCAACTCTTCCCTCTTTTGGACCAGTTCCTGCTCCCTGCCCTCACCCTCCAGCTCCTCCCTCTCCTTCACAAGGCGGATCTTGGATTCTATAAGCCTATCCCTCTCTTTCCCCAGCTCTGCCTCCCTCTCTTCCAGCTCCTCCAGCCTCAGGCTGGCCTCACCAGGACCCAAGCCAGTCAATTTGGAGACCCACCCCTCCCAATCCCTCCCCAAGAGACCGGCGAGTTTTAGGCGCAGCTCCCTGGCCTCCTTCTCTAAGGCCTCTCTCTTCTCCCATCGCTGGGCGAGCTCCCTAAAGGCCTCGACAGAGGCCACCCCTGCCTCTTGGAGTAACCCCCTTAACTCCCCTTTCCTTTGGGCCAACCTCTCCTCTAAATCCCTCTTCTTCTCCCTCAAGGGACCTGCCTTGACCTCTAAGGCCTTCCTCTCTTCGCAGGCCTTCTTGGCATCCTCAAGGGCCCTTCCCATAATCA
The DNA here is from genome assembly GCA_015486015.1 of Aquificota bacterium. Taxonomy (GTDB): domain Bacteria; phylum Thermosulfidibacterota; class Thermosulfidibacteria; order Thermosulfidibacterales; family B14-G1; genus WFSI01. The sequence goes on along the minus strand of WFSL01000002.1, from coordinate 31,557 downwards.
CCATCCCCTCTTCCCAAGAGCCAACATTTACTCCCAAATCGCTTATGAGCTGAGAGAGCCTCTCCTGAAATCCCTCAATCCTCTCTAAGATCCTCCCTCGCTCTTTGATGAGGTCCTCCTGCTCTTTGCGCGCTGCATGGAGGTCCTCCACCTTATGGAGGAGGTCCTGGACCGCCCTATAAGGGTAGATAGGTGAGAGTCCTATCTCTGTCAGCCACTTCTCCCAATCCTGTGCAAGGGCCCTCTCCTTAGTCTCAAGATTCTCCAAAACGCCGTCTAATCTTTTCATCTCCTGGGCCAAAAGTTCTATTGTTCCCTCAGCCTCTCTGCACCTTCTCCTCCAGTCCTCCATGCGCTTGTGGGCATCTTCTATCTCCTTCAATTTCTTCTCTGTGGCCTCAAGGAGGGGAGGGGTGAGTCTATAAAGATCCAGCCCCTCGGCTAATCCCTTAGCCTCCTTTCCCCATCTCCACCTCCGGTACCAGGTCCATCCTATCCCCCCAATCCCCAAGAGGATTACCCCTATCCCTACCCATCTAATAGGGCCTTCCCCCTTTAGCATCCCCCACATGCCCCCTAACAGCAAAAGGAGAAAGGCTACAATCTCCCAAGGGGATGGGATAGCCTTGGCATGGCTCCAGGCTTGGCCCACAAGGCCCAGCCTCGCTATCACCTCGTCTCTGGAGATTGGGGGCTCCTGTGGGGCCATCTCCTTCAAGGTCTCAAGCTCCCCTCTTCTCCTCCTCTCCTCTTCGTGTCTGAGGTCCCTTTCCTTCTCTAAGGCAAGGCGTTCCTCCTTCAGGAGCTCAAACTCTCTCGAGAAGCCCCTAAGCCTCTCCCACACCGCCCCTGTAGGACGAGGGGGCAACTTCTCTGTCTCCAAGTATGCCAACCCTTCATCCACCAACCTCTTCAGCAAAGAGAGGCGATCCTCTATCTTTATAAGCCTATGCCTCATCTCCTTTATTAAGGGCCATTCCTCTTTAATGGCCTGGATTCTCTCCTCTAAGGCCAGGACCTCTATACCCTCAAGGGGTGAGGCCAAGGCCTCCTCTATGGGCCCCAAGCGGAGCCTGGTCTCCTCCAACCCCTGGGTCAGCTGAGCTATCTCATCCATCAAGCCCTCCAGCCTCTTTAGCCCCTGGGAGGGGAAGGAAGGGGGCAACTCCTCGCCCTTGAGGAGCCTCTGTACCTCCTCAAGGCGGGAAAAGATAGGATAAGCCTTGCTCAGAGCGTCCCATGTCTCCCTTTCCCTCCTCACATTGGTCAACTCCTTCCCCACCCTCTCCATCTCTGCCTCGAGTTCCCCTATCCCCTTTAAAATCTCCCTGTATCTAGAGGGTAAATCTTTCAGGCTTGAGAGCCTTACCTCTACCTCCCTTATCTCCCTCAACAGTCTGTTGATTAAAGGCTTCTGGCCTCTAACCCTAAAGAGCCCCTCCCTCCTCCTCTCTAACTCCTCTACCGCCCGGGCGTAGGCCTTCCCTAAGGGGCCCAGGGTAGTAGAATAGAGGTGCTGGGCCATCTCCTGACCGCTGAGGAGGGCAAGATTGCTCACTTGGTTGAGCCCTAAGGAGAAGACACGAGAATAAAGGGGAGCACCCTGTAGATCCCAATATACCTTATTGCCCTCCACCTTAGGGGCACCAGGGAATCGGGCAACTAAAGCAAACTCTTCGCCATCCTTCTCTATCACAGCCCTTCCCCCGAAAGGCCTGTCATCCAATGGCCGGTAGAGCAGATAAGACCTATCCCTCTTCGAGAGGCCAAAGAGTAGGGCCCTAATAAACTCCATAAGGCAGGTCTTACCAGCCTCGTTGGGTCCCAGGACAAGGTTAAGGCCAGTGGCAAACGAGAGGGCGAGAGGCCCAAGACCCCCAAAACCCTCTATATAGACCTCCTTTAGTCTCACTTCTCCCTCAGCATAAAGATTAGGGCCTCCCTTAGGGCCTCATTGGCGAGCTGAACCTTATCCTCCTTTCTCAGATCCCCTATCCACCTCTTCACGTCTCCCTTCCCCCAAATGCTCCCCAATTCCCCCTCCAATGAGGGATCACTCTCCAGTCCACTCGCCCCCTTGATCAGTCGGGCCAAGAATTCATCACGAGAGGAAAGCTCCTCCAGGTCCAAGGGGGGCAGAAGCCTCTTCTCAAGGGTGACCCATACAAAACCCTCATGCTCCTCCCCCTCATTCAGCATCTCCTCTATCTGGCTCCACTCCTCCCTCTCTAAGGAGTACATAGGGGTAGGGCCTTCCAAGATAACCCGGAGCAGCACCCCTTCAGGACCCCTCACCTCTTCCTTCAGAGACTCCAGCCGCTCCATCAAGGTTCCCTCGTCCTCCACCCCTTCGAGGCGCAGGACTTTTTTAGTCCATACCACTGGGGCTAAAGGCCGAAACTCCACCTGAAACGCCCCTGCATCCCAGGCCACACGATAGCATCCCTTGGGGCCATCCTCCCTAAAGTGACGTCCTTGCAAATTCCCTGGATAGACCACCCATGGGTCCTCTCTCATAACCTGCGCCTTGTGGATGTGTCCTAAGGCCCAATAGTTGAAGTCCCGTGACAGCAGATCATCCAAGAGACAAGGGGCATAGGGATCGTGACCCTCCTGCCCCTGGAGGTATGCGTGAATCAAGGCAAGGCGCAGGTCGCCATCCCCTGATGGCAGCCTATGAACCAGGTTGTCCCTCACCTCCTTACCCCCATGGCTTATGCCACTCACGCTTACCTTGTGTCCCCCAAGGGAGACCTCCACCTTTTCCCCATGGGGCGTAAAGAAGTAGACCCCTTGGGGGAAGGAAACACCCTCCCAAGATGGATAGGGGTCGTGGTTTCCTGCTACTATAAATACCCTCACCCCTTCCGCCGATAAGATGTTCAAGGCCTTTATCAATTCGAGTCTGGCCCTGAGGTGGGGTAGACCTGTTTCCAACAGGTCCCCGGCCAGCAGGAGCATGTCAGACTCCCTGGCCAGGTCCACCAGCCTCCTGAGCGCCTCAAAGCTGGACTCAACAAGCCTCATCCTGAGCCAAGGGCTCACCTCTCCAACACCTTTGAACGGAGTACCTAAGTGCAGATCTGCAGCGTGGAGTAGGGTAATCCTCAAACCTCTCTCCCTGTGGGAGCAATCCAGACCTTCTTTATACTCTTGGCATCGGCATCGAGGATCTCAAAGCGGTAGCCCTCGACCACAACAGATTCTCCCCTTTGGGGAATGCGACCCAAGTGGAAGAGCAGGAAACCACTTACCGTCTCATAGAGGTCCTTCCTTGGGACTGCCCAACCCAGTCTCTCCTCAAGGAAGTCCAGCCTCACCTGTGCATCCACCACGTACCCCCCGTTCCTCTCTACCAACTCGTATAGGCTTGGGAGAGAGAGGTCGAAGTCATCTTGAATCTCCCCCACCAGCTCCTCCACTAAGTCCTCCACAGTGGTGATACCCACACAGGCACCGAACTCGTCTACTACTAAGGCCATAGGGATGTGACGCTCTTTCATCTCCTGGAGGAGCTCATCCACCTTCTTGTACTCTGGAACGAAATGGGCGGGCCGCACAATCTTCCCCACCACCGTATTGGAATCCTCTGTCTGTAGTACATCGTAGATGGTGAGTACACCTACCACATTGAATACATGGCCTGAGTAGACAGGGATCCTTGAGTATCCCCACCGCTGGAATATCTCAACAGCCCTGGCCACGGTCTCCCCCTCCTCCAATACCACAACTTGGTTTATGGGCTTCATGGTCTCCCTCACCCTCACCTCCTCCAAGCGGATCACCCTATGGATGATCTCCTTCTCCTCCTCTTCAATATCAATACCCCCCTTTCCACCCTCTACGAGTAAAGCCAAGTCCTCCTTGGTGAAGGAGATCCGCTCCCCAAGACCCTTTCTTCCTGGCATCAAGAGCTGGGCAAAGGAGAGAAAAACCAACGAGAAGGGTCTTAGGATAAAGTAGGCCCAGCCTAAGGGCTTCACTACCCTGAGTGCCGTTGAGGTAGGACTCCTCTGGGTTATCCCCTTGGGGAGGGCCTCGCCAAAGACAAGCACAAGGGGTGAGAGGATAAGGGTGGTCATCCACTCTGAAGGGTGGCCGAGCCGGGTAGAGAGGAGATAGGTGACGAGAGAGGCATTGGCCACCACACATAGATTGGTTCCCAAGAGGGTGGTGCCCAAGAGCTTGTCGGGGTAGCGCAAGAAGAAATGGACCCTTTTGGCCCTCTCATTCCCACCTTTTACCAGCTCCTTTACCTTTACCACGTCTGAGCTCAAGAGGGCTATCTCTGAGCCCGAAAAGAAGGCCTCCAATAACAGGAGGAACAGGGATAACGCCATTAAGGCAAGATCCCTTAGAGAGAGACCCATTGCAAGCCTTTTCAAGCCGCAGAGACGCTGGAGAAAGCCCCTTTCTTCAACAGGGGGAATCCCATGGCCTCCCGCTGTCTTATGTATCCTTCAGCACACAGGCGCGCCAGTTGCCTGACCCTCCCCACATAAGCCGTCCTCTCCTTCACGCTGATGGCCCCCCTGGCGTCGAGGAGGTTGAAGAGGTGTGAGCACTTCAGGCAGTAGTCGTAGGCAGGGAGCACCAGCCCCTTCTCGGCCAGACGGAGTGATTCCCTTTCACACATCTCGAACATCTTGAAGAGCATCCCTACATCAGCCTCTTCAAAGTTGTAATGGGACCACTCCACCTCACCCTGATGGTGAACATCTCCATAGGTCACGTTATCCACCCAAACAAGGTCAAAAACAGAGTCTACGCCTTGGATGTACATGGCTATGCGCTCTAAACCATAGGTAAGCTCCACGGAGACAGGCTTCAGATCAATGCCACCAGCCTGCTGGAAGTAGGTAAACTGGGTGATCTCCATTCCGTCCAGCCAGACTTCCCACCCCAGGCCCCAGGCCCCAAGGGTGGGAGATTCCCAGTCGTCCTCCACAAACCTGATATCATGTTCCAGCGGATCTATGCCCAGGGCCCTAAGGCTGTCTAAGTAGAGGTCCTGTACATCGTCTGGGGATGGTTTGAGGATCACCTGGTACTGGTAGTAATGCTGAAGGCGGTTTGGATTCTCACCATAGCGACCGTCTGTAGGTCTCCTGCTGGGCTCTACATAGGCCACCTTCCAAGGCTCGGGCCCCAAGACCCTCAGGAAGGTGGCAGGGTTCATGGTTCCTGCCCCCACCTCTACATCGTATGGCTGTTGAATGACACAGCCATAGTCTGCCCAAAACTTTTCCAGCCTTATCACTACCTCTTGATAATTCATATACCACCTCTTCCCATACGTTTATTTCACACCCACCTCCTTCCTCTTCTCCCTCAGTTTCATGGCCTTCACCTCCTTTAGTCTCTCCCTATCTTGGCGTACACGCTCATCGTCACTGAGCCAGAGTCTGATCATCTCCTGGAGAGGAAGGTGATACGGGTTCACCCTTTCCCTGTTCCACTTATATATTATCCATTTCTTCTCCCTATGGGCTGTTAAAAAGCCTGCCCTCCTCAAGATGTCCAGATGCCTGGATACCCGAGACTGAATCATCCCTAAGACCTTCATTATCTCACAGACACAGAGGGGCTCATTTTCCAGCAGTTTGAGTATCCTCAACCTGGTCTCATCGTTGAGTGCCTTGAAGACTTCTGCCAATTCCCTCAGGGCATTTTTATGATCCATATTATAATTTTTTATCAAAAAGCCCGAGGCTTTTAAAGCCCTCCCTCAGCAGGAGGAGAAATACCCCCAATCCACACATGAAGGGTAGCCAATCGCCCAAGACGGTGTAAGGTGTGAAAAAGGACAGTCTGTAAACTCGGGCCTTCAATACACCTCTTGTGAATAGGGGGATGGATGCCACTACCCTCCCGGAGGGTGAAATCACCGTTGATATCCCCGAGTTGGAGCAGCGTATCATCCATCTCCCGTTCTCCACCGCCCGGAAGAGGGCCCCCGTCAGGTGCTGATAGGGTGCAAGGGTTTTGCCAAGCCAGGCATCATTGGTGATGTTCACCAGCAAACCAGCCCCCTTCCTCACCTGGGCACGAGCCAACCCTGGGAAGATGGCCTCATAGCATATCTGTATTCCCAAGGGGGATAAGGGAAATGGCAGGAGTTTCCCCTTCTTCCCTGGTAGGTAGCCAATCCTGTAACCTGCCAATACATATAGGAATGGGAAGTATCGTCCCAAGGGTACAAACTCACCGAAGGGAACGAGATGGAGCTTATCATAGTATCCCTCCTCTTTACCCTGAGGGGAGACGAGATATGCCCTGTTTCTCAGATACACCCTCCCTTTCTGGAACTCCCAATGGTTGGTCCCCACTACCATATAAGATCTGCACCCCCTTAGACCCTCCAAGAAAGGCCTGGTATCTTCGGGATCCTCAAAGAGGTATCCGGGAACAGCCGACTCTGGAAGGACCACCAGCTCCCCTCTCCTGCATACCCTTCTAACCATGGCCACTGTGCGCATCACCTCTCTCCTGGCCCATGCTGGATTCCACCTTGTCCTTGGAGGGTTATTGGGCTGCACGATGGCCACGTCAAAGGGGTTGCCTCCTTGCATGTCTCCCAAGCGCACCAGTCCCCAGAGGGTCAGCAACATTGGTAGGGCGAGTGACAGGAGGGCCAGTCTCCTGTCCCCCCTGATGAGTTCCCATAGCCCACCCCATATCCAGGCCAAGAGGAAAGAAAGCCCGTACACGCCTACCAGAGCAGCCCCCTGGATGAAAGGCTTAAATGGTGCCTGGGAATGGGCAGCAAGGAGCCAAGGGAAGCCTGTGAGGAGGTGTCCCCTCACGTATTCTAAGAGGCCGAAAGGGATAGATAGTGCCAGGAAACCTGGTATGACCCGTAAAAAGAGGCAGGAGCACCAGGCCCATACCCCCCAGTATAACCCCAAATACACCGCTAAGGCAGTGTAAGCGAGGAAGGCCTGCCAAGGAGTAACGGGGGCGTATGATTCTATGGTACCTGGGAGCCAAGAGAGGGAAGCCAGAAAGAAGGCACTACCCCATAACCACCAGAGTAAAAACCAACCCCTCGCTGAGAGCTTCTCCCCTGAGAGTAGCAGGGGAAGTGGTGCCACCCATGCCAAAGGAAAGAGCCCGAAAGGGGGAAAGGAAAAAAAATAGCACGCCGCTGATAGGAGAAACGTTCCTACCAGCCTCAGTCCAGGGAGAATCTTCCCTTCATGCACCCTGGCGATCCATTCTATTCCCAGGCCTCCTCACAACCTCACTGCCACGCCCCTATCTCTGAGATACTCCTTCACCTCCCGGATAGAGTACTCCCTGTAATGGAAGATGGAGGCTGCAAGCACTGCATCTGCCATCCCTTCTACCAGCCCTTCATAAAGGTGCTGGGGATTCCCTGCTCCCCCAGAGGCAATGACGGGGATGGAAACTGCTTGGGCTATGGTTCTGGTGAGGGGGATGTCGTAGCCGTCTTTTGTGCCGTCTTTGTCCATACTGGTGAGGAGTATCTCCCCTGCCCCCAGCCCTTCCACTTCCCTGGCCCACTCTACTGCATCTACCCCTGTTGGGGTCCTCCCCCCATGGATATAGACCTCCCAGGAGCCGTCGACCCTTTTGGCATCAATGGCCACCACTATGCATTGGGAACCGAAGGCCCTACTGGCCCTTGCCACCAACTGGGGATTCTGGACGGCAGCCGTATTGATGGAGACCTTGTCGGCACCTGCCTCGAGTAAGGCCCTGATATCCTCTATCTGCCTGATTCCTCCACCCACCGTAAGAGGCATAAAGACCTGCTCAGCAGTGCGCTTAACCACCTCTATCATGATGTCACGCTTCTCGTAAGAGGCGGTGATGTCCAAGAATACCAGCTCATCTGCCAGCTCTTCGTCATAGAACCGGGCGTTTTCCAATGGGTCACCGGCGTCCCTCAGGCCCACAAAGTTTACACCCTTCACTACCCTCCCCTCCATCACATCCAAACAGGGAATGATCCTCTTTGCCAGCAAAGGCCACCTCCAAGGTCCTTCAGTCTTATACCTATCGGAAAACCGGAGGGTGAACAAGGTCCAAATCCCCTTGCCCATCCCACCCATATAGTATATTAGGAGATCAGAATATTCCGAAATCTAAGCAGGGGAGTGGGATGGAGCAAATCCTTGTGGGGGTGAGGCGGCTGGGTTACTTTGGCCTCCTCCCTGTAAGGATCCTGGGAAGGGTAGGGCTCTTTTTGGCCACAGCCGTCTTCTGGGTCTTTGTGCCCCCCCTGAAGGTGAGTCGCCTCATCCGCCAGATAGATTTCATTGGCACAAAGTCCATCACCATAGTCGCTCTCACAGGGGCCTTTACCGGGATGGTCCTCACCTTAGAGTCCTACTATGCCTTAGAGAGATTTGGCGCTGATGCCCTATTGGGCCCCGCCGTTGCCCTCTCCATGATCAGGGAGCTGGGGCCTGTGATATCCGCCTTCATGATCACCGCCAGAGCTGGATCTGCCCTGACGGCAGAGATAGGCATCATGCGCATCACCGAGCAGATCGATGCCTTAGAGATGATGGGTCTCAACCCCTTCAGATACCTCATAGTCCCCAACCTATTGGCGGCCGTGATCTCCTTTCCCCTGTTGGCATCCCTCTTTGACGTGGTGGGTATTTACGGTGGGTATCTGGTGGGGGTGAAGCTCCTGGGGGTGAGCGCTGGCACCTACTTTGGGGAAATGCCCAGGTACGTGGACATGACAGAGATACTCCACGGGATCTACAAGTCCCTCACCTTTGGTATGGTGGTGGCTTGGATATGCTGCTACTTTGGTTATACCACGGGCTATGGCGCCGAAGGGGTGAGCAAGGCCACCACCAGGGCAGTGGTGGCATCTTGCGTGCTCATCCTGGTCTGTGACTATGTACTCACATCTGTGCTTTTCTGAAGGAGGGACAGGTGATACAGGTGATTGACCTCCATACAACCCTGGGCAGGCAGAAGGTCCTGGATGGGGTCTCGCTCAGGGTAGAGAAGGGCGAGGTCCTGGCCCTCATTGGGAAGAGCGGAGTGGGTAAAAGTGTTCTTTTAAAACACATCGTGGCCCTTATGAAGGGACAGAAGGGGAAGGTGCTGATAGGTGGTGAGGATATTACCAGCGCTAAGGGGAGAAAGCTGGAGAGGCTCAGGAGCAGGGTGGGCTTCCTCTTCCAGGGTGGTGCCCTATTCGACTCTCTCACCCTTTACGATAATGTGGCATTCCCCCTCAGGGAGAAGACAAAGGCGAAGGAGAGCGAGATCAGGGACAAGGTTCTTTATGAGCTGGAGCAGGTGGGGTTAAAGGGGATGGAATACAAGTACCCTGCGGAGCTCAGTGGGGGCATGAAGAAGAGGGCCTCATTGGCCAGATGCATGGTTACTACGCCTGAAATCATGCTCTTTGATGAGCCCACAACGGGGCTGGACCCTATTACAGCCCACTCCATCAATGAACTCATCAAGGAGACCCACCGAAGGGTCTGTTTCACGGGAATTGTGGTCTCTCATGAGATACCGGATATCTTTTTTTTGGTGGACAAGGTGGCCATGCTCCACGAAGGGAGGATAGTGGCCTTTGGAACCCCTTTAGACATAATGCGTTCCACGCACCCCATAGTTCAACAGTTTATCACAGGGGGCAGGGAGGATATGAAGGAGGCTTTCATCCCTATCATAGGCATGCTGGAAAAGGAATTTATGGAAGAGAGACAGCGTTATGCGGGAGAAGAGAGATGAAAAGGTTTGACTTGGAACTGGCGGTTGGTGTATTTTTTCTAATTGGGATAATATGTTTGGCCTACTTGTCCATTAAGTTGGGCAAGATGGAGGTTATAGGCCACAGGGGATACGAGGTCTATGCAAAGTTCTCCAGCGTTGGAGGACTGAAAGAGGGGGCCAGCGTGGAGATAGGGGGGGTGGAGATAGGGAGGGTGAAGGACATCAAATTGGATCCAAAGGATTACACTGCTGTGGTCACCTTCGCTCTTCATTCCAATGTGAAGCTGCCTGATGACTCTATTGCGGCAGTGAAAACCAAAGGGCTCATCGGAGAGAAGTACGTCTCTATCACCCCAGGGGCGTCGGAGCGGATGATTAAGCCCGGTGGGCGCATCAGGGAGACCCAGCCTCCTTTTGACCTCAGCGAAGCTATTGGCCGTCTTATCTATGGAAGCCCAGGAAAATGAAGGGGAGGGTACTAAAAATGAGAGGGCCCGTTTCGAGCGTGGTGTGGATTTTTCTTTTGTTTTTTACAGGTTCGTTGGTCTTTGCAGGAGAACCATCGCATCTATTCTTGGCCTCTGCGGACTCTATCCCACTTGTGTTGCCTAAGGAAGAGGGGTTTTGCCCATGTAAGGACAAGGTGGATCATAAGAAGGTGGAACTGGCGCAATACTGGGAGGAAGAGAAGGCCAAAGAGGCCGGGGCCCCGGCTAAGACCATTCAAGGCACTATGCCCGACCCCTTTCAGCCACTGAACCGGGGGTTCTTCTGGATAAACAACAGGCTCTATTTCGACGCCCTCAAGCCCATAGCCAGGCTCTATGGCTTTATCCTTCCGGAGCAGGTGCGTATAGGGGTGAGGCATGCCATCTCCAATCTTCATGCACCTATCAGATTCGCCAACTCAGTCCTCCAGCTCAAGATGAAGAAGGCTGGAACGGTGCTGTGCCGCTTTGTCATCAACTCCACTGTAGGGATAGCGGGCTTTCTGGACCCCGCCACCGACATGGGCCTGGCAAAGGTGGACGAGGACGCGGGACAGACCCTTGGCGTCTATGGCCTCAAGGAGGTATTCTACATCGATATACCTATCCTTGGTCCCTCCTGTGTGAGGGATGCCTTGGGCTATATTGCAGACACCTTTATGGATCCCCTCTACTATCTGTTGAATACATGGACCTACTTAGGTTTGTATGCCCTGAACAAGGTGAATGAGACGTCCCTCACCATTGGTACCTATGAGGGCCTCATCAAGTCGGCCATAGATCCATACATTGCCGTGAGGAACGCCTATTATCAGTATAGAAGGCAACTCATTAAACATTAGGGGTGAAGAGATGAAAGTGATAAAGGTGCTTTTGCTCATTTTTCCCCTTTGTATGGCGATTCCATTATTTGGGGCTACGGGGGTCCTCTCTCCACTGGATCAGGTGAAGAGCGAAATTGACCAGTCCTTAGCTATTCTCAAAAACCCCAAACTCAAGCCCCACGAGAGGAGCCAGAAGATCCTCAAGATTGTGGATAGTGCTGTAGACTGGCACGAGGTGGCCAAGAGGGTGCTGGCTATCAGATGGAGGCGCGTCACCCCAGAACAGCGGGAGAGGTTTACGGTGCTGTTCAAGGAGTTTGTCAAGGCCAACTATGCCGATAAGTTTGAAAGGTATTCAGGGGAGAAGATTGTATATGGAAAACAGGAGATAGATGAGCCGTACGCAAGGGTCTTCCTAAAGGTTTATACCAAGACCCAGGAGAAGCCCATCTCTATGGAGTGTCGCCTTATTAATAGGAAGGGCAAATGGCTGGTCTATGACATACTCATTGAGGGCGTGAGTATGGTGAACAACTATAGGGTTCAGATAAACAACATCCTGGTGAACTCCACCTTTGATAAGATGCTAAAGACCCTACAGAAGAAGGTAGAGAAGCTCAAGAAAGGTGCGTGATGACGGGGAGTGTTAGGACCATTCCATCTTGAGTCGCTTCTGCTGATCTTTTATTTGCTGCTTTTTCATAAGATCTTTCGGCTGTGCAGGCTTGCACTCCATGAGACCCCGGGGTAAATTCCCTTATGCAGCGCCTTGCCCGGATGGCGGAACTGGTAGACGCAGGGGACTTAAAATCCCCTGGGGCATTCCCCGTGCGGGTTCGAGTCCCGCTCCGGGCACCAATTCTACCGGGTTTCCCCGACCCAGGTGTGGGGTGCTGCTTAAGGGTGCCGATGCAAACTCCCAGCACAGAATTGTTTAATTTGGGGGATTGACTGTTTGGCTTCTTTTCCTTTAAATGATTATCATGAAAAATTGGTACTGCATCTATACAAAGGCCGGTAAAGAGGATGCAGTGAGCGATGCGCTTCGGGGGCGTTTGGGTTTAGAGGTATTCAATCCAAAAATCAGAAGAAAGAGGTATCTTAAAGGAAGGTATGTGGCTGCAGTGGAAGAGCTCTTCCCCTGCTATATCTTTTCCCGCTTTGAGCTTGAAGAGCACTATCACACCATCAAGTATACCCGAGGTGTGAGGCGGATTGTGGGAGACAGTGTGGGAAGCCCATATGCAGTAGATGAGGCCATAATACAGGCGATAAGGTCGAGGATGGTGGAGGGTTTCGTGGTCCTTCAACCGCGGAAATTCGCCCGTGGGGAGAAGGTAGTGATCCAGGAGGGGCCATTGAAGGGCCTGGAGGGCATCTTCTTAGAGGAGCTTAAACCCAAGGAGAGGGTCTTGATCCTGTTGAGCACTATCCGTTACCAGGCCAAGGTGGAGATTGCCCCCGATCTCGTAGGTAGTCCATGAAAGAGATTATGCATGTTAGGGTAAGATCGGGGGTTGAGGCCCCTCGCTATATGTGAAAAAGAGATTCAGCAGCTTTTTTGAAGGCATTAAGGTTTGCAAAACTTATAGTGGTAATGAAGGGGCGTGCTATAAAGGGGCGCTTATGGCGGTAGCATGTTTTTTAAACCTCAGGGTATGGCCTTTTATCTGCTGACAGGGGTTGCAGGGTTTATTGCCTCCAAGGTAGCGGAGTTTCTCCTGGGAGAGGGGCATACCGTGATTGGTGTGGACAACATGAACGATGCCTACGATGTGAGACTGAAAAAATGGCGTCTGGAAAAACTTATGGGGCGTCCCAACTTTACCTTTTACCCTATTGATATCTCAGATCTCTCTTCCCTAAGGGGGATCTTCAGCGCCCAGTTTGATGCCATCATAAACCTTGCCGCCCGGGCGGGAGTGAGACAGTCCGTGGAAAACCCTTGGGTTTACTATGAGGCCAATGTTACCGGCACCCTTAATCTTCTGGAACTCGCTAAAGAACATGGCACAAAGAGATTCATCCTTGCCTCCACCTCTTCCCTATACGGGAAACATAACCCCATGCCATACAGGGAGGATGCTGATACAAGTATACCTCTTTCCCCCTATGCCGCCTCCAAGAAGGCTGCCGAAACCCTTTGCTATACGTATCACTACCTTTATGGTATTGATGTCACCGTTCTCCGTTACTTCACCGTTTATGGGCCTGCTGGAAGGCCTGATATGAGCCTATTCAGGTTCGTGCAATGGATAATGGAGGGCAAGCCTGTTCTGGTCTATGGTGACGGGACCCAGTCCAGGGATTTCACCTATGTAGACGATATCGCCCGGGGCACCATTGCCGCAGTAAAGTACATGGAAGAAAGGACATCCCCATCCCCTGTTTATGAAATCATTAACTTGGGTTCAGATACCCCTGTAGTACTTATGGATGCCATAAGGCTTGTAGAAGAACTGACAAGCAAGAGGGCCAACATAGAGTTCCTCCCTATGCATCCGGCAGATGTCCATGCAACATGGGCGGACATAGGTAAGGCCAAGGAACTTCTGGGTTGGAGCCCATCTACGCCCTTTGAGGAGGGCATGAGGAATCTGGTGAACTGGTATAGGAAAAACAGGGAGTGGGCGAGAGAGGTAGAAACAGATGAAGGTTCAGGAGGGAAGGAAGGGTGAAAGCGCTACTCTTGGCAGGTGGATCCGGATCCAGGCTCTGGCCGTTCAGTAGGCACTGCCTCCCAAAGCAGTTCCTGAAACTCAATAGCGAGAAATCCCTGCTTTGTCAGGCAGTGGAGAGACTCTTGGAGCTGGTTCCCCCAAAAGAGATAGTTGTGCTTGCCAACAGTGATTTTAGGTACCAGACAATGGGGGAGCTTAGCCCTTACGGCCTGAGCCATATAGTATTTGAGCCAGAGGTCAGGAATACTGGCCCTGCCATTGCACTGGGCATGAAGTACTGCCTGGAGGAGATGGGTGCCTCTGAGGATGAGGTGGTCTTTGTTACACCCTCCGACCATGTGGTCCACCCGGTGGATGTGCTTGTGGAAAGCGTCCTCTCAGCAGCAGAGGCTGCCCGTGATGGGTACATCGTGACCTTTGGTGTGAGGCCTACTCGTGCTGAGACGGGATACGGATACATAAAGGTAGGTCCTCCTCTTTACAGGGGTGGAAGGCTATTCCATGTTGAAGGGTTCATCGAAAAGCCGGACCTTCGTGCCGCCCAAGGGTACATAAAGGATGGGGGCTATTGCTGGAACTCTGGTATGTTCCTCTTCAACATCTCCTCCATGATGGGGGAGCTCGCAAGGTACGAGCCGGAAATAGCGAGGGGTATGGCACTATCCTACAGCGAGATGCTAAGGGACTTCGGTGCCCTTCCCTCCATCTCCATTGACTACGCTGTTATGGAGAGGAGCAGGAAGGTGGTCACCCTCATCCTTGAGTTACACTGGAGCGATGTGGGTTCATGGGACTCCCTGTACGAGCTCTTAGAGGGGGACGAGCACGGCAACATCGTGCAAGGGGATGTTCTCGCAGTTGACACTGTCAATAGCATTGTTATTGGCAGGGATAGGCTTGTCTCTACTGTTGGGCTGGAGGACTGCATAGTGGTGGAGACCGAAGATGCCGTCTTAGTTTCCAAGAGGGGCCACACTCAGAAGGTGAGGGACGTGGTGAAGAGGCTCAGCTCCTTGGGCAGGAGGGAGGCTTCAGTGCATCTCACTGTTCAAAAGCCCTGGGGGAGTTACACAGTATTGCAGGAGAACAGTGGTTACAAGGTGAAACGGATCAGCGTGAATCCGGGGGAGTGTTTGAGCCTTCAAAGACATTCCTACAGGTCTGAGCACTGGGTGGTGGTGAAGGGGACTGCGAAGGTGACCTTAAACAGCCGGAAGATGCTGCTTCAAGAAGATGAGTCAGTCTTCATCCCTCGAAATGCCCTCCATCGCTTAGAGAATCCTGGAATGGGGCCCTTAGAGGTGATAGAGATCCAGGTGGGAGACTATCTTGGGGAAGATGATATCGTGAGAGTAGAGGACCGCTATGGTAGATAAGCCAGATCCAACGGGCTTTGACCGCCTTGGAGACACACCGAACAAACCAGATAGATCAGACACCCATAGGGTGAAATTGGAGGTTTGAAGGATGAAGAGGCTCGGTGTTTTGCTATTGTTACTGCTCTTTTTGTTTATGTCTTCCCCTTCTCTGTCGGGGGATGGAAAGGCCATTGAGTGTGAAGTTATGGAGACGGCTGAGGTGGTTAAAGGGTGTGGGCTTCAGGGGACACATTTGTTGTTGATTCACCATGCCCGAGAAAATGAGAGGGCGGAGCTCTCAAAGATGCTCAAGGCCTTTAGTGGGAAGCAGACAGAGTTTACAGTGGGTCATACGCATTACAGGGGTGTGATCTTTCGCCTTTCTCACTGCTTTGGAAGGGGGCTCTTGCTTTACAGGGGTGACATAAAGGTGGAAAAGGGAGAAACAATTTTGGTAGAATTTCCAGGGCCCAAGTGAGCATAGCAAAAAGTCGAGTATCGGTTACATCGGTGAAAACCTGACACCCCTTCCGATGCGACAAACCAGATCAACCAGACGAGCTCAACAAACGCAACAGGGGTTAGCTGTGGGAAAACCAGCACTATGGGACTTGTCTATTTGAAGGGATTGTAATGGGTCCCCAGGTAAAGAGGCTACCGTTTTGGGGAAAACCTTACCCAACCCAATAAACTCTTTCTCACCTTACCACCTTTCTCGCCCCTGCGAACCAAATAGACCCAAGCATGCGCTGCCCGATCTTGAATGAACTTCCCCTACCCCAACCCGGCAAAATCGGCTGCCCCTGGACAGAGGAAGGCCTTGAATCACCGCCATCATGGTATTTGAGCCTTACCAATCCGCTCAAAGAGTAGAACAAAAGGCTGATGCGTCAACTACCCAAAACACCTGAGGGAGACTGTTAAAAAGAAGTTGCATTGACAACACCCTTAAAGCTTTTAAAGATGTGGATATCAGTTGAGCTGCTGGATCGAAAAAGGAGAGAGGAGACTCTTTGGCAGTTAAGGAAAAATGGAGGGGCACCCGACCCCTTGGAATCTCTACCGAAGAGGCGCTGAATAGGGCTATAGAAATTGTAAAAGGGAACGAGAAAGTCCTTGTGCTCTATGCCTTTGGGTCCAGAATCAGGGGTAGGAACAGTGCATCCGCCGAGTCTGATATAGATTTTGCCTTCTTGGGGGACAAAACCTTTACATGGGAAGACTATTACACGCTCCATGGCTCCTTCAGCAAGGCTCTTGGCACCGACAGGTTTAACCTTCTCTGGCTGAACAGGGCAGATCCCATCATAACCTTTGAGGTAATAGCCACCGGAAAGAGCATATATTTCAGAGATCCTGACATCCTGAATGATTTCGAACTGAAGGCCAAAAAGAGGTTCTACGATTATAAGTACTATCTTGAGAGGAGAAGGCGTGGTCTATAGAAAGGAGAGCCTGATAAAAAGGATCGAGAAGCTGAAGGAGTATCGCAGAGATATTGAGTCTTACGGAGATCTTTCCTTTGATGTTTATCTTTCAGACAAAAAGTGCAAATACGCTATAGAACGTCTCCTTTTTCTGATTGCGGAGAATATTCTGGATTTTTTGGATCACATCCTGTCGGCAAAGTTCAACGTGGTCAGTGAAAGCTACGAGCAGATCCTTGAAAACTCCTACAAAAGGGAGCTTCTCGGCAAAGAGATGTACGAAAAGATGAGAGGTCTTGGTGGATTCAGGAACGTTTTGGCTCATGGGTATCTGGAACTTGATGATGAAGAGGTTTACAGGAACCTTGAGAAGATGGAAAGGATCCTTCCAGATATCATCTCCTTCCTGGAAGCTCTGGTGGAGTGAGCCCCATGCGCTGCCCGACCTTGAGTGAACTTCCCCCACCCCCCACCTGGTAAAACCGGCTGCCCCTGGACGGAAGAGAAGCCACACTTCCGGACACTATGCCCGATGGCCGCCCCTGGCCAAAGATCAGCATCGTCACGCCCAACTACAACTACGGGCGGTTTTTGGGGGGAACTGGTCGCTCTATGTTTGTTGCAGCGCTAAATGCCGGGAAGGGACTTAGGAGCCAAAACAGCGAATTGTCCACTAAAAGAAGGTAAGTCCAGTTTGGGGTTGGGCAACAAGGAGAGCTATGGGAGCTGGCTGGATTTCTTAAAGGACACGGTAGACAGAGGAATGGGGACTCCTGTGGCTGTCACCTCTGATGGTGCACCTGGACTCATAAGGGCCATAGAGGCAGTGTTTCCCAGGAGCGTAAGGATCAGATGTTGGCTTCATAGAATGGGCAACCTCCAGGGGAAGGTACCCCAGGAGGTGTGGCCTGTTCCCATAACTCTTTTAAAGAGAAGGAGTTTCAAAATCAAACTGTCAAAGTCGGAAGAATTATTTGGACAAGACACTTTAGTAGTCCAGGCAAGGAGAGAAGGTGGTTTGCTGAGAGTCCCCTTTATTAAGACAGCAGAGGGGTATAGAATTATTACTGTCTATTGGACAAGCAGGGTGGATAAATATTGGAAGGAGGAATCGGATGAGAGTTCGGTATGATCCAGAGGCTGATGTGCTGATATTTGTGCTTCGAGATGACCCTCCTATGGATGCTGTGGAGGAACCGGGGGGGTGTGATTGTCAGCTATGGTGAGGATGGGGAGCCGGTCAGTGTAGAGTTCCTTCACGCCTCCATCCGGCGTCTAATCCAGCCCGGAGAGGTCAGCGTCACATTGCAGACAGAGACGGTTTCACAGGGTTGATCCCCTGACCGTACTTTACGAGATGGTTATTTACTGGAGCAATGAGGACGAAAGATTCATCGTTGAGGTTCCAGAGCTTCCCGGCTGTATGGCCGATGGCACTACCCATGAAGAGGCTATAAGAAATGCCCAGCGTGTCATAGAGGAGTGGATTGAGACAGACAAGGAGCTTGGAAGGGACATTCCTGAGCCAAGGGGAAAACTGGCTTATGCCTGAGGGTGTTTCCTCTAAAGTATTTAATTCGGAGGCTTAAAGAGGAGGTGCCAACCATGTCCTTCTTGCGTTTCCCGCCTTTCCTTGCGTGCCATGCTTGTCTCGCTATCTTGCCGACCAGACAGAATAGATCGACGCTATGAACTCAATTAACGCGACTAACGCAGAGAAATGTTATAAGATAAAAGCATGGATACAGACCTAAAAAAGGCGATAGAGATCTTAAAGGGCTATGGGGTCCGGAGGGTGATTCTGTTTAGCTCCTGTGCAAGGGGTAGCGCCCATGGGTTTTCCGATATCGACATAGCTTGTGAGGGATTGGCTCCGGAGGATTTCTTTCATGCCTTGGGCGAGATTCTTTTGGAGTTAGGTAGGGACGTGGACATTGTGGATCTTAAAGAGGCCAGAGGAAGTCTCCGAGCCCGTATAGAGAGGGAAGGAATAACAGTCTATGAGTCCTCTTAATCCTTTGCTCAAAGTAGAGGTTGAATCTGACCTTGCTAATCTTGAGAGAGTCGTGTCTAAGATTAGAGAGTTGCGCAAGGAGATAGGGACTTCGGAGCCATCGTTCAGGAATAAGGCTGCATTTGGTGCTTTGCTTCACAGTTTCTACAATGGAGTGGAAAACATTTTAAAACGTATAGCGGAAGAGGTGGATCAGGGTGTGCCTATGGGAGGAAGCTGGCATAGGGTTCTGTTGAGACGGATGGAGAAAGAGATAGGAGGGATTCGACCTGCTGTATTGCATCATGACACGGTGAAAACCCTTGAGCCTTATTTGGCCACTTCTTCAGACATTCGTATACCTTTGAGATAGACTGGGCTAAGGTGAAGCCGTTGGTTATAAATATTGATGTAGCTTACCATAAATTCCAATTTGACATTGTAAGATTCTTTAAAGGTGTTATGGAGTAATCTCATGACCAAACCGACCAGATGGATCAAACCAACCAGACAGACCAGATAAACCAGACATGTCAAATGTTGAGACCTGACACCATGAGCATTCTCAGGCTATTGTAAAAACGAGGTTGTGTTGTGATGGATGATAGAATGACTCATCTAAAGCTTCTTGAAGCAGAGAGCATTTATATCATACGCGAGGCTGTGGCAGAAGCAGAAAATCCTGTATTGTTGTATTCGATAGGGAAGGATTCGTCTGTAATGCTCCATCTTGCCATGAAAGCTTTCTACCCTTCCAAACCTCCTTTTCCTCTTATGCACATCGATACGACGTGGAAATTCAGCGAGATGATAGAGTTTCGTGATAGGAGAACAAGAGAACTGGGATTAGACTTGATAGTTTACATCAACGAGGAGGGCATCAAAAAAGGGATTAATCCTTTTGTCCATGGAAGCAAAGTTCACACAGATATTATGAAAACAGAAGCACTTAAGAAAGCATTGGACAAATACAAATTTGATGTAGTTCTTGGAGGAGCACGAAGGGACGAAGAGAAATCGAGGGCTAAAGAGAGAGTCTTTTCCTTCCGGGACAGAAAACACCAATGGGACCCTAAGAATCAAAGACCAGAATTGTGGAATGTTTATAACTGCCAGAAAAACAAGGGAGAAAGCATAAGGGTTTTCCCTCTGTCAAATTGGACAGAACTTGATATCTGGCTCTACATATACCTGGAGAACATACCAATTGTCCCACTGTACTTTGCCAAGGAGCGACCGGTTGTCGACTATAATGGGACGTTAATATTAATAGATGATGACAGAGTTCCCGAAGAGTTACGCAGAAAATCCAGACTGGAGACCGTCAGGTTTAGAACATTAGGATGCTACCCTTTAACAGGTGCAATTAGATCTGAGGCCTCTTCCGTGCCTGAGATAATAAAGGAAACCTTGCTTACAAAGTACTCGGAGAGGCAAGGAAGGTTGATAGATTATGATCAGGTGGGAAGTATGGAAAAAAAGAAGGTAGAGGGCTACTTTTGAGGATGTAAGATGTTGGATTGCAGGCAGGAGATAATGGAATTTCTTCACAAACATCTAAACAAGGAGCTCCTGCGATTCATCACTTGCGGCAGCGTTGACGATGGCAAGAGCACTATGATCGGGCGCCTGCTTTTCGACACCAATCTTGTATTTGAAGATCAATTGATGGCTCTCAAATCCGAGGCTAAATATAAGAGAACAGAGGATGAGATAGATTTCTCTTTGCTGATCGATGGTCTGCAAGCTGAGAGGGAACAGGGAATTACAATAGATGTTGCCTACAGGTATTTTACTACTGAAAAGCGCAAATTCATTGTGGCGGACACTCCCGGACATGAGCAATACACAAGAAACATGGCCACGGGAGCATCGAATGCGGACTTGGCTGTTATCCTAATAGATGCAAGAAACGGTGTACTTACCCAGACCAAAAGACACACTTTTATTATAACTCTTCTGGGTATAAGGAGCATAATAGTCGCAGTGAACAAGATGGACTTGGTGGATTATAGCGAAGAGGTATTCGAGAAAATAAAGGAAGACTACAAAGAACTAATCATGGAGATACACAATAAATTCCCCCAATTCCATGATGATAGTGGCGATTTAAGAAAGCGTGAAAGGGGAATATTCTTTTTAGATAATCTCTTTTTTGTCCCCATATCAGCCCTAAAAGGGGACAATGTTGTTCATAGAAGCAGGAATATGTCTTGGTATAGCGGGAAGACATTGCTGGAATACTTGGAAGAGGTTAAGGTTAATAATACAAACTATGATAATAAGCCTTTCCGCTTTCCTGTTCAATATGTTAATCGTCCAAACCAGGATTTTAGAGGATACTGCGGCATGATAGTCTCCGGTGAGGTGAGTGAGGGAGACGAGATAGTGGTCCTGCCATCAAAGGTAAAGACTCGTGTGAGAAAGATCATTCCTCCCGTTTGCCGTAAAGAAATTAACGATAAACCGTCGCTGGATTCTATTGCCACCGTTAGTAGATCTGTTGCTCCCATGATGGTGACTTTACTTACCGAAGACGAGGTAGACATTGCTCGAGGAGATGTAATTGTGAAAGGTGATGCTCTTCCCGACATGTCCGATTCCTTTGATATTTTTGTCGTCTGGATGCACGAGGAACCTTTAAAATTAAACAAAATTTACGATCTGAAGAGGGCAACCACAAAACTAACAGGATACGTTGAAGATATCTATTACAAGATAAACGTGAATACATTAGAAAGGCAGAAGTCGAAGGAAGTTCACATGAATGAAATAGCATATTGCAAGCTCACATTATCAAGGTCCATTCCCTTCGACAAATATTGGAATAACAGGTACATAGGAGGCCTTATATTTATAGACAGGATTACCAATAATACAGCAGGTGTGGGATTGATTTCTGCCAAGAGCAAGAGCAAACATATTCTTTGTTATGAGCACAAACTGAGAAAAGTGGATAGAGAAAGATTAAAGGGGCATAAACCATGCGTGGTCTGGCTTACAGGCCTGAGCGGGTCGGGAAAGTCTACTATTGCAAACGAGCTTGAGGTTACTCTGAATAGAATGGGAGTGCACACGTATCTATTGGATGGAGATAATGTCAGACATGGACTCAACAGAGATTTAGGGTTTTCAAAAGAAGACAGAGTAGAGAATATCAGGAGGATTGCTGAGGTTTGCAGGTTGTTTGTGGATGCAGGACTTGTTGTTATTACTGCTTTCATATCTCCTTTTAAGGAAGGCCGGGATTATGCCAGAAGTTTGGTAAAAGATAACGAGTTTGTTGAGGTTTTTGTTGATGCACCGATAGACGTGTGTAAGAGGAGAGATCCTAAAGGTTTATATCAAAAGGCTGAAAGAGGAGAGATCAAAGACTTTACTGGGATTGATTCTCCCTACGAGTCGCCAGAAGCTCCAGAGGTGCATGTCAAGACGCATGAACTTACCGTGGAAGAAGCAGTGGGGAAAGTGCTAAGATATTTGGAGAAGATCATCTTCTAATCGGAGAGCCATGAGCTATCAACCATCAGCTTCCCGCCCTTCCTCCATCCACAAAGTCATCAGGGCTCCGATACCCCCGTGGTCCTTATGGATGCCATAAAGCTGGTAAAGGAATCCGCATGTGAAGCGAAGGCCGAAGGGAGAAGATTTGCGAGTTTTAGTTATAGGAGCAGCCGGGCAACTTGGATCCGAAGTCTGTAACGCCTTGCGGGATAATCATGAAATCTTTTCAGCAACTCGCCACGAGGCAGATATCACAGACTTGTCCCAGGTTCTTACATTGGTGCGGCAAATAAAACCGGAAGCCATCGTGAATACGGCTGCTTACACCGATGTGGATGGATGTGAGAGCAATAGGGAAATGGCCTTTCACGTCAACGCTGTCGGGGCGAGGAACGTGGCCATCGCGGCCCGGGAGGCAGGGGCAAAGCTCGTGCATATCAGTACCGATTACATTTTCGATGGGCGCAAAGACGGTCCATATGTGGAGTATGACCCCCCACATCCCCTGAGTATCTACGGATGGTCGAAGCTCGTGGGAGAACAAACAGTCAGGGAACAGAATCCCCGTTCTTTCATCCTTAGGGTAGCCTGGCTATATAGCTCCCGCAGGAAGAACTTCGTCAAGACCATGCTCAAGTTAGCCAAAGAAAGGGAGGAAATACGCGTGGTCAGCGATCAACGGGGTACTCCCACCTTTGTGGGAGATGTTGCCCATCAGATCAAGTCATTGATCGAGACAGATTATTACGGGCTCTACCACTGCACCTCCCAGGGAAGCTGCACACGGTACGAGTTTGCCTTAGCGATCTTCAAATGTGCCGGCTATGAGGCGGAAGATGGCCCGAGTTCCGTTCACCTAGTCCCTAAGACCCAAGATCTAAGGCCTATCACTATAAAGCCGGTGACCAGTGCCGAGTTTCCCACTCCGGCGAAACGCCCGGCCAACTCCGTCCTGGAGAATTTCATGCTCAAAGTCCAGGGGTTAGATATTATGCCTCATTGGGAGGAGTCGCTTTCAGCCCAAATCCGAAGGATCAGGGAGGCGATTGAAGAATGAAGGCGTTGGTTCTCTGCGGGGGTAAGGGCACAAGGCTACGCCCTCTGACCTATACCATTCCCAAACAACTTGTCCCTGTTGCCAATCAACCGATATTGCATTACGTGATGGGCCAAATCCACAGCACAGGGATAAAAGAGGTCGGGGTGATCATCGCCCCAGAAACAGGTGAGCAGATCAAGGAGGCGCTCTCGGCAAACCCTTGGGGATTCGCTTTCACCTTCATCCTCCAAGAGGAACCCAAAGGCCTTGCCCATGCTGTGAAAGTGGCACAGGATTTCCTTAATGATGAACCCTTCCTGATGTACCTCGGGGACAACCTGATCGGGGAAAGCATTGTGCCCTTTGTGGAAGAGTTCAAGCAAAGCGATGTGGAAACAATGATCCTTTTAAAGGAAGTAGAGGACCCGAAGATGTTCGGAGTTGCGGCTGTGGATGAAACGGGAAGGGTGCGTTTCCTCGTTGAAAAGCCCAAAGAACCTCCGTCAAATTTGGCCCTTGTTGGCATCTACCTCTTCTCGCCCGCCATCCACAAGGCGATCTCGGAGATCGAGCCCTCCTGGCGGGGGGAACTCGAGATCACCGATGCGATCCAGAGGCTCCTTGAGAAAGGGAAAAGCGTAAAAAGCTACATCTTAAAGCGGTGGTGGCTCGATACGGGAAAGAAGGACGATTTGTTGGAGGCCAACCGGGTGGTGCTGGATGAGCTTATCAAAGAGGATTTACAGGGGGAGATCGATGAGGAAAGCAAGGTGGTAGGGCGCGTATCTTTGGCCAAAGGCGCCCAAGTTAAGGAGAGCACCATTCGCGGGCCTGTAGTTATCGGGGAAGGAGCCATGGTTAAGAACTCCTTCATCGGCCCTTATACGAGTGTTGGTAACGGTTGCATCATAGAAAATGCGGCCTTGGAGCATTCAGTGATCCTGGATGACGCAAAAATTGCCGAAATAGAGCGATTGGAAGACAGCGTAATTGGCCGGAATGCTGTTGTCTCCAAAGAGAGACGGAACAGCCAAGCGCTGCGCCTGATGGTGGGTGACGATGCGGAGGTATTACTGTAATGCCCTTCCGATTCAAAAGACTTGAGATCCCGGATGTTGTATTAGTCGAGCCTATGATCTTTCAGGATAAACGTGGTTTCTTCATGGAGACCTACAAGTACTCCGATTTTGCCGCTTTCGGCATTGTGGAGCGCTTCGTCCAGGACAACCATTCCCGCTCCGCCAAGGGGGTCTTGAGGGGCCTCCACTACCAAAAACCTCCGAAGGCCCAGGGAAAGCTTTTCCGGGCTATTGTGGGAGAGATCTTCGACGTGGCGGTGGATATCCGTAAAAGATCACCCACTTACGGTAAATGGGTGGGGGAGAGGCTCTCAGCAGAGAATAAGCGGATGCTCTATATACCTCCAGGATTCGCCCACGGCTTCTGTGTACTCAGCGATGTGGCTGAGGTGGTTTACAAGGTAACCGAAGAGTATGCTCCTGATTGTGAAGCTGGCATTATCTGGAACGATCCGGAAATAGGGATCGAATGGCCCATCGAGAGACCCATCATCTCGCCTAAAGACGCCGCATGGCCTCCGCTCCGCGAGGCGAACAATGGCTTTACGTATGAGGATTAAGGATTAGGGGATGTAAGGATTAAGAAGATGATGACGTGGAGAGACCTAGAGGTGTGGCGAAAGGCTCATATGTTGGTTTTAAAGACCTACAAACTTGTCGCAGCTTTCCCTCAAGAAGAGAAGTTTCGTCTAGCAGATCAGCTCTGCCGAGCTGCAATTTCCGTTCCCGCCAACATCGTCGAGGGCCAATCTCGACAGACAACCAAGGAGTATCTTCAATTTCTATACCATGCAAGAGGTTCGGTGGAGGAAACACGTTATCATCTGTTCCTGGCAAGGGAGCTAGGGTACCTAGACTCTGCAAAGTATGATGAGATGGAATCCGAATACCAAAGTGTCAGCAAGATGCTCAATGGATTGATACAGTCCCTTAAGGGAAAGGAGGGGATGAAGGGGATTAGGGGCTAAAGGGGTAAGGATCAAGGGATGTTCAGCCCTTGCCCCCTAATCCTTAATCCCTAACCCGAAAATGATATTACTAGTAACCGGCGGCTGTGGCTTTATCGGTTCCAATTTCATCCGTTATGTGTTGAGCGAACACCCGGATTGGATTGTGATAAACCTCGACAAGCTCACCTATGCGGGGAACCTTGCCAACCTTGCCGATGTGGAAGCCAAATATGGCACCTCCCACAATCTAAGACCTAACACCCAGAACCTAAGACCTAATCTCCAAGACTTAACCCCCAGGTATTATTTCGTAAAAGGCGACATCTGCGACAGAAAACTCATCGACTCCATCTTCTCCGGCGCTTATTTCTCTTCCAACCCTTTAATCCTTAATCCTGAATCTCTCCTAATCCCTAACATAGTCGTAAACTTCGCGGCCGAATCCCATGTCGATCGGAGCATCCTCGATCCAAGCCCATTCATCGAGACAAATATCAAAGGGGTGCAGGTACTCCTTGAGGCAGCCCGCACCCATTGGCTGGATTCTAACACCCAAGACCAAAGACCCAAGACCTTCCTTCAGATAAGCACGGATGAGGTCTACGGCTCTCTCGGCGAGACCGGCGAGTTCACCGAGGAGAGCCCCTTGCAGCCGAATAGCCCCTACGCAGCAAGCAAGGCTGCCGCTGACCTCCTCTGCCGGACTTACTATAAAGCCTACGGCGTCCCGGTGATCATCACGAGAAGTTCCAACAACTACGGGCCTTATCAGTTCCCGGAAAAGCTCATTCCACTCATGATCCGAAACGCCCTCCATGGAAAGCCCCTTCCCATATATGGCAAAGGCGAGAATATCCGCGATTGGCTTTATGTAGAGGACAACTGCCGGGCCATCGACCTGGTCCTCCGAAAGGGCCGAGTCGGGGAGGTCTACAACATCGGCGGCGGCTGCGAGAAAAAGAACATCGAAGTCGTCCATCTCATCTGTGACATCCTCAAAGAGAAGCTTCGCGCTTCCCCCTTAATCCCTAACCTTGAATCCTTTAACCCTGAGATCCAATTCATCAAGGACCCCCGCGGTGCAGCCCACGACTTCCGCTACGCCCTCGATTGCACGAAGATCAAGGAAGAGCTGGGCTGGGAACCGAAGGTAAGTTTCGAAGAGGGCCTCCGGCAGACAGTGGAATGGTATCTGAAAAACCAGGATTGGGTTGAGAGCGTGATCACAGGGGAGTATCTGGAGTATTACCAAAGGATTTATGCTTCCAGGTAGAAGTTGAGGCCCTTTCGATAGAAGAGGTTCTCCCAATAGCGAAAAGCAAATGAAGTCTTTGATCTATGAAAGTGCTGGCCGGAGCATCGTTTGTTACCTCAGGTCCTTGGGATATGATGTGGTTTCAGTCCAATGCCACAGGGAGAAATCCGATGAACTGCTTTCACCTGTCTCGCCTTTCTCGCTCATGTCGGCCAGGTAGACCAGACATGTCAAATGTTGAGACCTGACACCATGAGCGCCTACACTCTCCTGCTATCCAAACATGCCCGGATTGACAGTGGGATGAATAAGTCATATTTTTAGTATTACCAAAGATAGGAGAGAGTGTTAATGGGTGCGGTGAAGTTGGCCATAACAATGGACGAGGACCTCTTTAAAGAGCTGGATCTTCTGGTAAAGAAGAAGGTTTTCCCCAGTAGAAGCGGCTTGATAAGGGAAGCGGTAAGGGAGAAGCTGGAAAGGATAAGGATGGAGAGGCTGGCCAAGGAGTGTGCCAAGCTGGACCCGGACTTTGAGAAGGCCCTGGCAGAGGAAGGAATCTCCATGGAGGTTGATGGGTGGCCCGAATATTGAGGGGCGAGATCCGGTGGGCAGACCTTAATCCTGTAAGGGGCCGCGAGCAGGGAGGAACCAGACCCGTGGTGATAATAAGCCATGATGTTTTTAACGAGCGTTCCGGTACGGTCATCGCCATGGCCATAACCAGCAGGCCCCAGAAGGCCGGCTATCCATTGACACTGGAGCTAAAGGATGTGGGTCTTTCCAAACCTTCCTGGGTGAAGATAAGCCAGGTCAGGACCCTTTCCGTGGAGAGAATCGGCGGGCTTTTGGGGAGAGTCCCTCCAGAGGTACTGAAAAGAACGGTTGAGGGCTTGAACCAGCTCATAGCCTGAAAAAATGCGCAAACGCCATAAACGCACTAACTCGCCTTTCTCGCTATCTTGTCGACCAGATAGACCAGAAGGACCAAACAGACTTGTACACCAAGGATGGAGAATGAGGTTATGCGAATCTACCTTGATTTGTGTGTTTATAAGAGACCTTTTGATTATCAGGGACAAGAGAGGATTGCCCTTGAAACTAACATGTTTATTTACCTCCTTGAGAGAATTGAGGCAGGCATCTATAAGCTTGTAGTCTCTGATGTTCTGGTTTATGAAAATAGCAAGGATCCTGATATCGAAAGAAGGGATCGAGTTAGCTCGTACTTCCACTTGGCGAGTGAATTCGTGGAAGTTGATGAGACATCGGCAAAGCGCGCGATTACCCTGGAGAAATTGGGTTTCGCTGCTATTGATGCGTTGCACATAGCAGTGGCAGAAAAGGCGGGTGTTGATTGTTTTATTGCTTGTGATGATGACATAGTTAGAGTCTACAGAAGTGTGAAGGATAAGGTTCGTGTTCCTATAAAGAGCTTAAGAGAGTTTATAGCACAGGAGGTAAAGTAAAGTGGGTCTTTCCTTAGCTGAGGTGAGGAGTAAAGGGTGGAAAGTCTTAGTCAAGGAGTTGGGGTATTCTGGGGCCACTAAATTTATTCTTCTCTACAATGCGGGCAAGGGAAATTATGTGGAAGAGAAAAAGGAGCTATTTAAAGGCACTTCTGTTGAGGATATTGTGGCCGGGATAAAGGGACAGAAAGGGAAGAAAGTAAAAGAATAATTAATCGAAATTGTTAACCATGCTTTTCTCGCTACTTTGTCGCTCAAAAATTGCCAAATTCAATGGTAGACCCCAAAGGTTGCGATTTGCGGGCCAGATGGCATCATGCTAAGGGGAAATGTTGGGGTGAAAGTTATGAGTGAGAAAATGGTGTCATCCCGCTTCCAGGAGGTAATCGAAACGGTCGAGGCGTTGCCGCCGGATGATCAGGAACTGTTGGTCGAAATCGTTCGCAAGCGATTAGTAGAGCAGCGGCGAGCACAGTTGGCGGCAGACATTGCGGAGGCGCGCAACGCCTACCAGTGTGGCGAGGTTCGGCGAGGCACGGTAGCCGATCTCATGGAAGAGCTGGCGGGGTGAGGACCCTCGTCTGGAGCGCAGCCTTTGTGCGAGCGTTCAAACGGGCCGTTCGCCGCCAGCCGGAATTGCGGGCGAGAGTCGAGCATACCCTTCAGCAGCTCGCTGAGGACTCCTTTCATCCAACGCTGCATAGTCACAAGAAGAAGTGTATTGAAATGTTCAGTTGCTGTCCTTGGGATTCCAGTTTGCAATTTGAGGTTTGCCATGTGCTGCCCTATCTTGAGCGAACTTCCCCTACCCCCGCCTGGTAAAGCCGGCTGCTATGGACAGAGGAGAGTTGCCAACTTTCTGGTATTAAGCCCGATGGCACACCCAGGAAGCTCCTGGATGTGGGCAGGATTAAAGAACTTGGCTGGCAGCCCAAGGTGAGTCTGGAAGAGGGAATAGGGAGAACGTACCGGTGATACGCCAGGGGTGGACGGTAATGGTTTATCGGTCTGGGAGTAAATGTGTTATGCCTGTCTCGCTTTTCTCGCTTTTCCCGCCCATACCGCCCAGATAGACCAGACAGACTAAACAGACTAAATAGACCAGATAGACTAAACATGTCAAATGTTGAGACCTGACACCATAAACACCCAGAAATACCTCCGCACCAAACAGACTAAGTAGACTAAACGGACAAGATAGGCCAAACAGACTAAATAGACCAGATAGACCAAATAAACCAGACAGACCCTTTCTCAAGAGACAATAAAGGTGAATGTCCTGAAACTCCAGGAAGACTAAGGTAAGAGGGGAGGTAGAGATGCCCATTGGTGGAATAAAGGTTGAAATAAGGCCAGAAGATATTATCGAGGCCGTAAAGAAAATGGGCAAGAGGGAAAGAGAGGAATTTATAGAGGATCCTCTTGCTGCAACAGCCCCTGAGTATATTGAGAGTATAAGGGAAGCAAGGGCTGATTATAGGGCTGGACTTGTAAAGACCCATGAGGAAGTCTTTGATAAGTGAAATTCAGGCTAGTTTATACTCTTAGGGCAGTTAAGGATTTGGAAAAACTGGATCCAGCGATTAGGGATAGGATAGGATAGGGAAAACATTGCTTCGCTATAAGGATGATCCTTTGAAATACGCTAGGAAACTCATTGATCCTAAATTGGGAGGTTACAGGTTTAGGATAGGTGACTATAGGGTTGTCTTTGATATTGAGAATGATGAGATAGTTGTTTTGAGGATAGGTCACAGGAAAGAGATTTACAGAAGATAGGCTTTTGCACTTAGAGGTGGATATCTATGAAATACTTCCACACTAAACAGACCAAATGAACCAGATGAACCAGAAAGATTACCAAATTCAAGACCTGACCCCAGAGCTAGACTCGCCTAGACAGACCAGATGGACGCAACAAAACAAATCATGGAGGTGAGGAGTGAAACTTAGAAAGATCATAAATGCTTTGGTTTACCCGGGGGAAAGGGGTTTTGTGGCCGAGTGCATGGAAGTCGCCGTGGTGACCCAGGGGGAGACCCTGGACGAGACCATCGAGAACTTGAAAGAAGCTGTGAAACTCCACTTAGAAGGTGAGGATCTGTCTCAGTGGGGATTGGCAGATAATCCGACTCTGGTGGTTACCTTAGAGGTTGAGCCTGAGTGTGAGCAAACTGAGGCGGCTGTCAGGTAAGGGATATAAAGGGACATTAAAAGCTATTCTCAGGCAGGCGAGTAGGTTTATACCCATTTCGGAGTTACGTAAATATTTCTATACCAACTAACCCGATGGCACTATGAATCCTATTAACGCGAATAACGCTAAAAACGCAATAAACTCGATGAACGCGACAAACCAAACCAACGAAATAGACTAAACAGACCAGATAGACCAAACATTTGACATTGCGCATGCACGGTGCTAGCATATTTGCAAATAACCTTGGGAGGGATTCATGGCCACCATCACCATAAGAAACATTCCAGATGATCTGGTGAAGCGCATAAAGGAGGTCGCCCGGAGCAGGGGCTACTCCATGGAGCAGGAGCTTCGGGAGCTTCTGAAGGTCCGTTACGCCAGTCGGTCCCAGATACTGGCCAGGGCCCGGGAGCGCTGGGAGAAGCTGCCCTCTGTGGGTCCCGAAGAGATCAGTGGCTGGAAGGAAGAGGGGCGTCCCTAGTTTGAGATGATAATAGACACCATGGTCTTTGCCTATGCCCTCATGGGAGTTGAGGGGTTTCGGGATCCGGCTTCAGAAGCCCTTGCATCAGCCGATCTCATCGAGGTTCCCGATTCTCTCCGGGCTGAGCTGGTCAATGTGGTTTGGAGGTGGGTTAGCATAAAAGGCCTTTCCCTGGACTTGGGGCTGGAGGTTTTACAGGATGCTGAGGGATTGATAGATCGGGTGATTCCAACCGAGCAGCTTTGGGAGCGAGCGCTGGAACTGGCTGTACAATACAATCATTCTGCTTATGACACTCTTCTCATAGCGGCGGCTGAACTGGGAGAAACCCGGGTGGTCACCTTCGACAAAAAGCTCCTTCAAACCTTTCCCAGCCTCACAGTTGATGCCGGAGAGTTTGGCGGATAGATAATGAAAATTACAAAATTCCAGGACCTGGACTACTGGCAAGAATCCACTTCATTGGCCATCGATATCTATAAACTCACATCAGAAGGTGGTATAGCCTCGGATTTTGGGCTGCGGGACCAGATTAGAAGGTCTGCTGTTACCATAGCATCGAACATAGCCGAAGGGAAAGAAAGGGAGACCGTAGCCGAACTTATAAGGTTCCTGTACATCGCCAAAGGTCCCACCAGTGAATTGAGGACTCAGCTGTATATCGCCAACAGAGTTGGCTACTTAAGTGATATTGAATATCAAAAATTAAGCGGAAGGGTGGAGCATCTGAGCAGGATGATAGCAAATCTAATCAAGGCCCTAAAAAGGAGTCGTTAATTATGCATTTCTCGCCCTTCGCGCCTTTTCCACGTTTCTCGCGTTTCTCGCTTTTCCCGCTTTTCCCGCCCTTCGCCCTTCGCCTCTTGCCCTTTCCCGCGTTTCTCGCCCAACATACTAACCAAATAGAAAAGGTAGATGGGGTTAGTTAAGTGCCCAGTAGCCACCAAGAAGAGTTGTTTAGATTACTGAAGAAACTCGCCCGGGAGGAGAGACTCGCTTTCAAGAAACATGCCCTGTTGCGATTATATCAGAGAAAGATATCAGTTGACGAAATTAAGGATGCCCTTTCAAGGGGAGAAGTAATAGAAA
>WFSL01000001.1 GCA_015486015.1 Aquificota bacterium | reverse complement strand
TCAGAGACATTCTCTAAACCGGTGGCCTTTATCTCGTCCTCAGTGATCACTGAGCTGGACACAGGAAGGGTCTTGGCCTTTTCCTTTACCCTGGTGGCTGTCACCACCACCTCTTCCATCTTCGCCACCCCTTTTGGATTCTCCTGGGCATTTATGGGAAGGACCCATAGAAAGGAGCATAGCGCCATCATCAACCACCACCAACACCCTGGCCTGATCTGCATTTCATAACCTCCTCTAAATTTTTCAAAAAAAAGATCCCCGGCCCTCCCAAAGGGAAAACCGGGGATCGAGCAAACCTATCCACCCAACCCTCACAGCCCCATTCCTCGAGGGCCTTTTACCGGCAAATGCCGAGCGAGGCTCTCCCTGGGCCGGTCTCCTGGCTCTCGGATCATCCTACTCACCGCCCCTTCCCAGGATCCTTAGGTCCCAGTGGGCTCTTGCGGCTTTCGTCCCCGATCACAGTGGCGGGTCCGCGCCGGATTTTCACCGGACTTCCCGTTCACCCAGGGGAAGATTTACTATTGTCAAAGATCAGCAAATTGTTTTTAAGCAAAGGACAAGGGGGTGTCAAGCCCTAATCCTTTCCTCTTGACTTGCCTGCAGCTTATAACCTCGATCAATACCATCTTTGGGCTAAATCTATGGCATTTGTTCTGTAAATCAAAAGCCCTGATCTAATAATATTATAAGTTTGAATTAAAGATCTTACAGAAGGCCGGAGAAATTGCCAAATTCAAGACCTGACCCTACAATCCTTGTGCCGCATTTGGGGCAGGTGCCGTTCTTCAGCCTTATCCTGGGGTGGGAGTATCCTTCCCTTATGATAAGGGCCTCTCCACAAGTGGGGCAGTAAGTGGTATTCCATTCGGTGTTCCACACGTTTCCTACATACACATACCTCATCCTCTTCATGGCGACCTCCCTGGCCCTAGCCAACGTTTCTATGGGGGTAGGGGGGACATTTCTCAGGCGATAGTGGGGGAAAAAACGAGAGAAGTGGAGGGGGATGTCTGGAGAAACACTATAGATCCAGTCCACCAACGCCTTTATCTCTTCAGGAGCGTCGTTGTGGCCGGGAATGATGAGATTGGTCACCTCTACATGTATCCCTGCCTCATGGGCCCTCTTTATGGTGTGAAGTGTAGTTTCCAAGTAGCTCCCCCTGCAGAGCTTCTTGTAGAAATCCGGATTCATGGATTTGAGATCCACGTTCATGGCATCTATCCAAACGAGTAAGTCCTCCAATGGACGGGGATTAATCACACCGTTCGTCACAAGTACTGTGTAAATGCCTCGTGGTCTGCCTATCCTTGCTACATCAATGATATACTCAAACCAAATGAGGGGTTCAGAGTATGTGAAGGCTATCCCCATAGACCCATGCCTGAAGGCCAGGTTCACCAGCTCCCGTGGGGGGATGTAGTGGGTGGGAACGTCGGTCTGTGAGATTTGCCAATTCTGGCAGAAGATGCAGGCCAGGTTACAGCCATTTGGGCCCAGGGATAGGATGTTCATCCCCGGATAAAAGTGATACAGGGGCTTCTTCTCTATGGGATCCATGGCTACTGAAACGACTTCTCCGTATCCTGTGGTATAGAGAATACCACCCTCGTTGGTGCGCACACGGCAAAAACCCCTCTGGCCTGGAGCTATAAGGCATTCCCTGGGGCAGAGCTTACACCTAACCTTTCTCCCCTCTAAGGCCTCCCAATAACGGGCCTCCTCTTTCATTTGTACCTGTCTACCTTGAACCTGTATATCTTTATGGGTTCTCCAGGCCTTATACCCGCCTTGGCCATAGCAATGGAGATCTGCTGGTCCACAGTATCCACACCCTCTAAGTCGGGCAGGAGTAAGCCACGTCTCCACCCAGATTCCACTATGACGCCGTATACCTTGGGATCCAGCTCTTCCTTACCTTTTACAAGTTCTGGATCTGAGAGCACGTCCACAGATATCTCCAGCTCCTTTAGTTCTTCAGGACTCACTGGAGGGAAACGCGGATCCTCCGTGGCAGAAGAGATGGCGTTCTTTATTACCTCGCAGGCCACGTTCTCTGTGGAGGGTAGGAAGGTACCAATGCACCCCCTAAGCTCACCCCGCTTCTTCAACGAGACGAAGACACCTGCCTTCTGCTTCATCTCAGGGCTCATCTCGTGAAGAGGGGGAGGTTTTATCACTTTTCTTTTAAGGATATACTCCTCGATAGTCCTTCTGGCCAAACTTACCAGTGGATGTTCCTCTGACATCATGCCTCTCTCTCTGAAGTGAATTGAGCTACCTTTATAAGATACTCCTTTTCCGGTGCATCTTCAAAGGCTTTCAGTTGGTTCATGGCACTAAGGGCGTGTTCCCTCGCTATTTTTCTTGCCCCCTCCACGCCCTTATGCCTCATGATTATGGCCTTTACTCTCTCAAATGTCTCCGGTGTGAATTCGTTCTCCAACACTGCTTCCTGAATCACCCTTCTTTCTTTCCCTTCTGCCTTCTCCAACGCCAGTAGAAGAGGGAGCGTGAACTTTCCCTCTTTGAGGTCGTTGCCTAAGGGTTTTCCCGTTTTCCCCGGATCCCCCACCACGTCTAAGCAGTCATCTACGATCTGGAAAGTGTAACCCAGCTCCTTTCCATAGTCCCTTAGCGCTCTCCTTTCTTTTTCGCTTGCGCCTGCGAGGATGGCTCCCACCTCGCAACATGCAGAGATAAGCGCCGCCGTCTTGCCAAATATGATCTGGTAGTAATCCTCTATGGTAGTGTTTATGTCGAAACTCTTGAGCAACTGGAGGATCTCGCCCTCAGCCAGATGCATGCAAGCTTGGGCCATCACCCTGAGTGCATCGGCGTTGAGGTATTGCACCATCATTTGAAAGGCCCTGGCCAGAAGAAAATCTCCCACCAAGACCGAGGCCTCGTTGCCCCATATGGTGTTGGCAGAGGTCCTTCCTCTACGGGTGTCTGACTCGTCCACCACATCGTCATGGAGGAGTGTGGCTGTGTGGATGTATTCGGCTGCGCAGGCTGCCATGTGGGCCTTTTCTCCCCTGTACCCACAGAGGGCGGCAGATGCCAGGACCAACAGGGGCCGGAATCTCTTTCCACCGCTCTCAAGGATATATTGGGAAAGGCTTGGGATTATCTTAATAGTGGAGTGGATGTTGTTGTTGATCACCTTCTCAGCAGCCTCCAGATCTCCCTTGAAGTATGCTATGATCTCTTTCAAAGCCCCTCTCCACTATTGATTGTTGCGCTTGCGTGACTAAACTTATATCTGTCTATCCTGAGTGGTTCAAGGGGACCGGCTTGAATGGAGCCCTTACACCGATTTCCTAAAGGAGGTGGTGGGAGTGTTGAGGGCACTTAAGGCACTGAGCACAATCATGGCACTTCTGATTCTTCTACCCGGCGTCACTTGGGCCAGCGAACTTCGGGTGGTGGCTACCATCTATCCTCTGGCCTCTATCGTGAGAGCTGTTGGTGGGGAGCGTGTGGATGTGGAGTGCCTCGTTCCTCCTGGTGCTTCACCTCATGGATTTGAACTTAAGCCTTCCCAAATAAGGGCCATCAAGAGGGCTTCTCTGTTGGTGAAGGTGGGGGCACACCTGGATGATTGGTTGGATAGGGCCCTAAATGGGGCAGGATGCAAGGTGTTTGTCGTCACTAAAGGACTGGAGCTTGATGAAGGGAATCCCCATGTGTGGCTCGATCCAGTAATGGTGGAGGAGAGGGTGCCGGGTTTGGTAGCTGTGCTCAGTGAGTTGGATCCCTCTGGGGCCCCATACTATAGAAAGAGGGGAAAGGCCTTCCGCTTGGAGTTAGAGAGGCTCACTGCCAGGATTAGGGAACTCCTTGGACCTATGCCGTGCCGCTACTACGTAGCCCAGCATGGGGCCTGGCACTACTTCTGTCAGCGTTTTGGGCTATTTACGTTGGGTGTAGTAGAGGAGGTGCCTGGAAGGGAACCCGGTCCTATGAAGTTCATGGCCCTCCTTAGGACGATTAAGGAGCATGGTCGCGTGTTGCTCATTGCAAATAGGGGAGAAAATCCCAGGGTAATGGAGGTCTTGGCCAGGGATGGAGGAGGCCATCTGGTGCGCCTCGATCCTCTGGGAGATCCTAATGATCCACAGAGGAGGGATCTTGTCTCTTTGTTGATTTACAATGCGAGGAGGATGCTGAATGCCTGCTACGGCTATTAGTGTGGAAGGGGTAACAGTGGCCCTTAATGGGAGGGTTGTCCTGGACAACGTGAGCCTTGGGGTTAAGAGTGGTGAATTTTGGGGCATCATTGGTCCCAATGGCGGTGGAAAGACCACCCTTTTGAGGACCATTATTGGCGTTATCAAGCCCAAGAGGGGGCATGTCTCCATCTTGGGCCTTTCGCCTAAGGAGGCTGTGAAGCGAGGATTGGTGGGATACCTCCCCCAGAAGATGGGCACAAAAGACTTCCCTCTTTCTGTGTTGGATGTGGTGATGATAGGTGGGTGTAGCCGTTTTAACTTCTTCAAACCCTTTGGCCCTCGCCAGCAAGATGAGGCCATGAGGGCCTTAGAGATGGTGGAGATGGTGGAGAAGGCCCACGATCCATTTCCCAACCTTTCCGGGGGGGAACAGCAGAGGGTCCTTATTGCTATGGCCTTGGTCTCACAACCTCAGATAGTCCTCTTGGACGAACCGAGCACAGGGGTAGATGTGGTGGCACAGGAGGGCTTTTACGAGGTGATGAAGGGGCTGAAGGAGAGGTTGGGGTTCACTGTGCTTATGGTCACTCACGATGTAGGGGTGATTTCGCACTTCGTAGACCGGATTGCCTGTCTCAATGTGACCTTGCACTACGCAGGGGATCCCAGGGGGGCATTGGATTGTCGCCTCTTAGAGGAGCTCTATGGGGAACCTGTGGATGTCTTTGTTCACCACCCCCAGTGTAAAGGGTGTCACATTGTAAGGGACCTCAAAAAGTGGTGAATTTTCCACTTTTCATGCAGTATGCCATTGGTGCTGCCATCCTCTTGGCTTTACTTCTTTCCCTCCTTTCGTTCTTTGTGGTAGTGCACAACTGGTCGTTTTTGGGGGTAGGGATCTCTCATGCTGCATTTGGAGGGGTAGCCTTAGGTTTTTTGCTCGGTGTGTCTCCGGACCTCCCGGCTCTCCTCTTTGCCTTGATGGCAGGGCTCACCATTGGGTTTGTGAGGCGCAGGTGGGGTTTTCATGAGGACGTGGCCATAGGGGTAATATTCTCCTTTGCCATGGGGGTGGGAGTGGTGCTCTTCTCCTTCTCCAAAGGATATACCTCAGATGCTTTCAGTTACCTTTTTGGAAACATTCTCACCCTTACAAAAGGAGACCTCATAGCCATTGCCGGGGTCACCCTTCTGGCTTATCTATTCGTAAGTGTTTGCCTAAAAGGACTCTTGCTGATGGCCCTCAATGAGGAGGTGGCTTATACCAGGGGGCTCCCCGTGGGATTTCTCTATTATTCTCTCCTTGTGCTCCTGGCCTTGGCGGTGGTACTGGCCATCAAGCTGGTAGGGGTTATCCTGGTTACGGCGTTGGTAGTGGTTCCTGCCTCTGTGGCTCTGCGCTTTCTCACTGGATATAGGAGCATCCTCCTTCTCTCTATCGGAGTGGGCCTGGGGATAAATGGGGGTGGATTGGCTGTGGCATACCTCCTAAACCTCCCCCCTGGAGCTACTATGGCCATAACAGCGGGCTTGGTCTTCTTTGTTTCCCTGATTATTCCGTTTCCACGTTGATCTTGGGAATAGAAGAAAGAAACACACGTCCATAGCCCCTTTTCAGGATTCGGGGATCCAGAATGTACACTACGCCTGTGTCCTCCTTGCTCCTGATGAGCCTTCCGAAGCCCTGGCGGAAGGTAAGCACCGCTTCGGGGAGGAGATACTCCTCAAATGGGTCTTTGCCCTGCTCCTGAAGCCAGCGGGATCGGGCAGCTACTAATGGGTCTTCGGGGGAACGAAAGGGTAGCTTCACTATGATTAAGGTCTTGAGTGCCTCTCCGGGGAGATCTATCCCCTCCCAGAAGCTCTCTACCCCTACAAGCACACCCTGGCGGTCACCCCGGAATAAATTTACTAATATATCCCTGCCTCTCTCCCCCTGTATATAGAAGTGGAGGGTGGGAAACCGATCCCTTAGGGTACGTGCGATCTCTTCCATGAGATGATAGGCCGTAAAGAGGATCAAGGTCTGCCCACCCCTCTCTTGCAATATTGAAGAGATGCCATCGAGGATCCCTTCTTTGTAGTCCTTGGATCGTGGTTGAGGCATGCTCTTCATAACGACCAAACGTACCTGCTGTTCGTAAGCGAACTCCGGGGGTAGAAACACCTCCCGTGCTTTTTCTATGCCAAGTGTCTTTCTAACATATTCCATGCTCCCACCAACGGATAGCGTGGCAGACGTGAGAACCACACCGTCTGTTGCGGAAAAAAGGTACTCCTTAAGGGGACCGGATACGTCTAAGGGGGTCGAATGAAAGGAGAGAGAAGGGACATCACTTACCTCCAGTTCTATCCACTTTACTACCCCTTCACTTGTCTCTTCTATCCATTGGGACAGGATCCGGGCGGCGGTGAGGAACTCTTTGGAGACCATTGCCACCTCCCCCATCATGGGGGCCTCCTCCCCAAGCCTCCGCACCATCCCCTCTCCCATCAAGGCCACTCCCTCTAAGCTCACGGAAAGCCCCCTCAGGAGATCTATCGCCTCTTCTGCTAATTCGAGGGCCTCCTTGGAGGTGCGTCCTGAAGGGATGATGCTGGCCAGGCTGGCCAGTACCCGGTGTAGAAGCCTCTCAAGGCTTCGTAAACCGTCCATAAAGTGGGGGGCCTCCATCAGGGAGACCTCCAGGCCCAGGAGCCCCTGGACACGGCGCAACAGATAGGAGATGGATACACTCTCCCCGAGCACATCCAAAGCAGTTTTCTCTAAGCGGTGGGCCTCATCTATGATCAGCCTCTCAAATAGGGGGAGCCCTTTCTTCTCAGTCAAGTGATGACTGAGCAGGAGGTGGTGGTTTACTACCATCAGGTGGGATTCTTCTGCCTTTTTCCATGCCTTCTGATAGAAACAGGCCTCCCTGTGAGGGCAATTTTTCCCTAAGCAGTATTCCCAGCGGCTGCCTATAATGTATGAAAGCCCGGTTTGGGGTGCATGCTCCAGATCTCCGTAGGGGCTGGACTGGGCCCAGCCCATTGTCTCTGCAGAGATCTGACCTCTCTGTAGTGCGTTGCTTAGCCGATGCAGGCATAGATAGTTGCCCCTCCCCTTTATGTGGGATGCCTTCAATGCAATTCCCTGGCTTTTTAGGAGTTTCTGGACCAGCGGGAGATCCTTGAAGATCACCTGGTCCTGTAAACTCTTGGTGCTGGTGGAAATTGCCACCCTTGTGTCCTCGGTGATAGCAAATAGAGCAGCAGGTATCAGATATGCCAGCGTCTTTCCCACGCCTGTGCCTCCCTCAATAAGGCTCATTCCCCCTTCTTCCATCACTCTGGCCACTTCCCTTGCCATGATCAGCTGACCTTCCCTTGTCTCATAACCATCCATGAGCTGTGAAAGGGACTCCTTACTAAGGATCCTTTCGATCATATCATTAAGACCTCTCAAACCCTCCATGCCCCTTCCCTGGTCTCCAGTGTTTTCACAATACATAGCACCTTTCCACAAGGATGACATTTGTAGAAGGGCAATCCTGAGTCAGAGGATTTGAGGTTTTAGTTGCAGGTCCTGAGTGGTGTTGGTATTGGACTTTTCAAACCTGGTTCAGAGGAACAGGCTACACTTTAAAAATGGATAGGTAGATATGAATAAGATATCTGTACCAAGGGTCTTCAAGAAACGTGTCAAGGTGTTCATTGTGGGAGGAGGAAGGGCCTGCAAATCGCTCCTCTCTGCTATTCACGAGGATCCCTTTATAGAGGTGTTGGGTCTGGCAGAGATATATTCGGGCGCCGAGGCTGTACCTTTGGCCCGTTCTATGGGTATCCCTGTATATGAGGACTACCATAGGGTTGTAAATTTTCCTGAGGTGGATCTCGTGCTCAACCTCACAGGTGAGAGAAGAATCGGAGAGGAGCTCTCCATGCGTATGAGGGGTAGGGCAGAGATCGTGGGGGCCTTGGGAGGCAGGTTACTGTGGAGTGCCCTCTCCTGGAAAGAGTACCTTGCAACTACGGACTATCTCACGGGTCTGTACAACGCCGGGGTTTTTCATAGGAGTCTACGCTATGAGATTGAGAGGGGCATGAGATACAATGTTTTGTTTTCTGTGCTTTTCATGGATGTAGATAATCTCAAGGGCGTGAATGATGCTTACGGCCACGTGGTGGGGGACAAGGTGCTTAAAAGGGTTGCCCAGGCTATCCGTTCTTCCCTCCGAGGTTCAGATATTGCTGCCAGATACGGGGGAGACGAGTTTGCCGCCATCCTTCCAGATACCCTTCCAGACGGAGCTATAAGGGTGGCAGATAGGATCAGGAGGCAGGTGGAGACCATTTCGAAGGAGGGACTCCCTTCTGTTACTTTGAGCATAGGGGTTGCTGCGTTCCCCATGGATGGAGAGACATCTGAGGAGCTGATGAGGAGGGCTGACTGGGGTATGTATCAGGCAAAGAAGGGAGGGGGGAATAGGGTGCGCTACGTCAAGGATGAGGTGCCCGCCCCTCCCATCTTCCAGTCCGTCGAGGATGCGATTTTTCTGATTTCCCATAGGGGTGAGAGGGACAGGTACAGCAGGTTGCACTCTGAGTTGGTTGCTAAGATGTCAGTGGAGATAGGAAAGGCCCTGAATCTGAGTGGGGATGGCATCCGGTTGTTCGAGGCAGCCGCTATCTTACATGATATTGGCAAATCCGAGCTTGCCCATGGAGAAGGCTCATGGAACTACAAGGAGCATCCCGCGATAGGGGCCTTTATGTTGCGCAATATCCATGTACTTTCAAAGGCCCGTCCTATGATTCTCTTTCACCATGAGCGGTTCGACGGCTCTGGTTTTCCTAAGGGCTTAAAAGGTGAACAGATACCCCTTGGGGCCAGGGTGATCCACCTGGCAGACAGGATCTGCAGATTGCTCCAGGAGGAATCCCGATGGAGCGTTGGAAAGGTGATACAGGCCCTTGACATCATTAGAAAGGATCAGGGGGATGTGGATCCTCACCTATTAGAACTCTTCAGGCGCTCCTTAGAGGATAGGAATCCTCGAGAGGTGGTAGTGGAATAATCTCACTCCATTTCTTTTTCTTTTGAGAAAGTTGGAGAATTTTTTCAAAGATGGGCTATGCCAAAATGGGCCATTCAGACGGCCCAGCAAGCTCTGAAAGAGGCCCAAGAGTGAAGCACTCAAATTACGAACCCTTTATCAGGCAAATGAATCTGCCCGACTGGCCCTTAAAGCCAAGGAAGCTGCTATAAGGGCAAACAAAGCCCAAATCCACGATCCGGATCTCATCTATCCCGGTCAGATATTCGCCATTCCTGTGCATTTTCCCCCAGCAGAGAAACGAAGCCATCCACTTTCCCAAACACCGAGGATTCTGGTCCCTCTTTGATGGGAAGTAGGGGAGGAACCGGCATAGTTCAAGCAGTCCCAGGTCATTTATCTGATCCCTAACAGCCTGTGATAAAAGGCTATATTCCCCTCTACCAGGCTTTCCTCACCGAAGGCCTCCAGCATCCACTTCCGCCCAGCCCTACCCAAACAGCGCCTAAGTTCTTTATCCTTTAAGAGCCTGAGGGTGTAATTCACCAAACCTGCCACATCTTCTGGTTCTACCAGATAGCCTGTCTCGCCTTGGCGTACCGAGGCGCTTATGCCCCCTACATTAAAGGCTACCACAGGCACCTCCATAGCCAAGGCCTCCAAGACCGCTGTACCCAAGGATTCACCAGCTACTGGGGTGAAGAGGAACACCTGGGATACCCTGAGGATGCGGGGTACGTCCCTTCTGAGGCCCAGGAACCTTACTCTCCCCTTGAGCCCTTCCCTCTGGACATATTCCTCTAAGTGAGTCCTCATAGGGCCCTCTCCCAGGATAAGAAATTGGGTCTCTGGTAACTCCCTAAGTATCTCTCTGGCAGCCTCCAGGAGATAGATGTGCCCTTTCTCCCTGGCTAAGCGGGCTACATTCACCACCACTGGGGCATCGGAAGGGATCCTTAGCTCCTCCCTTATGCCCTCTACTTCGATCTTTTCAGGGTTGAAACGCCCCTGGGCGTCTACTACACTGTGAAGTGTAAGTACTTCTTTCGCCTTATCCCCCAATACACCTGTCTGACGGAATACGTCGGTGACAGCATCAGAGACTACAATAATCCCGTCTATGAGGCGTCGGTAGAGGATGCGGTTCAAAAAATGGTTCTTTACGGGGAAGGTGTTGTGCCTGGTCCTTACCACCAGAGGCCTCGGTCTTACCAACCAGGCTGCCACTACTGCAGTCCAGGTGTCCTGGGAGCCATGGGTATGGACTACATTTATTCCCTGTTCCTTTATGAGACGTCGAAAACGGGCTACCTCTTTCACATAGGTGACGGGGTTGAACTTCTTTGGCAGACGCAGATCGTCAAACACAGAAATCCCTTCCTTCTTGGCCCTCTCTATCAGCGTGGCTCCCTTGGGGGCGGCTATGATCACATGATGCCCCTTCTTTTGAAGCCCACGGGCTACGGTAAGGATCCGGTTAGGTTGTCCCCCCCAACCCCCCTTGTGCATGTTGGTGTGTAACACCCTGAAATGCCCCATCTTCCAGCTCTCCCGCTCAGCCCATCCACCAATACAGAGATTGACATGGGGCGCTTTTCTTTGCAAGCTTCACTTATAGTATAGATGGGAGGAGTCAATGAAGAGGCATATCATGAAGCTGCTCCAAGAGAATGTTGGACTCAAGAGAGGGGAAAAGCTGTTGGTCTTTACCGATTTCATTACTGACAAGGAGCCCAAGCTCGCTCCACACCACTTTCCCAGACGGGAGAAGGCACGGGTGCTGGCCCAGCGGATAGCAGAAGTGGCCAAGTCTATAACAGACAAAGTGGTTTATCATGAATACGGTGCCCTGGGGTATCATGGGATGGAGCCTCCAATGTCTCTGTGGAATCTGGCATTCGGGGAAAGGGTGATCAGAAAGCTGGAGGAAAGGGGTTTACTTGAGCGCCTCCTCGAGAAAGAGGACCACGACACCTTTCTCAAAACCCTTCAAGTGCTTCAGGCAGAGAATGCGGACGTACCTCAGGTGGTGATTGCCTTGGCCAACTACTCTACCACTCATACATCCTTCCGGGAGCTTCTTACCGAGATGGGGGCCCGCTACGCCAGTATGCCCCTCTTCGATGTGGATATGCTTACCACCTCCCTGGACGTGGACCTTGACGAACAGGAGAGGATTACACTGGCCCTGGCCCATGTGCTCACGGAGGGAGAAGAGGTGAGGATCTTTGCTTCTAATGGGACAAATCTTACTCTCTCCATAAGGGAGAGAAGGGCGATAGCAGATACTGGTAGGCTAACTGCGCCTGGGTCCTTCGGTAACCTTCCGGCAGGGGAGGCCTTTGTGGCCCCAGTAGAGGGTACGGCCCGTGGCACTTATGTAGCGGAGTGGGGCTCTACCATGAAATTGGATCCCCCCCTCCTTTTCCACATCGAAAGGGGAAAGGTAAGGCGCATAGAGGGAGATGAAAGGGTGGGGGAATACCTGGAAGGGGTGTTTCAGAAATACC
The DNA here is from genome assembly GCA_015486015.1 of Aquificota bacterium. Lineage (GTDB taxonomy): Bacteria > Thermosulfidibacterota > Thermosulfidibacteria > Thermosulfidibacterales > B14-G1 > WFSI01. Next base: position 47,597 of record WFSL01000001.1, on the reverse strand, counting down.
CTGCAGCCAGGAACGTTGCTGAGCTTGGGATTGGCACCAATAAAAAGGCTACGAGGCCAGATAACATTTTGGAAGCAGAGAAGATTGCAGGTACCGTCCATATAGCTTTTGGGGACAACTCCACATTTGGGGGTGTGGTAAAGGTACCTTTTCACCAGGATTTTGTGCTTTTTAATCCTACCCTTAAGATCCTCTCAAAGGGCGAGTGGTTTGAAGTCATCAAAAACGGCCAGTTTCTGATGTAATGGACGATAGCGGATACCAGGCGTATTACACCACCTTACTGCGCCGCATCCTTATTTTAAGCGTGCTCATCATCGCCACAGTCACCGTGGGGGTGGTAGGGTACATGAGCTTAGAAGGATGGCATTTTCTCGATGCCCTATATATGGCAGTGATCACCTTAGCTACCGTCGGATTTGCCGAGGTCCACCCTCTCTCTCCACAGGGAAGGATCTTTACCATACTGCTCATCACCTTAGGAGTGGGTACCTTCGCTTACGGCGCTGTAAGTCTATCAAGACTCCTCATAGAAGGGGAGTTCAGAAGGGTTTTTGAGGAAAGGAGGTGGAGGAGAGAAATGGACAAGCTCCGTAACCATATTATAGTTTGTGGTTTTGGACGGCTGGGGGAGAGAGTAAGTGAGGAGTTGCAAGGAGAGGGCGTCCCCTTCGTGATAATTGAGAATGACCCGAGCCGGGTAGCCTTGATAAGGAAGAAGGGTTACCTCTTCTTACAGGCTGACTCATCTGAGGAGGAGGTCCTGGAGCAAGTCGGGATCAAAGAGGCCAGGATACTCATTGCCGTGCTGGGCTCCGACGCTGCCAATTTCTTCGTCACGTTCACAGCAAGGGAGCTTAACCCCAAAATCCATATCGTGGCTCGTGTAGAAGACCCCCAAGCCACCAGGAAGCTTTACAAGGCAGGTGCCAACAGGGTCATCTCTCCCTATGATGTGGGGGCCAGTATGCTGGTCCATGCTGCACTAAAGCCAACAGTCACAGAATTCATAGAGCTTGCAACACGCCTGGGCCCTGTAACCCTTATCTTAGAGGAGATGGTAATTGAGAAAGGCTCTCCTCTGGATGGAGTCCCTCTTAAAGATTCGAAGATCCGAGAAGACACAGGTGCTATTGTGGTAGCAGTTAGAAAAGGGAAGGATGCTACTATTTTAAGGCCTGATCCCCATATCAAATTGGAGAGGGGAGACCTTCTCGTGGTTTTGGGGAACAAAGAAGATATAGAAAAACTGGGAGATCTGACAAAGACCCCCCTCTCTCTATGAGGTGAAGGTGGGCCTGATTTCGGTTGAGGAAATGATTTGAGGAGGAGCAATCGCTGTCTTGTCCTCCCTTTTCCAACCTACCAAGGCCATATCCAGGACCTGGTCCATATGCTCAACCAGCACGATCTCTAAGCCTTTGCGTATCTCCTCGGGTACCTCTTTCAGATCCTTCTTGTTCTCTTCGGGTATGATCACCCTTTTGAGCTTCCCCCTCTTGGCTGCCAGTAGCTTCTCTTTGAGGCCTCCAATAGGCAGCACCTTGCCACGTAAGGTTACTTCTCCTGTCATGGCCACATCTGCGTATACAGGGATATGGGCAATGGCAGATGCCAAGGCGGTAGCTATGGTAATGCCTGCCGAGGGGCCATCTTTTGGGATGGCGCCTTCTGGCAGATGGATGTGGATATCCACCTTCTGAAAGTAATCTGTAGAAATTCCCAGGGCCTTTGCCCTGGAACGTACAAAGGTGAGAGCCGCTTTTGCCGATTCCTGCATCACCTCCCCAAGCTTCCCTGTGAGGATAAGGTCACCCTTGCCTTCCACCACAGCGGCCTCAGTAGTAAGGAGCTCACCCCCATTCTCCGTCCAGGCCAGACCTTGAACCACACCAACCTCTGGGGAGGCCTCCGCCTTTCCATGGCGGTACTTTGGCACACCAAGGTACTCCTCTAGATCTTCTCCCCTCACCTTTATAGGGAAATCCCCCTGTCCCTCTACCAGTCGCCTGGCCACCTTCCGGCATATTTTGGCCAATTCTCTCTCTAAGTTCCTCACTCCAGCCTCCCTGGTGTACTCACGAATGATACCCAGAATGGCTGAGTCCTCCACTATTAGCCTCTCCTCTGGAATGCCATGGCCTTTTACTTGCCTTGGCAAAAGGAAGTGGCGGGCGATCATCTTCTTCTCATACTCTGTGTATCCGGGAAGCCTGATCACCTCCATTCTGTCCTGAAGCGGTCTGGGAATAGAGTATAGCACGTTGGCCGTGGTAATAAAGAAGACCTCAGATAGATCAAACTCTACACCTAAATAGTGGTCACTGAAATTGGAGTTTTGCTCGGGGTCCAAGACCTCTAATAGAGCAGAGGCAGGATCACCACGGAAATCTGAGCTGAGCTTGTCTACCTCGTCCAGAAGCATCACAGGGTTCTTTGTCCCTGCCTTCTTCATCATTTGGATGATACGCCCAGGCAAGGCACCTACATAGGTTCTCCTGTGTCCCCTGATCTCGGCTTCGTCCCTTACGCCTCCAAGACTCACCCGGACAAACCGTCTTCCCATAGCCCTTGCAATCGACTTCCCAAGAGAGGTCTTACCTACTCCGGGTGGGCCAACAAAGCAGAGGATGGGGCCCTTATTCTTCTTCACCAGCCTCCTAACAGCCAGATACTCTAAGATCCTCTCCTTAACCTCTTCCAGGCCATAGTGATCTTCATCCAGGATCTGGGCTGCCTTTTTGATATCCAGTTTGTCCCTGGTTCTTTTGCTCCATGGGAGCGCAATTAGCCAGTCTAAGTAGTTCCTCACTACGGTAGCCTCGGCGGACATGGCGGGCATGAGTTCCAGCTTTCTAAGCTCATCCTCTGCCTTTTTTGCTACATGCTTGGGCATCCTGGCCTTCTTGATCTTCTCCTTCAGTTCCTCAATCTCATTTAGGTCACTCCTACCAAGTTCCTTCTGGATGGCCTTGAGCTGCTCGTTAAGGTAGTATTCTCTCTGATTCTTCTCCATCTGTTTTTTTACGCGGTTCTTTATGCGGTTCTCTACCTCCAATACCTCAGTCTCCAACTGGAGGTAGGCATAGATCTTCTCCATTCTATCCTTTAAATCAAGGGTGGCGAGGATTTCCTGCTTCTCCTTGGTCTTTAGGGAGATATGAGACGCTATTGTATCCGCAAAGCGGCCTGGATCCTCCATCCCCTTGAGGGAGATCACCACCTCAGAGGGTATCTTGGTATTGAAAGAGGCATATTTTTCAAAGGCCTCCATAATGGCCCTAGTAAGGGCCTCGGTCTCAGGGGTCAGTAAGTACGAGTCTTCGATGGGAAGTACTCTGGCCTCCAGGAAGGGACTTTCCTCTCTGAACTCCAGGATCTTCGCCCTCTGGAGGGCGTCAACCAATATCTTGATGGTACCATCTGGCAGTTTTACATGCTGGATGATGGTGGCGATCACACCCAGGGTATATAAATCTCCCCCTCGGGGGTCATCCACGTTTGCATCCTTTTGGGCTACTAGAAGGACCTGCTTTCCTCTCCTAAGGGCATATTCCACTGCTTTCACAGACTGAGGCCTACCCACAAAGAGGGGAGTGATAGAGTGTGGAAAGACCACCAAATCCCTTAGTGGGATCACAGGATAGATGGTATCGCTGCTGCTAAAGAGCATATCCACTCTTCCCCCTATCCAGCCTTCTCGAACAAAAATATAGGCTCCGATCTCTTCTTTACCACATCCTCATTAATAATGCACTCCTTGATACCATGTTTGCCAGAGGGGAGCTCATACATGATGTCCAGCATCACCTCTTCCATAATGGCCCTCAACCCCCTGGCGCCAAGCTTTCTCTCCATAGCCTCCCTGGAGATATGCCTCAGTGCACCCTCTGTAAAAGTGAGCTTCACACCTTCCAGCTCGAACATGCGCTGGTACTGTTTTACCAGTGAGTTGGCAGGCTCAGTGAGTACCTTGACCATGTCTTCCTCACTCAAGTCGCTAAGGGTGGCCACTACGGGTAGTCTTCCCACCAACTCAGGGATGAGTCCAAACTTGATGAGATCGTCTGGTTGGACCAGTGAGAGTATCTCTTCGGTTTTCGTCTTCTCCCTCTCCTCCATCTGGGCCCCAAAGCCGATCACCTTCTTGCCTATCCTATGCTCTATCACCTTCTCTAACCCTACAAAGGCACCTCCACAAATAAAGAGTATGTTTGTAGTGTCAATCTGGATGGTCTCTTGCTGGGGGTGTTTCCTACCACCTTGGGGAGGCACATTGGCTACTGTGCCTTCAATGATCTTAAGGAGGGCCTGTTGGACCCCTTCACCTGATACATCCCTGGTAATGCTGGGGTTTTCGCTCTTCCTGGCAATCTTGTCTATCTCGTCAATGTAGATGATTCCCTTTTCTGCCCGTTCTACATTGTAATCCGCAGCCTGCAAGAGACGCACAAGTACGTTCTCTACGTCCTCTCCTACATATCCTGCCTCTGTTAGGGGCGTAGCATCTGTGATAGAGAACGGCACATCCAGGAACTTCGCTAAGGTCTGGGCAAGGAGGGTTTTCCCACATCCTGTTGGCCCGATAAGGAGTATATTGCTTTTTTGGATCTCCACATCCCCCTCGTCTTGGCTGGATATCCTCTTGTAGTGGTTGTACACAGCTACCGATAGGACTCTTTTGGCCTTTTCTTGACCTACCACGTACTGATCCAAAAAGGCCTTGATCTCTTTGGGGGTGGGCAGACCCCTTAAGTCTTCCCCCGATGGCTCTTCACCCTCCTTTATGATCTTGCTGCAGAGCATCACGCAACGGTCGCAGATGTAAACCCCTGGGCCAGCGATTAGCTTCTTCACCTCTCGCTGACCCTTACCGCAAAAGGAGCATCTCAGATCAGTATCTCTAAACATTTTTCAACCCCTTTTCCCCTTCTTTGACTTTACTCCTCTCTTCTCCAGTACCGCATCCACTATACCATACTCTTTTGCCTGATGAGCATCCATAAAGAAGTCCCTATCGGTGTCCTTTTTGATCCTCTCAGGGGGCTGGCCCGTATGGGCCACCAGTATCTCTTCCAGGATCTCCTTCAAACGAAGGATCTCCTTTGCCTGGATCTCCACGTCCGCCGCCTGTCCCTCAAAGCCCCCGATGGGTTGATGTAGCAGGATTCTGGAGTGGGGGAGGGCATAGCGCTTTCCCTTTGCTCCAGCCGCAAGCAGAACTGCAGTCATGCTCGCTGCCTGCCCCACACAGATGGTGGAAACGTCAGGTTTGATATACTGCATGGTATCATATATGGCCAACCCCGCCGTTACCATGCCACCGGGGGAGTTGAGGTACATGTAAATGTCCTTTTGGGGGTCTTCCGCCTCTAAGAAGAGGAGTTGGGCTACGATCAGATTGGCCACTTCATCGTTCAAGGAGGTTCCTACCAAGACGATCCGATCCCTAAGGAGGCGGGAGTAGATGTCATAAGCCCTCTCCCCCCGCTCTGTTTGTTCCACAACAATGGGTACCAAACCCATCCTATCTCCCTTCCAAATCCTCTTTTACAGATGGCCCTTCTGAGGCCGATCCCATCTTTGCATGTTCCAGGAGGAAATCTAATACCTTGCTGCGCAGCATATCAAGGGATAGCCTCTGGAGTCTTCCGGTCTTCTGCATGAGCTTTACCACATCGTCAACAGGCCTCTGAAGGGTCCGGGCAGTATCCTCTATCTGGTCCCACAACTCATCCTTTGTTACCTCGATCCCTTCGGCGTCTGCTATCCTGCTCAACAAATAGGAGAATCTTACATTGGCCAGCGCATCCCCCTGTGCCTCTCTCCTCTTCTCTTCCCAGTCAATGTCTGCCTTTTCAGGGTTTATCCCCTTCACCCGCAGATGGAACTTTTCGTCGTCTATTCTTCTCTCCACCTCCCTCTCTACCAGACTGGGGGGCACAGGAAACTCATACTGGGCCACCATCTTCTCCATTATCTGATCTATCATCTCCGCCTTGGCCCTGTTATTAAACTCCTCTTGGAGTTTCTCCCTCACCTGCTTCCTCATATCCTCGAGGCCCTCGTACCCCATCTCCTTGGCGAAATTCTCGTCCACCTCTGGCAATTCTCTCTTCTTCACCTCTTTCAGGGTGACGATGAATCTTACCCGCTTTCCTGCAAGTTCTCTATCGTGATGCTCCTCGCCCAGCTCAACCTCCACAGAGACAGTATCCCCTACCTTGTGGCCCAGGAGGGCCTCTTCAAACCCAGGTACTGCATCCCTTGAGCCCAATACGAGAGTCATTCCTTCTTCGTGCTTGTCCTCCAGCACTTTTCCTCCTAACTCCACATCGTAACTTACCACCACCAGGTCTCCCTCTTGGGCAGCCTGGTCGCCCTTATCAGATATTCTCACTCTTTGTTGTCGCAATCTCTCGATCACCTCTTCCACATCCTCATCTGATACTGGGTATCTACGCTCTTCTATCTCGATGCCCTTGTATTCCTTGAGCTCGAAATCTGGCTCCTCTTCCACCTCTATCACCAGCTTGAAAGGCTTTCCCTCCTCCAATTCCATCACAGGAAACTTGGGCTCGGTGGCCACCTTGATTCCGACTTCCTTTATGGCTTTCTCATAAGTCTCAGGAACCACCTCTTCTAACACCTTTTCCCTTACGTAATCACCGAATCTCATCCTTAGGAGAAAGAGGGGCGCCTTTCCGGGTCTGAATCCTGGGAGCTGGGTCTTTTCGCGAAGCTCTTCATATACCTTCCGGAACCTCTTCTCCATTTCTTCCAGTTCCACCTCCACGTGAACCTTCTTCTTGCACGGTGCAAGCTCTTCGACCGTAACCTTCATCCCTCCTCCAGCACTATGAATATTTGCAGGTACCTTAAGGTTAGCAGCTTATTACAGGCAAAAAACGTAAATCAACCACCCAATTCTCTGGAGAGGCCCATCCCCCAAATCGCCCCCGCTATATTGACTAAGGGTCCCTGCTCCCCATGCACCTTGTGTACAGGTTGGGAAGATCCTGAGTGGGGGAGCTCAGTCTTCAGTTACGTCTTTTAAGCTTAAGGGAACAGCCCCCAGGGATTCCATCTCCTCTAAGGCCTTTTCGGCATCTCCAGGGTTCACATTCACGGCCTCAACGGCGTCTTTCAGTAGGCACACCTTGTACCCCAAAGCTACGGCATCCTTTATTGTACTCAGCACGCAATAGTCCGTCGCAAGCCCACCGATGAAGAGCCGTTTTACCCCTCTCTCTTTCAGTTTTTCATCCAAGTCCGTGCCTTGAAAACCGGAATAGGCTTCTTCATCCGAGTTGGTGGCTTTTGAAATGACAATCACGTCCTCTGGAAGATCCAAGCCCTCAGCAAAATCAGCTCCTTGAGTTCCCTGAACGCAATGGGTAGGCCACAATCCACCCTGTTCCTTGAAGGAGCAGTGATCAGGTGGATGCCAGTCCCTCGTGGCAATAACGGGGAGCTTTCTTTCTTTGAAGAGATGGATATAGGAGTTTACTATAGGGATTATTCGCATACCGTGGGGTACGGGCAAGGCCCCTCCCGGGAGAAAGTCTTTCTGAAGATCCACAATGATCAGGGCATCCCCCTTTCCTGGTTTAACCACCTTCCCCGCCATCTTTCTCCTTTGGCTTAGATCCTAATAAGCCCCTCCCCAGCCTGAGTGGTTGGGGATGCTCAGGTGAAGGGCATTACCTCTTTCTCCACTGGAGGCCTCTGCGGGCCTTATGACGTCCGTACTTTTTCCTCTCTACTATCCTCGCATCTCTGGTGCAGAGCCCTACCTTCTTGAGGGGAGGCCGGAACGCTATGTTACAGTCTATTAGTGCCTTGGCAATGCCGTATCTCACCGCATCTGCCTGACCCGATATCCCCCCTCCCTTCACGTTCACCTTGATATCGAATTCTCCCTCTGTCCCAGTGAGGCGTAAAGGCTGAAATACGAGGCTCCTAAGAGTCTCTCTGGGGAAGTAATCTTCTAAAGCCCTGTTGTTCACTGTGATGTTCCCTGTTCCCGCTTTCAACCAGACGCGGGCAATGGCACTTTTCCTCTTCCCCACTCCATGGAAGATCTCAGTGGTCATTTCCCCCTCCTAACAGGTCCAGTTTTACAGGCTGCTGTGCCACATGGGGATGATCTTCCCCCGGGTATATCTTGAGCTTTCTGAGCTGTCGCCTCCCTAAGTGGTTTTTGGGGAGCATTCCCCTAACTGCATGCCTCAAGATCTCCTCGGGCCTTCTCTTTAACATCTCCCCAGCTGTTCTTGACTTCAATCCCCCAGGGTATCCAGAATGTCTATAGTATACCTTCTTTTTCCATTTATTCCCGGTGAAACGAACCTTTGCGGCATTTGTTACCACAACGAAGTCCCCGGTATCTATATAAGGGGTATAATGGGGTTTATGTTTCCCCATCAGAACCATAGCGATCTTGCTGGCCAGTCTTCCTACCACCTGATCCTTGGCATCCACCAGGTACCATTTCCTCTCTACCTCACCTGGCTTGGCCATATAGGTCTTTGCTTTCATCCTTTAGCTCCTCAACCCCGTGTATTTTAAGAGCAGGGAGGGTATATATGATCAGCCTTGGCATGTCAACAAATTAACTTTAAGCGGTGCTTTGACTAATCCTCAGGAGGGCTGTACTTTAAAAATATGGAATTAGAACGGTTGGGGATCTTAGGGGGCACCTTTAATCCCATTCACATGGGGCATTTGGTAGTGGCTGAGGAGGTGAGGGAGCGATTCTCCTTGGATAGGGTACTCTTTGTCCCTTCCTACATCCCCCCTCACAAGTCGGTGGATGTCGCGCCAGCGAAAGAGCGTTTGGCCATGGTGAGGCTGGCTATAAAAGGCAATCCCTTCTTTGGGTTATCAGATGTAGAGGTGAGGAGAGGTACCAGATCTTACACAGTGGATACCTTAAAGGAGTTGAATGCATCGGTTCAAGCGAGTCTTTACTTCTTAATTGGTAGCGAGGCTTTCTTGCAGTTACACTCGTGGAAGCAGCCCCCTGAGCTCTTCCGCTATGCCCAGTTCGTGGTGATGGAAAGAGCAGGAAGGGTGCTTTCCATAGAGGAAATGGAGGATTATCTCAATGAATTTCACGCCCGTTTTCCAGAAGTGGAATTCTATCATCAGGGGAAGGTTGGCGATCTCCACGTTTTTACGGTTCAGGGGGAAGGTTTTGATTCCAAGATCTATTTGACCCCTGTGGTGAATATAGGTATTTCATCTACGGGCATACGGCGGAGGTTGCGGGAGGGAAGAAGCATTAAGTACAGGGTCCCCCCGGAGGTGGAGAGTCTTATTCTTGAGGTGGGGCTCTACAAATGAGTAGAGGATGACTTTAGAAGATAAGATTCAGTTCATAATTGAGATATTGGAGGAGAAGAAGGGGAGAGACATCTCGGCTTTGGATCTTAGGGGGCTCTCTGTATTGGTAGATGCATTTGTGCTTGTGTCGGCAGATGCCCCTGTGCATGCTCAGGCCATGGCCGATGATCTGGAAAGGGAGGCTGAGGTGCTGGGTATCCCCCTTTGGCATGTGGAGGGTTACAGCGAGGGAAGGTGGATATTGTTGGACTTTGGTGATGTGGTTGTGCATGTCTTCCTCCGGGAGGTGAGGGGGTTGTATGATTTGGATAGGCTTTGGGGAGATGCCCCGAGTCTCATTCCTGCAAGGGAGGAGGGATAGATGTTGAGGGCCTTCATAGCAGCTCTTGTTCCTACAGTAGTGTTTCTCTACGTGGTGATTTTGAACCCCCAAAATGTGACCTTTAGGTTGAGCAAGACCCACGCATATAGCTTACCCCTGGCGGCTGTGGTGGTGGTCTTGGTAATTGCCGGTTTTGTAGCTGGGCTTGTGCTTATGGCGGGAAGCGAGGTGAGGGGGGCAATCAGAAGGGCGAAGGACAAGAGGCAATGGAAGAGGGAGGGTAAGAAGAGGGGCCTTTTTCATGCTGCGCTGGCCTGGTGGGGATTGAGGGACTGGGAGAAGGCAAGGGGGGCGCTCAGTAGGCTCCTCTCCTTAGACGGTCATTCCCTCGAGGGTATGGTGCTTATGGGTGTGGTTGCAAGGGAGGAAGGGAAGTTGGAAGAGGCTCTTAGCTGGCATAGGAAGGCCCGAAGGGTAACCGACGGTGATCCTTGGCTTCTCTCTCAAATGTATAGGGACTACGTTGCTACTGGAGAGTGGGAGGACGCTTGGGAGGTTTTGGAAACCCTTTCCTCCGAGGGGAAGCCCTCCCAGGGTATCCTCGAAGGGATGATGGACGTGGCCCTTCAGATGGGGCAGGTGGAGAAGGCTGTCTCTATCCAGGGCAAGATCCTGAAGTCTGTACCTAAGGAGGAGAGAGAAGAGAAGGCACGGGCCTTTTCATGGAGGCTTTATAAAGCAATGAAGACTATAGGCGATAAGGGGGGGCTCTACAAGATAATCAAAAGGGATCCTACGTTTGTGCCCGCTTATGTGGCACTTTCAGAGATGGAAGAAAAGGGATCTAAGATTCTGGATCTTCTTATGAAGGGGTGCGAGAGAAATCCCAAGGCACTCGTTCTCTTTGAAAGGCTCGAGGGTTTGGTCCTTTCTCAGGAGAAGCCAGGAGATCTCATAGGGTTCTACAAGAAGCTCCAGGCCCGATATCCAGAGGAGCCACTTATACCGTTCCTGTTGGCGCGCCTTTACTTTTCTTTGGGCATGTATGAGGACGCCCACAAGGTGTTATCTGGGTTGAGTGAGGATGTTCTACCTGTGGTTTTTTTGAAGGTGTTGGTGCTCGGGAGACTTGAGAAAGGGGAAGAGGCACTTAGGCGTCTCAGTGAAGTCCTGGGGAAAAAGATGGGGTTGATGTATAGGTGCAATGTATGTGGGTGCTTCTCTAAGGAGTGGAGGGAGGAGTGCCCAGGATGTGGCTTAGGTGGCACCTTGTTTGCAGAGCTTGAGGGGATTGGTGGTAGAGTATAGGTACGTGGCCAGGGATACTAAGGGCAACAAGGTCGCAGGGGTGATGGAGGCCTCCAATTCCCGGACTGTGGCCGAGGAGTTGAGGGAAGGTGGCCTTTATCCCTTGAACATTTCCCCCAAGAAGGGGCTCCCTATCACTATCCCATCCTTAAGGAGGGTGAGGCTGAAGCAGATCGCCATCTTCAGCCGTCAGGTGGCCTCCATGGTGGGTGCAGGCATTGTCCTTCCCAGTGCCCTGAGGATTGTAGAGGAGCAGGTGAAGAGTAAGAGGCTGAGGCAGGTAATTGTCGAGGTAAGGGAGGCTGTGGAAGGGGGAAGCAGGTTTTCTGAGACACTCGCCAGGTATCCTCGCATCTTTGACCGTTTGATTGTGAGCATGGTGGAGATAGGAGAGGCCACAGGAAACCTGGACACCATGCTCAATCGGTATTTTGAGTATGTGGAAAAGGTACTATCCCTTAGAAGGAAGATGATTACTGCCATGGTGTATCCTTCAATAGTCTTGCTCTTAGCCATTTGCATTCTGGCCTTCCTGCTGATCAAGATTGTTCCTACCTTTACCACGCTCTTCAAGGAGGCCGGTGTGGAGTTGCCTCTCCTTACCGTTTTCATAATTGATCTAAGCGCATTTACCAAGAACAGTCTCTACTATATAGCGACAGGGATGGTTGCCTTCTTCATCCTGTTCCACTTTTCCCTTAAGAACAATAGCGTGCGGAGGCTTTATGATAGCCTGAGGTTGCATGTGTTTGTCATAGGCCCCCTCCTGAGGAAGGTATCTGTGTCTCGTTTCTCGCGCACCTTGGCCACCATGGTAAGAAGTGGTATCCCTATCTTGGAGGCCATGGATATCGTTGCCAGGACCGCTGGGAATAAGGTGGTTGAGGAAGCCATCCTCAAGTCCAGGCTGAAGGTGGCCAGGGGTGAGAGCCTTGCTAAGTCCATTAGGGAGACGGGGGTATTTCCGAATATGGTGATAGAGATGATGGCTGCCGGGGAACAAACTGGTGCCTTGGATGAAATGATGGACAAGGTGGCTGACTTTTTTGATGAAGAGGTGGATGCCGCCGTTGTCGCTCTCACATCTATGTTAGAGCCCTTTATGCTAATCTTTCTGGGCGGATTCATAGGGCTTGTTGTTGTGGCCCTTTACCTGCCCATCTTTAAGATGGCTGCTACTATCAAGTAACCTCCTTCCTCAGGTCGGATAGGGGTTACTGAAAGTTATAGAGACCCGGGCTAAGCGATCCTGGATGAGGGAATGGTGTTGAGGAGGGTCTGAGAGGGGTGAGGGTTCGAGGCAGAATCCCAGGTATGGTATTGCTTGAGTTAAGGGTATGCTTCCTCTGATCTTCGCTGTAGGCGTGGTCTCGGGCTTCCTCTCTGGCCTCTTTGGCATAGGGGGTGGCATCATTATGGTGCCTCTCCTTTTCTGGCTCCTTCCTCATTGGGGATTGCTGCAGGATACGGCAGTCCCTATGGCCCTGGGGACCAGCTTGGCATCGGCGGCCTGCTTCGCCTTTTCTGGAGCACTGGGTCACTTGAAGAGGGGCCTTATAGATTGGAGGAGGGTTCCATGGCTTATCACTGGCGGTGTGATGGGTGCCATGGGGGGGTCTACCTTGGCTACCTCCCTGGGTGGTATGGTTGTAAAGAAGGCCTTCTCGTTTTTGCTCTTCTTTGCGTGCTACCGCATGATTTTTTCCTCCTTTAATAAGAGGGAAGGTAAAGCGAGGGAGAGGAGGGGGATAGCCTTCTTCAGCATTGGTTTGGCCACAGGGCTTGTTGGCTCTTTCTTCGGTGTAGGGGGGGGTACCGTAGCGGTGCCCCTCATGGTGCTAATCTATTCGTTTCCAACCTTAGAGGCCATCGCTACCTCATCAGCCATTATACCTGCTATAGCTGGTGCAGGGGCATTGGCATATGTTTTTCATGGCTGGGGGAAGCCAGGGTTACCTCCCTATTCTCTGGGCTATGTGAACGTGTTGGTGTGGGGTCTACTCGTGGCTGGGGGCTTTTGGGCCTCTCAGCTTGGGGTGTGGGTGGGGCATAGGGTAGGAGGAACACCTTTGAGGAGGGCCTTTGGTGTGTTATTGTTTTTTATGGCTGTAAAGCTTCTCTTACGATGAAGGGAGGTGATGGAGTTGAGAGAAAAGGTGGAGCAGGTATTGGGAGAGATCAGGCCTTATCTCCAGGCTGATGGTGGTGATCTGGAACTCATTGAGGTGACCGATGAGGGAGTGGTGAAGGTGCGTCTGACAGGGGCATGCGGTGGCTGCCCCTTTTCCCAGATAACCTTGAAGATGGGCGTAGAACAAGTTTTGAAGAGAATGGTGCCCGGTGTTAAGGAGGTAGTGGCCCTTTGAGGTGGTTCTGGAAAGGGCTGCTTGAAAACAGACTGGCCTTGGCTGGGGCAGTGGTCTTAGTGTTTCTGTGTATTGTGGCCATCTTGGCCCCTTGGATATCCCCTTACGATCCTGCAAGGATAAACCCCCATGCAGTGCTTCTTCCTCCCTCTTGGAGTCATCCTCTGGGAACAGATAATTTGGGGAGGGATCTGCTTTCACGTATGATCTGGGGCACCCGCATCTCTTTAGAGGTAGGTGTGATATCCGTTGGCATTGCTTGTGTAGTGGGTACCTTGGTGGGGGGAGTGGCAGGTTTCTACGGTGGGTGGGTTGACAGTATGCTTATGCGTTTAGTGGATGTGATGCTCTGCTTCCCAACCTTCTTTCTCATACTGGCGGTCATCGCTGTCCTGGAGCCCAGCATATGGAACATCATGGTTGTGATAGGCATCACGTCGTGGATGGGAATAGCGCGCTTAGTGAGGGCAGAGGTGCTTACCCTGAGGGAGAGGGAGTTTGTGTTAGCAGCCAGGGCCTTGGGGCTCTCTAAGGGCAGGATCCTTTTACGGCACATCCTCCCCAATGCCTTGGCTCCCGTGTTGGTAGCAGCCACCTTGGGTGTAGGGGCTGCTATCCTCACAGAGTCGGCATTGAGTTTCTTGGGTATAGGGGTCCAGCCTCCCACACCAAGCTGGGGATCCATCCTTGCAGTGGGTAAGGACTATATTGAGGTGGCATGGTGGCTCTCTCTCTTTCCCGGTCTGGCTATCCTGGTTGCAGTGCTGGGTTACAACTTGCTGGGGGAGGGTATCAGGGATGCTGTGGATCCGAGGTTGAGGAGATCGCGGTGAGGGAAAGGATTGCCTGGGTATTGGTGTTGGTGCTTTTCGTAGGGGGATGCGTAGGGAGCTCCAAGCAAGCGAAGAGGGAGGCCGAGAGGACTCAATTCAGACTAAAGTACAAGCTTGGGCTTTCTTACATCCAATCGGGCAGGTACAAGGAGGCCCTGATAGAGTTTTTAGAGGCAGAGAAGTTGAACCCTGAGTCCTGCGAGCTCTATGACAGCATGGGGGTGGCATATCTGGGATTGGGTGAGATGGACAAGGCCATGGATGCCTTTAAGAAGGCTGTGGCGATCAATCCCATGTATTCCCAGGCCCATACCAATCTGGCTATCCTCTATACCCAAAAGGGGCAGTGGAAGGAGGCGATTAAAGAGTGTAACCTGGCCCTCAAAAACCCTTTCTATCTCACCCCAGAGTCTGCCTACAATAATAGGGGTTATGCCTATCAGATGATGGGGGATGAGAAGAAGGCCGTGGAAGACTACTACCGGGCCATTAGGTATAACCCCAGGTTTGCCAAAGCGTATGAAAATTTAATAGCCTTCTATATCTCAAAGGAGCAGATGGGGAGGGCCCGGGGAATCCTGGATGATGCAGTGGCACTGAATCTGAGGACCCCTGGCCTGGTGTATTACCAGGGTTTCTTCAAGAATCTCGAGGGGGATAAAGAGGGGGCGTGTGACTTCTTCAAACAGGTGGTGAGGGATTATCCCCTCACCATTTGGTCTCAGAAAGCAAAGGTTTATTTAGATCTATTGGGTGCTGCATGCCGCGATGTTGCCCCTTTACGTAGATAACCTTCAGTTGCTCAGAGAGAGGGCCCAGGAGTTGGAGGCCCTGTTGGAAAGTTGTGTGCTATGTCCGAGAGCTTGTGGAGTGAATCGGCTTCGGGGTGAGATAGGCTACTGTAAAGCCCCTGCAGAACTTGTGGTCTCTTCTATTGGACCCCACTTTGGTGAGGAACCCCCGCTTGTGGGATGGAGGGGCTCTGGAACTATATTCCTCACCCACTGCAACCTCCGCTGTGTCTTTTGCCAGAATTACCAGATAAGCCACCTGGGTCATGGTGACGAGGTGGATGTGGAGGGTATGGGTGGCTTCATGCTCTGGCTACAGGAGAGGGGTTGCCACAACATCAATCTGGTTACTCCCACCCACTATGTCCCTCAGATACTCTCTGCCCTATACCTGGCTGCCCAAAAGGGGCTTCGCCTTCCTGTGGTTTACAACTGTGGGGGATACGAGTCATTGAGCGTTATCAGGAAGTTGAAGGGGTTGATCGATATTTATATGCCTGATATAAAATTTTTTGACCCTGATGCTTCTTCGAGATATCTTCATGCCCCTGACTACCCAGATATAGTAAGAGAAGTGGTGAGGGAGATGCACAGCCAGGTAGGGGAGCTGGTGATAGAGGAGGGATTAGCTGTGAGGGGTATATTGGTACGCCATTTGGTTATGCCGGGCTGGACGAAGGATTCCAAGGCCATTATGGATTTTTTGGCCAAGGAGATCTCTAAGGATACATATGTGAATATCATGTTCCAGTATAGGCCTCTCCATCAGGCTTATAGATTCCCTGAGATACATAGGAGGCCCACCCGTCAGGAGTATGAGGAGGTATGCAGGTACGCCATGGCACAGGGTCTGAGGAGGGGTTTTTACGAGCTCGAATGAGCCCTGAGGGTTGAGTGAAATGCGTGACTTGGAGCTGTATAAGGATGTAGCGGCTCAGATTAAGGGGGCGAGGGAGTCCCAGGGCCTCAGTAGGGAAGCGCTGGCTGAGAAGGCTCGTGTCCCTTTATCTGTGGTGAGAAACTTGGAGGATGGTGTCTGGGAGGAGCTTCCAGAGGCCGTGTATATGCGGCACTTCCTGGAGCGTATATCCCAGGTGCTACAGCTTCCCCCCGAGATAATGAGGGAAGGGGCCTTTGAATCCCACATAGACCTCTCCTCCGTAGTAGTGGGGAAGGTGAGGGAGGAAGGTATCAAACCGAAGGTGCTCCTCCTTTTTGTGGTCTTGCTGATGCTCACAATAGGTGGCTTTTCTGTTTGGAAGGGGTGGAAGTCTTTGGGGCAGCACCCTGGGCCCAGGGCCTCTTCCACTGCATCCCTCGGTAAGTCACATGCGGTAGGGGAGGGGATACCCCCTCCTGCATCTAAGGAAGGCCCTTCAACTTCTATTATAGAGAGAGAGGAGCCCGATAAGGCCATGGCAGCACAGGTGGAGTTCCACAAGCTGGAGATTCGGGCCAGAGAACGGTGTTGGGTTTGGATGAAACTGGAGGACGGTTCCGTTAGAGATTTTATCCTCAAGCCCCATGAGAGTTACAGGATCACCTTCAGAAAGGGTGTTCAATTGCGTGTAGGTAATGCGGGGGCCGTTGCAATTGTGGTAGATAAGAAGATGCTTCCCTTCAAGGCCGAGGAGGGGCAGCCCAAGACCCTATATGTGACTCCTCTCTGTGTAGTGGAATAGCTCAAAAATTAATAGATATTATAGAAAAAATTTATTGACTTTTCTATTGACAGCTTGCAGTGAAGCATTTATAAGGTGATTGTGAAGGAAGGAACATTCGGATATTCTAATATTCGCATGTTCTGATGAATAAAGTGGAAAGGGGGTGATAGAGAAAAGCAGGTTTTTGTGAATTAAGGAATTAAGGTGGAAGTGGGATCCTGTTGATGGTGATGGATTTTTGGAGCACAGGTTAGGGAGAGGTGGAGATGAGGAAGACACGGTGGAAGGGCGGACTGGTGATATTGGTGGTTGGTCTCTTTCTGGTAGGGTTTACTGCATGTACCTCCATGAAAGAGGTCAAGGAAAAGGCGGTGAACGCCAAAATTCCTGTTGTTAAAGGGGCCAAGTATGTGGGGTCGGAGGCCTGTGCCGACTGCCATGAGGAGATAGTAGATAATTTTAAGAAGACCATCCATGGCAGGATCGCCGGTTTCGAGGTGAAACCCAACATGGTGGCCAAAGGTTGTGAGACCTGTCACGGACCGGGGAGTAAGCATATAGACGAGGAGGACCCCAAATACATCATCAATCCAGCCAAGCTACAGCCTGCCCAGGCCTCGGCTATTTGTACTCGTTGTCATTCCGATGGTGAGACTATGGACTGGCGGGGTTCCGAACATGCATTAAATGGTGTTTCGTGCGTCAAATGCCATACCATCCACGGTAAGAAGGACAAGCTGGCCTACCGCAACAAGCTGGGCTATCGCCACAAGCATGTGAAGGATGCTCTCTTGAAGAAGCCTGAGCCGGAGCTTTGCTACACATGCCACAAGGACATCATGGCCAAGACCAACTATCCCAATCACCATCCCGTGAAGGAAGGCAGAATGACCTGTTCTGATTGCCACAATCCCCATGGTTCTCAGGTTCAGCCCTTGCTCAGGACTGATGAGCGCAAAAACGAGCTTTGCCTCCATTGCCACGCCAGGTATCGGGGCCCCTTTACCTTCGAGCATGCCCCTGTGGTGGAAGACTGCACCATCTGCCATGAACCCCATGGTACAGTGGCAGACAATCTCCTGAAGCAGAACGAGCCTTATCTCTGCCTGCAGTGCCACGGTATCCATTTTCATGCGGCATTACAGCCTGAGCCTGGTCTTCCACTTGCTACGGCTCCCCATAAGCATGCAGCGCAAATGGCTATCATGACCAGGTGCACTCAGTGTCACCCGGCTATTCATGGCTCTGATCTGCCTTCCCTCTCGATACCAGGTGGCGGCTCAAGGCTCACGAGGTGAGGGGGTGATATGATGAGAAGATGGATGATTTGTGGTTTGGTGCTGATATTTCTGGTGAGCTTCTGGGGAAGCCTCAGGGCAGAGGAACCGAAGAAGTGGGTAAAGATAAAGTCTGTAATCGGGTATAGGTCTGTGGGTCATGATGATGAGCTGACGAAGGTCTCCGAATATGAAGGGATGAGATCCTCTGCCACGGCGGATCTCAACATGGATGTGAGGCTGGGTGAGGCATACTTTGGTGGTCACTGGTACTACGAGGATAGAGACGACAAGGATACCTCCGCCTATCTTAATATAGACCGGATCTTCCGTTCCTCTTACTATTACAACTCTTTTATTCACAGGACCGGGCACGATCAACTATTCCATGATAAGGCCAAGTATACACCTCCTGATGGTGTACCAGGGCTCCTGCTTCATGATACCCATGGGGTTGTCTCAAATCTGACTGCCTTTGTACCACTTTTCTATTGCACCAAGACTACCGGGGAAACAGGACTACATGGTGCTCAGATGTATGCCCACACGGATATGGATCGGGGCAGAGACTATGAGATCTTCAGGACAGAGCATAAGGGGGATCTAAAGCTCCAGCTCCCGTTCTTTCCTTACTTGATCCCTGAGATGAAGATTAGGCGTGAGGTGAGGAGGGGCTGGAGACAGACCACATTCATGGCGGGTAAGTGCTTGCCCTGCCATGTAGTGGGCAATGGCTTGAGGGTGGATGAGCGCACAACCGATGTGAGCATAGGCGCTACTCTCAAGTATGGAATTGTCACTGCGAGCTACTTCCACACAGAGGGATACTTCGACAATAGGGCCAGGAAGAATTACTATCTGTTCGATGATGCATATCATCCTAAATATGGTACAGTTTTTAAAAGCAGGTTGAGTTATGAGAACGAGCGTAAAAGGTATGGAGAAGTGCCCGACGTGGATAAGGATACAGATGCGGTAAAACTCAGGGTGGATTTGCCGTATGCCACCACCTTTTATGGAAGCTTTGTGACCTCTCGGGTGGAGAATGAGTATACAAACAATAGTTACGATATGGATGCCTACTTTGCCAGGCTCACAAGCACCCTTTTCGCTAACAGGCTCACGCTATCTGGTCACTTCAGGTATTACGATCTGGACAACGACGATGTGGACGTAAGGATGGAAAACATAGCCAATAACCCTACAGTGCTTGGCCCTGCATATGGGGTGCCTGTCTCCTTGTTCAGCTACGAGAGGAAATCCAATATGGAAAGGGGGGTGACAGAAGCGGGTCTTGACTTCTCCTGGAGGTTCCTCAAGGGATATAATTTAAGAGGTGGCTACACCTTCAAAGAGATTGATAGAAAAAACTACCACTGGAAAAAGTATTTCGATCCATCTATGAAGGACGAGGGTTTCTTGGATCATGAGATCACAGAGATACATGACCTCAAGATTGCTTTGAATGCCAGACCTTTCAGGACCTTAACAGGGAGGATCTCCTATGAATTTGAGTATCGGGATAATCCCTTTGAAAACCACAACGGTATCTGTCTAAGGCACAGGAATGATTTGGTGATGGGTGGTACCCCTTACTATGAGATCTTCAGAAATGCATACAGGCATAAGGATGCCTCCAATGTCCCCACTGATACCCATAGGGTTAAGCTGAACGCTACCTGGGCACCTTCTGGTAAGTACTCTGTAAATGCCAATTTCCAGTATACGTATCAGAAAAACAATGACTCTGACTGGGAGAATAACACCTACATTGCCGGGATAAACTTCTGGCTGTCTCCCATAAACAATCTCTTTATCACCTTGGGCTACAACTATGAGAGAAATGAGTATGAAACGAGATTTTGTTACGACTTCTTTGCAGGGTGAGCGGGCCACTCCTTTGTGACCCAGGCTGGGTCACGTGATGACGATGAGGTGGATTACGATATTGACAATCATGTGGTTTATCTCTCTGTGGACTTCACACCAAAGCAGTGGCTTAAACTGTTTGGAGACTTGACCTATACCCATTCCGAGGGTGACTATGACGATCCAGACTTTGGAAGTGATGTGCACCACCCGAGCTGTGAGGAAGGGGCTTCTCATGTGATGGTTTATTGGGACAGTGATTTTGACAAGGCAAATGATTGGTCGGATTTGGGCTACGATAGGTTAGATGCCTCTGCAGGCTTTGAGCTCAACTTCTGGAAGAACTTCACCGCGAATGCCACCTTCACTTATCGGGACTTCAATGATGAAGAGAATTATCTGGGCGATGATACCGATGGTGAGGCCTACATCATGAACGTGGGTCTCATGTGGAAGTTCTGAAACACCCTCATCCCTCTGCTCCATTGACAGACCTGGGGGCCTTGGCCCCCAGGTCTTTTGACATCTCTCCTTCACTGTGGCTATCTTTGAAGGGATGTTCAGTAAAGATTGTTGGTGCAGCAGGGGAGTCGGTGAGGGGTTTCGGGAGAGGATAGAGGGGGTCCTGCGAGAGTGAGGGGCGCCTTCTCTTCTTGGAGGGGAAACAAAGAGGCGGAGCATGTCTTATCGTCTCTGGATCCCCAGATTCGTCAGCACCTTCGGGATCAAGGCCTCCTTGATGAGTTCCTCTTCGTGATCTCAGTGAGCCCCTGTTTTCGACGGCTCTTCCTTAGCGTGCCTCAATGGGTGGAGGAGATATTCTCCCCTCCTGGGCTGGGCCCTGTCCCCTCCCATCTCCATGGTGAGCACCTCAACGCTATGCTTAGGGAAGGTGCGGGTCTTGAAGGTATCCGCCTTTATAAGCAGCGGGAACATCTCCGAATTGGAGTCCGGGATCTCCTCTCCCTGGAAGACGTGCCTGTGATCTTGGAGGAGTTGAGTCACTTGGCGGATGCCGTGATCCAAGCCACCCTCTCCTTAGTGGAGGGGGAATTGGAGATAACTTACGGGATACCCACCACCCCTGAGGGTACCAAGGCAGCCTTTACCGTTATGGGGTTGGGGAAGCTTGGAGGTATGGAGCTAAACTTCCACTCGGATGTGGATCTCATCTATGTGTACGAGACGGAGAAGGGGGAGACCACCGGACCCAGGGTGGTGGGGAATCACCAGTTTTTTGTCCGCTTGTGCGAGGCCCTTACCAAGGCACTTTCTGCAGTCACTCCCCAGGGCCAGATGTACAAAGTGGATCTGCGTTTGCGCCCTGAGGGGAACAGGGGTGACATTGTCTTACCTTTAAGGAGTTATGAGATCTACTATGAGTCTTGGGGACAGACTTGGGAGAGGGCCGCCCTTATCAAGGCCAGGCCGGTGGCAGGGGATGCGTCCTTGGGCAGGGAATTTCTGGAGACACTCAGGCCCTTTGTCTATAGGAGGTATCTGGACTTCAAGTCCTTGGATGAGATCCGAGAATTAAAGATGAAAATAGATGCCCAGGCCAAAAGGAAGGGGGGATACAACGTGAAGCTGGGGAGAGGGGGGATAAGGGAGATCGAATTTGTCACCCAGGCCATCCAGCTCATTTACGGTGGTAAAGAGCCGTGGCTCAGGGAGCGTAACACCCTGAGGGCCCTTCATCGGATTATGGGTAAGGGCCTCCTCTCCGGCAGGGACTATCAGACCTTGAGCTCTGCATACGTGTTTCTGAGGAAAATGGAGAACCGACTGCAGATGGTGGACTGCTTGCAGACCCATAGGTTACCGGTCAGTTCCTTGGAGAAGGAGAGGTTGGCGTACATGATGGGATATACCGATGTGGATTGCATAAGGCGTTTGGAAGAGGATCTCGAGAGGCACAGGGTAGGGGTGCATGGCATCTTCCAGCGCTTCTTCTCACCAGTAAGGGAAGAAGAGGAGCTGGCATATATGGATGAGGCAGGGCTGGAAGGGGTATTGGCTTCCTGTGGCTTTAAGGATTTGCACAGGGCCATGAGAAACATAAGGACCCTGGCAGAAGGGAGGCCCTTTGAGCACCCTGCACCAGAGGCAAAGGCCCTCTTTGCAAGGCTCCTGCCCCGCTTGATAGAGCTGGCATCCGAGACGGTGAATCCTGACTGGGCCTTGGATCACTTAGAGGCCTTCGCATCTGTTCAGAGGGAGGGACGCAGGACCTTCTATGCCTTCCTTTTGGAAAATCAGGGGGTGTTGGAAGTTTTAATGAGGATATTTGGTAGCAGCGCCTACTTAGCCCATCACCTCATCTCTCATCCTGAGCTTATGGACTATTTGGCCGATCCCGATTTCATTTATGGGGTTGAGCCTGTGGAGCAGATGGAGAGGGAGATAGAGACAGACCTTCGCACCAGGGGTATCACTTCTCTCTCTGCCAGGCTGGACGAGCTGCGTCGTTGGAAACAACGAGAGATCCTCAGGATAGGCATGGGGGATGTCTTCTGTGGTTTCCCCTTGCAAAAGATCACCCATCTGTGGAGCAAGGTGGCCGATGTGGTGGTGCGGAGGCTGTGGACTTGGCTGACAGGGGGGGAGGAGGTGCCCCTCTGTGTGGTGGCTTTGGGGAAGTGGGGTGGGAGGGAACTCACTTACCACTCTGACCTGGATATGGTCTTTGTGATGAACAATGAGGAGGCCGGCCAGAATAGGTTGGCAGTGGGTTTGGTGCGGGGTTTGTCATCTGCGAGTAAAGAAGGGACCCTCTTCAAGGTGGACCTTCGCCTGAGGCCCCATGGTGCACATGGTGAGATGGTGTATCCATTAGAGGAGTTTGGAAGGTATCTCACCAGAAGCGCCCGCCTATGGGAGAGGCAGGCCATGCTGAAGGCGAGGCCAGTGGTAGGGGACCCAGCATTGCAGGCTGAGGTTCTCAACGTAATCCACTCTTGGGTGTACGGTGCGCCACTCCCCCCCGATGTAGGGAAGCAGATCTGGGAGATGAGGCTCAAGATGGAGAGGGAGCTGGCCGGTGGTCCTCATCATGTGAAGTACGGCCCTGGTGGAATCATTGATATAGAGTTTCTTGTACAGTTCTGGCAGCTCTTGTGGGGGGCCGATAATGCCGAGGTGAGGAGGACGTCGACCCTGGGAGCACTGGCCAGGATGGCCCTTATGGGTTTGATTGATAAGGGAGCCCACAGGAGGCTTAGGGATGCCTTCCTCTTTCTTAGGAGTGTGGAGAACCGCCTGCGTGTTATGTATGATGTGCCTTTTTCTAATATCCCTATTGATGCTAAGGAGAAGGAGTTGCTTGCCCGCTCCTTGGGCTTTTCTACAAGTAGGGAGTTTATGGAGACCTATGAGGAGATAACCAGAGAGAACAGAAGTTTGCTCCAGGAGGCACTCCTTGACTGAAGTCCATGAGGACGAGGGTAGGTCCTATCTGTTCACCATTCCATCATCAAAACTCACTGGGGCTTCATCCCCCACCCTCTCACTGGCTTGCTCCCTGAAGGGGACTGGAAGGAGGGTGGTCCTCCTGTGCAAGGGAGGATCCTTGGCACGAAAGGCTAAGGAGGCAGGGTTGGAGGTCTATGACCTCTCACTTTTGTCGCTCTTGAGGCACGGTAGGGAGGCATGGGTCATCATTGTCTCCCGCTCCCAAGACCATTGGTGGTCCGCCCTTATGTGGGGGCTTGTGAAGCCAGTCTACCGCCTCTGGTATAAATCTGATCCCCCAAGGGGACGCCCCTGGGAACGGGTCCTGTTTGCTTTTACTGCTGGGGTCTTTGCACCTTATCCCATTGAAGGGGCCCATTGGCTTCCTGGGGAGGTAGACACCTCGCTGTTCCATCCTGGAGGGGCGAGGCCCCCCTTTTCGGTGGTGATGGTCTCAAGGATGAAACCTGGCAGGGGACAGGAAAGGCTCTTAGAGGCTGTCTCCAGACTACCTATGCATGTCTCTGTCACCTTCAAGGGGGGAGGGAAGGCTCTTGGGAGGGTGAAGGCACTGGCCCAGACCCTGGGCGTTCATAAGGATTGTGATTGGGTACCTTACAGATTGGATGATGGGGATTATCCTGCACTCCTGAGGCGTCATCACGCCCTAATCTATCTCTCAGTGGGTTCGGAGGCCACAGCCAGGACGGTGCTGGAAGCCATGGCCTCTGGGTTGGTGGTCTTAGCGGTGCCTCAAGGAGGTGTCCCCTATCTGCTGGGGGACTGGAACCTCCCACTGGATACGGGACTGGAGGATACCTTATGTCGGTATGGATCTTCCCCTGCGCTTCGGCGTTGGACAGGTCTCCTTAATGCAAGGAGGGGAAGGCTATTCTCCCCAGGGGCCCGTCTAAGGAGGTTCCTTAGGGTGGTGGAGCATGCTTAAGATACTGCAGATCATCTCTCGTAGCAATTGCGACTCCGGTGGTGGCTTGCAAGCCTTAGAGCTGGCTAAGGGGCTGAGGGAAAGGGGACACGAGGTGTGGTTTGCCGCAAGACCTGGTGGGAGTGCACAGGAGAGATGTAAAGGTATTGGGGTCCCGTTCTTCCCTTTGCCTATGAGGGGTAACGTAGATATGGCCTCTGTAGCGATGCTCAGGGGCTTCATGAGGGAGAAGAGGATAGAGGTGGTCCATGCGCATAAGGGGTTGTCCCATACTTTGAGTCTCTTGGCCGTATGTGGCATGCAAAAACCCCCAGTAGTGGTAGCCAATCGGGGGGTGAGCTTCTCTCTCTCCTTCTGGAACAGGTGGAAGTACCTTATGCCGTGGACCAGGGGTATTGTGGCTGTATCTGCGCACGTGAAGGATGTCTTGATGGCCTCTGGTGTGCCTGCTCAGAAGATCAGGGTGATCTACGGTGGTGTGGATGTAGGGCGTTTTATTCCCATGAGGAGGGAGGAGGCTTGCAGGAGTCTCGGTCTGGATCCCTCCTTGGACTATGTGGCCATGGTGGCCCAGTTCAGGCCATGGAAGGGGCATAATATTCTGGCCCAGGCGGTGGCCCAGCTTACCCATGGATATCCTAAGCTTCGCGTATTGCTGGCAGGGAAGACCCGGGGAAGTACCTATAAGGCCTTCAGGAGTCAGGTTCATAGAATGGGGATTGGAGATCGGTTTTTCTTCTTGGGTTATCGGGGTGACGTGGAGGTAATAATGGGGGCATCCCACTTTCTGGTGGCACCCTCTACAGAAGGGGAAGGTTTGCCAGGGGTTTTCAGGGAGTCCATGGCCTGTGCAAGGCCTGTAGTAGCATCTGATGTGGCGGGTGCCCCCGAGGTGGTGATTCCTCACGAGACGGGGCTCTTGGTGCCTCCCAATGATGCCCATGCCTTGGCTCAGGCTATTAAGTCCCTCTTAAACAGTGAAATGGCAATGAGAGAGATGGGGATGAAGGGAAGGGCCTTGGTGGAGAAACGCTTTACCCATGGGCATCGGGCCCTCATTATGGAGGAATACTACAAGGGGCTTTTGGAGGGGGCATGAGGGATCGTTGGACTTGGGTGCCTTCTTTAAAAGAGGTGTTTCTGGGTAGGACTATCTCCCCTTTGGGTATCGTACGGGATATTGTGCCCATGGCTAAGGGGAAAAAGGGGCTGGTCTTCCTGTTAGAAGGGGAGAGGGACAGGGGGGTGCTTCGTCTGTATAAGGATCCCTTGACCTTGGCCAGGACAAGAAAGATTTACGGCCTTTGCAAAGAGGCTGGGGTCTCCATGCCTCGTATTTATGGTTTCTGGACGGATCCTCGGTTGTGGATGGGTGGTGTGATAGGCCTCTCCTTAGAGGAGTGGGTGAGTCCTTGGAAGGGATCTGGAAAGGCATTACTAAAAGAGCTTGCCCATCTCCACGCCATCACCCGCGATCGTTGGGGTGATCCCCTGTGGGGGAGAAAGGGGAATTGGTTGGGGGCAGAGATGGTAAAGGTAAAGTCCAGGTTGGATCGATGGTCTAAATGGAGGAGGGTAGATGTAAGGCCTTACCTCACTTGGCTGGAGGAGACCAGCAAGCTCTTGAGCCCCCTGAAGGCTTACAGCTTGATCCACGCGGATCTGGCCAAGTCCAATCTCGGAGCCAGAGGCAATGTCCCTGTCCTAATGGACTTAGATAGGGCAAGGTTTTCCCATCCTCTGATGGATGTGGCTGCCCTCCTCTATCACTTTCCCGAAACGCAAGGGGATGTGGATAGCTATCTGACATCCTCGGGCTTTACCCCTTCCGACTTAGAGTTCTTTACCTTTTTGCTCCGTATTAAGAGACTGATAAGGGCCCTGAAACACATGAGAAAGGGGGAGGCGGAGTGGAACTTTACAGTGGAGCTTCATGAGGAGTGGCTTATGGAGAGGATTTTTAGCAAGGCTTAATTCTTATCATATAAACACTTGGGCTTGTGATCAGGGGCGATAGGTACCGGTACCCCTTCCATCCCGGTCACCTGGGGATTGAGACAAAGGATCCTGTCCCCCTTTATCCCCGCCATGAATGGGCATCCCCAACAAGGGAGCTCTCTTATCTCCCCTTTTTTGTGTATCTTCTTCTCCATGTTCCCATCTCCCCTTATCCAATTTCCTCGCAGAAATTGAAAGATAGGCCGGAATTCCCCTTTGTCAACTCTCTTCAATGGGCGAAGGGCATCATAGGCGGGCGCGGATGAAGTTAATAGCCCTTTTAAGGCGCTCGATGGTTTCCCTTCTGCCCAGTACAGTTATGACCTCAAAGATCCCAGGGCTCACCGTCTTTCCTGTGAGGGCTACTCTACAAGGTTGGGCCAGGTGTTTGAGCTTTATGGAGTGCTTCCTCATTACCGCTTCAAATGCAGCTTTCACTTCTTCCTCCTCAAAGTGGCCCATGGCCTCCAATTTGCACACCAGACTTTGGAAGTAGGGGAGTACCTCAGGTGTAAGGAACCTCTCTGTGCCCTTGGGGTCGTATTCCGTGGGTGCTTTGAAGTAGAAAGCGGCCATCTGGGCCATCTCTTTAAGGGTCTTTGCCCTTTCTTTCAGGGTTTCTACTACTCGGCAGAGCCAATCCATGTCAGGAATCTTTCCCTTTGGGATCAGTCCCCCCTCTATTAGGAAGGGGACCAAGAGATGGGACAGGCGCCGAGTATCCCCAGTGCTGATATAGTGAGCGTTGAGCCATAAGAGCTTTTCTGGGTTGTAAACTGCCGGGGACTTACCCACATGTTCCAGTGAGAAATACTGAATTAATTCTTCCTTAGAGAATATCTCTTGGTCCCCATGGGACCAACCCAGTCTCACCAAAAAGTTGAGGAGGGCCTCTGGCAGGTATCCCTCTTCTCTATAGGCCAGGACAGATGTGGCCCCATGGCGTTTGCTCAATCTTGCCCTGTCTGGACCCAGTATCATGGGGACATGGGCGAATACAGGTGGCTTGTAGCCAAAGGCCCTATAAAGCTGGATCTGCTTTGGGGTATTGTTGAGATGATCGTCTCCTCGGATCACATGAGAGATTTCCATGAGAGTGTCATCCACTACTACTGCAAAATTGTATGTGGGGGTCCCATCAGAGCGTACCAAGATAAAATCGTCCAATTGTGCATTCGGATAGACCACCTCTCCCTTGATCACATCTTGAACAACCGTTTCCCCCTCCTGATCCACCTTGAGACGTATTACAGGTTTCACCCCTTTCCTGGGCTCCGTTCTGTCCCTACACCGTCCATCGTACTTTGGCATTCGTCCCTCTTCTAAGGCCCTTTTACGCCTCTCCTCTAACTCTTCTGGGGTACAATAACAGTAATAGGCCTTCTTTTCATCAAGGAGCCTTTGGGCTTCTCTCCTGTAGATCTCCATCCTATCCGTTTGACGATAGGGGCCTTCATCCCAATCCAATCCTAACCACCTCAGTGACTCTGTAATCTCTCTAATAGACTCTTCTGTGGAGCGGCTCTTGTCTGTGTCCTCTATCCTAAGGATAAAGCTCCCCCTGTGGTGCCGAGCAAAGAGCCAATTAAAAATAGCCGTCCTTGCCCCTCCCAGGTGAAGATAACCTGTAGGGCTGGGGGCAAAACGCACCCTTATCGTTCTGTTCATCAGTGGTTCGGCGCAAGTATGGAGTTTATCCAGTCTCTTCCATCTCTTGTGCCTCCACTGCCCCGACGGCGGCCAGATTGAATATCTCCTCGGCAGTTGCCCCCCTCTGAAGCACATGGGCGGATTTGCTGAGGCCCTGAAGGATAGGCCCTATTACCTTTGCCCCACCAAGTCTATGGAGAAGTTTGTAAGCGATGTTCCCTGCGTCTAAATTGGGGAAGACCAAGACGTTTGCCTTCTCTTTCAAGCTGGAGAATGGGTAGGTTCCCCTCAAGATCTCTGGGACCACTGCGGTGTCTGCCTGCATCTCACCATCAATAACAAGGAAGGGTTCCCTCTCTTTCACTATCTCCACAGCACGCTTCACCTTTTCGGCAGTGGGGTGGTGCACAGATCCAAAGTTGGAGTAAGAGAGCATAGCCACCCTGGGTTCTATCCCAAACTTGCGGGCCGTCTCTGCAGTACAAATGGCCACCTCTGCCAAATCTTCAGCGGTGGGTTCTATATTTACTGTGGTATCTGCAAAGAACATGATATCATCTTTAAATATCAGGATGTAAACGCCTGACGCCTTGGAAATACCCTTTTTGGTTTTCAGTATTTTCAAGATGTATGAGAGCACTGTGGAGTAGTGTTGATCCTGGCCCCCTATAAATACATCTGCATCTCCCATCTCGAGCATCATGGCCCCAAGGGTATTGGGGCCCCTGAGGATGAGGCGGGTAGCCTCTGCCAGGGTCACTCCCTTTCTCCTTCTCATTGTATAAAGGCGCTGGGCATACTCTTCGGCTTTTTCAAACTTGAACGGGTCTACTATGACAGCGCCTTTTAGGTCTAAGCGGAGCTCCTTCATCTTTATCCTGATATCTGATTCCCTGCCAATAAGGATAGGGGTACCGATCTTCTCGTCCAGGATTAGCTGAGAGGCCTTCAGGATGTTGGCATCTGTACCCTCTGGAAAGACTATCCTCTTGGGGCTCTTCTTTGCCCTGTTTATGAAGGCCCTGACAACTTCTCCCATCTTACCACGGAGTCGGGCTTCTAAGTCCTCCTTATATTTTTCGAAGTCTTCAATCTTTACCTGAGCCACCCCAGTTTCTATGGCTGCCTTGGCCACAGCAGGGGCAACCCAAAGAGGTACCCTGGGATCTACCGGTGTGGGGAGTATATACTCTTTCCCAAATTCCATCTTCTCCCTGTTATAAGCCCTCAATACCGATTCGGGTACTTCCTCCCTGGCCAGGCCCGCTAATGCCTGGGCTGCGGCCTTCTTCATCTCTTCGTTTATCGCAGTTGCTCTCACATCTAAGGCACCCCTAAAGATGTGGGGAAATCCCAACAGGTTATTTACCTGGTTGGGATAGTCCGATCTGCCAGTAGCCATGATAACATCGTCCCTCACCTCCGCTACTTCTTCCGGTGTAATTTCTGGGTCAGGATTGGCCATAGCAAAGATGATGGGTTTAGAGGCCATAGACTTTACCATCTCCTTGGTCACAGCTCCCTTCACGGAAACGCCAATGAAGATATCAGCCCCTACCATAGCCTCTGCAAGTGTCCTTAGGTTAGTGTCTACGGCAAACCTCTCTTTGTAAGGATTCATCCTCTCTTTTCTGCCCTTGTAAATGACGCCTTTGCTATCACACATGATGATGTTTTTCGCCCCCAGGGACTTCATCATGCTTGCCACGGCTATACCAGCAGCACCTGCTCCATTAAAAACAAACTTTACATCTTCTATTTTCTTGCCCACCAAGTGTAACGCATTTATTATGCCCGCTGCCACGATAACCGCTGTTCCATGCTGATCATCATGGAAAACTGGAATATGCATTATCTTTTTTAGCTCTTCCTCAATGTAGAAACACTCAGGTGCCTTTATATCTTCTAAGTTCACTCCCCCAAAGTTTGGCTCCAGAAGTTTTACCACCTTTATTATGTCGTCGGGGTCTTCGGTATCTATGTTTATGTCTATAGCGTCGATATCGGCAAAATTCTTGAACAGCAGTGCTTTACCTTCCATTACGGGCTTGCCTGCCAATGCACCAATATTCCCTAACCCCAATACCGCCGTCCCATTGCTAACCACCGCCACGCAATTGCCTTTTATGGTATAGAGATAGGCCTTTTCTGGATCCTCTGCTATTTCCAAGCAGGGCAAAGCTACACCAGGTGTATAGGCGATTGTGAGATCTCTCTGTGTAACGCAGGGTTTGGTCACTATTTCCAACTTCCCTGGACGCCCTTTCATGTGGTACTCAAGGATCTCTTCCTTACGAACTTTGCCATTCATAAGTTGTACCTCCTCCCTAAGGATATGATTATTACGCTAATGGCTAAGGCCCAATACGGCCTGCCATTCTCACCTCAGCCACCTCTAAGCTATCTTTCCACCACACCACAACTGGGACGCAAACCAAGAACGGATCATGCTTTACCTCACCCAGCTTGCAACGGCTATCTTGACCCTCCCGAGCAGCCCTTTAAAGTGACAGCCTAAGGCCTTTTTTATCTGGATTTTCCCATTCATAGACTTCCTCCTTCTTATAGTGATTGAGGCCTTCCTTCTAAACTGTTAAAATTTTCCCAAAGTATACAGAAAGCAGAGGATGTTGGCAAGGCAATAAGGGGAAATCGCAAGTTAATAGATGGAGTTATAATTGGAGAATCTAAAGTTTAACCAGTATTCTGATAGTGTAATAAAGCCAGGAATAGAGAGGATAAAATTTTTTCTTGCGAAACTGGGCAATCCTCAAAACGCCTTTTCCAGCATTCTTATAGGCGGAACCAATGGAAAGAGTTCCACTGCATGCTACCTCTATGAGCTGCTGGCAGCCTCAGGGATAGAGACGGGGGTCTTCCTTTCACCTCATCTCTTGCAGTTCCAGGAGAGGGTGAAGGCGACAAGGGGATTTTCATTGGAAGAATTAAAAGGACTGATGAACGATTTGGGGAAGTGCTCTCGGCGCTGGGGCATTGATCTCAGCCCCTTTGAACTCCTCACTGCATCGGTTTTAGAGCTCTTCAAATATATGGGTATAGAGTTGGCGGTTCTGGAGGTGGGTATGGGAGGGAGGTGGGATGCCACAAATGTGACGGATCCCCTCGTCTCCTTGGTGGTTTCTGTAGGGATGGATCATACCCTATACTTGGGAAGCTCCATTGAGGCTATCGCTTGGGAGAAGTTCCATATTGCAAGGCCAGGGAAGTCCCTCATTATCGGTGCCTTTCCCTTGCCAGGGCTGTCGGTTTTCAGAGGGATGAGCAGGGAGTGGGGGGTCACATTGCACGAGCTTCAAAAGGACTTTTTCTTCCTCCCTGAGGAGGGAGGGGGATTCTGCTATGTGGGGAGAAAGGTGCTGCCACATCTTGTGGCTGGAATGAGAGGAGACTACCAGATGATCAATGTTGCAATGGCTCTCAGGGCCATGGAGGTGTTGGGGATGGCCTTGAAGGGGGTGGCACCTGTGATAGGGAGAACGAGGCTCCCTGGACGTTTCCAGGTGGAGGAGTGTTATGGAGTGACCTTGGTGTTTGATGTAGCTCACAATCCTTCAGCATTGAGTCTTCTGATAGGCGAGGTAAAGAAGTGCTTTCCAAAACGCCCCTTATGGGCTGTTTTTCAGCTTCTGCGGGACAAACCCTATCGGGAGATGATTTCTTTGCTCAGAAGGGGATTTGAGAGGCTTATCCATCTCCCTTTAGACCTTGGGGGTAGGGGCCTTGGGGGGGATGAAGCTATGGTCGGTGGAATAGAGAGAATTCAGGGGAGAAAAGAGTGGACTACCGTGGTGAATTCGGCCAGGCATGAGAATGCTGTTGTAGTTATTACTGGTTGCTTTGGTGTGGTGAGAGAGGTGTTCACATGGCTTCGTGGCAATGGATCACCATAGACGGTGAGAAGTTTATCTTTTGGGATTTGGATGGGGTAGGTCTTATTCATAGTACAGGACGCGTGGACTACCGTGAGAAGAGTCGGGTGGAGGCATTGTCCCGAAAGTTAGGGCTCATTGATGTGGTGAGTCTTCGTCAAGTCCATGGCGCTCGTGTCCTAAGGGCAGAGGGGTGTCGGGGGATACTGGGAGAGGAAGGGGATGCCCTCATTGCTACAACTCCACGTTTGGGCATTGGAGTGCTTACCGCAGACTGCCTACCTCTCTTGTTCTTTACTCCAGGCATGATAGCTCTCCTGCATGTAGGTTGGCGTGGTCTGAAGGGAGGTATATTAGGCGAAGCCTTAGATTCTATAACATCGTTAAATATTGCTCCTTCCGAAATTGATACAGTGTTTGGTCCTTCGATCGGAAAGTGCTGCTATCAGGTGGGTGAGGATATGCTTGGAGAGCTAAGGAAGGCATTGCCTGCTAATCTGGTAATGCAGGAAGTAGAAGATAGGGAAGGGAAGAGCTTCTTATCTCTAAGTGGTCTTGTTGTTCGTTTGCTTAAGGAGCATGGGGTTGGTGGAAGTATATATCGCTTTCCTATATGCACCTGTTGTTCTAAGTGGTTTCCATCATATAGAAGGGAGGGTTCTGCTGCTTCCCGTTTTTTAAGCCTTGCATGGAGGAAATGACCTTATGGTCACTGAGATGAGACTCGGGCGCCTGCTGGATGTTGTGGCCAAGAGGCAGCCTGACTTACACGTTGTATTGGAGAATGTGAAAGACCCTCATAACATCAGTGCAATACTGCGGAGTTGCGATGCTGTGGGAGTCCAGTATGTTCACATCATCCACGCCTCTGGTGCGGTAGGTATTTCCCAAAGGGTGAGTGGCGGAAGTGCCCAGTGGTTGGATATATTAATTTATCATGATTCATCTGAGTTAATCCCTGTACTATTAAATCGAGAAATCAAGATATATGTAACAACAATAGATCCAGGGGGTAAGGATTTTAGGAATGCGGACTATACATTGCCTTGTGCGATAGTAGTAGGCAATGAGAAGGAGGGGATCTCGCCAGAGATCTTAAAGATTGCCCATGAGTGCATAACTATACCTATGATGGGATTTGTGCAGAGCCTGAACGTCTCTGTGGCTGCAGCTCTTGTGCTGTACGAAGCCTTTACCCAGAGGGAGCGGGCTGGAATGTATGGTACCCCCCGATTAGAGCTCCATGAGAGAATGAGGTTGCTGGAGCGATGGCAGAATTTAAAGTAGAACTTTAGGTCTTAGAGAGATGGAGAGCGGGGAGGTAACAATCCGAGTCGCAGTACCACGCTCTCAGCTTGTACTTTTTGTTGCGCTCATAGAGTCCTATGAAGAGTTAGGAGTTGTTAGGGTAACACAGCCCAAGGGTGCAAGGGCTGATGTGTATGTACCGAGGGACCATTTGGAATCTGTGCTTGCCCTATTCGAGCGGCTCACTGCTGAGGAGGGAATCCTCGTTAAGGTAATAGACATTTTGTGAATCCCTTTGCCTCAAGGAATACTTCAAATTTATGTTAACAGCAAAAGTAAACTCTTATGAGGGAGTTTGTCTAACTTGGCTTCCCCTCCATTTTTGGTTGATAATATATATTATGTTAAATTATAACATCTAATAGCCAATATGGCCCAGCTTATCTTTTCACTCTCTATTTTCTTGATGTGGCCTGCTATAATAAATAACATGGTGAGAAGGAGGGTTTATAAAAAGGCTGCACCCTTTAGAAGGCCTTTGGACCTTTTTATAACCCTTTTCCTCCTTGCAGCTTTCATTTATCTTGGGAGAGATCTGCTTCGCACTGGGCGACTTACATTTATCCATTTTAAGCCTACCTCTATAACCTGGGATAGCTGTAATCTTTCCCCTCCTCCCAGGGAAGCTATTGAGAGCTGGGATCTCCTGGTGAGAAACTCCAGGACACTCTCTTCACTCCCCTCCCTTGCACTTCGGGAGGGTGGCCCTCTTCTGAGACTCCAGGTCACTGGCAAAAAGGGGAATGTCCTCCTCACCTTCTATCGCCAAGGGAATGGGATGATCTTCCTGGCCCGTGGTAAAGACCGTGTGAGGGCCTTCCAATTGGACCTCTGGACGTTTAATAGAGTGGTAGATACCCTGAAACACTATTGCAAGGAGGAGAAGAGATGATTGTCAGGCAATACACAGAGGTGCAACCTGTGACGCCTCAGGATCCTGGCATGGCCGGTGTGAAGATGAGGATCTTGATTGGTGAGAATGAAGGGGCCCCCAATTTCATTATGCGCCACTTCTCCGTTGAGCCAGGTGGGCAGTCTCCCTATCACTCTCATCCCTGGGAGCATGAGGTATTTGTGCTTAAGGGCAGGGGAAAAGTGGTCCAAAGAGAAAATGCCTTTGAGATATCTCCAGGGACCGTTGTTTACATTCCCTCCGGGGAGGAGCATCAGTTTGTGAATACGGGGAGCGAGGAGATGGAGTTCCTCTGTCTCATACCCCGTTCACGTAGCCTATAAAATCTCATCAAGGAGGGACCTTTGCAAGGCGTTCAGCGTATCAGGTCAGTTCTGTCCAGGATCAACGGGAGGGGATACAAAGCCTACAAAGATTTAGAAGGTAGCTACTCTTTGGCACCCGGCCTCACCTTCTATTTGGATCACGCTCAGGGGGATCCCTTTGCCGCTCCCAGCCGGGGGCGGCTAAGGCTCGAGATGGCTAAGGCCCAGTTTCCGCCCAGGCTCTTTGAGAACCCCATAAGGCTCATGGCCCTTCAGGATTTTATCCTTAGGGCCTTTGCCAGGAGGATAAGACCCTTCTCTCGACCCAGGGGTACAGGAGGCAGCGGTCGTTACTCTGTGGATGCTGGGGCCCAAGAAGTGCTGTTACGATCGGGTTGCAGGGTGACCGGTGACTATGTAGAGGTCCGCTTTTTTATGGGGCTTCCCGCCGCGGGACGGCGGGTGCTGGGTAAAGAGGCCGAGGAGATGATCCTAATAGATCTTCCCAGGGCCGCAGAGGCCCTGAGGTACGCTAATCATAACCCCCGGGAGCTGGAGGCATTTGTGGATCTTGTGGAAGATCAGGAGCATCTCAGGGGGCAACTCGGAGAGAGGGGTCTGGTGGCCTTCATCCGAGATGGCTCCCTCCTGCCCAGGCGCTCGGGAGTGGACGATAGACCTATGGAGGAAGGTGCTGTGCTCTTCGAGAGTCCCCCTGAGTTGAGGGTTACCTTGAGGACACTGCACCATGGGGAAGTCACAGGGATGGGTATCCCTCAAGGGGTAACACTCATTGTGGGTGGGGGCTTTCATGGAAAGACCACCCTTTTGGAGGCCATTAGTAGAGGGGTCTATCCCCATATCCCTGGAGATGGAAGGGAATGGGTGGTAACCGATCGTGGGGCGGTGAAGGTGCGCAGTGAGGATGGCCGCTACGTAGAAGGGGTGGACATTTCCCCCTTCATCAGAGACTTACCCATGGACCGGGATACGAGTTTCTTCTCCACAGAAGATGCTTCGGGATCTACCTCCCTTGCAGCCTCCATCATGGAGGCACTGGAGATGGGGGCCAAGGTACTTTTGTTAGATGAGGACACGGCTGCTACAAACTTCCTTATAAGGGATGCCAGGATGCAGGCCCTAATCCCTAAAGATAGGGAGCCCATTACCCCTTTCATAGACAAGGTGAGGCTCCTATTCTCGGAATATGGCGTTTCCACTATCCTGGTGCTGGGAGGTTCGGGGGATTACTTAGATGTAGCCGACACCGTTATCGCCTTGGACTCCTACCGGGTGCTGGACCTCACCAAGCGAGCTAAGGAAGTGGCAGAGAAGCTTCCTACCTCTCGCCATCCCGAGGGCGGTGGGACCTTTGGTGATGTGAGGCAAAGGGCTCCCCTACCCGAGAGCTTCAAGCCTCAAAAAGGGAGGAAGGAGCGGGTAAAGAGCAAGGGCCTC
Organism: Aquificota bacterium; assembly: GCA_015486015.1. Lineage (GTDB taxonomy): Bacteria > Thermosulfidibacterota > Thermosulfidibacteria > Thermosulfidibacterales > B14-G1 > WFSI01. The sequence goes on along the minus strand of WFSL01000001.1, from coordinate 11,901 downwards.
AAGGAGATCTTATTTGGTGAAGAGGTGATAGATGTTTCCGATGTGGAACAGATGGTGGATCACTCCCAAGCGCGGGCCGTTGCTGAGATTCTCCGCTACTATGGCCATCGGACAGCAGCTTCATCCATCCCTATGAGCCAGGGCATCGCCCAGATCTTAGAAATGGTAAGCCGCGAGGGATTCGAGACCATCACTGGCCAGCCTATAGGCAACCTGGCCCTACCCAGGACATTTGAGGTGGCTGCTGCCATGAACCGCATGAGGAGCCTCAAGGTAAGGTTTGTGGATTAATGGTGCCTCTTCTTTAGTGAAGCCTTTTTGGGTTAGATCTTGCAAGGCACCACTCCCCTACTCCGTTTCCTCTGTATACTCCCCCGAGTTAATATGCTAAACTATTTTATTATAAAAGTGACCGCTGGTTTTGCATGGGAGCTATAGGGGGCGCTGGGCATGATATGGAGAGCTGTCGGAGGGCTCGCAGCATTATTGACGATGTTTGGCTTTGTTCCCCAAGCTGTAAGAATGTGGAGAACAAAGTCGGCAAAGGATGTAAGTAGACTCACACTGTACCAATTCAGCATTGGTGTTTTTCTTTGGATGCTATACGGTGTTCATCTTAGAGATCTAATAATAATTTGTGCAAACGGCACAACCCTGCTAACGCTCATTGTGGCCATTTTTTTACATGTTAGGTACTCAAGGCATGCATCTTAAGGCGCTAAGGTTCTAAAGGGCAGTATCCTTCTAACATCTCCAAGACCCGTATCCCATAGAAGGTTGTGTCCAAGAACGGAACGCCCCCTGGGGCCCTGGCAAACCCGCCTCTTTTGCTCTGGCAGTTGAGTATAAAGGCCTTTGTTACCTCCTTATTGGGAGGGTCCATCCTTAGCTCTGCAAAGAGCCTATAGGCAAAGTAGGTATGCTCCAAAAAGGAGGTAGTGTGGGGCTTGCAGCCGAACCCCCCATCGGGATTTTGGGAGAGCTTCAAAAAGGTACTTAGCGATAAAAGGTCTAAAGGACGGCGATATTGAACATGTACCCTATACTTTCTCCAAAGTTTTTGTAAGGTATCCTTGGGGGATATAGAGAGGTTGGCCTTGTAGGCCTCCCCTTCCAGGAGGGTTTCTATCTCTCCCCATGCCCTGTGGTGTTTCCTGGCCATCGCTGTGATCCTTCCCAAGAAGTCCAGCTTCTGAGGGTTCCCTTGGAGCTTTGGGAGAAACCTTGTGATCTCCTCTTTTATCATCTCCCACGGGACCTCAATACCCAGCCTCAAGTGAAGGGCTATGCGGAAGTAGAGTACTCGGCCTGTGGGATCTGGGATCCAAGGCTCTCTTCGGAGCCACCTTGTGGTTGCATGATGACCTCCCCTGTACCCTATGGCCTCCAGCGTCCTGATGGCGAAGTATGTGTCCTCTATTCCCGGGGGGATGGTCTTGGCATAGGCGAACCCCCCTGTTGACTTAGATAGGGAGAGCACATATCGTAAAACTTCTTTTAGCTTAGTTTTCTCCTCTGGGTTTCCCTCTTTGCCTCGCGGCTTTTGCGCCTGCATCCTCTCACCTCTTGGGTCCTGAGGTAGAGGTCATCAGCCGCTAAGGCAGTTAAGGGCGGACCTCATCGCCACACCTTAGTTAAACGAGTAAAGAGGAAACTTCAACCAGGTGTCACTTCAATTACATGCAATCCCCTGCTCTTCAAGTGAAAGGCGGGATAGGGCCTTCACAGCAGCCGGATGGTGAGGGTAATCAGTGACGATCTGATGGAGTAAAGCCATACCGGCCGTCCTTTTTCCCTGATGGAGGTAAATATACGCCATCTTCAGCATAGCGTCAGGCACCTTGTTCCCCATGGGGTATTCAACGATCACCCTTTGAAAGAAATGGAGCGCCTCGCCGAGTTGCTCGCGGGCATAGCAACACTCCCCTGCCCAGTAAAGGGCATTATCGGCCAACTTTGAGTTGGGAAAGAGCTCTGCTAACATGGTAAATTTTTCAAAGGCTTGGATGAGGTTTCCCTCCTTTAATAACAGCCAGGCTTCTCTGTAAAGCACCTCATCTGGGCGTTGGTGAACCTTCTCATCGCTGACCCCATGGGGCTGGAATCCATCCTCTTCCAATGGGGGGACGGGATCTCCAGAAGGGGCCACGGTTTCCTTAAGCGAGTGCCAGAGTAATCTCTCTGACCCAGCAACGGCTTGATCCACGTCATATATAAACTCGCTGTATCTCGGCCCCATCTTACTCACTGCATAGAAGGCAGCATGTTGTCCCACGCCCGTCGGTGTAACTCTCCCTGCACATGCGGCGGTCACAGCGAACATCAGAAGCAGCCCTACTGTTTTCCCACTCCTATTGAGTCTCAATCCTTTCATGTTGCTTTTAAATACCTCATTGAATTGGGTTTGTCTATAACATGAGATAGACCGATTGATGCAGTATCTTTTATGGCTTGCGGCTCTCTTGACCTTAATGAGGCCGGCATTTATAAACTCCACTGTCGACTGCCGGAGTGGCGGAACTGGGAGACGCAGGGGACTCAAAATCCCCCGGGTTCTGCGCCCGTGTGGGTTCGAATCCCACCTCCGGCACTTAGGTGTCAGGTCTCAACATTTGACATTCCTTACTTTTGCCTCTTGGACTTTTCAAGACAAGTCCGACAGACTCTTAGAGAGGAGATAGGTGCCCTATGAGCTTCTTGTCAAAGGTGAGCACCTCGAACCCAGTTTTCTTGTTTAGGTGTGCCAGCACAGCATCCACGTAGCTTAGACCGCACTTGCTCCCTTTCATGATGGATATGATCTCTCCTTCGTCAGGTAAACTGCTTATAATACCTATTTCACCGAAGAACCCTTCGAGGGTCGAGAAAATCTCTTTTATGCTGTGAGCTCGTTCGACAGCTTTCCTACACATGACTGTATAGGTTTCTTGCATCACCAGGTAGTGGACGGCTAAATCCTTCTCATCAGATATTTTTTCAAAAACTTCTTTGGCTTGGCTGTGAAAAATGTCTTTTTTGTTAAGCAGAGCAACGATAAAAGAGGTGTCAAACAGGATCATTGTAAGCCTTCTCCTTGTCTTTGACAGCGTTCCCCTCTATGGACAAAGCGCCTATGTAGCGTCTTAGTGCTTCCCTTTTGCATTTGCCCTTGACGATAAGGAAACCAAGCTTTCTGAGAATCCTGACAGCGTCCTGAGTAGTGAAGTCAAGAACAGTGAGGTTGATTCCCTTTGCTCTCACAATGCTCTCTAATGCACTTTTTACTGGTACCTTCTTCTTTCCTACCACAACAAAATACTTCGGGTTTTTACCCTTGCTTGTGATTCCATTTGTAGCTTCCATCAGGGCACACGCCTCCTCTGGACTGATAGTGATCTCTTTTCCCCTTAACCGGAAGGTTTTCTTCTCCAACACCTTCATTTCAGCCTCCTTAGGATTTCATACATAATAAATACACTATAAGACATACATGTCAAGGGGGTTGGTGTCGGTTGCACTCACGGAAAGCCGGCAAGAAGAAGGGTCTGATCCAGGTAAGGAAGCCGCCTGAGATGCTATACACCAAATTTGACTACAGCTCCAGGTTTTCCAAGGTCCACATAAAGAAAAACTTAATCTTTTCTTTTCACTTCCTTCATATTTCCCGGAGTATATTTCCCGCAAATAAGAGAAAGGAGGTAACTGGATGGAGAACTACCAGCTCGTGGAGGATGTCTTTCACAGAGACGGCTTCAAGATATTCGCCATCCACCATCACCTGCTGCCCATACCCGGCACAGGCAGGGAGCGTAACATTCCGGTGGATGCAGGGGACGTGCTGAAGATCATCGCCGAAGCTGGGGTTCATCTGGCCCTCTCCGGCCACAAGCATGTTCCCTGGTCCTGGAGGCTGGAGACCAGTTTCTTCATCAGCGCAGGCACGGCAACCACCACCCGAGTAAAGGGGAGAATGGGTCAGTCCTTCTTCTGCATCGAGGTGAGTGGGAAGGATTCTATCTTCGCCATAGAGAAGGTGGATCTATCCGCAAAGGATGCATGCTCCCTGTTAGCAGAATCAAAAGATCTAAGCCCCATAGGGGTCTAAAAACACATTATTCCTAAGGAGGTTAAAATGAGGAAGGTAATGAAAAAACTGGCAATCATGGCGCTGGCTGTTGCTCTGCTCTTGCCCTTGGTGGGAGGCACCAGGGCGGAGGCAAAAGGGGTGAAAACCCTCTTAGGTGCTGGAGCCACTTTCCCCTATCCCCTCTACTCCAAGTGGTTCGACGTCTACCACAAGAAGACGGGCATCAAGATCAACTACCAGGCCATAGGTTCTGGAGGGGGCATCAGACAGCTCTTGAGCAGGACAGTGGATTTTGGCGGAACAGACGCCTTCATGAGCGACCAAGAGATGGCCAAGGCCCCTGGCAAGATCCTCCACATCCCCACCACCCTGGGTGCTGTTGTCGTTGCCTATAACCTGCCTGGAAAGCCCACCCTAAGACTCACCCCTGATATCCTGGCCGGAATATTCCTGGGTAAAATCAAAAAGTGGAACGACCCTGCCATGGTCAAGCTCAACCCCGGAGTGAATCTGCCCCCAATGAATATCGTAGTGGTCCACCGCTCTGACGGCTCGGGCACCACCAATATCTTCACCGACTACCTCACCAAGGTGAGCAAAGAGTGGGCCCAGAAGGTGGGCAGGGGCAAGAGCGTAAACTGGCCTGTGGGTCTGGGGGGCAAGGGTAATCCAGGAGTTGCCGGCCTCATCACTCAGATCCCCGGCGCCGTGGGTTACGTAGAGCTGGCCTATGCGGTACAGAACCACCTGCCGGTGGCCATGCTCCAGAACAAGTCGGGCAGGTTCATCAAGCCTTCCCTGGCCTCTGTCTCTGCCGCGGCCAATGTGCCCCTGCCTCCAGACACAAGGGTCTCCATCACCAACACCAACGCCCCCGATGGGTATCCCATCAGCGGCTTCACCTGGATCATCCTCTACAAGGAGCAACACTACTCTGGCAGGAGCAAGGCCAGGGCCAGGGCCCTGGTAGATCTGCTGTGGTGGTGCATCCATGATGCCCAGAGATACAACGAGCCCCTCCTCTATGGGAAACTCCCCAAAGCGGCGGTGGCGGCGGACGAGAGAATCCTAAGATCCGTCACCTACGACGGAAGGCCATTAATCAAATAAACAGCTCCTTTCCACCTGGCCTCCCCCTTTAAAGGGGAGGCCAGTATCCCCTCAAAACCTCGACCTGAAGCCCAAATTCCAAATTTATAGTGTCAAAGCACATAACGTCCAGTGGGTATCTGAAGTTTGCGGAGCAGGATCTGGACGGAGTGACGAAGACACGAAGCCAGATAAGCTCTGTTAGGCGACAAACAGTATTTCATAGTATCTTTTTCTCCTTTAAATGTTTGACTATTCTTTCCAAAAACTTCTTTCCACTCTCAAGCATTTCTTCTGCTTCCGCCCTCGATATCACGAAAGTGTATTCGTAATCTCCTAATTGTCTTTTCTCAAATGCTCTGTTTAGTTCTCTGCCCATCTCCTTTGGGAAAACACCTGTTTTTACAAAATGTTCTCCAAAAGCAGAGATTACGCCTTTGTGAGATGAAAATGATAAATTCTTTGTAAGCAGCATGGCTTGTGCCGAATAAAACATAGCATAGTATGTTCTTGAAACAGAAGATTCGTAGTCCTCTTCCCCAAGAAGTACTTCAGCACTCCTTAGGTATTTCTCCGCTCTCTCTATCAAAGATTTTATCTCTTTCATGCTTGCACGCCTTCTCTTCGCACATTTATGAGCAGTGGACTGTTAACCTTTTTGTAGTCTTCCTCCGAAACCGGATAAACTGATATTAGCACACCATATTTCAGGTTTATTTCTGTAATTATATCAATCATCCTATCAATTTCTCTTCCAGGAACTACTTTGCCTTTAAGAACGATTAGTAAATCTATATCTGATTTTTCAGTAAAATCACCCCTCGCATGTGATCCATAAAGTATAATTTTCTTTAATCTGTCACCATATAGCTTTTCAATTTCTTTTTTAAGTTCTTCAAGCAACTCCTTTATCTCCATAATTTCACCATTCATTGATATCTCAAATATCTATTTCTGTTTTTCTGCTTGTCGCTTAACGTTCCGGGCATATTCGAAGTTCTGAGCGGAGCGAGGAATTTGAACGAAGCGTCAGCAAAGTCGGATATGCACCTGTTAGGCGACGTTACATAGACATTCATATAAATTCAACATCTCCCATGGTATTCATAATCCATTCTAAATGTATTGGCCCATCCTTTAAAGAGCCATCAGGTTCAAGGAAAGCATGGAGTCTAAAAGATGCATTTTCTTCATTTAAGGTTGATTGATACCGTCCAATCAATTCAATTTCTTCACTTTTATAGCCTTTTGGAACTGAAGTAAGATTGACATTTAGTTCTCCTTTTGCTTGAAGAATTCTCATACAATCGTAATGCCAATCTGTCATTAAAGCCTCTGCATTGTAATCAAGATGAGCTTTAATTATAACTACCAAATCTCTCAATACTGGTATCTTTTCTTCAGCGTTTGGTAAGATCAAATACCCTTTAGCTTTATCAACCTTTATATCTGCTTCAAATTCCAGCGACCCTTCTGCAATCCCATGATTTGGAAGCTTTCTATCTTCTTTAAAATTGGGTTGACTCATACGTACTTCAGCCTTATATGGACCTTTACCCCCCGATCCAAATCCTATAAGATCATGTACATCAAGATTAAGATTAAAAAAACCTTCAGCTATTAAGTTAGGCATATACGGAGGAGCTCCTACTTTACCATGGTCTATTATCTTCAGTCTTAAGGTTTGATCGTTGAATGTGCATCCTTTGAAAAACTGGATAGTTTCTCTAATTAGATTATCGTAATTATACCTAAGAAGATTAATTATATTTGGAGCTTCTGGCATAATTTTAGATAAATCGTCTATTAAATGGGAATCCGTTCTCTCTAATACTTCTATTGCTCTGGGTATTACAACCCCCAAAATTCGCCCTATCCTGTCAGGATCAGTTCTTAATCCTAAATGTTGCAGGCTGTTTCTATATTGTGTTAATTCACCTATAGCTTTGAGGAAAACTTCGCGCTCACTTTCATCTAATTCCTTTAGCAATTTAAGCTCTTGGAGACGTTTAATAGCATCTTCAAGGGTTATAGTCCATAGCTCATCCAAAGGTGTTGCCACTTCTCCTCTAAACCATTTATTGTATCCCTCTACGACTTCTTTAACCTTGATTTTTTCACCAACTAACAATACAGGATTTATTTGATATAAGATATGTTTAAACAGAGTTTCTAAGGCATGATGTGTTCGTAGGATTGAATCTTTTAGAGCAAAGACATCGTTTGGATCTTCGTGGAACTTTTTAAAGGCTCGAAGAGCTTCTGCTAATGAGTGAATACCATTTTTTCTTGGGTCAATTTCCATCATTTACCACCCCTACAGCATGTAATGTCGCCTAACTCGTTCATACCCGAGCCGTTCGGATACACTGCCGAACATGGAAGATATGCGAACTATTCGCATATACATCCCTATGTTTGCCACAGTGGGCGTGTGGCGAAACTGAGGCCTGGCGAATGTGCATCAGCATACTTTTCCATACTTCTCCCATGAATAGGGCAAGTCTTCTTGGTCACTTGTTCCCCGCCTTTACCCTCACAAACGACCATCAGTCTATTGGCCCCCCACCTTGGACAAAGTCATTAGTGTTTATACATTTATCTTAAAGGACCACCCCGGGCAAGGGAAAATAGGGCTGGGGTGCCTTCATGGTTTACGGAATGCCGAAGGTGCATAGCCAGATACGCTCTATTAGGAGACGTCCTATAAGAATACGATTTCCACATCTTTTATCCTCTCAAAATCCCTGTACATTGTAGCCAATTTCAATCCATAATATTTAGCCACGCTATACTGATAAACGTCATCAAAATCTAAATTCAGGCTTTTACTAACGTTTGTAACCTCTCTATACAGTTCCATCGGTAATGAGAGAAGTTTGGTATTGGGAATAATGCCTTCAATAAATCTCTGGTTTCAGAAGTATTTCTAGGAATATATTTGTATCCACCAGGAACATTATCTCCACTCCAGAGCTTTGTGTTACAATTCAATAGAAGTAAATTTATCCCGTATTTCCGATAAGCCACCTTCCCAGTCGAACTTAAACTTCCTCTTCCCAATCTCTTTGCCCTTGTACTTCTTTAGCAGGAACTCGACGTAATCTAAAACCTCCCTCCTCAAATCTTCAGGAAGCTCCCGCATTTTATGCTCGATTTCCTTTTCATACATGGTCTTATCCCCCTTTGTATCCTTATCTAAAACCACCCCTGGAAAAGAAGCGGGGTGCGTTCATGGTTTGCGGAATGCCGAAGGCGCATGGCCAGATACGCTCTGTCATGTGAAGTGGCGGTACAAATCTTATTAACCATTGTTCTCCTTCAGCTCTTCCTTCACTTTCAGTATTTTTGCCCTCAAGTCGAAAATATCCTCTTTACAACTTTCCAAGTCCGCTTTAAATTTACCCCAAAGTATTCGTGAATTAGAATGTCTCTCATTCCTGCAATCTTTTTCCATGGTATTTCAGGATATCTGTCTCTAAACTCCTGCGGAATATTCTTTACGGCCTCACCTATAATCTCCAATCGTCTTAAAACAGCATCCTGTACCTGAGTATTCTCATAAAAGTCATTTTCGGTAATTTCTCTTGTGTATTCTTCTATTTTCGCAACGCATTCTAAAATGTCCTCAATATATATCCGTATGTCTCTTTTCATAGAATTACAACCTGTTCTTTTAAAATCCTCTCTCTAAGAAGAGGTTTGACCGTATTGTACTCTACCAAATCTACTTTTGTCCCTAATGCCTCCTCAATTTCCAGTTTAAGACCTGCAAAGTCGAGCAAACTGATGTCCTTCTCGATTTCCACTAATATATCAATATCGCTATCCTCCCTCATATCCCCTCGAACATAAGAGCCAAACAACCCTGCCCTTTTGACTCCATAGCGTTGTAAAATGGGGAGAATTTTCTGTTTTAGCTCCTCTATATCTATCTTCATATTATCACCTTTCCACCATTTTATATAACGGCTGGGGCATATCCAAAGTTCCGAGCGAAGCGAGGGATTGGGAAGGAGCGTTAGCGAAGTCGGACGAGCTATAACCATTTCTGGTGTATGGGCTCATTGAAAAAGGTGGCGTATCCTGCTGAGGTGAAATCAGCAAAAACACTCTCAGCAAAGGAGGACACGCCACATGAGAAAAGATAGCGCAGTATCCATTGAGAAGCCAGCGGAATTTGAGGATGAACTGACGGCATTACTGAGGAAAGGAGCCCAGCAACTGCTCCTGCAGGCTGTAGAGGCTGAATTGGAGGTGTTTTTGGAACAATACGAACAACTATACGATCCCAAAGGCCGCAGGGCTGTGGTGCGAAATGGCCACTTACCCGCCAGGGAGATATTAACAGGCTTAGGCCCTGTACAGATTCAGGTACCCAGGACCAGAGACCGCAGCGGCTCGGGGATCTGCTTCCGTTCATCTCTCCTTCCTCCTTACATCAAAAAGACAAAGAGTGTGGAGAACGTATTACCCTGGCTGTATCTCAAGGGCATCTCCACGGGAGACTTCCACGAAGCCCTGGGAGCCCTTTTAGGAGATAAAGCCAGAGGGCTATCCCAGCCTACCATCAGCCGTCTCAAAGAGAAGTGGACGAGGGAATACGAAGAGTGGCGCAGAAGGGATCTTGCCGGAGAGAGGTATGTGTACCTATGGGTTGATGGGATATACTTCAACGTGAGGTCTGATGATGCCAGGCAATGCATCCTGGTGATCATCGGTGCCAAAGAGACAGGAGAAAAAGAGTTTCTTGCCATAGAAGATGGATACCGGGAATCGGAGCAGAGCTGGTATGAGGTGCTTTTGGACTTAAAATACCGGGGTCTCATCACAGCCCCCAAGCTGGCCATAGGAGATGGGGCCATGGGATTCTGGAATGCCCTGGCCAGGGTGTATCCCGAGACCAGGATGCACCGCTGCTGGGTGCACAAGACAGCCAATGTGCTCAACAAGGTGCCGAAAAGCATCCAGCCCAAAGTGAAGAAGGCCCTGCACGAGATCTGGATGGCCGATACCAGGAAAGAAGCCCACAAGGCTTTTGACCTTTTCATAGACAAGTATGAGGCCAAGTATCCCAAGGCGGTGAAGTGCCTCCAGAAAGATCGGGAAGAACTTCTGGCCTTCTACGATTTTCCTGCGGAGCACTGGCAGCACATCAGGACGACCAACCCTATAGAGTCCACCTTTGCCACGGTGAGGCTGAGGACGGCCAAGACCAGGGGATGCGTATCCAGGGCCACCATACTGGCCATGGTCTACAAGCTGGGGCAGAGTGCCCAGAAGAGATGGCAGAGGATACGTGGGTACCGTCTACTGCCGGAGGTGGTACAGGGTGTAAAATTTACAGATGGCATAGCAGAGAACAAAGTTCCTCAGCAGGAGGCCGCCTGAGATGCCATACACCAGATTTGACTATAACTCAAGTCGGACACGCACCTGTTATATGACCGAGCGGTAGCGAGGCAAGCAACCGAAGGTTGCGAAGCGTGGGGGGTGAATGCTTTTAATTTTCTCATCTTATCCATCTAATTTCCCACCTTTTTATCATACATCCACAGCGCCATCTCAATTTTCCGAGGGGTCATATGATATTGCCTTGCTATATTTCTAATTTTCTCTAAGTAATGCTTATAAGAACTCAATGATGCATAATTTCTAAAGTTGTCCATAATTTCTGAGAATTCGATATAGTCATTAAAGCTAGATGGTTTTGACATTACCCAAAGAAGAGCTCTCCATGCTCTATAATCCAACACACAATAATTCTCTGGGAAAATTATGGTTAATATGGCTGATGCTACTGGCACACCAACGCCATTGAGAGAGGTCAGACTATGTACTTGATCTTCTATCTTAGTAGGATGTATAGTTGTGATGTGAGTGGTTATGTGTTTTATGTCCTCCTCAGAATTTTCTTGATACCTATTTCTTTGTCTTCTGGTCTTCCACTCACAAATACTTATAAATTCCTCTCCTAATAGGTATCCCCTGTCTCGTAAAATCTTGGAAATTGATTCAAAATATGGAGAATACTCATTTGTTATCCTTCCGTCATTACTTCTGTATTGTATAGAGACGTTATCTTTTCTGTAATTTTTTTCGTATTCTCCTGCCCATCTTTCGAAACCCATTTGCATATTTGATTCCTCCAACATTTACTTTTTTATCCAGCATTCATCCCCAATGTCATATAACTCGTTCATACACGCAGTATTGCGTATATCAGTCCAGATTTGGGGTATAACTGCTTCGCACAAATACTCTTCTTGGTCACTTGCGCCCCCCTTGCCCTTGGAAACGACCATCAGTCTATTGCCCCCACCCTGGAGAAATCATTAGTATCTATACATTTATCTTAGAGGACCACCCCGGGCAAGGGAAAATGGGGGTGGGGTGCCTTCATGTTTTTTTGATGAGACCTTAACAATCCCTTAATACTCCCCAACCTATATTGGCCCCATGAGAAAGGGAACCCTGGTAGACCAGATCTTCGAATACCTGTCCATGGGCATGGCCACTGCAGTGCTTCTTTTGGTCACAGGCGGATTTGTCACCATGGTGATCATGTCCTGGCCCTCCATCAAGGCCTTCGGTCTCTCCTTTTTGATAAAGGACGTCTGGAACCCCATCACCAATGAGTTTGGCGCCCTGCCTTTCATAGTGGGAACCCTGGTCACCTCCTTTCTGGCCCTGGTTATCACCATCCCCTTTTCCCTGGGTGTATCCCTCTTTCTGGCGGAGTATGC